>JACQDX010000140.1 GCA_016200895.1 Burkholderiales bacterium
AAATCCTGAGTCTCACCATGTTTGAAACAACGCCAATAAATCAACTACTTACGCCGTCATCGGGAAAACTCAATGACGGAAATCAACCAAAACAGATGTCTCTACTATGAGAAACGTTGGGACACTAGTGAAATGAACTAAGAGTTGATTTAGATTGCTTTCTACTTCTTTGAAAGTTGTGCGAGCCGTAGCCTTTGTCGGATAGGCGCCATGTCCTGAAGTTTTGTTTCTTATTAATAAAGTTTTTTTCAGGATATCTATCAGTTCATCGTCAAAAAAATTATTTACTAATAAAAAATTGGGCGAAACTTTATTCTCGAAGTAAATTCTTTTAATTTTTTCAATCATATTGACCCACGTTCCAAATGTGGCATTTGTCAGATAGCTCTTTTGTTGGGACAGCATTTTATTGCTTGTGGGTTCATCAATATCTGGCGTAATGCACTCGACAAGAGCAGATACAATAAGTATTGATAGACTTTCGACCAATTTAAGTATTAACTCATATCGATCCTTAAATCGGTTTTCTTCAATGCTCCGGTAATGATGAAGAATGTTTGATAAGGGAAATGGTACGAATTCTAGCAGTCGTGAGACACCATCTTTTTCGGTTGGTAGTCGAAGTTCTTCCTGTTGAAAATTTTTGTTTTGGTCAATCCATAAATCTGATTCCATTGTATCAAGGCGCTTTTTCCAGCTGTGTAGAGAATCGAGAAAGTTCGACATTTTTTTTTGATTTTCAAAATCTGGAAATGATATTTTTTTCCGAATCAAATCATATTTACTGGTGGGTCTTGGTTGACTTGATTTTTCGTATTTTTTTATCCATTGCTTCCAAGCTTCTCCGGCAAAAAAATATTTAAGGTAGGCTTCGTCGAAATCGCTTTTAGGTTTGAAAAAATAGTATTTTGATTTTTCGATGTTTTGATTGTCTGATGAAAATATAATATGACTCCAGGTTTTGGAGATAGCAAATGTCCAGTCTGAATCTACTTCTTCAAAAAATGCTCGAAATGGCCTTCCGGAGTTATCTTGATGTACGAAAAATTTTTCAAATGAAAACTCGTATCCAACTTTGCCGAGTTCTTTGTCTTTTGCATCAAGATAATCTTGATCTATAGAATATTCTCTATATATACCTTCTAGATTTTCCCGAACATAGACATCAACATTTACATTTAACGGTACCTTCTCGAATTCAGAATTTCTTTTGCTTACATTGAATTTATATTCTCGATGTCCGAATAATTTTCTATCTATAAGTATTGAGTTCTCGCAAATGAATTGATTTGCGTATAAGTCGGTGATTTGCTTTACTGCTTCTGCGTCAAGTTGATTGTATTTTGCTCCAACTACTTTTTGCAGGCGTATGCCCATATTACTCGCGTCTATTAATTGAACCTTCTCTTTGCGAGACTCATTTTTCTTTGTATTTAATACTAATATGTATGTTTGAATCGAGGTATTCAGGAGCATGCCATCAGGTAGTGCAATAATGGCTTCAAGGAAGTCATTGTCAATTATGAAGCGGCGAATTTCACTCTCTCCGCTTCCAGATGAGCCAGTCGTAAGAGCGGATCTATTGAGGATTATCGAAGCCTTCCCACCACCTTCATCCTTGGTTTTCAGTTTATTTAATGCATGTAGTACAAACAATAGTGAGCTATCTGAAACACGGGGTAGACCCGGTCCAAAACGACCAGAAAACTTTAAACTTTCATGCTCGTTAATAATTTCACTTTCAATTTTCTTCCAATCCATACCAAAGGGGGGATTGGATAAAACATAATCGAAATGACATTTGAAAAAACTATCATTCGACAGTGTGTTCCCTAGTCGTACATTGCTTGTTTCTTGCCCTACTAAAAGTGACCAGGCTTTGCAATTTGCAAAACTCTCTGGATTTAATTCTTGCCCAAAGCTTTTAAATATTACGTGAGGATTTAGTTTGTACAATAAATTTAAGCTCGAAAATAAGAAAGATCCTGAACCTGCGGCAGGATCATATATCGTTCCTATAGGATGATCTTTTGCATCGATTTTATGACTTTCAATGAAAGTTAATTCTGTAATCAGATTTACTATGTCAGACGGCGAAAAATGTTCTCCTGCGATTTCATTTGATCCTTCGGCAAATCGGCGTATTAGTTCCTCAAACACCAAGCCAATATCGCGGTTCGAAATTGCTTTGGGGTTCAGGTCAATAATGCGTACTTTTTGAACTATCTTGTAGAGCAAGTTGTCATGAAGCTGTCCGATGGATTCAACAAAATTGTAGTACTCAAAAATTTCACGCACATCCGTCGAAAAACTCCGGACATAATTTTCCAGATTGGTTTTGATGTCAAATTCACTTAATTTGGACAAATCCATTTTTGATGTGTTAAAAAAATTCAAGCCCCCGGAGGCATGCAACAGTAATTTTTGTTGCTCTTCGCCATGCAAATTCATGCTTTCTGTTTTTTGCCATTCTGCCAGTACGATTTCTTTACTTGCCTCCAAAGAGCATTCTAATCGGCGCAATAAGCAAAACGGCAAAACGATGCGGCCATACTGGCTTTGCTTAAAATCTCCACGAAGTAGGTCGGCAATCGCCCAGAAATCGGCGGCTAGGTTATTAGGTGTCTGTGTCATGGAAGATTCTTTGTTCTTTTGCGTCGTTGAGCTGAGGCAGCTAAATCTCTGCTTGCAAATGTGCATAGTAGACAAACGAGATGTTTTCGCTTGCATGCATTTGTTTGATTTGTATCTTACCCGACTGGCAACGGACTGCCTATGGGAATGCGCTTGGCGTAGCTCAAAAAAAGCGATAGAAGCAGGAGGAGAGAGAAAGGAAAAATTGAAGGCCAAAAACCAAAAAAGCCCTTGAATAATCAAGAGCTTAATCAGTGATTGGTGCCGAGAGCCGGAATCGAACCGGCACGCCTTGCGGCGCGGGATTTTGAGTCCCGTGCGTCTACCTATTCCGCCATCTCGGCAACGCAGAACGAAATTATGACAGAGCCGTCAAAATTTTGCAAGCGGCCTGCTGCTTTTGCCGGGTTTGCTGGGTTTGTTATTTTTGTTATTCATCATGGGTTTCTGCCTGGCTGGTCGAAATTCACGTTCCTGCGCCACATGGCGGGGGTGGGGAAGCGTTTTTGGACTATGCGCAGGTAGTACCACAGGCTGAAGGCGACGATGGCGAGGCTGGTGCTGTTGGCCATCCAGAAGCCAGCTGCGCCGTGCAAAAAGGCGGGGCTGATGTTGTAGGGGTCCAGGCCCAGCATGACACCGCCGCCGAGGCCGCAGCCCCATAACGCGAAGGCGTAGAGGATGGTGGGGACGATGGCGATTTTGTAGGCGCGCAGGATGAAGGCGGTGGTGACTTGTATCGCATCAAAAATCTGGTACACCGAAATAAAGGTGAACAGCGGGAAGGCTGCTGCGATGATGACGGGGTTGGATGTGTAGGCATGCAAAATCAGGTCACGGCTGAACCAGATGGTGATGCCTATGGGCACAGCCAGCATGGCAGCCAGGATGATGCCTGCATTGCCGGTAACGCGGGCGGCCTGCATTTGTTTTGCGCCTATTGCTTGCGCGACCAGGGTGCCGGTGGCGCTGGCAATGGAGAGCGGCAGCATGTACAGGATGGTGCCAAAGTTGGCGGTGAGCTGGTGGCCGGATACTGCCACTTCACCCAGGCGGGCGATGAACAGGGCCATGAAGGCGAATGCGGTGACTTCGATGAGGTAGCTCAGGCCCATGGGTATGCCGAGGTGCAGCAGGCCGCGCAGGGCTTTCCAGTTAGGTTTGACGAAGCCGGTGCCAAACAGGGCAAACAATTCATAATATTTGACGTGCTTGAGCATGAGCCAGCCTGTGATGAGCATGAGCCAGGCATTGACGGCAGTGGCGGCAGCGCAGCCAGGGCCGCCCATGGCGGGTATGCCAAGACCACCAAAGATGAACAGCGTGTTGAGCGGGATTTTTATTGTCAGCGCGGCGAGCTGTATGGCCATGACCATTTTGGGGCGACCAACGGCATTATTAAGTGCGCCGTAGATCCTGAAGCCCAGCGTGGCGGGCAGGGCGATGGCCAGTATTTGCAGATATTGTGCGGCCTTGTCATTCAGGGTCGGTGAGGCTTGTGCGATGGAGAGCAGGCTATTCGGGAACAGCAAGATCAGGCAGCCTATACAAGCCAGGAAACCGCCCAACCATACGCCTTGCTTGATTTCTGCGCCTATCTTTTTGAATTTGCGTGCGCCAAACAGTTGGCCGACGACGGGGGAGATGGCTTGCAAAATGCCGTTTAGGCCGACGAAGATGCTGACGTAAATCGAGATACCGATGGAGAGTGCGGCCAGATCAGTCGCCGAGAAGCGAGAAGTCATGGCGGTGTCTATCACCCCATTGCCCACCACGGCCATCTGGCCCACCATCATGGGCCATGATAGTGAGGCGATGCGTTTGATGTTGCCGCGCAGTGTGCTGGGGTGCTCGGTCTTCATTGCTGCTTGCGCTGGTACAGGGTAAACAATTCGTCGTTGTCGGCAGCGCGGTGGCCAGACCAGAGAACAGTCCAGTGTTCTTGATTGTATTCTTCTGGCAGTACGCTTTCATGCAGGGATTTTTTGCTGTTTTGTACCAGTAAAAGTTGGCAGTCATGGTCAGAGAATCCAGCGAATTGCAGTTTGCCAAAATACGCAAATGAAGCGCGTTGTGATGGGCCTATGTGGGCTTGTATGCAGCCCATATTGGGGGGCACTTTTTGCGCAAGTTCTTTGGAGAGTGGCGCGTAGCTGACTTTTTGGTCTAGCCAGGGCAAGCCCAGGCTTTGCACTAATAGCCAGCACAAAATGACGCCGCCACTGGATAGGACTACGGCGCGCCACAAGACGGCTGGCTGCCTGGAGATGCGCCAGTACACCAGGCGGAACCAGGCTACTGTCGCAGCCAGAGCGATGATAAAGACAAAGATATTGAAGCTGGACTGGTAGCCCGGCACCAGATTGCCAGCTCTTTTTGCCATGCCGGGTGGCCAGCCTGTCTGGTCAGCCAGCCAGTAGAGCCAGATAAAGGCAGCTACAGCGGTGAAGACTATGACAGAGAACCAGTCAACGGCATTGATGGCGCTGCGTTTCATGGTCGGCAAGCCAAAGGCGGCAAGTATCGCCAGCGGCGGCAGTATCGGCAAGAGTATCGCTTCTTCTGACTGGTGATTGAGGATGGCAAGCACTCCAAAGCAAATCAAAAAACTGACAGGCAGGGAGATGTGCATGGCTTTTTCTTGCTTGCGCCATGCAAAGATGGCCCAGGCAGCAAACGGCCAGGCGGGCCAGCTAAACCATATGCCATAGCGGAACAGGTAGCTGATGCTGTCGAATTTGGGGAAGTCGAACTGGCGATAATTCCACTGCATCCATGCCTGGTAAGGCGAGCCGTCATAGGGATGAGCCAGGCTGATGGTGAGCAGCCAGATACCCGCAACGATGATAGCCAGCGGCAAGGCGGTGTTGATCAGATATTTAAGGGGTTCGCGTTGCTGGCGATATGCACAGACAGCCAGCAGGCTGATCCATAAGCCAGTCGGTAATACCCAGCCACGGGTCAGGACCAGCAAGCCGAGTATGCCGCCGATTTTGGCGGCGGTAAGTCTGCTTGGTTCATCCAGCAGTCGCACACATAAGTACAGGGTGCAGGCGATCAGGGATATTTGCAGGGCTTCGGCACTGGTTTCGTGGCTGCGTAGTAGCAGGCCCAGGCAACCAAGATAAATCAGCAAGGCACCGTCGGCCAGGGTGCGGCCAAAGTCGCGTGCTTCTGGCTGGCCACCAAAGGCCAGCTTCAAGGGTTGTGCTTCTGGTCTGCGGCCCAGCAGATAAGTGGCATACCAGACCGAGAGGGAACCGAGCAGGAAAGAGACGCCTGTGCTCAGGCGGGCAGCCATGGGCTCGCCCACCAGCCAGCCAAATAATTTAATGCAGATGGCACCTAACCAGAAAGCCAGCGGGCCTTCTTCTGGCATGGGCAGGCCGACGATGTGCGGCCACAGCCAGTCTGCCAGCGTGCCATGCGCCATTGTCCACATGATGCCAAAACCGGCGGCGTCATCACCTTTCCACGGGTCACGGCCTATCAGGCCGGGCAGGATATACAGGAGACAGAGGGCGATGATTCCCCAGCGCGGTAGCGCAACTGTTGCGGCAGCAGGAAGTCGGACTGGCTTCATATCTGGGTGGTGGAGGGAAAGGATGCTTATTGTAGGGTAAAGCTCTAGTAAAAAAGGCAGCCTGAGCTGCCTTTTTTACTAAAAATTCTTGGGAACCACAGACGGTCTTGCGTACTCCGCAATTTTGTATTAGCAAGGATTGCCCTGCTAATACATGAAACTTGGCTGTGCTTCCCTGGCCAATTAGTTGGCAACAGAAGTCTTGGAACCGACTTTGCCGAACTTCTGGCGGAATTTTTCAACGCGACCGGCTGTATCCACGATTTTGTGTTTGCCAGTGTAGAAAGGATGAGATTCTGCAGAAACCTCGATCTTTACCAGTGGATATTCTTTACCTTCAAACTCACCTTTGTCGCGAGTGTTGATAGTTGAACGTGTGATGAATTTGAAATCGCAAGAAACGTCGTGGAACAGAACTTCGCGATAATTTGGGTGGATGCCATCTCTCATGCTTGCCTCGAAAATAGTGTGGGTAGCCAATAAGCACTTCGTCGGTCGTCTTGCTTCTTGACCCGATTGCATTATCACTTGCCAAAGGTTAAATAATTGTCTGGATTTTGGACGCCCAAAATGCCAAGCCGATGATTATACAATGAAAATTGAGGGTTTTGCGGTGTGATGTTGTGGGGGATGAGGGCTTATTGCAGATAAATTTGAGGTGGGTAAGGTGAGCTTGAGTGGGGTGATGTTGTTTATTGGGTATGTTTTCTGTCCATTTTGTCGCGACTTATTCTAGTTTACTAAGAACGCCGCTAGGTTCCTGCCTGCGCAGGAACGACGAATTTAAGGGTGTTTTCTTTGCAAGGTCTTCTAGTTTTCTGTCTCCCTTTTACCCTTTTTTCGCCTTTCTCTGTGACGCCTCTGTGGTGTGGTAAGGATTTCAAGCAACATGTTGCTTGATTACGGAACGATGATCTTTTGCACAAGATGACTCCTCCCTCCACGTCGCTGTGGTGAGAGGTTTTGAATTTCACACACACAAACTCCAGACCCAAAATCACGTCCAACTTGCTAAAATCCCCATTTTTGCACCAAATCCTGAAGGAGAAACATGACGACGAGCTATTTGGGTATGAGTTCGATGTTGCATACCATTGAAGTCGCCGGGATACTGGCCTTTGCCAGTTCGGGGTTTATTGAGGCGCGGCGCAAGCGTATGGATGTGGTGGGGGTGTTTACGGTGGCCTTTATTACTGCATTTGGTGGCGGCACGCTGCGTGATCTCTTGTTGGACCGGCGGCCACTGTTTTGGGTAGAGAATCAGGAATACCCTATCCTCATCTTTGCCATGTCCATCATTGCCATCCCGTTTTTACGGCATTTGCGTAATGCTGTGACTGAAAATGCGATTGTGCTGGCCGATGCGCTGGGCCTGGGTTTGTTCAGTGTGACCGGGGCGTCGCTAGCGCAAGAGGCACAGATGCCTATGTTTGTCTGCGTCATGATGGGTGTCATCACTGGTATTTTTGGCGGTGTCTTGCGCGATATTATCTGTAATGAAATACCGCTGGTGTTCAGGCGCAGTCATTTGTATGCGACTTGCGCCTTTGCTGGGTGCTGGGCTTATTTGCTGCTGAACTGGCTGCAGATCAATGAAGGTGTCGCCCTGGGTTTTGGGGTAGGCATATGCTTCGTACTGCGCATGATGGCAGTGCGTTTCGACTGGAAATTGCCGGTCTAGCCCGGTTTTAGCTTAGTTTCAATTATCTACGACCAGATGAAGAGTGGATTCCTTTTCTGCTGGTTTTGATTTCTTTAATGGGGGGCGGGCGACCAGGCCTGCCAGAAACATGTCTATCATGTCTTCAGCATGGAGCATCAGGCAATAGGCGGAAGAGTCTTCCAGCCATTCATGGACTATACCTATGACATAGGCGTGGATGGCTTGCATGGCGATCCAGGTGTCGGTGTCGGGATGTAACTGCCCCTGGTCAACCGCTTGCTGGATCATGATTTGTACCTTGGCCAGACATTCAACCCGTTTTTCGCTTTCGGCGCTGAAGAAGATCAGGTCACTGTTTTTTTCGCAGCGATGAAAAATGATGTCAAAAACTTTTTGCTGGCGTTCATTGCCAGTGACCAGATTAAGGAAGTGGACGTTTAATTGTTTGATGCCTGCCAGCGGATCTTTGTGCGGTGTGGAAACAATTTCATTGAGCAGGGCTTCCATGGGCAAGAAGGCGCGGTCACACATGGCTTGAAAAAGGGCATTTTTATCCTTGAAGTGCCAGTAAATTGCGCCGCGCGTCATGCCTGCTGCAGTGGCAACATCATTGAGTGTGGTACTGGTGACACCTTTTTCAGCGAAGACTTTTTCTGCTGCATCGAGCAGCGTATTATAGGTTTCCTGCGCTTCTTCTTTCGTCTTTCTGACCATTCTATTTCCTTTGCGCACGTTGCAAATTTTTTAATCGCTACGTACAATTTTTCTGCTGTCTCTTCGTCATGTATGTGTTACTGCAAAATGAGATTGCCGGGGCTTCTCAACTTCTCGTTTTTGCCTTGATGAGCAGGGTATATGTGTACCCGTTTCATATTTGCCAGACCTGCATTGTTACTGATTGATACTGGAACATTTTTTTAAATATGACCTGTTTAAGATCAAATTTGATGCTGCAAAGCAGAAATTTTTTGTCTGCTTTATACTTGTTTTCTTACTTAAGCATTTATTCCATGTCAACTCGCTCTACCAGCTTGTCATGAGGCTTTAACCATACCGCGTTATAAATAAGTAAAAAGTAATATCAGTAAAGATGCAGCATTGTATTTGCACATGTATCACTGATGATAGATTCCAAATTTTGTTAATTTGAAAACGACTCATGAAAGAGTCAGCTAAATAAGAAAAACGACTTCAGAAAAATTGCAGCCAGTTGAGCTGGTTTTTCATAGGTCAGAGCTAATCCAGCTTCACCCAAATCCCTGAAACACCGTAGGGCTGTTTAAAAAACTTTATTTACAAACATTCGTGAATGTATATAATAGCACACCGCCTTTCCTTTTAGAAGAAAGAATCTCCTATGCGCTCCCCTGCAAAACCAATAATAAATGTATTAAAGCTATCTTCGATTACTAGTCATGTGACTCAGGCATTGCCTGCTTTGCGTATTGCTGCCATTAGCGTGCCATTGCTGGTATTGGCTGCTTGCGGTGACAAAGGTGCAGCAAATGCTGCCGGCCCAGGCAAAATGCCACCGCCAGAAGTCAATGTAGTGACTGTGCAGACCCGCAACCTGGGCCTGGATTTTGAATATGCGGCACAAACCGCAGGTTCACGCGAAACTGAAGTGCGTGCCCGTGTGGCCGGTATTTTGGAAAACCGTGTGTATGAAGAAGGTTCACGTGTCAAAGCAGGTACTGTCTTGTTTCAGATTGATCAGGGCGCGTATCGCACGCAACTGGCATCTGCAGAGGCTGCCGCAGGTGTGGCAGAGGCCAAGCTGAACCAGTCCAAGCGTGAATTTGCTCGCCTGGCACCACTGGCGGCAGAAAAAGCCATTAGCCAGAAAGAGTTTGACGATGCCAAGTCTGCACTGGAAACAGCGGAAGCCAGCCTCAAGCAAGTGCAGGCACAGGTTAATGAAGCCAAGCTCAATCTGGGTTATACCCGCGTCGTGGCACCTATTGACGGTGTGACCGGTGTTGCTGCCAAATCCAACGGCAGCCTGGTGACTGCGGCGGACAGTTTGTTGACTACCATCGTGCAAACTGATCCTGTGTATGTCAACTTCAGCGTACCGGAAGCGGATTATCTGAAGCTAAGCAAGGATGTAGGCGCTGGTAAGATTGCCTTGCCCGGCAAGAAAACCAATAACGGCAGCCTGGCTTTTGATGTGCAGTTGAAACTGGCTGACGGCAGCATGTCTCCACTTACAGGCAAGATGAATTTTGTCAGTGAAAAAGTGAACCCTGCTACTGGTGGTTTTGATGCGCGTGCCCAGGTGCCTAATCCTGAAGGTACTTTGCGTCCAGGCCAGTTCGTGCGCGTGATACTCAGCGGTGCTACCCGTAGCGCTGCCATTGCGATACCACAACGTGCGGTCATTGATAGCCCTATGGGCAAGATCGTGTTTACGGTTTCACCGGACAATAAGCTGGTGCCAAAGCCGGTTGAACTGGATGGCTGGTCGCATGGTGAATGGATAGTGACCAAGGGTTTGCAAGGCGGTGACCGCGTATTGGTGGATGGTTTCATCAAGGCGCATGACCCAGGCATGACAGTGACGCCAATCGCGATCACGGCCAAGGCTGCAACGCAAGCTGCGCCAGCGGGTGCGCCGCCAAGTGCTCCTGCTGCTGAAGGCAAACCGGCTGCTGCTAGTGCATCTTCTTCAGCCCCGGCAGCCGCCAGCGCCGAGGCAAAACATTAAGCCCCTAAATTAAGCCAAAGTATCAAGCTGAAAATCCGCTGCATAACAAGCTAAGGCTATAAGGAATAATTCATGTTCTCAAAATTTTTTATTAACCGGCCGATCTTCGCGACTGTTTTATCGCTGATCATCGTGCTGGCCGGTCTGGCCGCCTTGCGCGTCCTGCCGATTTCGCGCTACCCGGAGATTTCTCCGCCGGTGGTGAACGTAACTGCTTTTTATCCCGGTGCTTCTGCCGAGGTGATAGAGCGTACTGTAGCGGCACCTATTGAAGAACAAATCAATGGTGTTGAACATATGCTGTATATGGATTCGGTCTCATCTGCCGATGGTCGTGTTTCCATCAGCGTAACGTTTGAAGTCGGCACTGACCTGGATATTGCCGCAGTTAACGTCAATAACCGGGTTCGCCAGGCTGATGCCAAGTTGCCGCAAGAAGTACGTCGTCAGGGTGTGACGGTGTCGAAGAGCTCATCCAACTTCCTGGTGGTAGCTGCGCTGTACTCGCCAGACAATCGCTATGATGCTTTGTTTCTGTCCAACTATACGACCCAGAATGTGCTGGATGCATTGAAGCGCGTGCCAGGTACTACCAATGTGCAGATTTTTGGTGCCAAGGACTATGCGATGCGTATCTGGATGCGCCCAGACCGCATGGCACAATTGGGCGTCACGGTGGGTGATATCTCAAGCGCGATTACCGAGCAAAATGCGCAGTATGCAGCCGGTAAGGTTGGTGCACCACCGAATAATACAGAAGAATTGACGATGACAGTCACGGCCAAGGGCCGTTTACTGGAACCGTCTGAATTTGCCAATATCATTGTCAAGTCAGCCAAAGGTGGTTCTGCCATTCGTGTCAGTGATGTTGCGAGAGTAGAGTTGGGTTCCAAGGATTACAACTTGTATGGCCGCGTTAATGGCCATCCATCGGCCAATATTGGTGTGTTCTTGCAGACTGGCGCGAATGCGCTGGAAACCCGTAAGGCCGTAGAGCAAACGCTGAAAGACCTGAAGGCCAAATTCCCTCAAGGTATGGAATATGCCACGCCGTATGACACTACACCTTTCGTGACGGAATCCATCGCTGAAGTGTTGAAAACCCTGGGTGAAGCGATGGTGCTGGTATTCATCGTGGTATATCTGTTCTTGCAAAGCTGGCGCGCAACCATCATCCCTACACTGGCGGTGCCGGTATCACTGATTGGCACCATGGCTGGTCTGCATTTGCTGGGCTACAGCATCAACACATTGACACTGTTTGGTATGGTGCTGGCTATTGGTATTGTGGTTGATGATGCGATTGTGGTACTGGAAAACGTCGAACGCCTGATCAATGAAGAAGGTATGTCACCAAAAGATGCAGCGATTGAAGCCATGCACGAAGTGACGGGCCCGGTTATCGCGATTGTACTGGTGTTGGTCGCAGCTTTCGGCCCTATCGCTTTCCTCGGTGGTCTGGCGGGTGAGTTGTATCGTCAGTTCTCGGTAACGATTTCCATCGCTGTAGTATTGTCCGGTATCGTTGCTTTGACATTGACACCGGCATTGTGCGCGATCTTGCTCAAGCCAGGTTCAGAAAATCATAACCGTTTCTTCACCTGGTTTAATGCAGCTTTCCTGCGTCTGACCAAGCGTTATACCGATGGCGTTACCTTCTTCATGAAGCGTGCTGTATTGGGTATTGCACTGGTGCTGGGCATGGTTGCCCTGACTGGCCTGTTGTGGAAAAACGTTCCTGGTGGTCTGGTGCCGGATGAAGATCAGGGCTATTTCATCGGTGCTGCCATCATGCCTGATGGTGCTTCGCTCGACCGCACAGATGCAATGGTGCGTGATGTTGAATCCATCATGAAAACCAACAAGAATATCGACACGACTTTTGCCCTGGTTGGTCTTGATTTCCTCGGCGGTGGCGGTTTGAAATCGTCTGCTGCAACTATGTTCTTCCCTCTTAAACCTTGGGAAGAGCGTCACCAGTCTGCGCAACAACTGGTGGGTGAAAGCTATATGAAAACCGGCCGTATCAAAGAAGGTTTGCCGCTGTTTTTTGCCCCGCCTGCGATTCAGGGCCTGGGCCAGACGGGTGGTTTTGAGTTCTATCTGCAAAATGCCGGTGAAGGTGGCGTCAAGCGTTTGGCTCAGATCTTGCCTTTGCTGATTGCTGAAGCCAACAAGCAACCTGAACTGGCTGGTGTGAAAACCTTGTGGCAAGCGAATTCACCACAATTGTTTGTTGACGTGGACAATGAAAAAGCGCGCTCCATGGGTGTGGCCTTGTCGGATGTATATAACACCCTGGCGGCGACCATGGGTAGTTACTACGTCAATGACTTCAACAAGAACGGCCGTATTTATACCGTGCAGTTGCAGGCAGAAGGTCAGTATCGCGCCAAGCCAGATGACATAGGCAGCATGTATGTACGCTCCAACACCGGGCAGATGATACCTGTGCGTGCATTCACGACCATCAAGTTCATTACTGGTCCTGATTCCGTGCAACGTTTCAATGCCTTGCCTGCGATCAAATTGCTGGGTGATGCCAAGCCAGGTTTCAGTTCTGGTCAGGCGATTGCTGCGATGGAAAGAGCCGCGAAAAACGTCTTGCCCGCTGATGTCGTGTACGACTGGGGTGGCGCATCCTTCCAGGAAAAACGCAGCAGTAATGCCGCTGGCCTGGCACTGGGTGCTGGTGTCCTGATGATTTTCCTGATCCTTGCAGCACAGTATGAAAAATGGTCTCTGCCATTCTCGGTCTTGCTGGCGATGCCATTCGGTATCTTCGGTGCTTTGCTGGCAGTGTATCTACGTCACTTCAATAATGACGTGTACTTCCAGATCGGTCTGGTGACGCTATTAGGCCTGTCGGCGAAGAATGCGATTTTGATTGTGGAATTCGCGGTCATGAAAGTGCATGAAGGTTATGCACCGGTGGCTGCGGCGCTGGAAGCGGCACGTTTGCGCTTTCGCCCGATTCTGATGACGTCGCTGGCGTTTATTTTGGGTGTGGTACCACTGGCTTTCTCGCACGGCGCAGGTGCCGCAGCGCGTCAATCATTGGGCACTGGTGTATTGGGTGGTATGTTGGCAGCGACTTTCCTGGCGATCTTCTTCGTGCCTCTGTTCTTCAAGCTGATCAATGACAGACGCTTGAAAACCACTGCGCAGGATTTTGAGCACCCTGTCCATATTTTGCACAATGCACCTCAAGCAGATGTGAAGGAATAATGATGTCTGGTACAAAATTCATATTAACAACGCTGGTCGCCAGCATGGTGCTGGCAGGCTGTGCCTCAGTAGGACCGGATTACCAGCGCCCGGCGCTGGAAACACCGGCTAGCCTGGGTGTAGTGGCGACGCAAAATAAACAGGTGGCAGTGGACTATGCAGCCTGGTGGAAAAGTTTTCAGGACCCGGTATTAGATAGCCTGCTGGATGAAGCCGCAAGAAATAATCAGGATCTGATCCTCGCTGCTGCCCGTATTGAAGAAGCACGTGCCGTTGCGGTTGGTGCCAATTCAAATCGCTATCCCAGTGTGGATGCCAATCTGGGGGCTACCCGTACCCGCACCAGCGAAAACGCTGGCAAGCTGGGTACTGGTGTCAGCCCGTATGGCAAAGACTTTCAACTGAGTTTGACTGCATCTTATGAGGTTGATTTCTGGGGCAAGCTGGCGCGTGCGGATGAAGCAGCCCGTGCCCGTTTGCTAGCGCAAGAGGCCAGTCGTGGCCTGGTGCAAAGCAGCCTGTATGCGAATGTTGCACAAAGCTATTTCGCTATGCGTGCGGCGGATGCACAACTGGCCCTGGCCGATTCGACCCTGAAAACCCGCCAGGAAAACCTGCGTTTGCAACAGCGCCGCTTTACAGCGGGTGCGACCAGTGAACTTGATTTGCATGTGGCTGAATCTGAAGCTGCTGCAGCAGAAATCAGTTTTGCTCAGGCTAAACAATCTTTGTCGAATATAGAATCGACACTGGCAGTCTTGCTGGGCCGTTCTGCCAGCGCTATCGCACAACCTGTGATTGCGCGTGGTAATGAGATCGGCAGCCTGCATCAGCAACTGATCATGCCAGCAGACCTGCCATCTGATTTGCTGAACCGTCGTCCGGATATCTTGTCGGCAGAGCAGGCGCTGGTGGCTGCCAATGCAGACATCGGCCAGGCCAAGTCGCAATATTTCCCTAGCGTTAAATTGACGACGACTGCTGGCTATGAATCCCGCGTGTTTCAGGATTTGCTAAATCCTGCTTCGCTGTTATGGAACCTGGGCAGCAGCCTGGCGCAACCGGTATTTCGTGCCGGTGCAATTGCTGCGGTAGTGCAAGGCGCTGAAGCCCGCAAGAACCAGGCGCTGGCGCAATATGTGCAGGCAGTGCAGGGTGCTTTCCGTGATGTGCATGATGCGCTGAACAATACTGCTGCCAATGAGCAAGTCAATGCAGCTTCCGAGCGCAGGGTCACTGCCTTGAAAGATTCATTGCGTCTGGCAGATTTGCGCTACAAGAACGGCTATAGCAGCTACCTGGAAGTCTTGAATGCGCAACGCGATTTGTTCCAGGCGCAAGCCAGCCTGATCGACAGCAAGCGTGCGCAATTGTCGTCTGTGGTCAATATTTACAAGGCTGTAGGTGGTGGTTGGAGCAAGCCTGACACTTTGGCTAGTAAGTAAGATAGGCTTTGCAGTGTAAAAAACGGCCCTTTGACAGGGCCGTTTTTTTATGGATGAAGATTTAGTGTTTGGAGTCCGTATCAAGGGTTTTGAGTGATGATTTTATTTTCTGCAAAAATTCATCATCAACTGTACCCAGCGTGCCACTACGGGCGAGAATGCGACCATTTTTATCTAATAAAATCAGAGCGCTGGTGTGGTTAAATTCGCCGCTCTCCATTTGCCTGTACTGAATATTTAATACTGCAGCTAATTGCCGTACTGATTTTTCGTTAGTGCGGGCCAGCATCCAGTGCAGCTTGTCCAATTCCCTGGCTTTGGCGATTGATTGTAAAGTGGCGACATCGTCCCTGGCTGGGTCGAGTGTCACCAGCAGGATGGATAAATGGGATTTTTCTTGCTCATCCAGTTTTTTCTCCAGCATCCTTATGGTGTCTATCAGCATAGGGCAAACATATTCACATGAGTTATAGAACATGCTGACGATCACAATATGTCCAGCCTGGTTCGCCAGCTTGAACTTGTTGGCTTGTTGATTTTCTAGTGTAATCGCTAATTGGTAAACCGAATCACCCGGAAAAGTTTGTACTTGCTTTGTGGTTCTTGCTGGCTCGACAGCACCTGCATAGCTAGCTAGCGTAGACAGGAAGAGGGTGACAGCAATTACCTTGCATGCGTTCAATACTGATTTCATTTTCTTTCTCCATTGAGATCACGAGCGCAGCGAAATCCCAGATTGTCGGTAGTGCTTGCACCCGTCAACGATGACAGCAGGGCTACCCGCATCAAGATCGCATAGTTTTCTTTGTTTTGCAGACTGATAGCTCCGGCGCCACAGAATTGCAACTTGTCCGGATCACCCTGAGTACGGCTGTCAGCACTGATCAGCAAGGCATTGAAGTCGCTGACCCATTCCCATATCACGCCATGCATATCTTTGATGCCATAATAATTGGGTGCGTGACTGATGTTGGTTGACGACTGATCCGACGATGCTGAATACCAGGAAAGTATGCGTGCCAACCAGGCCGGGTCGCTGCGGGCATCGGCATGTTGTCCATCTGCTGCAGCGACCAGCTCCCATTCATACCATGCAGGTAATCGCGCATTTTCAGTTTCGCAATAGGCCTGGGCTGCATGCCAGCTGACACTGGTGACTGCCCGCGTCAATTTTTGTGCATCACCGGTTTCACTTGGTGACGCCCATGTATGCAAGTAACTGGCATCAGCAAAAATAGACGGAACTCTATCTCTTTGCCATTCTGGATGTGTTTGCAGAAATTGCTGGTATTCGCCATTCGTCACCGGACTGATGCGCATAGAAAAGGGTTTGACCTTTGCCTTGTCTTTAAGGTCTGGCCCTGACAATACGCTGGCGAACTGATTGCCGGGAATAGCGACATAATTGGTGGCAGAATCAGTGACAGAATCGATAGTAGAATCAGCTGCATTGGTGACAGCTGAGAAGAGCAAAAAAACTGTACTCAACAAAACCTGTCCGAAAGTTGATTTGCTATTGCAGCTGCTCCAATTCGCCATAAATTTATCGCTATCCGATTGATTGTATCGATGATGTGATTAATGTGCTGCAGCTTTCACCGATACAGCCTTGGCGCGTTCCGCCTTGACATCACTGGCTAGTATGCGGCCACCTTTATTACCCCAGCTATTCAAGGCATAAGTCAGGATATTGGCGACTTCATCGTCATTCAATTGATTCATGGCTGGCATGACAGAATCAAACTCTTTCCCATTGACTGTGACCTTGCCAGTCAGTCCGCGTAACAGCACACCGATGGACCTTTGTGGATCGCTATTCAAATAATCTGACTGAGCCAGCGGAGGGAAGACACCAGGCAGACCTGCACCATTTGCCTGGTGGCAGACTGAGCAAGTACCTGCAAACAATTGCCCGCCAGCATTAACCTGGTCCTGTACTGTCAGCGTGCCACTTTCAGCGGCTTTTGTTGCTGTACTAACTGCTGCCAGATCGGCTTGTGCGCGGTCGCCCAGATAGACTGAGTCCAGTTCTTTGCCTGAATAGATGTCTTTCTTGGCAGGACCATCCACTTTCATGATGGCCAGCGCGCCCTTATTGAAGGCGCGGAAAATCGAATGATCGACCAGTACATAGCTGCCAGGTACTTTAGTCTGGTATTCGACAACAGCGGCACCGCCAGCCGGGATGAGTGTAGTTTGCACATTTTTCTGGAAATTGCTGCCGCCCTCAAAACGTACTTTATCGAAGATGGCACCAATCACGTGGAAGCTCGACACCAGGTTGGGGCCACCATTACCGACGAACAGGCGAATTTTTTCATCTGTCTTGGCAGTCAATGCCTTGTCACCCGTCATGGAACCTTCTGCACCGTTGAACAAGACATAGGTCGGTTTTTCATCGATGGCTTTTTCCATGTCAAAGGGCTGGTAACCTTTTTCACGGTATTTTCCTGTGGTGTAGAAGTCACCTTGCATGACATAGTATTCATGGTCCACAGGCGACAAGCCTTGTGGCGGTTCAACCAGGATCAGGCCGTACATCCCGTTGGCAACATGCATGCCAACAGGTGCCGTTGCGCAGTGATAGACGTAGATACCTTCATTGAGTGCCTTGAAGGTAAATTGTGATTCATGGCCAGGCGCGGTGAAACTGGATGATGCACCACCGCCAGGACCAGTCACGCCATGCAAATCGATGTTATGCGGCATCTTGCTGCTGGGATGGTTTTTCAAGTGAAATTCAACCGTATCGCCCTGGCGCACACGAATGAAGCTGCCAGGTACGGTGCCACCAAAGGTCCAGAACATGTATTTCACGCCTTCAGAAATTGCCATTTCCTTTTCCACGACTTCCAGTTCGACGATCACCTTTGCAGGGTAGTTGCGGTGTAGTGGCGGCGGTACATTTGGCGGGCTGGTGAGCACTGCGTGGATGGGCTTACCTTGTGGAGGACCAAAATCACTGGAGCTTTTATTGTTTTTGGTATCTGCAGCATGCGCTGACAAAGTCAGGAATAGGGACGCGAGTAATATCCGTGAGGCTACGGAAGCAGAGAATCCTCTGAACATGTCTTTCATATGAGCACCTTTGTGATGTGAAGCTAGTGAGCGTGGGGATGGATATCGTCGCTATTCACAATACTGGTGTATTTCTCAAAGATCCTTGATATGAAATAAGAAGTTAGAAGTTTTCCCTGGAAGTGATCATTTTTTTGCATACGGTGATGACTGATCGCGACAAAATGCGTTCTATGTAGCGCTTGATTTTCGCTTTACTTTATTGCTGGGAAAAATTTGTATTTTGTCAGTTTTACTTTTTTGTGCGACTAAATCTGCCAGTGTTACTGCATCAAGTACTGACAGATATGAGGCGGTTGCTTTGCTTAACACGCCTTTTAAAATACAAGCACCTGCATATGTGCAAGTGTTGCTCTCGCCGTCAAAACATTCAGCCATATAAAAGTCAGATTCAGCGTCACGTACTACATCACCTATATTAATTTTTTCTGGTGGCAGATTCAGTTTCAAACCACCATGACGACCGCGTATGGTCTCCACTTTATTTGACATTCCCAGTTGATGGACAACCTTGGTCAGGTGGCTTTTCGAAATGCTGTGTAGCTCAGCAATTTCTTGTACGGTAACCAGTCTATCAGGGTGTTGTGCCAGATAAATCAGGGTGCGCAATGTGTAGTCAGTAAATGCGGTTAATCTCATATTAATTCCAAAAGCCTGTCCATGCACTTGAGATTGCATGGTCTAAGTACATCGCCATTTCTCAATAGCCTATTAAGATACATATAGTATAGATGTTTATAAGCCTTACCTGATTTATGTTGGAAATTTGATCTTGATCAAGGCTTTTGCATTAAACATTCATTCTATTTGTATCTTTAAATACATGTATATAAAATGAATCTTTAATGAGTCAAGCTTGTTTCGCCAGCAAAATCGTGCCAGATAAAACACGCTCCTGAGTCAGTTATTTTTTTCAATTCACCAATAAGGAAACACGCCATGCATGCCACGCGTAAACTCTGGACTTGGCTCGCCGTTATCTGTGTTTTATCTTTTGCCGTCTTGGGCTGGGTAGGCACAGAGATTTACTTGACTGCGCCGCCTATCCCCAAACAAGTTGTCAGTAGCAAGGGCACTGTCCTATTTTCAGAGGGACAGGTGCAACGCGGTCAGGAAGCCTGGCTTTCTGCAGGGGGGCAGCAATTGGGCTCGGTATGGGGGCACGGCAGTTATGTTGCACCAGACTGGTCCGCCGATTGGTTGCATCGCGAGTCACTGGCTTTACTCGAAATATGGTCGCAAAAAGAAGCGCAGACATCATTTGAGCAGCTTGGCCTGGGACGTCAGGCAGAGTTGAAAGCACGCTTGAAGGAGGAAATGCGGCACAATACTTATGACTCATCCAGCAATGTGATTGCACTGAGCGACGACCGGGCAAAGGCTGTCCAGCAAGTTGCGCAACACTATATTGCCCTGTTTGGTAATGATCCTTCGTTGGAAAAATTACGCGAGCAATATGCGATGAACCGGGGTACTTTGCCAGAAATCAAGGATTTGCAAGCCTTGCCTGCATTCTTCTTTTGGTCAGCTTGGTCAGCAGCTACAGACAGGCCAGGCGCAAAGGATCTTAGCTATACCAGCAATTGGCCGCATGAACCGCTGGTGGACAATACGCCGACTGCCGGAGCTGGTATCTGGTCCATCGCCAGTATCATACTGATGATCGCTGCCATTGCCGGGATGATTTTCTATCATTCCATCAGCAAGGAAGAGGGTGATCCTGCACCACCCAAAGCTGACCCCTTGTTTGACCTGAAGCCTACGCCTTCTATGAAAGCAACCAGGAAGTATTTTTACGTCGTCATAGGCCTGATACTGGCACAAGTCGGCATGGGTGTAGTTACAGCCCACTATGCTGTTGAAGGACATAGCTTCTTTGGTTTTCCTTTGGCTGACATACTGCCATTCACTGTCAGTCGCACGATACATACGCAATTTGCCGTATTGTGGATTGCTACTGCCTGGCTGGCGACTGGTCTTTATATAGCACCTGCCATTTCTGGTCATGAACCCAAGTTTCAAAAACTTGGGGTCAATGTCCTGTTCTATGCCTTGCTCTTTATCGTTGTCGGTTCTACTGCATTTGGCTGGCTGGGTAGCCTGCAACACAAGGGTAATGAATTCAGTTTCTGGATAGGTAATCAGGGGCTGGAGTTCACCAGCATGGGCCGGGTCTGGCAAATACTTTTATTCATCGGCTTGTTGTTTTGGGTGGCCTTGCTGGGGCGTGGCTTATTGCCAGCATTAAAAAAGCCGTCCGAGAGCCGTGGCCTGATTGCCATGGTATTCCTGGCAGCAATGTGCATAGGTGCTTTCTATGCCACATCCCTGACCTGGGGGCCACATACCCATTATTCGATGATTGAGTACTGGCGCTGGTGGTTGGTGCATCTGTGGGTAGAAGGCTTCTTTGAAGTGTTCGCCACTGCAGTCATTGCCTTATTGTTTACCCGTCTTGGCTTGATACGTGCGGCAACGGCTAATAGCGCGATTATTCTGGAAACCATCGTCTTCCTGTTCGGCGGTATTCTCGGAACCTTGCATCACCTGTATTTCACAGGGACACCGACTTTTGTCATTGCGATTGGTGCCATGTTCTCTGCGCTGGAGGTTGTGCCACTGGCGATGATAGGTGTAGAAGCTTTCCGTAACTATCAACGTTCAAAAGCAGCACCCTGGGTGCAGGCATACAAGTGGTCGATACTGTGCTTTATTGCAGTAGGGTTCTGGAACACCGTTGGTGCAGGCTTGCTCGGATTTTCCATCAATACACCGCTTGCCTTGTACTACATGCAAGGCTTGAATATGACTGCTGCACATGGTCATGCCGCGTTGTTTGGCGTCTACGGCATGCTGGGCATAGGCTTGCTGTTGTTCTGCCTGAGAGGCTTGTCTGATCGTGCTCTCTGGTCCGATAAATTATTGCAAGCGATGTTCTGGCTGCTCAATATAGGACTGGCAATGATGGTGTTCATGTCGCTGGTACCAGCGGGTATTTATCAGGCTGTAGCAAGTATTACCAAAGGCATGTGGTTTGCACGTTCACCAGAAGTGATCCATTCGCACTTCATGGAAACCCTGGTGTGGATGCGGGTTCCCGGTGACATCGTGTTCTCGATTGGTGTCGTTTGCCTGGCTGTATTTGCCTTGCGCCTGTTAGCAGGAAGAAAGCCTGTGCAAACGAATGCAGTTGACATGAGTTATGCCAAAGTTTCCAACAAGACTTAATCATTTTTAGTCATTTATTTAAGGGAGGGCACAAAAGGCTCTCCCTGTGATTTTTGTTTATTTTCATCTATATTAAAAGGAGTTTCATCATGGCTCACGATTGTTCCATTCCCGTATTGGCTGAAGGCGTATATGAATTTGATGCGCGTGGTGTTGCCAAGCGTTTTCGTCATGCAGCGATTTTTGGTGCCTTGTCGGCATTAAAGCGAGGGGAAACCATGCGTTTTTGCAATGACCATAATCCCTTGCCATTGCTGGCGCAGATTGAGCAACACTTTGGCACTGGAGTGAAGGTCGCCTATGTTTCACAAGAACCAGGGGAGATCATTATTGATTTTCATGTGGCAACGTAATCCATTTCTATTCATGTCACTGCGCCTGATTGCAATACGAGGAGAAATAAAATGGCCACACCACATTTACACTCCGGAGAAGTGACCAACTTGCTGCTGCCTGAAGGGCAATTGCTGGCGGGACCGGCGCACGCCTTGTTTAAAGACGAGCATCTTGAAGTCATTCTCATGAACTTGCTACGGGGAAAGAGTTTGCCTTCGCATCACGTCCATGGCCCCATCACCATACAGTGCCTGTCTGGTGAGGTACAAGTTGAACTGGAGGCAGGCCCTAAGACCATGCATGCAGGTGACTTGCTATATCTTGCTGCCGGTTTGCCGCACGCAGTTGTGGCGATCAGCAATACTTCTTTTCTGGTGACGATAGTTTTGTTAAAAGTTGCAGCTTAGCAAGCCATTCAGCCAGAGTAAAAATAAAAAAGCCGTCACAAAAGTGACGGCTTTTTTAGCCCGAAAACAGGGAGAAACTTATCCGCCTCTGCGCATCATTTCGAAAAATTCTGCGTTGTTTTTCGTGGCTTTCATCTTGTCGAGGATGAACTCCATCGCTTCGATCTCATCCATGCTATACAGCAATTTGCGCAAGATCCAGATCTTTTGCAACTGATCCGGCTTGATCAGCAATTCTTCACGACGGGTGCCGGATTTGTTGAGGTTGATGGCTGGGTAGACGCGTTTTTCAGCAAGGCGGCGTTCCAGATGAACTTCCATATTGCCCGTGCCTTTGAATTCTTCATAGATCACATCATCCATACGGCTGCCGGTTTCGATCAAGGCTGTTGCGATGATGGTCAGTGAGCCGCCTTCTTCTACATTACGAGCCGCACCGAAGAAGCGTTTTGGGCGTTGCAGGGCATTTGCATCCACACCACCAGTCAATACCTTGCCGGAAGCAGGGATGACGGTATTGTAAGCACGTGCCAGACGGGTGATGGAATCCAGCAGGATGACCACGTCTTTTTTCATTTCTACCAGGCGCTTGGCTTTTTCCAGCACCATTTCAGCAACCTGTACGTGACGGGTAGCTGGTTCATCGAAAGTCGATGCGACTACTTCACCGCGTACCGAACGTTGCATCTCGGTTACTTCTTCCGGACGTTCGTCGATCAGCAAAACGATGAGGGTAACGTCAGGGTGATTGGTGGTAATCGCGTGTGCCACGTGTTGCAGCATGACGGACTTACCGGATTTTGGGGACGCTACCAGCAAACCACGCTGGCCACGGCCTATAGGGGCGATCATGTCGATGATGCGGCCTGTAGTATTTTCTTCGCCGCGCATTTCGCGTTCGAGTGTCAATACCTTGTTCGGGTGCAGTGGCGTCAGATTTTCAAACAGGATGCGGTGCTTGGAGGCTTCTGGCGATTCGCCATTGACCTTGTCCACCTTCACCAATGCAAAATAGCGTTCACCGTCTTTTGGTGTCCGCACTTCACCTTCGATGGAATCGCCAGTATGCAGATTGAAACGGCGGATTTGCGAAGGAGAAATATAAATATCGTCAGTCGAGGCCATGTAGCTGGCATCTGGCGAGCGCAGGAAGCCAAAGCCGTCAGGCAATACTTCAAGGGCGCCATCGCCAAAAATTTGTTCGCCTGATTTTGCACGTTTTTTGAGGATCGCGAACATCAATTCCTGCTTGCGCATACGCGCAGCGTTATCGATATCGAGTCCTATGGCCATTTCCAATAAAGCGGATACGTGTAAGGCCTTTAATTCTGATAGATGCATGGTGAGTGTCCCGGGATGGGATTATGGGGTGGGGGAGTGAGCAGAGGAACTACGGATTAAACAGGATAGAAAGAATTTCTGTCTTGGTTTCGTTTTATTTAATATTATATTATTTAATTCGGGTCTGAATTTGCATGCAGCAGTTGAGGGTTATCAACCGGGGCAGCTGTCTCTTCATTTTCTTTATTTAAAGCTGCAAACAATCTTGTTGTTCGCAGCTTTAAAGTTTCAGACCGCAATAATACCTTAAATATTACTGTCAATGAAAGAGGTTAATTGGCCTTTTGCCAATGCACCTACTTTTTGTGCAGCAGCAGCACCGTCTTTGAACAAGATCAGGGTAGGGATGCCACGGATGCCAAACTTGGCAGGAATTGCCTGGTTTGCATCTACGTCCATCTTGGCTACGACGATTTTGCCATTATATTCTTTGGCAACTTCTTCCAGTATAGGAGCGATCATTTTGCAAGGACCACACCATTCAGCCCAAAAATCGACCAATACAGGTACGTTTGATTTTAATACGTCTGCTTCGAATGAAGCATCGCTTACATATTTGATGTTTTCGCTCATGGAATCCTCAACGAGAGGGAAAAATTAAGGGGTAACAGCGCCACTGAATGTCGGTATTTTGGGACAGCGCCGCATTCTGATTTGAATCTGGGGGTGATAGTCACGAATTCAATAGTGTTGAATAGTGCTGCACCGTGACTAAAGCAAAATGAGTCAGGCGTGGTTAGCTATGCGGTAGATAATAACCTATTTTTTAGAAAAGTGTCATGCTTGAGCCTAAAATGCCAAGGCTGTCGCATAGTATACTTGCTCTACCTGCAAAACCACCTATCCTTGATGCTACATAATCCCCTACTGATACCCGCTGGCCCTCTATTCTGGCAACAGGCTGCTCAGGCTTTTTTGCGCGCAGCCAGAGAGCATGGCTGGGGGCGTGAGCGAGAACGGGATTTCTCTGCGGTACGGGTCATCGTGCCTACCTATCAGCATGCCCACCTTTTGTTAAGAGCATTGGGGACTGTATTGCAGGGTAATTTCATCCCGCCACGCATACAAACCTTGTTTGCCTTGCTGGAAATGCAGGCACCTGATGCTGCGCTGCAAAATGATGGGGGTGGCGATGCCAGTGAAAGACTCATGGGTTTGTATGCTGAACTACGGCAACATCCCTGGTTAAAGAAATTATTTGGTGCACGCCGTAATACTGACTTATTGCCACTGGCGCAGACCCTGTTGACGCTGTCGGATGAATTGACAGCTGTATTATTGCCTACCGTCGGCAAAGACAAGAACAAGCTGGAAAAAGACTGGCAAGCCGCTCTGGCGCAATTACCCGCGCCTGCTCAGGCATTATTGTCAGAAGAAACGCAACTGGTATGGTCAGTCTGGCAGAGTCAGCTGGATGGCAGCGACCCGCAGGTAAAGCGCTATGCGCAGTTACTGCACATAGCCGCACAGGCCAGCGAGCCTTTACTATGGATAGCACCCACCTTGCCAAGTCCCATGGAGCAGGCTTTTTTACAAGCCTGGGCCAAGAAGCAAAGCGTATTGCAAATCAGCCTGGACTGGCGCGCGCATACCTTGCCACAGCCGTATTACCATGCATGGCCGGGTTTGCAGGATACGGGCAGCCAGCATCAGCAAGCGCTGACTGAATATGTCGAGACATCCCATATACGCCTGTGCCGAGCCACTTCGCTGGAAGATGAGGCCGTGCAGGGCGCGCAAACCATCATCAACTGGCTGCAGGCAGGCAAGCAAAGCGTGGCCGTGGTGGCGCAAGACCGCGTCGTGTCCCGCCGCATACGCGCCTTGCTGGAGCGCGCGCAGATCATGGTGGCCGATGAAACCGGCTGGAAGCTGTCTACCACCCGCGCTGCGGCTGCCATTGCCGCCTGGCTGGAAGTGGTGACCACGCGGGCCGATACTATGGCCTTGCTGGATTTTTTGAAATCGCCTTATCTGCTATGGAAAGACCCCGACAATACTGAGCCTGAGCAAGATGCTATTGCCGCCAAGGCAGATCTGGTTATGCGCATAGAACTGGTTTTGCGCCGTGCCAATGTGCTGGGTGGTTGGGAATCGGTATTGGCCACGCTGGATGCGGGCAAGGATACCGGGCCAGCGAGCCGCTGGATCCGGTCCATGGCCAGGCAGGCGGGCAATTTCACCGGCAGACGTAGCCTGTCTGAATGGAGCGCACTAAGCCTGCAAGTGTTCTTTGATCTCTCCATGTTCAATGCCTTCCAGGCAGACCCGGCTGGCGCGCAAATCCTACAATTGCTACAGAAATTGCAGCTTGCTTGTCAGGACTTGAAAACGCCATTCGCCTTTGCTGAGTGGCGTGCCCTGATGAATCTGCAACTGGAAAGTACGGCATTTGTGTTTGCACATACCGACAAGCGCGTCGTCATGTTGCCGCTGAATGGCGCACGCCTGCGTCCCTTTGATGCGGTGTTATTGGTTGGTGCAGATGCTTCCCACCTGCCATCGCAAGCCAGCGAGATTTTGTTTTTTGCGAATGCAGTCAGGCGTGAATGTGGACTGGAAACCCGTGAGTCGCGCCAGCAACAGCAATTGCGCGACTTTGCGGAGCTCTTGCTGAGTAACACCGACGTCGTTTTATCCTGGCAGGGCAGCCTGAACGGCGAACATAATCCCGTCAGCCCCTGGCTGGAACAACTGGGTTTGACACTGGAGCGTACCCAGCAAGTGGTGCTGGACAGCCATCCTCTGGATTTGCCAGCCAGGACCATGCAAGCCAGCACTCAGCATATGCCCACGCCTTCTGCGGCTGCGTTGCTGCCAGCGACTTTATCTGCCAGCGCCTACACCAGTCTGGTAGTCTGCCCTTACCAGTTTTTTGCCGGACGCATGCTGGGTTTGAGTGCCCTGGATGAGTTGTCTGATATGCCAGAAAAGCGTGACTATGGTGACTGGCTGCATGCCATTCTCAAGCGTTACCATGAAGAGTTGAAAGCCACTCAAGTCAACCAGCCAGACGTGGATAAAGAAGCCCTGTTGCATAACATATCTGCCGATTTTTTTGCCGATGTCTTGCAAAAGAGCCCGGCGGCACTAGCTTATAGCGTACGCTGGGATAAAGTCATCCCTGCCTATGTCGCCTGGATGCAGGCGCATGAAGAAGCTGGCTGGCATTTTGACATGGGTGAAATCAAGAATGAAAAGACGCTGGAATGGCAGGGTGGCCAGATCATGCTGAAAGGTCGCATAGACCGCATAGACAGAAATATGAATGGTGAAGTGGCAGTACTCGATTACAAGACTAAAAACCTGAATGACTTGCGCCGTAGGCTTAAGGAAGGTGAAGATCATCAACTGCCGTTTTATGGTTTGCTGACGGATTTGCCTGTCAGCTCTGGTAGTTATGTGGCGCTGGAACTGAGTCAGGGCAAGGCCGGTGACGTAGCTGCCGACGACTTTGATCGCTGGGTATCGGAGCTGGCACTGGCTATTAAAACGAGCATGGCCGCGATACAGAAAGGGTCAAGTTTGCCAGCCCATGGTGTAGAAGCAAATTGCCAGTATTGTGAAATGCGTTGGCTATGCCGCAAGGGAGCATGGTGATGACCGAACCCATGCAACATCCACAGCAATACTCTCAGGCTTATGAAGTCAATGGTCAGGCTGTCAGTCACACCCACTTCACGGCAACTGCCTGTGACCCCAGCCATAGCGTCGTTGTCGAGGCTTGTGCTGGTAGTGGCAAGACCTGGTTGCTGGTGTCGCGCATGTTGCGGCTCTTGCTGGCAGGTGCTGAACCGGCAGAGTTATTGGCGATTACCTTTACCCGCAAGGCCGCTCAGGAAATGCGTGAGCGCCTGATGGATTTGCTGCACGAACTGGCACTGGCAGATATCGCCCATGTGCGGCAATTGCTGACTGAGCGTGGCATTGCCGAGGCTGACTTGCAGAATGTCATACCGCTGGCGCGTGGCTTGTATGAAAAGGTCTTGTCCAGCCCGCAGTCACTCTCTCTTGATACTTTCCATAGCTGGTTTGGCCGCCTGATACAACTGGCACCGCTGGCGTCTGGCGTGCCACATGGTTTTACCCTGGTGGAAGCCAGTGGTGATATACAGCGCGAAGCCTATGGCCAGCTCATGCAAATGCTGGCGCAGGAAGAGCACGCAGACATCAAAGAGGCACTGCTATTCCTGTATCAGGAAATTGGTGATTTCAACGCCAGGGAGATGCTGGAAGCATTTCTCGACAAGCGTGCAGAGTGGTGGGCCAGCAACCAGCAAATTGAACTGGGTGGTCCGCTGGACTGGTTGCGTGATTTGTGTGGTGCAGACCTGTATCAGGATGCGCGGCTCAGCATCTGGGAAGACGCCCAGCTATATCAGCGCATTGCCCACATGGCTCTGGTATTGGGGCAGGGCTCAAAAAATAACCAGACCAATGCCACCAAGATTGAGCAAGGCCTGACTGAAGGCCCCAGCTTGGATGCCTTTGCCATGATTTGCGATGGCTTCATCAATGGCCAGGGCAATATCCGCTCACACAATGTCAAGGTCAAGGCGCTGATTGCGTCAATAGAAAAACACCTGGGCGTGGACCAGATCAATGCCTTTGAAGATGAATGCGAAGCGATAGTACAGGCGTTGAATCAATTGCAAAAGCGCAGCGCCGAAAAAATGGTCATGCAAGTCAATGAAGCCTTGTTTGCTGTCGGCACGGCTTATCTTGAATGCTACCAAAGCCTGAAAGCAGATCAGCGGGTATTTGATTTTGCTGACCTGGAGTGGCAGGCATATCGCCTGCTAAGCAACGAAGAATATGCAGCCTACTTGCATAGCCGCCTTGATGCGCGTTACAAGCATATCTTGCTTGATGAATTCCAGGATACCAATCCCCTGCAATGGGGCATAGTGCAAGCCTGGCTGGAAGCTTATGGTGACGATGGCACCAAGCCCAGCGTGTTTGTGGTGGGCGACCCCAAGCAGTCCATCTATCGTTTTCGTCGTGCTGAACCCAGGGTTTTCACCGCTGCACAAAATATGCTGGCGGCGCAGGGAGCCAGGGTTTTGCGCACCAACCAGACACGCAGGAATGCACCGGCGATTGTTGATGTACTCAATGTCAGCATGCATGGTAACCCGCTGTTTCATGCGCAAACAACCGCTTCTGACGCAGATGGTGCGGTGTGGCGTTTGCCATTGATAGGTGCGGTCTTGTCCGATGTTACTGATGAGATAGTCGAAGAAGTTGTGCCAGCGCGTTTTCCTCTACGCAATCCGTTGACGACGCCACTGGAAGAAGCAGAAAACCAGCAGCGCTATGAAGAAGGCAAGCAAGTCGCGCAAACCTTGCTGGCCATACGTGCCGGGCAGGGCGCAGATAGCTTTCACTGGAGCGACGTGATGTTACTGGTCAAGCGCCGCACGCATTTGTCTGCTTATGAAAAAGCCTTGCGCGAAGCAGGCATCCCCTTTGTCTCCAGCCGCCGTGGCGGTTTGCTGGATGCGCTGGAAGTGCTGGATTTGATCGCACTATTAAATTTCCTGATGACGCCAGGTGACAACCGTGCATTGGCGCATGTGTTAAAGTCACCCATCATGGTCGCCAGTGATGACGATCTGATTGCGCTGGCATTGCGTGATGAAGCGACATGGTGGAAGCGTTTGCTCGTTTTGCAGCAAGATGATTGTTATCCAGTTCTGCAACGCGCAGCAAAACTGTTACAACAATGGATGGTAGCTTCTTACTATTTGCCTGTGCATGATTTGCTGGATCGCATCCTGCATCAGGGTGAGGTCTTGCAGCGTTATGCGCAAGCGTCTTCGGGTGCGCAGCGTAGCCAGGTCATGGGCAATATCCATAGTTTTACTGAATTGGCTTTGAATCTGGATGCAGGGCGTTATCCCAGTTTGCCAAAGTTTATCGCTGCCCTGGGTGCCTTGCGCCGTGGTGGTGATAGTGATGCACCTGATGAATCTACGGTGGATAGTGCGGCTGATGCTGTACGCATATTGACCATCCACAGTGCCAAGGGACTGGAAGCAAAGATAGTCGTCATGCTGGACGCCAATCACAGTGAGTCCATGAAAGACAGGATAGGTGTCCTGTGCCAATGGCCTTTGCAAGCAGGCGAGGAACGGCATTTTTCTGTGTTTGGTAAAAAAGACCAGCGCGGCGCTGCTCGCGACCGGTTTTTTGCACAGGAAGAAGCCCAGGCCACGCAAGAAAACTGGAATCTCTTATATGTTGCCATCACACGCGCCAAGCAGGTATTGATACTTAGCGGTGTGCAGAATGGGAAAAAACAGCCTGTCCCTAGCTGGTACAGCTATCTGGATCATGTGGAAGAAAAATTGCCGGATGCTGCTAGTGTTGAGAATGAAGTACAGCAGTATCAGTCATTCAGCATGGTGGTATTTGAGCCTCTTGCCATGCCCGCTGAAGAAGCGATCCTGGAAGTAAGCAGTGATGAACAGTTAGAAGGCATAGCCCTGCATACCTTGATGGAGCGTTTGAGCAATAACGCAAAGACCTGGCCCGTGGCAGTGCCAGACGCAGAGACCATCGCAGCCTGGCTTCCTTGTTCCAGTGCGGTGGCAGCGGTAATACGTAAACAAGCTGAGTGTATATTCAGTAATTCTGCATTGCAGAAGTTCTATGATACTGCTGCATATATATATGCGCGCAATGAGATGGATGTGCTGGTCGAGCAGAAATTATTGCGTCTGGACAGGGTTGTGGTTTTTTCGCATGAAGTCTGGGTGCTGGACTACAAGCGTCAGCTTTTGCCCGGGCAAGAGGCAGGCTATCGTCAGCAAATGCTGGGCTATGTAGACGCCTTAAAGCAGGTATTTTCTGATAAAACTGTCCATGCTGCACTTATTTTGAGCGATGGCAGCCTGATAGACCTGCTCTGAGAGAAAATTTACTCGTATAATTAAAGATCGCATTAACATCGCATTATTGGCTGCCTTGTTGACTACCCTATTGACTACCTTAATGAATGCGTTGCATACCCCTTAAACTGAGACATGATGATTTCCGAATTCGAATTGCTTGCTGAAAAAGTGAAACAGCTTGCCGTGCTGGCGCATACCCTGCGTAGCGAAAATGCCAGGTTGCGTAATGATGTGACGTCATTGATGACGCAAAACACTGACTTGCAGCAACGCATGCATCAGGCCCATGATCGTGTCTCTGCCTTGCTGGCGCAGTTGCCGGCAGAAGTATTGAATGACAAGGAAGCGGCATGAGTGAAGTAAAAGTAATACAGGTGGATGTCAATATCATGGGCCAGAGCTACAAGCTCAGTTGCCGAGAAGGTGAAGACCGTGCCCTGCGTGAAGCTGCAGCCTACCTTGACGGCAAAATGTCGGCCATACGCGATGCAGCCAAAGTCAAGGGCACAGACAGGATAGCTGTCATGGCTGCTCTGAGCATGACAACCGAGTTATTGGCAACCAAATCGCCCGAAGGCCCATTGTCTGGCTTGTCTCTGGCAGAGGTGAAGCAAAAGATCCAGGAAATGCATGAAAATATGGATCAGGCTTTGACGCCGCAAGAAAAACTATTTTGATCTGTCACCTTATTATTTAATTTAATCAAAATAGCTAGCGACGCGCAGGCATTTCGGGGTACACTTTAGATCCCTGCCGTGTTCGCCAATGCCATATATTCCTTGAACCATTTATGTGCATAGGCCGTGGAAAATTATTCGATGGGTGTGAGCGTCGCTAGTCCGATGAACCCGAAATTGAATTGACTATGGCCAACTTGAACCGCTTAGGTTCAGGATGCCGGCATAGCGGCATCGGTGGGGACTTATTCTGAACGGCTGTCATTTTTATGGCAGCCGTTTTTTTATGCCTGATCAATTCACGATGTTTATCGTGTTGATGTCGTGGTTACATAAATGTGCGACAATTTCCTTTTGAATTTGCAGATGTTCAACATGGCATATTGGTTGATGAAGTCTGAGCCGGATGAGATCAGTATTGACGATGTCCTGGCATTACCCAGCATCCCCTGGTTTGGCGTGCGCAATTACCAGGCGCGTAATTTCATGCGTGATGGCATGCGGGTTGGTGACGGTGTGCTGTTTTACCATTCCAGTTGCGCTGAACCTGGCATTGCTGGCCTGGCGGAAGTAGCCAGCACAGCTTATCCCGATCACACCCAGTTTGAAAAGGACAGCAAATACTTTGATCCCAAAGCGACGCAAGAAACCCCACGCTGGATGATGGTGGATGTCAAAGCCAAACGTAAAACCCGCTTGCTGAGCCTGGCAGAACTCAGGACTTATCCTGAACTGGCAGATATGACGGTTTTGCAAAAAGGCAGCCGCCTGTCTATTACACCAGTCAAGCCAGATGAGTGGCGCTTTATCCAAAAACTATTGAAGGAATCGGCTTGAAATTCTCTCCGTTCACCACAAATCCTGCTACTGAATCGACCGAAGCTTTAGCCGCAGCCAAATTCATCAAGGAAATTGGTCGCGGTAAAGACGGCGCACGCAGTATGACGCAGGTAGATGCGGCGATGTTATATACAGCAATGCTGGCCGGGCGGGTCTCCGATCTGGAACTTGGCGGTATCTTGCTGTCCATGCGCATCAAGGGTGAATCCATAGAAGAAATTTCTGGTTTCCTGCAGGCGGCGCAGCCCTATATTTTGCCGCTGCAAGCACCTGGAGATAGCCCTTATGCTCCGGTAGTGATACCCACATATAACGGCGCGCGCAAGAAAGCCAATCTGACACCCTTGCTGGCTTTGCTGCTGGCGCGGCGTGGCGTGCCTGTGCTGGTACATGGCGTGCGCACAGATACCGGGCGTATCGCTACTGCTGAGATATTCCAGGCCCTGGGTTTGCCATTGGTAACAAGCGTGGAGCAAGTGCTGGAACAGCTACAGCAAAAGCAGCCTGCTTTTATGCCCATTGATGCATTATCACCTGCTATGGCACATTTGCTGAGTCTGCGCCGTATTCTGGGCGTACGCAATTCTACCCATACCCTGGTCAAGCTCTTGCAACCCTTTGTCGTACCCGCCCTGCGCCTGAGTTCTTATACTCACCCCGAATATCTGTTGATGCTGCAAGACTACTTTTCACGCTGCGCTCCAGCGGAGGCTGGGGATGTGTTCCTCATGCGCGGTACGGAAGGGGAGGCAGTTGCCAGCACTGGCCGTGCCCAGCAGATAGACTGGTTTCATGCGGGGCAGGGTACTACCCTGGTGCCTGCACAGCAAGAGCCTTTGGCCGAAGTACCGGCAGTGCCCGACAGCATAGACGCTGCCACGACCGCTGCATGGATCAGCGCAGTGCTGGCAGGTGACATCGCCGTGCCTGAAAATATTGCTGCACAAGTTGAGCATTGCATCAGCATCGCTCAACGTTTGCGACAACAAAGTTAGGAACTATATTCGTCATGGAAGCCGATGCAGCAGAGATGAATCTCAGTGTGCGCGAAGATCCGCGTTTGCGTAAGGTATTGCGTTTTCTTGGGAATATAGGCATCACGGTTATTGAACGCGAACTGGAGCATGCGACGTTTTTGCCTGGCCTTGATCTGGGGCCTGCTTGCATTTATGTTGATTATGACAAGCTCAAATATCCTGGTGATATGGTGCATGAAGCGGGACATCTGGCGGTGACGCCATCTGCCAATCGTGCATTGATAGGAAGTGATCAGCAGGATAAAGACTGGCCGCCACAAGGTGAAGAAATCGCAGCCATTTTGTGGTCACTGGCTGTGGCCAGGGAACTTGATTTGCCGCTGGATTTTGTGTTTCATGATAATGGGTATAAAGATGACTCAAGCTGGCTGATAGAAACTTTTGAATCGGGTAATTTCATCGGCTTGCCGTTCTTGGAATGGGCGGGTTTGAGTTTGGGAGCGGTGCGGGCGGGGAAGGAGGATAAGCCCGCGTTTCCCAAGATGTTGAGGTGGATGCGGGAATAGCTCGGGGTTTATTTTTTTGTGTTGTGTTATGAAGTTGAGCGTTGGAGCATAGTTCATGATCTTACGTTAAGGTGCTTCACAGAATTGGATGGCTAGCAAATTAGGGGCAATTTCATTGATCGTCATTCCAGCGTGGTTTTAGCTGGAATCCAGAGGGGTTCGTAGTACGCCGAGAGGCTATTTATTTCAGGCTCGTGGGATTTTACGAATTAGATTTTCAAATACCTGCACACGTAATTTAAGATCGCGGGCTGGTGGTAGACCGGCAGCTACTCCCTTTTCTTGTTTCGCCAAGAAAAGGAAGCAAAAGAAGGCGCCCCAGGCGTAGCCGCCCCTTAAAGGGGTTCCCGTTTGAGCAGTACAAAAAATGGGAAGATCCGAAACTCGCCTGCGGCTCAGACAGCGGCTCTTCTTTTTCCATTTTCTGTACTGCACAAACGGCGGCTACACATGGGAACTGCCAAAGTCAAAAGCAACGTCAAGACCAAAGGCAACTTCAAAGGCAACTTCAAAGGCAACTTCAAAACCAAGCCTAGTGCGACCATCGACCGTATTCAACGCACTCTTGATCATCCCTCAAATCCATCACGCATAAAAAAACGCCGGATCACTCCGGCGTTTTTTATCAGCTTAACCAACAATCAGAAGTTAGCCTTGAATTGCACGCCAAAGTTGCGTGGTTCGTTCAGGATACCTGTCAGGTTGTTGAAGTCGATGGCGGCGATGACTTGTTGCTTGTTGGTGATATTGCGACCATAAGCAGCGAGTTCATATTTGCCGTCAGCCCACATGTAAGCCAGGCGCAAGCCGCCTTCGAGCAGGGATTTGGCTTTGTATTCCTTGGCTTCATACAAGAACATATTGTAAGTGTCTTTGTAAGACCAGTCTGTGCTGGCGTACAAAGTGCCTTCGCCGATTTGTGTGGAATAACGCAGCGAGAAGTTACCTACCCATTTAGGTGCGCGTGGCAGTGGGTTACCACCGATCAGCACAGTACCTGCAACAGGACCAGCAGGGTTGGTGACTGTACAGCCGTTACCGCATGGGGCGACGAACAGTTTGCCATCTCTGATTTCAGTATCGTTATAGCTCACACCTACTGTGGTTTTCCAGTTGCGGTTCAGGTTGGCTTGTAACTCCATTTCAAAGCCTTGACCAACGGCTTTGTCTGCATTCACCAGTTTGTTCTGGTTCACGCCGCCGCTACCTGCGGTCAATTGCAGGTCTTTAGCCGTGTACTGGAATACAGTGGCGCTGATACGTGCAGTGTTATCCAGGATGTCTTTCTTGATACCGGCTTCGAAAGACAAGGTTTTTTCTGAGTTTGCGACGGAAATACTGTCACCAAACAGAACGCGGCCCTGGATACTCGGTGCGCGGTAGCCAGTAGCGATACGGGCGAACACGGATGTTGCTTTATCCAGGGTGTAGTTCGCGCCCAAATCCCAGCTGATGTTGGTGGCAGATGGGTTGGCTCTGAGTACTGGTGTGCCTGGTGTGCCCAGTGCTGTGCCTGGTGTCCAGGTACGTTGCGCATCAAAGTCTTTTTTGTCGCTGGTGTAACGCAAGCCGCCACGCAGTTTGAACTGGTCTGTTACTGCATAGTTCACTGTACCAAAGGCTGCCCAAGATTTGGCGTTCTGATGTTGAACGGCATAGCCATCTTGCGGGTTACCCGGAGCAAAAGAATTGTAGTCAAAGCTGTCAACTTGCAAATCTTCGCTGAAGTAATACAAGCCGCCTATCCATTGCAAAGCATCTTTGGTATTGGATTCAACGCGGAACTCTTGCGTGATCTGCCTCAGGCGAGGCAAGCCATCGGCGGTTTCAGCCGGGAAGGGAATGAAGCCCGGGCCCATGGTCGGCATGAAGGACGCGCCATAGCCACCGTCGACGTCTGCACGGCTATAGAATTTTGCCTTGTCATACGCTGTGATGGAATGCAGGCTCATGCCTGGCATATCCCAGCGCAAACGCAGGCTGCCGCCAGAAGATTGCAATTTTTGGCTGTTCAGACCATCGGTAGGGTAGCTGCCGTAGTCAAAGCCTGGCACCAGTTCATTCGTGCCTTTTTGTATGATATTGGCGCGGAACAGGGTGGCATTGCCAGTCATGTCGCGGCCATGCAAATTCACCAGTGCGCTGAAGTCGCCGTTTTTATACGAGAATTGCAGGCGTGCTGCATTGTCGCGGTAACCTTCGAGGTTTTTCTCACCGGTAGAACGTGGATTGGTGACGCGGTCATCGCGCGTTTGTGATTGTGCCGAGAAGCGCATTGCCCAGTCCGGATTCAACGGGACATTGATTGCACCTTCCAGGTTGATGGCCTTGTAGTTGCCGAAGCCGATATTACCGTAGCCTTCAAAACGACGGGTAGGTTTGGCAGAATCAAATTTCAATACACCAGCGGGTGAGTTACGGCCAAACAAGGTGCCTTGCGGGCCACGCAGAATTTCTACCTGGTCTACGTCAAATACCGGGAAACCTTTCAACATCGGGCTTTCTTGCACGACGTCGTCATACACCAGGCCGACTGGCTGGGATGCATTCAGATCGAAATCGGTATTGCCCAAGCCGCGGATATAAAAGCGTGGGAAAGAACGGCCAAAGTCAGATTCGACGTTCAGACTGGGTACGCGTGCTGCCAGAAAGCGTATATCCTGGCCGCTGGCATTGTAAGTATCGAGAGCTTCGCCCTTGATAGCAGAAATGGACATCGGTACTTCCTTGATGTTTTCTGCGCGGCGATTAGCAGTAACGATAACGGTTTCCAATTGCGTACTGTCATTTTTGGCCGCAGGCTTGGCATCCTGAGCCCAGGCAGCTTGCATGGGGAAGGCAGCAGCGACTGCCAGGGCAATCACGCTCAGGCTGACTCCCTTGTGCAATTGCTGAGAAATAGTTTTGCGCATGTTAAATTCCCAAGTTGATGTTAATCGATGGTGTTCTGAAATGGTGCACTTGCACCATCCCTGAAATGGGGCGTGGTGAAATCGGAGGATTTCGCTACGAGCACCACCGCAAACGTTTGCGTAATCGTTTGCGTGGCGGCGAAACTGTTATCTCTCTAGCCGACAAACAAGTCAAGAATTACTTAAAGTCAAATAAGGAAATGCAGTTTTTGCTGCAAGAATGTTGCTAATTTCAAACAGTAATGTTGCCGAGAGGGATTCTTGCTTTGCTGATTTTCATGCCTGAAAATGGAGCATTAGAAAATGCTTGGTTCGCCAAGTGGACTTGAGACAAGCAGGAATTGCCATGAAAATTTTCATGACATATCAGGTGTTTGAAAAAAACTGGTCTGCTCGACGACACGGTTACGTGCCAATCGTCGTGTCGTCGAGAAATGAAATCAGTTCAAAAAACCTTGGCAGCCGCACATGGCAGCATAGCAAGGAAATATTGAAATTGTTGTTGAGTTACATGCTTGGTCAGGCAGCGTAGTAGCCAGCTTGATCCAGATCGGTAAGCAGAGACGGGCTTTCAGGTTTCCAGCCTAGCAGTTCTCTCGTTCGCAAACTGGAGGCCGCCATGTCAGCGCCTGCCATTTTTGCGAACCAGCCAAAGTGATCCGCTTCCCGTGGTTCAACTGGCAAGCCCAAATGGCGGCCTATCATTTCGGCTATCGTCTTGAAGGGAATACTCTCTTCAGCGATTGCATGATAGGTCGAATCGGTGACGCCCTGGTCCAGCGCGAGACGGTAGACGCGCGCAGCATCTTGCCTGTGCACGCCAGACCAGCAATTCTGGCCGTCGCCAAGATAAGCTGAAACACCTTTTTCCTTTGCCAGGCGTATCAGCAGGTGAATGAAACCATAATCGCCAAGGCCGTGAACCGATGGTGCCAGCCGGACTGTCGCCGCACGTATGCCGCGTTCAGCCAATGCCCGGGCGGTTGGTTCTGATTTGCGTGGTGATCCCGGATTGGGCAAGTCTAGTTCGCTTGCTCCACGTGCCATTCCCAGCAGGCCAGAGGTCACGATCAATGGACGGTCAGATCCTTCCAAGGCGCTTCCCAGTACCTCGATTACGCGACGGTCTTGTTCGCAATTCTCGATGAACTTTGAAAACTCATGATTGAAGGCGGTATGGATGACGGCATCGGCTTGATCGGCAGTTGTGCGCAGGACATCAAGATCTTCCAGCCTTGCGAGCAAGACTTTCGCACCCGTGGCAGCCAGTGTGGTCGCCTTTTCGGCAGAGCGGGCAAGGCCGGTCACCAGGTGGCCTGCGTCTATCAGTTCTTGAACAATGGCAGAGCCTACCCAGCCAGTAGCTCCAGTAACGAATACGTGCATTTTATATTTCCTTAAAATTAGTGATAGTTTGTGTGAGGGTTTGTGTAAACTTAGCCCAGCCACATTGATACCTCTACATCTCCGCCAAACGGCAGAGACAGATAGCCGCTACCGGGCGCTCGTATCTGCGCCAGGTAATCCGGACTGTAGTCTGCGTTGTCAGCGATGATCAGTGCACCCGGGCGTAAGTGACTTTCGACCAGCTTCAGCACGTCGATATAGAGCGCCTTGGCACCATCAAGCAACAGCAAGTCGACAGATGGGGGAAGATCAACTGCCAGCGTCTTAAGTGCATCGCCTTCGCGTATCTTAACCAGATCAGCCAGGCCACCTTCGTCCAGATGTTTGCGTGCCTGCACCACCTTCGATGGTTCAAACTCACTGCTAATCAGGCGACCGCCGCCGTTATCCCGCAGTGCTGCAGCCAGGTGCAGAGTGGAAATGCCGAATGAGGTGCCAAATTCGACGATGTTGTGTGCATTGCTGCTGCGCGCCAGCATGTAGAGCAGCACGCCAGTCTCGCGTGAGACTGGCAGCCAGAGGTCCTTCAGCAAGCTATAAAAATCCAGGTATTCGGTCTTGCTGTGCATCATGCGCTCGCGCTCTTCGTGGGAGATGCCGGCGATTGCCGGGCTTGTCGCAGCTTCTGCTTGCCTGAACAGGCGCTCAAGCAAGGTTGCCAGCGTGGTCGAAGTAAGTGTTGTTGTCATAGATGTTTTCGATTCGAAATTAAGTGCCAGATGTGAGCGCCACCTGCCATGCAGATGGCTGCAAATAAAACGCGACTAATTCGTCGCATTGGTGAAAAATGATACGAGTAATTATTCGCGTTGACTATTCGCATTGGGCCTCGCGTTTTGCATAGTCCTGCGCTTTTGGACAAGTCCTTGATTGCCCATGGAAATTACCGTAGCAGGCCAGTGCAACTGAGATGGCGAAGGGTATTTCATCAGATTAAAGCTCAGGTTTTGGCTCAGCATAAAAATGTTTTCATTGCAATGTTTGCGGTGATTGCAGCCTGATTGAGGGATAAGCCAGCTTGGGTTAAAATGTGACGAATTCGTCGCATTACGACGGTATGGATTAGCTATTCCCTTGTTTGCTTGTTACTGTTTATTCCACTATGACTACCCGCCGTCGACCCCAGGTTTCCACTCGCAAGCAACCACAACAGGTTCGTTCGACCGGGCTGGTAACTGCAATCCTGCAGGCTGCAGTTCAGGTGTTGGCGCAAGAAGGGGTGACGCGTTTTACTACGGCGAGAGTGGCGGAGAAAGCCGGGGTCAGCATAGGTTCGGTTTATCAATATTTCCCGAATAAGGCGGCTATCCTGTTTCGGCTGCAGACCGACGAGTGGCAACAGACCACTGAGATGTTGCGCCGCATTCTTGAAGATGTCAGCAAGCCGCCACTTGAGCGCTTGCGCATACTGGTTCACGCTTTCATACACTCAGAATGCGAGGAGGCTGAAACGCGGCTGGCCCTCAGTGATGCTGCCCCGCTCTATCGCGATGCGCCCGAGGCACGAGAGATAAAGGCGTCCGCAGACCGGACTATTGACCTGTTTATGGAAGAGGTGTTGCCCAAGGCTTCTGCAGTCACACGCAGGCTAGCTGGCGACTTGATTACGACTACCTTAAGTTCGGTGGGAAGTGGTTTTTCTAGTGCACGCCGCACTCAGGCAGAGATCAAAACCTATGCTGATGCAATGGCTGATATGTTCTGTGCTTACCTTAAAGATCTTCAGCGAGTTAATTGAGCAGCGAGTTTATTTATTAAAGAGGACTTCCACTGTTCAAGCCCTGATACTTCAAGAATGAGGTTGCCACCAGCTTGTCTTTACAACGACATTCAAATCCGCTCGCCGTAAGCTACAATCTCGCCTGAATTTTTGAAAGTACCGAAAGTAAATGCCATGAGTAATCAATTTGATCTTGCCGTGATAGGCGCAGGCGCAGCCGGGATGATGTGCGCTGCTGTTGCTGGCCAGCGTGGCAAGCGCGTGATATTGATTGATCATGCTACCCGATTGGCAGAAAAAATCCGCATCTCGGGTGGTGGGCGATGTAATTTCACCAACCTGCATGCAGGCCCAAACAACTTCCTTTCCGAGAACCCGCACTTTTGTAAAAGCGCTTTATCTCGCTATACGCCGCAAGATTTTTTGTCCTTGATGAAGCGTTATCAGATTGCCTGGCATGAAAAACATAAGGGGCAATTGTTTTGCGACGACAGTGCTGAAGATATCATCCGTATGCTCAAGACTGAATGTGATGCCGGTAAAGTTGATTGGCGTATGGGATGCAAGGTCGATGATGTGCAAAAACAGGAACAAGGTGGTTTCCTGTTGCAAACCAGCGCCGGTGTAATTCGCACTGCTCAAGTGGTGATAGCCTGCGGCGGCTTGTCCATTCCTAAAATCGGTGCGACGGATTTTGCACATAAAGTAGCCCGCCAGTTTGGCCTGAAAATCATAGAACCACGTCCTGCTCTCGTGCCTTTGACTTTTGATGCCAAAGCCTGGGAGCCTTTCGTGCCCCTGTCTGGCATATCGCTGGAAGTGGATATAGAGACGGGCGAGAAAAAATCACGCACAGTATTCCGTGAAGACTTGCTTTTCACTCATCGTGGCTTGTCTGGCCCGGCGGTATTGCAGATTTCCAGTTTTTGGGAGCCTGGCAAGGCCATACGCATTAATCTCTTGCCAGAAGTGGATGTGGCGGAAGACCTGGTCGGCAATAAATCGACAATCAAAAAGAATCTTGCCAATCATTTATCGCAATATCTGCCTGCACGCCTGGTTGATGGCTTACTGACTGCCCATGGTTTTGCGGGCGATGCCAGGGTGGCAGATATTCAGGACAAGCGCTTGCGCCTGCTGGGTGAAAAATTGAACCGATGGGAACTGATCCCCAATGGTTCTGAAGGATACCGCAAGGCTGAAGTTACCCGTGGTGGTGTGGATACGCGTGAGTTGTCCCAGCAAAGCATGATGGCCAATAAAGTGCCTGGCCTATATTTTATCGGCGAGGCAGTCGATGTGACGGGTTGGTTGGGTGGCTATAATTTCCAGTGGGCCTGGGCCTCGGGCACAGCCGCTGGATCGGCCATATAAATGTGTTGTAAGGGCGTTGTATTTTTGCCTGTTATAATACCCGGTAGCAGTATGTTGAATTGCATCTCATTTTTTACTCTGTAATAAATGGAGTTCAGACGCATACCCCTTTAAATATCGAAATTTCAGGTGAATGTGGAAGAAAATTTGATGATCTTGTTACGCCTTGTACAGGTTTTTGCGCAAGATTTAATCATCTTCCTTCCATTAATTTAATTTTCCTGTTAATATCTCGGTCTTCCTATAAATCTTTCCATGGTTTGAACTTACATGACCACAATTCGCCTTAAAGAAAACGAGCCGTTCGAAGTTGCCATGCGCCGCTTCAAGCGCACTATCGAAAAGACCGGTCTGTTGACCGAATTGCGCGCTCGCGAGTTCTACGAGAAGCCAACAGCAGAACGCAAACGCAAGTTGGCCGCCGCTGTTAAGCGTCACTACAAACGTATTCGTAGTCAGCAATTGCCTAAGAAGATGTACTAATCCAGCTGTTGTGTCCGGCAATTCGTCGGATGCATCGCGGGTAGTTCATTAAAGCTCAGGTTTGCATGCCCGCTCCGGTCAGCCGCAGCGGGCTTTGTTGTCTTTGTCGTGGGCATTATGTTGCTCTAGTTTTGCAAGGTGTGCGCATAAATCTAATTAACTTGATTTTATGTGAGTCTCCATTTCTAGAGCTTACGCAAAATTGTCTCAACAAGGCATCGCTTTAGAAAATCGCTCTTGCAAGAGCGGTTCGTTGCGTCGGCAGGCAACATGTTGCCTGAAAACCCGACTACACCGTCAGCGACGAAGGCAGTACTTTAGTGCGGCGAGGAGCTGCAACGCTTTAGGGCGGTTTTTCGTAAGTCCGATTAATAATTCAGGGGTAGACTATGAGTTTGAAAGAAAAAATCACCGATGACATGAAGGCTGCCATGCGCGCCAAAGAAGCAGTCAAGCTGGGTACTATCCGCTTGCTGACGGCTGCCATGAAGCAAAAAGAAGTGGATGAGCGCGTAGAGCTGGACGATGGCATGGTATTGGCTATCATAGAAAAAATGCTCAAGCAACGTAAAGATTCCATCACCCAGTTTGAAGCGGGTGGTCGTCAGGATCTGGCTGATATAGAAAAAGCTGAACTGGCAGTCTTGTCGGTCTACATGCCAGCCGCGATGTCGGATGAAGAAGTGCAGGCGGCTGTGATTGCTGCTGTGGCAGAAACTGGTGCTGCTGGGCCACAAGATATGCGTAAAGTGATTGATGTATTGAAGGCAAAACTGGCTGGCCGTGCCGATATGGGCAAGGTCTCTGGTTTGGTCAAGGCGGCATTGTCCAAGTAATTCGCCTTAGACTTTTGTTTTATCCTTTTGCTGGCGTCCTGCTTTGATACCACAAAGTTTTATACAGGATTTACTGGCCCGCGTTGACATTGTCGACGTGGTGGGTAAATACGTGCAGCTCAAAAAAGGTGGCGCAAACTACATGGGTTTGTGCCCCTTCCATAACGAAAAATCCCCAAGTTTTACTGTCAGCCCGACCAAGCAGTTTTATCATTGTTTTGGCTGCGGCGCGCATGGCAGTTCCATCGGTTTTTTGATGGAATATTCCGG
>JACQDX010000151.1 GCA_016200895.1 Burkholderiales bacterium
ACGCGCAGCCCGTTCAGGCGTAGTCTGGAAAGGTTTTTTACGCTATTACAAACCAGAAGTGCTGAAAGAAGGAAATCGCCCGCGTTAGACAAGCAGTCAGCGTTTGGAATGACTGCTTTTAAAGTAATAATTTAAGTGGGCAAATAATGATGAGGTTGCAGATACATACGGTTGTATTACGGATAGTATTGTTTGCTGGTCTGGTAGCGTTCAATGCGCAGACCTTTGCAGCCTGCTCTCGCGTGATCAATGTACCCGTCGCACCGACAGGGCGTAGTGTCATCATCAATGGCGAGAAGATTGATGGCATTTACCCGGACATGCTGCGCAGCCTGATAGAAAAAGAAGCCTGTAAATTTGCATTGTCTGGCGTACCCAGGGCCAGACTGGAACTCCTGTTTGAAACCGGACGCGCAGACTTGCTGATCCCCGCCAGCCGTACGCCCAAGCGAGATGAGCACGGCATATTCATTCCCATGATCTATAACCGCGCCACCATTATTTCCATTGACGGCAATCGCCCTGCCATCACATCGGCACAAGACCTGCTTGACAAAAAAGACTTGAAAGTCGCGCTGGTGCGCGGTTTTGATTATGGTCCTGCGTATCAAGACCTGATCAGGGAACTGACCAGGCAGAAGCGCCTGTATTTTGATACTGACCCGCTCTCAGTAGCGCGTTTGCTCAAGGCAGGCATTGCCGACCTGACTATCATGGCCCCTTCCATACTGGCTGGTAACATTATGGACGATGCACGTGTGCAGGATATTCTCGACAAGCTGCGTTTTGAACCTATCCCCGAACTGCCTTGGGGTGATAGTGGCGCCTATATCTCCAAAAAGTCATTGAGTGCAGAAGACACAGCGGCACTCAAGGACATGCTGGAGCAAGTCGCCAAATCTGGCGCAGTCTGGAAGGGTTTTCAGCGTTACTATCCGGCGAATGTACTCAAAGGAAGCATACGTCCGCGCTGAGCAGGCTTACCAAAAACCGCCCCAACTGCGTTGCAGCTCCCGGATTCAGCAAAACTTTGTACTAAAGTACTGTCGCCGTCGCTACGGTGTAGTTGGGGTTTCAGACAACATGTTGTCCGCCAACGTAACGAACCTCCCTTGCAAGGGAGGTTTCCTAAAGCGATCGCCTTGCTGGGACGATTTTTGGTAAGCCCTTCTTATAGGGCGATAGCGGTTTCGAACTTGCTACGCAAAATAGAAAAAAAACTGCGCACATTACGCACATTCGCATGGGTAGCAAACAACCTGTGCGCCAGCGCATGATAAGCCGCCATGTCCGCCACCTGTATCACCAGCACAAAATCCGGCCCTTGCGACACGCGGTAACATTGTTGCACCGCCCCTTCCTGCGCCACCAACTGCTCAAATCCCACCAGCTTCTCAGTCGCCTGATGGTCCAGCGTGATTTCGACTATCGCCGTCAAACTGGCACCCAGCTTGCTGGCATCCAGCAGCGCCACCTGGTGGCTGATGATGCCCTCATCCGTCAGCCGCTTGACGCGCCGCAGGCAGGTGGGGGCAGACGCATGCACTCGCAAGGCCAGCTCATGATTGGTCAGTGAGGCATCTTTTTGCAATTGCTGCAAAATGCGTTTATCCAGTTCATCCAACTCATTGATAGTCAACATGTGATCAATAATTCCAAATTTTCTTATATATTGAAATAATAGTTCAATTAGAAAATTGATGTTCTATAAATTTCAATAATAGATTAATTTTGAAAGAAAATATCAAGCCATCTGCTTTAGCATGAACACATATTCATTCTTTATCAGAGGTCACCATGTGCGGTATCGTCGGCGCAGTTGCTCAACGCAATATCACCCCCGTCTTGCTGGAAGGCTTGAAGCGGCTTGAATACCGTGGCTATGACTCATGCGGCGTTGCCCTGCATGTAGATGGCCATTTGCAACGCTCACGCAGCACATCCCGCGTGGCAGACCTGCAGGCACAGATAGACCAGTCCGGCCTGGCTGGTTTTACCGGCATCGCCCACACCCGCTGGGCCACGCATGGCGTACCTTCTTCATCCAATGCCCACCCGCATTTCTCGCGCGACCGCATCGCCCTCGTGCACAACGGCATCATAGAAAACCACGAAGAACTGCGCGCAGAACTCACGCAAGCTGGCTACGTGTTTGAAAGCCAGACTGACACCGAAGTTATCGCCCACCTGATAGACCACCTCTACAGCGGCGACCTGTTCGAAACCGTGCAAATCGCCATCAAACGCCTGACTGGCGCATTTGCCATTGCTGTATTCTGTCGCGACGAACCACACCGCGTGGTCGGTGCACGCCAGGGTTCTCCATTGATCGTCGGCGTAGGCCAGGGCGAGAACTTCCTCGCGTCCGACGCCATGGCAATCGCAGGCACCACAGACCAGATCATCTATCTGGAGGAGGGCGATGTCGTCGACCTGCAATTACAAAAAGTATGGATAGTCGATAGCGAAGGCAAGTCAGTACAGCGCGAAGTGAAAACCGTACATGCCCACAGCGGCGCGGCAGAGCTAGGCCCTTACCGCCACTACATGCAAAAAGAAATCTTCGAGCAGCCACGCGCCATTGCCGACACGCTCGAAGGCGTCGTCAGCATCATGCCCGAACTGTTTGGTGACGGTGCCTACAAAGTCTTCAAGCAGATAGATTCAGTCTTGATACTCGCCTGCGGCACCAGCTATTACGCTGGCCTGACCGCCAAATACTGGATAGAAGCAATAGCAAAAATCCCCGTCAATGTAGAAATCGCCAGCGAATACCGCTACCGTGAAAGCGTACCCAACCCCAATTCACTCGTCGTCACCATCTCGCAAAGTGGCGAGACAGCAGATACCCTGGCCGCATTAAAACATGCACGCAGCCTGGGCATGCTGCACACCCTCACAGTCTGCAATGTATCCACCAGCGCCATGGTGCGTGAATGCGCCTTGTCATACATCACCCATGCTGGGGTGGAAGTGGGCGTCGCATCCACCAAGGCTTTCACTACACAACTGGCAGCACTCTTCCTGCTGGCACTGTCACTGGCACAAAGCAAAGGCCGCCTCAGTGAGACCGATGAGGCAGAGCACATACGCGCCCTGCGCCATCTGCCCGTCGCCATCAGCGCCGTGCTGGCACTCGAACCACAAATCATTTCCTGGGCAGAAGAATTCGCCCGCAAAGAAAACGCACTCTTCCTCGGTCGCGGCCTGCATTACCCCATCGCCCTCGAAGGTGCATTAAAACTCAAAGAGATTTCCTATATCCATGCCGAAGCTTACCCCGCCGGTGAACTCAAACATGGCCCCCTGGCACTGGTCACCAAGGAAATGCCCGTCGTTACCGTCGCCCCCAACGACACCCTGATAGAAAAACTCAAATCCAATATGCAAGAAGTCCGCGCCCGCGGTGGCGAACTCTACGTCTTCGCCGACGCCGACTCCCGCATCACCCCCAGTGAAGGCGTACACGTCATACGCCTGCCAGAACACTACGGCCAACTGTCACCAATACTGCACGTAGTACCGCTGCAATTGCTGGCCTACCACACAGCACTGGCGCGGGGGACTGATGTTGACAAGCCAAGGAATTTGGCCAAAAGTGTGACGGTTGAATAGGACATGACGTTGCCTCATGACTAGAGCAAATAAAGTTGGTCGGGCTGACCAGGGAATGTTGACGTTTATCGGCAATAAGGTCTGCCTAAGTTGTAAACTCTCCTTGTTGTAGTGAACAAATCGAAACTTGCTGTCGACATCAATAAATTAAAGGCATGCTCATCCAATCAACCTCGAAAGTTGCGGATCATTTCGAAGTAGAACGCACCACTTCGCAACGGAAGATAGTGCCGCACTTGGTTTTGTGAGCGCTGCAATCTTGCGATCTTCATTCTTAGCGCGTTCCTGCGCAGCAGTCGAATATCTGGTTTCGGCCAAAGCGCGTTTGTAGTTGCTGATATGTGCTGCTACTTGTTTCAACAAGTAGCAGCACCACCTGAAGAAGACTTATTTGCCCTGCTGGGGCATCTCATCCAAAAAATGCGCCGTGCGCTTGCCGCTGGTAGTGGTCGATGGCCGAGAAATATTTTGGGAAGAGTTGGGTGAGACGTTGATGGTATTTGAAGGCGGGGCAATTCAGACTGCACATCGCCGATCCAAGTGAAGAGGTCTGAACCTGTGTAAGTCCTGTCCATTGTATATGCGCCGAGGATGATGACAAGCCTGAATAGCCAATTTTACCTTTTCGAGGGGGAGCAAGAATAGCCACTTTCTATACGCTAGGTGCAAAAGGCCATACGGATTACCTTAGCCTGGAAGCCGCATAAAATAGTCCAGATAGAAAGAAAAACACCGGCACGGATGTAAGCCAGCTCTCTTCGCAGAAATCAGAATGTCAGCCAGATTTGGCTGGCCTTTTGCATTTCCGAAAGTCCACCAGGTCAGCCTCGCAGCTTTTTATGCTGACGTACGGTTTCTTATTTTGCAAGCATTTGTAACCAGGACTGATCAGGAAAAAAAATGCTTATATGGCACGAACTTGGTGCATCTGGCATTTGCCCGTGCATAATTCTGCGGGCGCAAGAGTGACAGCGCTCTCAAGCCGCTGAAAATTTTTTCTCTCCTGATAATCCCATCATGAAGGGCTGGTTGCTTTATTAAACAACAACATGTGTAATTGCCTTTTTGATATGGCCGTATTTCATTATAATTAGACCAAATATAGTTATCATTTTTTAACATTTAAGCTTCACTATAGCATTCGTCGCATAAACAAAGTCGTTTTTGGAGTAAGACATGCTTAGTTTTTATATAAATTCAGTCATGCATTTCCATATGGAAACTAATTGCATGCAGGCAGGCTGATAATCAGCATTGCCTATACACACCTAGCCAAAGTCGCTGGCTCAGCACAATGTAGCTCCAGTATTGAGAAGCGATGATTAGTGAATGCTACAGGGCCGCCCACACCCTAGTCGGACTCAGCGATTTGTTTTTCCCGCGTACTAATGGATGACATTGGCTGGCACATCCCTGCTTTATGAGGAAATTTCCACAGATGTCAGGCTATGTCATTACGTGGCGAAACCAAGCGTTTTGTCAGTTGTAAAAAAGTCGGGGGGACTTTTTTGGGGGTACCGGGGTCACGCCCAGTTAAATTTCTACTTAACATTTAATCAAGGCTCATCATGGATAACCAACATACAGCATTCAACTTACGACACCACGGGGATTGTCTCTCACGTTACGCGCATATCATGGAGAGCAAAGATGAATCAGAAACACTTGCACAGTTGACCACGGAAGTGGCCAAGCTAGGTTTCGACCAGATTAATTTCACGCTCTTGCGTGGCATGAGCAAATCTTACGAAAACGCCTATGTTTACAGTAATCATGCAAAAGAATGGATGCATCGTTATGAGTCGCAATCTTATTGGGAAATAGATCCCGTCTTCAACCATTCAATGCAACGCAAATCACCTTTGGTGTGGAATGCCGACACCTTTGAAACACGGCGGCAACGCCACTTATATGAAGAAGCAAACATCTACGGAATATATGCCGGCATTACACTGCCACTGGGTTCTATGGGCGCTGTCGGCATGCTGACATGCGTAACCGATTTAATGTCAGGAAAAAACATACTCAATGATGGTTTCGCTGTCTTGCCACAGCTCACCTTATTGCGCGATGTGGCATTCGATTCCCTGTCCCGCTTTATTTTGCCAGATGCCACAAGCGAAGTACCCAAACTGAGCCGCCGGGAAAAAGAATGTCTGCAATGGCATGCTCAAGGAAAAACGTCCTGGGAAATCGGCAGTATCCTGAGTATTTCTGAAGCATGCGTTAATTACCACTTCAATAAAATACGTACCAAGTTCAATGTCACTCAAAGGCACCAGGCAGTCATCAAGGCGATCATGTTAGGTTTAATCTCAGCCTGATTCATCTATTTTTAGCCTGGAGATAACCTCAACGGTTGTGTTGCAATAAGGTCGAATGGACTAGAAAAGCGACAGGGCTTCAGAAAATTAGAATGCCAGGCTGTAAATAGCTTTAGATACAGATAAAGCTTGGGCTTTGGTGTCAGACTTCATCTGTCCCTTGTGAACCTTGTGAATCATATGCATGGTTTCGATACCCGCAATAATGGCCTTGGCACAAG
>JACQDX010000143.1 GCA_016200895.1 Burkholderiales bacterium
AGGTCAGCAGTGCGCTCTGCATGCGGGGCATTATTGCCCGGTGGTGTATCGGTCGGAACACGTACCAGTTCTTGCAGGAACTTGACCTGTTCGTCAAAGTGCGCGTCTATCCAGGCGTCGAGTTGTTCGTAGTTGTTCATGTCTTTATACTTTCTAAATTTTTATTGACTTACTTGGCACCAGCCTGGAACCAGGCACCGACGACTGCACGTTCTTCTTCAGTCATTTGCGTCATATTTCCGATTGGCATGGCCTTGAGTTGCACGGCCTGCATATTGACCTTTACCGCATTCTGTTTGATCAGCTCTGGCGTATCGAGCTTGATACCAGCGGGTGCAGTGGCAAAGCCAGGCTGGGTAGGTGCTGCCGCATGGCAGGACACGCAACGCTGGTTAATGATGCCCTGTACCTTGGTGAACTGCGCTGCGGCCGCTTCTGCGGCTGACAAAGCCGGGTCGGGCGCCGCAAGCTTGGCTGGTGGTTTGGGGGCAATCGCAATCGCTACAGCCAGCAATAAAGTCACACCAGCCGCAGGATAAGCCCAGTTGGTAATACCCTTGTGGCGCAGGTTGAAGAAGTGGCGTATCAAGACACCTGCCGCCATGATGGTCGCCAGCACCAGCCAGTTGTATTCATGGTTATACGTCATTGCATAATGGTTGCTGATCATGATGAACAGCACCGGCAGGGTAAAATAATTATTGTGTACGCTGCGCTGCTTGGCTTTTTGGCCGTGGATAGGGTCAGGCGATTTACCCTGTTGCATGGCTTCGACGAGTTTGCGCTGGCCAGGGATGATCAGCATCAGCACATTACCCACCATCATCGTGCCTATCATGGCACCGACATGGATGTAGGCAGCGCGGCCACTGAGGAATTTCGACAACACAAAGGCTGCTGCCACGATAAACACAAACATGATGATGCCCAGCAGACCTTCACGCTTGCCCAGTGGCGAACGGCACAGCAAGTCATACACAGTCCAGCCCACCAGCAGCGTGCCCAGGCCTATGCCTATGGCTTGCCAGCTAGTCAGGTCAGCCACTGACTTGTCTATCATCATCGCAGATGCATTGAAGTAATAGACGATGAACAACATCGCAAAGCCAGACAGCCAGGTCGCATAGGCTTCCCATTTGAACCAGTGCAATTCTTCCGGTAATTCTTTGGGGGCGACCAGGTATTTTTGCGGGTTATAAAAACCACCGCCATGCACGGCCCACAATTCACCGGACACACCCTTGTTGGCCAGTTCAGAACCGGGCTTGGGCGGGCGTATATTATTGTCCAGCCAGACGAAGTAGAAGGATGCGCCTATCCAGGCTATGCCGGTGATCAAGTGCAGCCAGCGGACGATCAGGTTGAGCCACTCAGTGCCATACGCAAGTAAAAAAGCTTCCATGTTTTCTCTCATGTTAGAAGCTCGTCTGCCTCCGCGGGGCTCTTCAGACGAGAGGGATAAAAAATCCCAAGTGGTCGCGAACCGAAGCTCCGCTGCGACCGGTGTTATTAGAACTCATTTCATAAATAGGGTGAGATGCGTTTGTCTCATAACGTGGGCTGGCAATGGTAAAACTATGGACGAGGCAGTCAATAGCGGTGCTATTGATAACGAGTCCAACGCAGTCCAGCGCGCGTTATGAGGCAAACCCTCCGGGAACTGACGATTTGGGCGCATTGCTGCGCAGGGTACATACCTTAGGCCTTGCACTGCATCCCAAATCGCCTTGTTCGCACTCATCCTATTTATGAAATGAGTTCTAAGGAATATAAATTCCTATTATTCACGATGTCAGTGCTAAAAAACCACAAGCTGTATCTATCTGCTGCAAATGTCTCGTATTACCGCAGTTAGACCAAGGGCAGGTAGCGTTGGATTGTCACAGTCCAGCACTAATAGCAAAAAACTTGGTGAAGTCTGGCAACGATAAACTTTTTCCCTACAAACTTCATTGAAAACGAAGTATATTAAAAATACAGATTTCGATATACGTTTGAAGATAGGCATCAGCATGGCACAACTTCCCAACCACCTAGACCTGCATCTGATACGCATTTTGTATCTTTTGCTGAGCGAGAAAAACGTCTCCCGCGTGGCGCTCAAGCTTAACCAGCCCCAGCCTTCGATCTCTGCGTCACTACGCAAGCTGCGCGAGCTGACCGGCGATCAATTGCTGGTGCGCGGTGGCCGTGGCATGGTGCCTACCCCCCATGGTGAAACCCTGCTCAAGCCTGCCAAGCGCATACTCGATGAAACCGAACTCTTGTTTGAACGCAAGGTCCCCTTCGTCGCCCAGCAAGAGAGCAAGACCTTCCACATCGCTGCGCCAGATTCCCTGCATGTGCAATTCTTGCCCAGTGTAGTGGAGCGCCTGCGGCGTGAATCACCCAGAAGTCGCATCGTCATCCATGGCCTGGGGGCGGAAGTCGATTATGTGCGCCACTTGTCTGACGGCGACCTTGATCTGGTCATTGCCAACTGGGATGAGCCGCCGCAGCACTTGCACCTGTCCAAGCTGTTTGAAGACCCCATCGTCTGCGCCATGCGCGCCGACAGCCCCTATGCCAAGCGCACCGGCACTGACGACATGACGCTGGAAGATTACCTGAGCCTGCCCCACGTCGCGCCTTCGCAACTACTATCTGGCTACCATGGCGTCATCGACGCCCATCTGGAACGCCAGCACCTGCGCCGCAATGTCGTGGTCGAATCCGCCTACTTTGGCCTCATGCCACATATGCTGGCGCAATCCGACATGGTGCTGACGACAGGCAAGCAATACCTGAGCTTTTATGAAAAAAGCCTGCAACTCAAGACTTTCAGCATCCCCATCAAATTCCCGCCACTGCGTTTTTACCAACTCTGGCATGAACGCGTACATCATTCGCCAGAACACAGATGGCTGCGTGAGCAGATAGCCCAGGCAGCCAAGTCACTGATGTCCAAATAAATTGACGGGACTTCCGCAAAACCGCCCCAAAGCGTTGCAGCTCCTCTCCTAGGAGCCGCGTACTAAAGACTGTCTTCGTCGCTGCGGTGCAGTTGGGGTTTCATACAGCATGCTGTATGCCAACGAAACGAGCCGCCCTTGCAAGGGCGGTTTCCTAAATGCGCTAGCCTTGTTGGGACAATTTTGCGAAAGTCCTTCAGTTAACTACCACGGTAAGTTGAGTACGCCCATGGCGACACTACCAGCGGCACATGGTAATTCTGGCTGGTATCGGCCACGCCAAAAGCCAGGGTCACGCGGTCTATGAATTTGGGGCTGGGCATGTCCACGCCCTGTTTGTCAAAATAATCACCTGCTGCAAACACCAGCTCATACAGGCCGGGCTTCAGACTTTCACCTTCCAGCAGTGGCGCATTGCAGCGGCCATCATGGTTGGTGGTCTCTGTCTTCAGCAGGGTCTTCTCGCCTGCATTGACGGCATATAACTCCACCTGCACACCCACGCCGGGTTTGCCAACGGTGATATCCAGCACATGTGTACTGAGCTTTCCCATATTGATCTCCTATATTGATGTCTTGAAATGCGCTATCAGCCAAATCTTATACTGCCAGCAGTCTATCAATATACTATCGAAGATATACAGATCATGAAGACAGCAGCACATTGCAGGGCAGGATTAGGCTTAAGCTTCACCATCATGCCGGCACAACACCGGTCACATTAAAGTATAGGCACAATAATAGGCATATTGCCTGACCAATTATGACGACAACTCTGGACCACCTGAACCACTGTAGCACGCAAGAATTTGTGCATATCCTGCACGGTATCTATGAACATTCACCCTGGATACCTGAACGGGCTGCTGTCAGCCGCCCCTTTGTCAGCATCACTGCTCTCAAGCTGGCCTTGCAAACCGTGGTCAGCCAGGCGACAGAGGCAGAGCAACTGGGCCTGATCCGCGCCCACCCCGAGCTGGCGGGCAAGGCCGCCATCGCAGGCGAGCTGACCTGTGAATCCACCGGCGAGCAAGCCAGGGCGGGCCTGACCAATTGCAGCGCTGAAGAATTTGCGATACTGCATAAACTGAATGCCGACTACAACAGCAAGTTTGGCTTCCCCTTCATCCTCGCCGTCAAAGGGCCGGATGGCAAGGGCTTTACACGGGAAGCCATCATCACCACCTTCCAGCGCCGCTTTAAAAACCAGCGCGCAGATGAGCTGGCAGAATGCCTGCGCCAAATCGGCCGCATCGCTGAACTGCGCCTGAATGACTTGCTTGAACATAGCCTGCAATTTGGCAACACCATCATGCAATGGTCAGAAACCCTGGCCGCCTGGAGTGACGATGAAGACGGCCTGACCTGCGCCTACATGACACCCACGCACCAGAAAACCGCAGAACAACTGGCTGCCTGGATGCGCGAAGCGGGCATGCATGTGCATATCGACGCAGTGGGCAATGTGGTAGGCCGCTATCTGTCTGATGCGACGGATGCCAAGACCTTGCTAACTGGCTCGCACTATGACACCGTCTGCAATGGCGGCAAATACGATGGCCGTGAAGGCATCCTGCTGCCCATCGCCATCGTCAAATACCTGAACGAGAGAAATGAAAAACTGCCCTTTAACTTCGAGATCATCGGTTTTTCTGAAGAAGAAGGCGTACGCTTCAAAAGCACCTTCCTCGGCAGTAATGCCGTCATCGGCCAGTTCGACCTGGCCTTGCTGGACAAGACAGATGCAGACGGCATCAGCATGCGTGACGCACTGACTACCGCAGGACATGATGTCAAACAAATCCCGGCAATAGCGCGTGACCCTGCACAGATACTGGGCTATGTTGAAGTCCATATAGAGCAAGGCCCAGTCTTGCTGGGCCGTGACCTGCCAGTGGGCATAGTCACTTCCATCGCTGGCAGTTGCCGTTACCAGGTACAACTCAAAGGGGTTGCCAGCCATGCCGGCACCACACCCATGAGCATGCGCAAGGATGCTGCCGCTGCTGCTGCTGAAATCATTCTGTATGTAGAACAACGCTGCGCCAATGGCACATCACTGGTTGGCACGGTCGGCCAGTTACAGGTACCGCATGGCTCGGTGAATGTCATACCTGGTTCGTGTAACCTGTCGCTGGATATCCGCGCTGCTGACGATGCCACACGCGATGCTGCGGTCAATGACATCCTGGCAAAGATAGAAGCCATCTGCCAGCGCCGCAATATTGAAGTCAATATAGTAAAGGCGGTATCCGCTCCGGCAGCCCCCTGCGCCCCATGGCTGATGCAGCAACTGGCAACGGCAACACAAAGAGCTGGTTTGCCCGCCTTTGAATTACCATCCGGCGCAGGCCATGATGCCATGGCGATAGCCAAAATGACCGATGTGGCCATGCTGTTCACCCGTTGCGGCAACGGCGGCATCAGCCACAACCCTCTGGAAACCATGAGCGCCGACGATGCAGAAGTCTCGGCACAAATCTTGCTCGATTTTTTAAGGAATTTTAGAGGGAAACCTTAAGACTGAAAAGATCACCACGGAGCCACAAAGATGCACAGAGGAAAAACAAAAAAAGATTTCTCGTGCTGTTCTTTGTGTCAACTCTGTGTCTCTGTGTTGAGAGGTCTTGTTTTTCAATTCAACAAACCAGGATTTCTGGCGCCACTTTCAGTATTGCCTGCTTCAGCTTCGCAACGAAGACCTGATGCAGAACCAAGACTGAGCTTGAGCTTGCTGCCATGTTTGCGGTGCTACCGCAGCATGGTTTGAGGCGACGCAAGAATATGTCTTCACCGGCATTTTTTTACGACGCAGATCAATCCTGACGAGATGTCTTCTTCCAGATCATGGAGGATGCACTTCGTCAGGCAGCAGTGAAGAGCGCAGTCGGATTATATGTCTCGGCTGTATTTGTAGCCGCTTTTCCTGACGACACCATCGTCAGGAAGGCAAACCAGGAGTCATGCACATGATGCATTCTTCCCCCTTCCCGATTACCAGTCGCTTTAATTTTTAGTATGTGCATTTCCAGCCATCACTGAGAATATGTTCCGTCAGAGAATCCAGCAGTGATGTGGCAAAAAAACCAAACCATCCAAACAAGGAAGAGACGATGCAAACAGCGATACACCCGGTAGATGAAAAGCTACCAGCAGCAAAATTATTCACTCTGGGCATACAGCACGTGCTGGTGATGTATGCCGGGGCGATAGCCGTGCCTCTCATTATCGGCGGTGCCCTGCACCTACCCAAAGACCAGATAGCCTTCCTCATCAATGCCGATTTATTCTGTTGTGGCCTGGTGACCCTGATACAGGCGCTGGGTTTCTGGAAATTTGGCATACGCATGCCTGTCATGATGGGCGTTACATTCGCAGCAGTTGGCCCCATGGTGGCGATGGCGGGCAACCCTAGCCTGGGCATACTCAGCATTTATGGGGCGGTCATCGCTTCCGGTATTTTTGGTTTGATTATCACCCCCTTCATGAGCCGGGCCGTCAGGTTTTTCCCGCCGGTGGTCACCGGCACTATCATCACCGTCATAGGCATTACCCTCATGCGCGTGGGTATCAACTGGGCGGCGGGCGGGCAACCGATGATCTTTGATGCGGCAAGCAAATCCATGCAGCCCAATCCCAATTATGGTGCGCCTGAAAACCTGGCGATTGCCCTCTTTGTGCTGGTCTCCATCATGGTCATGACACGTTACCTGCGCGGATTTTTGGGCAATATCTCGGTCTTGCTGGGCATGGTGCTGGGTTTTGTCGTCTCGCTGGCCTTGGGCAAGGTCAGTTTTGATGGCCTGGGTGAGGCTGGCTGGTTTGCTTTCATCACGCCTTTTAAATATGGCATGCCGACTTTTGACCTGGGTGCCATCATAGGCATGTGCCTGGTCATGATCGTCACCATGGTGGAATCGACAGGCATGTTCCTGGCCCTGTCTGAACTCACCGGCAAACGCATCAGCAATGAAGAACTGGCAAATGGCTTGCGGGCCGACAGCCTGGGCACGGTCATCGGCGGTGTCTTCAATACTTTTCCCTACACCTCGTTTTCACAAAACATAGGCCTGGTCGGTGTCACTGGTGTGCGCAGCCGTTACGTCTGCGCGGCTGCGGGTGTGATATTGGTGGCGTTTGGCCTGTTCCCCAAGATGGCGCATGTGGCAGCTTCCATACCTGTGTATGTACTCGGCGGCGCAGGCATAGTCATGTTTGGCATGGTGGCGGCTACGGGTATCAAGATACTGGGCAATGCCGGTCTTAATCACCAGCGCCACAACCTGTTCATCGTCGCTGTCAGCATAGGGGCGGGCATGATACCCCTGGTGGCACCACAGTTCTTCTCGCACCTGCCACACTGGCTGGGCACAGTAGTCGATAGCGGCATCTTGCTGGCCACCATTGCGGCAGTGACGCTCAATCTGTTTTTCAACGGTCAGGGCGCTGAATCTGAAGCCAAGGCTTTTGCCATGGCTTCCGCCCTAAGTTCTGATCATTAATTTTATTTTTTCTATGGCTAGCTTACTTATTAAAAATGCCCGCGTCGTCGTCACCATGGACGACACGCGCCGAGAAATCAGCAATGGTGCGGTATTCATCATCGACAATGTCATCGCACAGGTGGGCCCAAGTGCAGACTTGCCACAAACTGCCGATGAAGTCATCAATGCGACGGATCATGTCGTCATGCCTGGCCTCATCAATACCCATCACCACATGTACCAAAGCCTGACGCGCGTCATACCTGCCGCACAAAATGGCGAACTGTTCAACTGGCTGACCAACCTCTACCCTATCTGGGCCAACCTGACACCAGAAATGGTGCAGGTATCCACCCAGGCTGCCATGGCTGAGCTGATCCTGTCTGGCTGTACGACCAGCAGCGACCATCTCTACATCTACCCAAATGGCTGCCAGCTCGATCACAGCCTGGAGGCCGCGCAAGAGATAGGCATGCGCTTCCATGCTGCGCGTGGTTCCATGAGCGTGGGCCAGTCAAAAGGTGGCCTGCCACCAGACCGCGTGGTGGAAGACGAAGCCAGCATCCTGCGCGACACCCAGCGCCTGATAGAGACTTATCACGACAGCAGCCGCCATGCCATGCAACGCATCGTCGTTGCACCATGCTCGCCATTTTCTGTCTCCCGCGATCTCATGCGTGAATCAGCAAAACTGGCACGCAGTTATGGTGTATCGCTGCATACCCATCTGGCAGAAAATGCCAATGACATCGCCTACAGCCGTGAAAAATTCAATATGACACCGGCAGAATATGCCGAGGACTGCGGTTGGGTAGGCCCTGATGTCTGGCATGCCCATTGTGTGCAACTCGATGATGATGGCATCTATATGTTCGCCCGCACTGGCACGGGCATTGCGCACTGCCCCTGCTCCAATATGCGCCTGGCGTCTGGCATTGCACCTATACGCAAGATGCTGGATGCCGGTGTCAGTGTGGGCCTGGGTGTGGATGGTTGTGCCTCGAATGATTCTGGCCACATGCTGGGCGAAGTCAGGCAAGCCATGCTCTTGCAACGCGTGGGCTTTGGCCCGGATGCCATGACTGCACGGCAGTCGCTGGAAATCGCGACCCTCGGTGGTGCCAAGGTACTCAACCGCGACGACATAGGCGCACTAAAACCCGGCATGTCGGCGGACATCGTCATGTTCAACCTGAAACAGATAGGGTTTGCCGGTGCCTGGCATGACCCGGTCGCGGCTCTGGTATTCTGCACGCCGTCGAATGTGGCTTACAGTATTATCAATGGCCGGGTTGTGGTGAGGGAGGGACACATAGCGTCCATAGATTTGCCCGTAGTAATGGAAAGACATAACCGTCTTGCGCATCAACTGGCTGAGGCGGCGCGCTGATCTGATCTTGCTTCCCAGATGCTGGCGCGGGTACAAAACGTATCGCTGTCAGCATCAATTTTCGTGAATTCAGAACTTGCTGGTATGCTTGAGTCATAGACCTTAATAACTCATGCATGAAAAAACAAACTACTTCAAATTCACTTGAAACCGAAGAACTGCAAAAACAGTTTTTTCATTCCCTTACCCTGGGTACAGGCAGAGCGATGCTGCTCTTGAAAGCGCATCCACAAATAGATTTCTGTACGCAGATACTCGCTGCCACTGTCAGCAATCTAGCCTATGACAGGCAATGTGAAGGCAGCAGGGCAGAATATCTATACAGTCTGATCAGGCGATCACGGCAAAAAGATGAACTGATTCATACCATCATCAGAAAGTTCAGCGCAAAAAAGCGCAATGACTATGGCATGGATCAGTTAAGCGATCTCGTCCTGTATTTCCATCAGGATGGTATAGCCGGAGCAAAAGAGGCTTTGTTAAACAGATTTGAAAAAACTTTCAGCAATGGCTATGAGCTGTATGCGCGAGATGTGCTTCTGGAAATCGAAGGCATGGCTGGCCTGATCATGGCTGCTGAAAAAGTAGGACAACTTCCAGAGCAAGAAAGAGCAGATTACGAAGATCGCTGGCGTGTCGATGATTTTCAAAAAGAAAATAAATCTATCGATGTGTATGCGGAACTGGCTAAAGCCGCCGAGACAAATCCGGCGATAAAAAATTATCTTGATTTGATCTTGTCGGTTGAGCCAAGAAAGAAATACAGGCGCAGTAAAATTGTGCCGTATACCCTTGCAGATATTGAAGAGATCGTCGATGAAGATAGCCGGTTTCCACGATTCTGGCAATATCGTACTGAGGGTATGAACCCGGCAGATATAGAGCAAGTCGCGAGAAATATTCTGGCCGAAAAAGATAACAACAGAAAAAATAAGTATCTGCGTTTTTTCGGAAAAACAAAATTCCCATTTGACTATGCTCCCTTGCTGGAACTGGCGAGCAAAAATAATATTAAAAAAAATCGCCGGATAATGAATGCTGTGAATGCACTCAGTTATTTCAAAGCTGATGATATCCGTGCTCTGGCACTTAAAAAATTCTCCTGCGAAAAAACACCCTGGGATTATTTGAGATTACTGGTCAATAATTATCAAACTGGTGATGCGAAAATTTTACTTGAGATCATACAACGCTCGGACAATTTTCATCACATACATGACCTGGTAGCAGGCATCATTGATATCTTTGAGGCAAATCCAGACCCAGAATGCAAGGCACCGCTGGAAGCCATGTACTATGGCATGAACTGTGCAATCCATAGATGGAGCGTGATAGATCTGCTAAATAGAAATGAAGTGTTGTCTGATGAGATTGTGGAAGAACTTGCTTATGATACGGATGAAGATTTACGAAAATTATCTCGTAGCATAAAACGCTCCCGCTCCAAAATTCAGACTTAGCGACGCTTATCTATGCGCTGCCTATACATCCGATATTTTATAATAGGACTTACGCAAAACCGCCCCAGCTGCGTTGCAACTCCTCGCCGTACTAAATACTGTTTTCGTCGCTACGCCTTGCTGGGACAATTTTGCGTAAGTCCTATATAAAAATTTTCCTTAAACCAAAACATAATTTAGCCCTGCATGGTGAAAAATAAGAATTTAGAATTATCCGATACTGCAGAACTGCAAGAACAGTTTTTTCATTCCCTGAACTTGGGAACAGGCAGAGCGATGCTGCTCATGAAAGCGCATCCGCAGATAGATTTCTCGAAAGAACTCATAGCGGCATCCGTGAGGAATCTTGCAAATGATGTTCAATCTGAAGGTAGCAGAGCCGATTATTTATACCCAATGATCAGGCGGGCTAAGAATAGAGACTTGATAGAAAAAGCAGTACTTCAAAAACTCAAAAAGAAAAAATCCGACGTCTCTGATCTGAATCAATTATGTGACCTTGCCCTGCATTTCTATCAGGATGGAAATCTTCATGCCCACGATATTTTTATTGAGCGTTTCGAGAAATCTTTTCATGACGATTATGAATTTTGTGGCGAAGAACAAATCTTGAAGATGGATGGATTGCAGGGCTTATTCAAGTTGGCTGAAAAAATAGGCAGACTTCCTGAAGTAGAATGGGCGTGGTATGAACATCGCTGGGAAATAGACGATTTTCAGGAAGCTAACCCAACGCTGGATGTGTTTGCAGAATTTGAGAGGGCAGCCAAGGAAAATCCCTACATCCAGAACTATTTCAAATGATTCATCCGACTTTCCTGTGGGTTCCTGAGGCAGGATAAAGTTCAAGCCCTCCACAATGGAAATAGATAGCGATCTTGAAGTTATCCCGGTTTCTGAATCCACAGGCTCGTTTTTGTACTGTTGCAATTTTCGAATTCA
>JACQDX010000145.1 GCA_016200895.1 Burkholderiales bacterium
AGTTTGTACAAAAAACGACGACGACAGATTCTGGAAATGAGCAAAATTCAGATGAGGTTGTTCTAATGGCTGTGTCAAGGATATTATTCCGGACAGCAGTGTGCGCAGGCAGGAATCCATCGTGTTAACACCTTTAGAGCCAAATCTGCCGGGATCTTATCCAGAATTTTTGAATCTATACAAATAATTGATCCGCGACCAAGTTTTATAAACGCCGCTAGGCCCCGGCCTGCCATGGGTCGACATTGTTGAAATTGTGAGTATTATTCGTCATCCTCATCACGCGGCGCCCGCATCGCCGCCTGCGTGGCACTGCTTGAAAACCCTCGCTGCTGCAAAAACGCCGCCTGCTTCATCTTTTCCTGCTGGTCTTGCGGCGCGTGCCGGAATTTCCTGTGCAAAACCTGAATCGCCCTCTCCAGCTCCGACTCTTTCAAGCCGTCCTTGACGTTGTCTATATCCTGCGCATCCAGCCCATGGCTTTGCAGCTCAGCAAGAATACGGTAGTTGCCAAACCTGGCCTGCCGCCGGTTTACCAATGATTCAGAAAACCGTTCACCGGACAAATACTTGGCTGCTTCCAAAAAATCCAGCACAGCACCAACATCGTCCCCCTCTTCCACATACCGCGCGAGCTTACGCTCAAGCTCCATGCGGCTATGCTCACGCATGGATAAAAAACGCAGGGCACGGGCTTTCAGGCTGATGGTAGGTTTTTTCATACTTTAAATGCAAAATGCCGGTTGGTAGCGACCAACCGGCATGATTCAAGACTATGGCGCTAAGAACCTATTTACGATCTTGCTGCGCTTGCGTGATCGGGGCTCATGCGTTGCTCAAAATGCTCATGTACTAGAGTGCATTCCGCTTTTTGCGCTATGTTTTATGTTGCCCTGACCCCGCTGACGCACGCTCGCTACAGATCGTAAACAGATTCTAACAGCGCTACAGCTTACTCGGCGGTCACTGCCGACGGCATCAACAAAGGCACGCCCAGATGTAAGCGCACTTTGTTTTCAATTTCAAATGCCAGCTCAGGACGCTCTTTCAGATAAGTACGTGCATTGTCCTTACCCTGACCAATACGTTCGCCGTTATAGCTATACCAGGCACCGGCTTTTTCTATGATCTTGGCATCGGCTGCCAGATCCAGAATTTCGCCTTCGCGTGAAGTACCTTCTCCATACATAATGTCGAAGTGAGCTTCTTTGAATGGTGGCGCGACCTTGTTCTTGACAACCTTGACCTTGGTTTCATTACCCACCACTTCATCACCCGACTTGATCGAGCCAGTGCGGCGGATATCAAGGCGTACGGAAGCATAAAACTTCAGCGCATTACCACCCGTCGTCGTCTCAGGGCTACCAAACATGACACCAATCTTCATACGGATCTGGTTAATAAAGATCACCAGGGTATTGGTACGCTTGATACTGCCTGTCAGCTTACGTAAAGCCTGAGACATCAGACGTGCTTGCAAGCCAGGCAAAGAATCACCCATGTCGCCTTCAATCTCGGCACGTGGAGTCAAGGCTGCGACCGAGTCAATCACCACCAGATCAACACTACCGGAACGCACAAGCGCATCCGTAATTTCCAGTGCTTGCTCACCTGTATCAGGCTGGGAAATCAGCAAATCAGACAGATTCACACCCAGTTTTTGAGCGTAACCAACGTCCAAAGCATGTTCAGCATCAATAAATGCACAAGTACCGCCCAGCTTTTGCATTTCAGCAATCGCCTGCAGTGTCAATGTGGTTTTACCAGAGGATTCAGGACCATAAATCTCAACAACACGGCCACGTGGCAAACCACCGACGCCCAGTGCGATATCCAGGCCCAGAGAACCAGTAGAGACAACCTGCACCTCTTCCACCACTTCACCGTCGGCCATACGCATGACCGAACCTTTACCAAACTGCTTTTCTATCTGTGCCAGCGCTGCTGCAAGTGCCTTTGCTTTTTCTGAGGCATTTTCTGGTTTCTTATCGTCCATACATTCTTTCATTCAATAAGCGGCGGGTGGAAAAAGGAATACAGGCTTAATTTCCTGCGATTTGCAGTACTGTATAAAAAAACAGTGATTTATGCAAGCGACTTTTTACATTGATTGTTGAATAGGGGATTTTACAGTCAAGTGTTATTAATCATTTAATATTTTGTCGACATTCACTTTACCCTGAACTCTTTTGATGACCTAAAAAGGCTTACGCACTTATTTCCACAGATTGCGTTCGCTTTAATAATGGTTATTGCAAACACGAGCACATCCATTTCAATCGATCATACAGGTAAGTAAATTTTAAAGAACTAGCGCAATTATTCGAAGGCAATTGATAACGAGAGAAACTTAAATCGGGATGCCCATAGAAAGCGAGAGCCGCATAATTAATTATTTGAACCCGACTTTTACGAAATAGGCTCCGAATTTCTATTCGGACTAACACACCTTAGAGACACATTTTCGCCGCACCTATCTGGCGCGTAAAATGGCGTGTATTTATTTACGCGTCATTTTATCGTCGATTACAAAATCGTAATTGGATACATTAATTCTTTAGTCTCATTTTTAGCGCACTTTCACAGCTGCCTTATCCTTGAGCCTGCTGTCGGGGTAGACAATCACCTGGGCACCAACAGGCAGCCCTTCTTTGATCCAGGCACTGACGCCATTGCGTGCTTCTACGCTGACTTCTTTAAGGACGACATGGTCCTTTTCAACCACAAAGACGCCTGAGCGCGAGCCTATGGGAAACAGGGCGCTGACCGGTACCATGATGGCATTGTCCACCACTTGCACCAGCACGCGCACATCTACCTTGAAGGCGTCGCCCAAGGCCTGCCATTGCTTGGCCGGGGCGATGATATCGATGAGCACGTTGACACGCTGCTCTTCCACACCCAGAGCTGAGACCTTGGTAAAGGCCGCCGGTTCTACCCAGCGCACCTGGCTGTTGAGTATCTCTGCACCACCCCAGTTCAGTAACTGTACCGAAGCGCCGGGGCGCACCTGGGTGGCGTCTTCAGTCAGCAGATCTACCACCACTTCCAGCTTGGCCGGGTCACCGAGTTCAAGCAGGCTGGCACCCGCTGCCACAGTGCCTTCACTTTGTTGCAAGATTTTTAGTACTTTACCGCTGACTGGTGCCTTGATGGCAAAGCTGGGTTGCGCCCCGCCCAAAGGTGCTTGCGCAAACTGTTTGAGTGCAGCGCGGGATTGTTCGAGGTCATGGCTTGCAGCGTTTTCTTCCTGCCTTGCGGTTTCCAGCTCCTGGGTGCGCAGGCGCAGGTTGAGCTGCCCGGTCTCATTCTGGGTAGGCGATACAAAGCCTTGTCGTGCCAGGGCTTCACTGCGTTGCAAATCTGCCCTGGCTTGCTCCATGGCGGCAGTAGCCCGCCCCACGTTAGCTTGTGCGCGGGCCAGCAATGCCGCCACGCTGGCAACGCGCGCACTTTGTTCGTCGCGTGTGCGCTCATCCAGCAGGGTTGGTGCCATCGGCCACAGCAGTGCCACCGTGTCACCTTGTGTGACGCTGTCGCCCTGATTGAGTAGCACCCGCCCTACCCGGCCGGCCAGCGGACTAGAGACGATGTAGCGGTTGCGCACGCGGGTTTTCCCATACTCCTGGACAGCTCGCTCAAACCGACCCTGGGTCACCTTGGCCACTTCCACGCTCAGAGGCCGGGGTTTGAATGCCCACACCAGCAGCACGATGAGCAACAGGCTCAAGCCGACGATGATCAGATTGCGTTTCAGTTTGGACTTGGGCTTGCCTGCCGCAGAGGTGGATGGTGCGGATGCCTGTGGCTCGGAAGCAGGCGTGACTGGTGGTGTTACCGATGCCGGTGATGGCGGTGCCGATACATGTGCTTGCATTCCTGGCGGCACCGCGGTCGTCTCTTGTGCGCTTGCTGGGAGTGGGCTATCGGTCATGTTGTATCCAGGTTTTTTGGTGAAGACGCCATCATCAGCGTAGTGGCGTAGGCGGATATACTTTTCATTCGCGTGTCTTGAGCACACTGACCATGTCCAGCGCATCAACGCGCTGGCGCACGATGAAGGCACTGACTACCCCAGCCACGGTCACGCAGATGGCAGAAAAGGCGTAGGTGGCGGGAGCAATCACAAAGGGGAAATAAAAATCATCATTCTGGATCACGCTGACAATGCCAGCCGCCAACATGTAGCCCAGCAACATGCCCAGCGGCATGGCCAGCGCGATTTCGATCGCCAGTTCGCCCAATAGAATGGCAGACACTTCGGTGCGGGTAAAACCCAGTACACGCAGACTGGCCAGCTCCCAGGCGCGCTCAGCCAGGGCAATGCGCGCATTGTTATACACCACCCCCACGGCAATCACGATGGCAAAGGCGGTCAATACCGAACTGACCATCAGCATGTTACCGATGGTCACGTCCTCTATGTTCCTGGCCATGGTTGATTTGCTGATGACCACGCCAACCCGTGGCAGACCTTGCAAGCGCTGCAGCAGCACAGACTCAAAGCCGGGCTCAACTGCCAGCATAAAGCTGTTGACCAGATCGCCTTCGCGTAAAAGTTTGTTCAGGCTGGCCCGCTCTATGTAGGCATTCATGCCCAGCATTTCTTGCACTGTGCCAGTGATGGGTAATTCCAGTACGGCACGTTCACCCTCCTGTACTTCTACCCGTACCATGTCGCCCACTTGCAGGTGCAGTTTTTCAGCCAGGCGATCCGTCAGTAGCAGCCCATCGCGCGGGGCGGCGAAAAATTGCCTCTTCAGGTTCACGATGCGCTGCAAATCAGGCTGCAACACTTTGCCGATGATAGATCCGTGCCAGTTGTGGTTGTCATGCACCAGCCGCACCGACACGCTGCGCGCGCCTTCCACCGCGGTGACATGCGGCAGCCTGCCCGCAGCGTACAAAACATTGGCAGGAGTCGCCTCCAGCAAAGCGACGACGACATCACCGCGCAAAACCTGGCGAAACTGGGTTTCCATGAGCACCGCCACCGAATCGCGCATGAAGGAGCCGGTAATTACAATTGCCATCGACATGGCGATGCCAAACACTGTCAGGCTGGTGCGTAAAGGCCTGCGCGTCATGGTACGCAAGATCATGCGCAGTGCTGGTGAAAGCCACTTTTGCCAGCCCCAGCGTTCGATCAGCATGGGTTTGAAAATACCGGGTGAAGGGGCACGCATAGCTTCTGCCGGTGCCAGGATGACCACAGCACGAATGGCGTTGAGCGTGGCCAATATCGCTGCGCCTGATGCCACGACCACAGCCACCAGCACCAGATCAGGGCGCAAACGAAAATGCATGTCGGGGAAGCGAAAACTTTCTTCATACAAGCCGACAAACAGCTTGCCCATTACGGTACCGAGAGCCAGACCCAACACCAGCCCCACAGCCACGATAATCAACACCAGCTTTAAGTAATGCCAGCCTATGGCGAGATTGTCATAGCCCAAAGCCTTGAGTGCAGCGATCTGCCCGCGCTGAGTGGCAATTTGCCGCCCCAGAACGACGTTCAACAAAAAGGCGGCGACACCCAGAAAGATCGTCGGCAAAACCGTGCCCATCACTCGCTGCTGGGTAATTTCAGAGCTGAGCATGGCATTTGACATCTGCAAATCCCGACCATGGGCGCTGGTGCCGCCATAGCGCTTCAAGAGACGGTCAAGCTGGTCGATCACCGCGCCTTCGCTGGCACCGGGGCTGAGTCGCACAGCCACCTGGTTGAATGCGCCTTCCATATTGTAGGCCGCTGCCAGTGCGCGTTTATCTACCCAAAACACACCAAAACCTCGCTGATCGGGTGAGCCACCCAGACCTGCAAAAATGTATTCGGGCGACAGGGCAATGCCCACGATGAGCAGTTCTTCGCGCTTGCCATTGATTAGCGCGTTGACGCGGTCGCCAGGCGCGAGCTTGCGTGCTACCGCAAAGCCTTCCGACACCAGCGCTTCCATCGGGCCCGAGTGGCGTGCAGCAATCATGCGTCCCACGCGCAGATTGACCTTGTTCAGCCGCTGCGGCAGCACTGGGTCCATGCCCAGCAACAGGCCAACGATAGGGTCCACCACATTAGGGATAGTGACAGGCACCACCTGTGCCTGCGATGTTTCTATATGCGCAGCACCGACAATGTCCTGCAATTGCCTCTCCAGCGACAGCGGTGCCCGCTTGAGGGTCGCAAACACATCGGCAAAGCGCGAATCGGCATAATACAAGTCGCGTGACCACGACAGTGCATCATAAGCACTAAAGCTGGTGATGAAACCGGCAACGGCACTGGCCACCACCAGCGCTATTGTCAACGCCTGACTCCACATCTGTGTCATGCCACGCAACAGTTTTCTGTTCAGCGTTTTCATGGCAGGCTTACCATGTCAGTTGCGACGGTTGCAGCTTGCTGGCGTTGACTTCTATGCGCTGGATACGCCCTTCTCCGAGGAACAGCACGCGGTCGGCCATGCCTGCAATGGCGGCGTTATGGGTAATGACGACCGTGGTCGTACCGATGTCGCGGTTGATGTTGGCAATCACTTCCAGTACCAGTTTGCCGGTGACATAGTCCAGCGCCCCTGTAGGTTCATCACACAGCAACACATCTGGCCGTTTGACGATGGCGCGGGCGATCGCCACCCGCTGCTGTTCGCCACCTGATAACTGCGAAGGAAAATGATCAACCCGCTCCGCCAGGCCTACCAGCTTCAGGGCATCCAGCGCCGGCATGGGGTTGATGGCAATGTCGGTGACCAGCTCGACGTTTTCCCGCACCGTCAGGCTGGGGATGAGATTGTAGAACTGAAACACAAAGCCTACATGCTCGCGCCGGTAGGTGGTGAGTTCTTTTTCGTTGGCTGCCGTCAAGTCCTGATCTGTAAAAAGCGCTGTGCCGGTGCTAGGCCGGTCCAGGCCACCCAGAATGTTCAATAAAGTCGATTTTCCGCTACCAGATGGCCCCAGCAAGACGATGAACTCGCCCTTGTAAATAGTCAGGTCAACATCCACCAGGGCAGTGACCGTCACTTCACCCATTTGATAGGTTTTGGCAAGCCCTTTGGCGACAAAAAGCGGCGCGCCCTGTGGCGACGCGCTGGCAGGTACCATCTGGAGGTTGATGTTTTGCATGATACCCAAGCATAGCCAAAGGTCTGGCACAAGACCTTGCGCTTACGCAAATGGCTGACAGGCTTAGGTCAGTCTGTAATAGTGTCAGTGACAAGTCCTTTTCTGCCGAAAGTAAATCCGCCAGAAGCTAAATTTGCAAAATATCAACTAATCGGGTTTATTCTACCTGAATTCAAGATTTTCTTTATGTAAAAGGAGGAGACGCCTGGATTTCAGAAGAACAGCGGCAGCAGCATGGGTGCAAGACTCCTTGGGCTTTGGTGCAATCTCGCAAGCGCTCCAGCCTGTGAAAATGCTAGTCTTTCTAAAAGCTTCAGTTTCAATGTCCTTTGTGTTTCTTAATTTCTCCTGAAATTTCTCTTTAACAAACAAGAATGTCCGAAAAAAATCAGAGTACCTCACATCGGAAATTTTGCAGATATCCAGCAAAATGGATCAAATTTCAGTACAGATCAACAGATAGTTCATAACCCAGCATCAACTAACATAGCGCCCGCTTTAACAAAATGGACGCCCCAGTTAACGCGCTATAGGGTGCATCGATGACGTAACTGGGGATATTCGACATATAGCTGCTGAAACGCCCTTTACTCTCAAACCTCTTCCGGAATGAAGATTCATTAAAATAATTCCCAAGTTTAGGAACAATTCCACCACCGATAAATACTCCTCCCCGGGCACCAAGAGTTATTGCTAGATTACCGGCGACACAGCCGAGCATGCCGCAAAACATATCCAAGGTGTCTTTTGCCAAACGGTCGCTACCATTCAGCGCTGCTTCAGAGATGCTTGCCGCATCCAACGGAGTGGCTGCTAAGCCTCTTGTTGCAGCGAGAGCCCGATATAGCGTTTCTATACCCGGCCCAGACAATACCCGTTCAGCGGAAACGTGGGCATATTCTCTTTGAATATATAAAACAACTTCTGCTTCTTCAAAGCCAACTGATGGCAAGGTACTATGTCCTCCTTCTCCTTCTATGCAGACATACTCTTCACCACACGGGAACAATGACGCTACCCCCAATCCAGTACCTGGGCCAATCAATGCGATGGGCGCGTTGACTTGCGTGCACCCACTCCCAATCTGGCGATATTCACCTGGTTGCAAAGACGGTACCGCTGTGGCCAGTGCCCTAAAGTCATTGACCACTAAAAGTTGATCGAGTTTGGTGGCAATACGCAATTCTTCAATCGAGAATTCCCAGTTAAAGTTAGTCATGCGCACGATGTCGCCCAAAACCGGATTAGCAATACCGATGCAGGCATTCCGCACAATGACATTTGGAAAAAACTGTAGGTATTTCTGCAGCGCAGCTTGCAAACTGGGATAGTCCGCGCATGACAGCACCATAATATCTTCAGGCTTACCTTCGGCAGACTTGATAAGCGCAAACCGCACATTGGTCCCCCCTACATCTCCAACCAGGCTGGGATAATATTGAACGGATTGAAGATTCATTTCATTTTTCTTTCTGTAAGAAAATTTCTCTGGCACGCACCATTTTTTTTAACTACTGGGAATGTCATGCGCTCACTTATTTTTTCAACCATGTTTTTCACTCTGTCGTTGATGAAGTAAAAAAATAGTTCAGGGTTCAAAGACTTAAGGATTTATTTTCCTGAAGCTACATTTCAATTCTCCCGCCTTACAAAAATTCTTTTTACCAGACCCTCCCCTCAAGATATGGACATTAGCCGGCAGCTTCCAGATCTTTAGAACGCCTTTATCGTGGCTCCATCCATCGCCACTGATGCCAGCTTGATTCTGTATATTCGTTCGATAGTAGACTCCTCCTGGTGGAATATCGATTCCGCCAGAAACTTTCAAGATGAGCTCTTTATTTGTCATTCTTAAGTGGTAACCCAGAAGTCCGTAACTTGTGCGCAAGTCTGTAATCGCTATACCATCACCGAGCAGCCAGCTATCCGGTACCCCCGCAGCCAATGTGATACTTTGGTTGCGCTCTTCCTCGAAAGTGAACACATCTAAAAATGAACGAATATAATCAGAGGAAATCCATGCATGAGGCATATCTCCAATAAATCGCTCTTTGCGATACTCTCTGCCGACAACTTCTGCCCATTGGTTCCAGCCAGCTGGTCGCAGATCTTTATAAAAATAACTCAGTGCTGACTGAGCACGATCAGGAAAACCAAGCCGGACAAAAGTGCTCACGGTCCGCAATTCATAGGGGGTGTAAGCATCCCAGTTTTTATCTGAGTCCCGGCGCAAGACGAAATTTTTCCAGTAACGATCAAAGGTATTTCGCAGGATTTTTGGTTCTATGATGTTGCCAGCGTCTGCAGGGGACAGAGAAATCGTGGCGGATGTGGGATCAAAGTCACCCAGCTCGGCCGCACCTGGTATGAAGTCTATGGCATGCAACTTTATGCTGGAGGCAATTGATCGTTTTAAATCTGTCTCAAACGCGTTGCGCCCCTGTGTCATTTCAAGTATCTGATCTTTTTTTCCAAGGATGCTTGCCATGCTCACAGCATCTTTATAACCGCGCAGTGCCCAAAAGTCATCCCAGTATGAGTGCATGGGCTTGGCGGAATAGCCCTCATGACTAATCGATGCGGGCATAAGTCCGTAGTATGATGTTCCTTCATTTTTTTTATTCTGCTCACTCGCACGCAATTGTTCCATGTAAGCGAAGGATTGCTCAACATGTGGCCACAATCGCTTCAGTTGTTCTGTATCCCTGGAATAGCGATAAAGTTCAGCAATACTAAAAATGATCTGTCCATGGCTGTCGTTTTCAGGGACAGGGTCAGCACCTCGTTGATCAACACAACAAGGTACCTTGCCATTTGCGAATTGAAAACGTGAATACCATTCTACAAAGGCACTTGCGGTTTCTTTGTGTCCCAAACGGAGCAAGCCTTCGGTCATCATGGCGCCATCACGTATCCATGATCTTGCATAGGAGCGTGTACCTGGCTGCAAGGCGGGCCCGTCTCTGGAGATCAAGATATGTGACAACGCACTGCGCATCACATTGAACTGTGATTGCTGATTTGCTGGAAGACGTACCTTCACCCGATTCAAAGATTCTTTCCATTCAGCGATGGTCAACTCTCTCAATGTCGAAAAATGCGCCTCAGCAGACTCCATGACCAGCGAATTTTCCTCCAACACCCCTGTCATTGGCAGCGCCAAGATAATTGATTTACTTTCACCGGCTGCCAAGCTCAGGGAATAAAGCAAGGCACCAGACGCGCGCCCGCTTTTGTCATGTGACGCCGGTACTTCTGGCAGCTCAGTTGCCTCACCAAGTCGCTCAGAAATTTGGCCTGCATCAAAGCTGCTCGAAAAAAAATTCGTCGGTTTACTCAGGCTACGAACTCCCAGAGCCCCATTAACAATGACATCTGGCTTTTTCCATTCAAGATGTTTGATGTCACTACTTCCTCCTGTTGTATTTAAAAATTGTGCAGGGGGATTAACTTGAAAAGGCCGAATTGCCAAAGCCAAAGTCCGGGTAATCGGATTGCGACTGAGATTTTGCAAGGTGTAACGCGTCAGTATTTGAGATTGCGATGGAGTACCAGTCGCAAAACTGGAAATTTCCAGTGTCAGCTCCTTCGTCTTCCATTTAACGCTGGGCAAGGGCAAGTAATCGTCCTGCAAGCTTTGCGATACTTTCACATCTGCCCAGGACAATACGGACTTGCCATCCAGAATGAACGGTTCTACAGAGAAACCACCTTTGCTGGCTTCAATTGTGCCATCTTCTCCCATGAGGCCAGAAGCCTGGCCGCCATTGATACCCAGTATGGTCCAATAAGTTTGCTCCCCCATGAAGCCCCGAGGATAAAGACCACGCTTGCCATTCTTTGCAACTGCTTGAATGAATGCGTTTGTGCTGCTACCAAATGCCAGGTCTTTGATCTCAATATTTTTAAGAACATAATGATTCTCCGGCCCGTCCTGTAAAACTACGCGCAAGAAACGGGCCTCTGACTCTGGCAGGTCCAGTGGATCATCTCCACCGTTACCGTCAAGAACTTGGCGTACAGTTCGCCAGGTTTGCCCATCGTCAGACAATTGTATCGAGTATTGACTGGCAAAATACTTGCATTCCCAATGCAAGATGACGCCACCAAATTCTCTACTGTTTTTAAAATCGACAGTTAAGGTTTGTGATTTATTGTGATCACTGCGCCATCCGGTCGTACTCTTATTATTCAGAATATGTTGAGCGCCGCGAGAATCTGAACTGGCACTAACTTCAGGAACTGAAATCTGATTTTGTTTTACATCAATTTCCTGGAAGCGTAGTTGACTAAAGCAGACAGAACCTTTACCGCCATCCTTGCCAGCAGCAATCACCAACTCTATTTTTTCTGTATGTCGCAAACCTTGATCTTGCCCAGGCCCCCAGGCAAAGTCAATGTGGCGTTTTTTAATCCGGAAATTTTGCCACTCCGATGGAGGTAAAAAATCGACTTTGTTTTGCCACCAGACATTCTCTCCAGAAGCATCAACCAATTTGATCTGTAGATGATTACGCCCGCCATTCCCCTTTATTTTCAGATCAAAAGAAAATTGCTCAGGAAAATCAATAGGCATCATGCGGCTAGCCGACGCATAGCCAGAAACGCCATTGAAATCATAATCAATGCACATGGCTTTAGTGCCGCCTGCGTCTCCGGAAATTGTGCGCAAATTAGCTTTTACCTGATCCGTTGCCTGTATTTTCCATTCATCCGCCGTATCAAAGCCATCCAGCAAACGCGGCATACTGTTGTCAGCATAGGCAAGCTGTTGGCAGGTAAAAAATAGAAAACAGCAAGTCAATAATGTGCGTGCAACTGCAAATCTATTCTTCACTTGACAGCTCCCATCATCAAGCCGCTGATATAAAACCGTTGCAAAACAAGGAACAAGAGTAATACAGGCAAGATCGTAACGACAGCACCAGCCATCATCAATTCGCTATCCTGCACATGTTCTCTTGAGAGTGCGGAGAGTGCGACAGGTAAAGTGTGCAATGCACTGTCGGTTAATACAATCAGCGGCCACATGAAATCATTCCAGCTACCTAAAAACGTGAAGATGGCCAGAGTTGCCAATACAGGTTTTAGTATCGGCAACACTATCCTGACAAAGATCAGCAATTCTCCGGCACCGTCCATACGTGCGGCTTCGAGCAGGTCGTCAGGAATAGTCCTGGCGTACTGTCGTACCAAAAAAATCCCGAAAATTCCAGCCATACCTGGAATCACGACACCCGCATAGGTATTCACAAGTCCCATATTTTTAAGAAGCAAGAACAGGGGTAACATTGCTACCTGGCCAGGGATAACCAGTGCACTCAGCAGCAGTTTAAAAATCCGTTCACGTCCGGCGAAATGCAACTTTGCAAATGCGTATCCAGCAGAGACATTGAACATCAATGAAATAGTTGTCGTGAGTGCGGCCAACAGGAAGCTGTTAATAAAAAATCCCCCCATTCCGCCGCGTGTAAACAATACTTTATAGTTATACAGACTTGCATTTTCTGGCAATATTGGAGGCGGGAAATTGCCAGACTCTCCAGGGCTCATCAGTGATACTGATACCATCCAGAGCAAAGGGGCCATACTCAGAAATGCGATGCCAATCAACAGACTATTGACGATCACGGCGTAAGTAGAATTCGCCCCGACCAGCTTTCGGCGGGCAGGTATCGCATGGTTCATACAGCCTCCTTCCTGTCAGATATGCTTAACAGGATTTTCGTCATCGTGGCCATCAAGATGAAAAGGATGAAGGCAACTGCCGATGCAGAGCCCAGATTCCACCACTTGAAACCCTGGTCATACATTAAATACAAAACACTGTAAGTGCTTTGCAGAGGGCCACCTTGAGTCATGACATAGGGTTCTGCAAACATTTGAAAATATCCTGCCAAGGTCATGATGCCCACCATCAGCATGGTGGGTTTGAGCATCGCCAGAGTGATGAAACGGAATTGTTGCCAATGCGATGCGCCATCTATGCGTGCCGCTTCGTATAAATCTTCTGGAATACTTTGGAGAGCTGCTAGGAAGATAATCATGTTGTAGCCAAAATTTTTCCAGACTGCAAAAATAATGATTGTTGGCATTGCCCAATTCGGATCGCCCAACCAATCAATCGGCGAAATGCCTGTGTAGCTGAGGAAGTAATTGACCAGGCCATAGCGCATATGAAACAAATAGCGCCAGATGACGGCAACTGCGACGACAGTAGTCACTACAGGTGCAAACATGGCGGTACGGAAGAATGGCTTGGCGACTGCCAACTTTGAATGCAACAGCATGGCAGTACCAAGTGACATCACCATCGACAAAGGGACGCCAACAACAACAAAATACAAGGTGTTGCTCAACGATTTCCAAAATAAGGGAAGCTGCAGAATGTCTGTATAGTTCTTGAACCAAATGAAGCGCAAGTTGCGCAAATCCGCCAGTGCGTAAAGATCAAAATCGGTCAGACTCAATATAAATCCCACCACGACTGGACAGACGAAGAATATGCCTATCACTACCAACGCAGGTCCAACAAAAATCCAGGCCGCAAAATTCTTTTTCATCTTATTGCTCCAGCGCGCTATGGGTTTTTAACGACATGTTGCTCTAACATCCAGCGTCGTTTTTCCAGCCATCCATTGACTGTTGCATCCAATTCATTTTGGTAATTTTTAACGTCAAACTTGAGATTCTTTTCCTGCGCAAACACGATCTTACTTGCCGTCAGTTGCATCTCATTGACGATACGTTCCCATTGCGGCACCTTAGGCGCAGCTTTGACGCGATCCAACTGATCGCGAAATGCCTTGGCATGGATGTCGTTGGCCAGACTGGGCTCTTGCCAAATGCTACGACGTGGCGGCATATTGCCGGTCAATTCATGAAAACGTAACTGAATATCAGTTCGCGACAAATACTCTATCAATGCCCAGGCTTCTTTCTTGTGCTTTGCATTATTGAATATAACCATGCTGGCGCCGCCCGCAGTTGAAGCTGATGGGCCGTTTGGTCCTGGCAAAGCGGCCGTCGACCAGGCATCTTTGAGATGGGCAGGCATACGGCGTTTGAATTCACCGACATTCCAGGGGCCAGAAATGTAAAATATAAAACTACCCTTGGCGAATTCGTCCCATACATTGGAAATTTGATTATTACTCAAATTGCGGGCGTACCCTTTGGAAAAAATTTCTGTATAGAAAGCCAGACTGGAACTGAATCCTGGCCCAGTGAAATTGGCATAGCGCGCATCATCACGTAATAGTTCACCTGCTTGCTGCAAGCTCAAAGCCAGTAATGGCTCGAACTCATTCACTGGCAGCAATATGCCCATGCGAACCCCGTCCCATTTTTTAGAAATGGCTGCAAACATCTTGCGCCATTCATCCCATGTGGCAGGCGGGTGATCATATCCAGCTTGCTCAAGCAAATCCCGTCGATAAAACAGCAAGCGCGTATCTATGTACCATGGGATTCCAAACAGCTCACTGCCGAGGCGATTGGTTTCAAGTATGCCGTTGAAAAAATCATCTAATTTAACGGTATCCGATTTTTCCGTATAAGGAGTAAGCGCTTCGAGCGCGTTCAATGCACCCATTTCTGGTATCCAAGAGTTGCCTATCTGTGCCATGTCGGGCAAGGCATCGCCTGCATAAGCAGTCAGCAGTTTTTCATGTGCGGCAGACCACGGCAATTGCTCCAGTTTTACTTTGATGCCTGGGTGGATACGTTCAAATTCAGGCAATAGCTGTGAAACAAACTCGCCCTCACTGCCCATGACCCAAAACGTCAATACCGTTTTGGTGTCACTACAGGACGATATGCATATACAAAAGATCACTCCACAAAAAGCCGTGCCAATCAATCTCACTACACGTTGATAACTGCCAGACAGACAAAATAGTGGCTGTATGACTTTTTGGGAAAGATGATCAATCATAGGTGCAACTCGCTCTAAGGTCACGGCAGCTTACTTTTGACAGCCAGCCACCAGTAAACCCAGCCCGCCGCAGTCCGCGCACGATATAGGGGTTTTTTCGCATCGTACGCCACACAAATTCATTTCTATGATTGGCGATCATCGCTAGAATTGGTCCCTGGTCAATACCAATATAGTCGCTTGCAACCCATCCTACGCCTTTGACAAAACGACCATCACTCAAACTCGCTTTATCGTCCGTGAAACTTGGATTGATTGCGTCGAGAAAGCCATATTTGGAATACAGGGTAGCACCATATTTCCTATGTAATTCTTGCGCTGCAGGGATGACAATTTCAGGAGCGAAGGGTAGTGAAGCAATTGCGGCAGTTGGTGCTATAGTGCCGTCATCAAAGGTATCCCGAATTGCAGCGCCACGAGCAGAGTAGTCGCGAAAGGTTTTTTTCACTCCGGCATAATCGTAGGTCACCATTGAACCAGGTCCGTCGCTCGCAGTCAGCCCCCAAATGTTGCTACCGTAGTCTTTCCATTTTCCGGGATTGGCGATCGCATAGTTTCTTTGTGCATAAGTAGCGCGGCGACTATTTTCAAAATAATCTATCCCTTTTTTTTGCATGAAATCGTCTCTGATGCCGCGAAAATCAACCCAGACATGCGAGTATTGGTGTCCAAACATAGGTGCAAAGCCAAGATGTTCTTGCCCCATATAGCTACCCCAGCTCTGCCCATATTGCTGACTCCACTCTTTCCACGATTTTGGATCTATCGCTTTTTCTTCCGGTGCACCCAGGGCGAGAATGTACACAATCATGGCTTCGTTGTACCCTACCCAGTCATGTGCAATAAATCCATGCTCAGGATCAAATCCCATGCTGATCAAAGAAGAATGCTGTTGCGCCCATTTCCAGTCTATGCGCCCGTAAATGGAATCCACCAGCCCGCGGATTTCTATGTCCTTGGCATCGTCACTATCAAAATAAGACTGCACAAATAGCATACCTGCCAAGAGCAGGCTGGTGTCTACTGTCGACAGCTCGGTTGTATCTTGTCGCAGGCCATTCCTGGCATCAAGGAAGTGATAAAAAAAACCCTTGTACCCTGTTACTCCCGACTTTGCAGGCCCTTGCGGTGCGTCGTGAAAAAATTTCAGCGTCGTCAGTACCCGTTGCCGTGCCTGGTCACGGGTAATATATCCACGCTCAACACCAATTGGGTAGGAAGTCAGCGCAAATCCGATTGCAGCAACGCTGGAAAAAGTTTTTTCTGGATTCGGATAGCGATCTGGCGTCAAGCCGTTTTGTGGATTTGTGGTCTCCCAGAAAAAATTGAAAGTACGTCGTTCAATATCATCAAATAGTGGGGGCAATGCTTGTGAAGACTTCGCTTGAACTGACGCGTTTGCGATCTTTGCATTGGCATTGTCCTTATATTTTTGTTCGGCGAAAACTGTACCATTAAGACATAAAGACAGCCACATGCATGCAAACATGCCTGGGATAGATAAGGTGCTTTTTTTCATCATTTAATGTCGGGAATATATGACTAGTCTGTCTGGATAAAATCGAGCTTTACCCGTCAAAAACAAATATCTTTACGTCTTTGACGGGCTTTATCACTTAAAATAAATAACGGACACTCAATTTTACTGTTCGCATTGGCCCTGCCAGTCCGTTATATTTCCCTAAATTGACATTGTCCCCGCCCAGGTAATTTTGAGGATTGCCAGGACCGCCACCCCAGTCGTCAGCGCCACCATAATTTACCGTGTTAAGCAAGTTGGCCACATCAAGTCTGAATATCAGCTTGCCTATACCCAGTGTCATATTTTTTGCCAGACCGAAATCAAGTTGGCGGAATGAAGAGCCGTCGCCTTTAACGGAAACGCAATTGTTAAAGCCCTTGGAGCAGTCCGTGATTCTGTGCGGCAGACCAGAGCCAAGAGTTAGTTTGCCGGACATCATCAATCCCCATGGCAGCAAGTTGTCTGAGAATGCGGACGCTACCAAGCGATGACGTTCCAGGTCTTTGGATGGATTCCATCCGGAAGTAGACCGGCCATAGGTCCAGTTAAAAATGTCGTTAGTCCATTCTTTATTGGTTGTCTGCCCATCGCTGAAAGTATACGTTACACCTGCGGCCCACCCTGAGGCAGAAGTATAAGGTTTATCCATTTTTAAATAGACCGTAGTCGTCTTTGCCTGAGAGATAAAGTCGCCGAGAATTAAAGTACCAAATCCAGGGACCGATCCCCACAACGGGTCGATAGGGCTTTGCGTTCCCCAGCCGCCATTGGGGTCTCTATTGCCGCCATACCAGTTGAATTGATTCTTGCTATGGGAATAGGTTGCACCGACTTCACCATTCCAGGCACCTAAGGCCTGGCGCAAGCCGATACTTAACTGGTCGGTGAATGGCATCTTGTAGTCATTTTTTACTAACCAGATTTCACCGCCTGCTTGCATATTGTGTTGTAACTCGTCCAAAGCATGATTTGCCAGGGTGCGATCATATGAACGACCGATGCCACCAAAAATGACTCTGCTGCGGTCACCTGTTACGTCATACGAAAAACCTAGACGGGGGGCAATGGCCCTGGCAAAAGGCTTACGATTACCGCTGCTGATGAAGCCACTGATGTCCACCCCGCCTTTGGCCAGAGACTGCGCATAAGTCTGTCCCAATGGCGCGCCATCGCGTGGATCCTGTTTATTGAAAATGGCAGACCTGTCTGCTGGTGTGACGTAACTGTTATTGAGCATATTGGTCTCATAGTCCCAACGCACACCCAGGTTAAGCTCAAGTTGTTTTGATACCTGCCAGTCATCTTGCAAATAAAGGCCAAACTGGTTATCTCTATATTTGACAGCAACGGGTGCCAACCCCTTATCTATCTGAAAATAGTTTTCTGCCGGATAGTCTGACGACAAACCAACAATCGCGTCGCCCGTCTTGTTGTTGATGAGTTTGTTAACTACGTCAACTGAACGAGACGTTCCCGATAATTCAATGTCAACGGCTTTGAATTTCGCACCGCCTTTGACACTATGCCCCTGCCAGCCGTTGTATGTTAAATCATCCTGAAACAGCAAGCCGCTTTGACGGCGATATTGCGCATCTGGTGAGCCACCTGTCCAGATCACTTCACGTTTGCCATCCAGAGTGTTGGTTGGTGAAACAAAGTATTTGATCAAAGGATCGTTGCTACTCGAGCGCGGGTTAAAAACATAGTTTTCGTAGCCGACGCGTGCTTCATTTTGAAACTGGTTACTCGTCCAGGTGTGTTTGACGTCCAACCGGGTTTCGTCATTAATACGCTCCTTGTCGTTACCAGGCGCACTCAGACCATAATTTTCTGCCACGAGATCTTTTTCCCGACGGATGCGGGCACTGATTTCCATTCTCTGACTGTCACTTATTTCCAGGTCAATCTTGCCAAACAAGAGATCTTCATTAAAAACCTGGTTACGCGAGCCTTGCATGCTGTAGAAACTGGCTGCCTGTCCGGCATTTGGCAAGATCGCAGAGACATTTGCCAGGCTTACATTGCGGGGCGTCTCTATACGCTTTCCCTCGTACGATAAAAAGTAATGTGCAACGTCTTCCTTTATCGCGCCGCCGATGCTCACACCGTATTGGTTTTGCTTATAGGCTGCGCGATCATTACCTTTTGCACGATTTTCTTTTTCAAATGGGCTATAGGCCGAAAATTTGTCGCTCGTCTGGTCAAAAAAGAGCTCGCCGTGGAATTGATTTGTGCCTGACTTGGTGACGGCCGTAATCGCTGCACTACTGACTTGATCAAACTCTGCTTTGTAGTTTTGTGAAATTACCTTGTATTCTGCTAGCGCAGACTGCGGAAATGGATTTCCCCTGCTGGCATCCAGACCAGTAACGCCACCCCGTAAAATGTAGTTTTTCTGGCTGACGCCGTCGATAAACACATTCACATTATCCTGATTTTGCGCACCGCTTTGTATTTTTCCAATACCGGATGCATCTGTATCAAAACGCACGCCTGGTGCCAGATCGGCAAAGGCCAGGAAATTACGGCTCATCTGCGGCAAATTTTCAATTTGCTTGCGCGAAACACTGGTATTGACTTCTGAGCTTTTCACCTCATTGCGGCTAAGGCCTCCGACAATATAAATTTTTTCGATTTTTTCATCCGGCTTGCCACTAGCGCCCTCCATTGCCAGGTCAAGTGCCGCAGTTTGCCCCAGGCTCACCGTAACAAGGCTCGAAGCTACTTTGCCGTCGGCTACATGCAGTTCATATGTCCCCGGCGCCAGGCCAACAAGAACATAGCGACCGTCCGGGTCGGTAATTCCCTTGTAACGCGCCCCGGTTGCAGTGTTAACGGCAACTATAGATATGTTGGCTGTTGCTGGCGATCCGCTTTGCGTGATCTGCCCTCTGATGGTGGCAGTGCTCAACTGAGCCACGGCTGGCTCTGCAAACAACATACCGATAGCTACTGCAAATGCTATGCGCTTGAAAGTATTTTTTTTTGTCATGGTGTCTCCTGAAGTATATCTAAATGTGAAAATGTAAACGGTTACATTTTTTTACAAACCCTTTCTGTTTTGTACAACATCACTTGCTGTAAAACTTATCTGCTTATGGGCTTATGGGTTTTTAGCACCACAAGAACTTCGAATGACCAACTCGGTACGCAAAATATGAGGCTCAATATTTTGATCCAAGTTTTGTGTCTGGACGTCTTCTATGATTGCAACCAAACTCTGAAATGCCAGGCTTCCCATTTCTGAAATACGCACTCGTACCGTAGTCAACGGTGGCGAAATAAATCGCGAGGTTGGAATATCATCATAACCAACCAGGGCAATATCATCCGGCACTTTCAACCCGGCATCTGTCAATGTCGACAGACAACCAATCGCCATCATGTCATTTGCAGCGAAAATTGCATCTGGGCGCGAGCGCATGGAAATAACCTGGGCCCCGACTTTCCACCCCGACTCTTCTGTAAAGTCGCCCAGCCATATCTGCTCCTTGGATTTTGGTAAAAACTCCTTCAAAGCATCCCGGTATCCGCGCAATCTTTCCTGAGCCTCGAAATTTTTTTCCGGGCCAGCGATCATTGCAATTTGTTTATGTCCCTGCCTGACCAAATGCCGCATCATGCTGTAGGAACCACCATAATTATCCACAATAAACGATGGCAGCTTACTGTCTGCTATGCGGGTATTCATCAATACGGTTGGCAACCTCAGTGGCAATTTACTTGTCAAAAATTCTGAGTTCAAATGCGGCGACATAACCAACAGACCGTCAACCCTCCCTGCCATAGACTTAATTGCTGCTTCAGCCTCATACACATCGCCGTGTGAACTCGACACCAGTAAATGAAATGCCTTTCCTCTTGCTGCCTGATCAATCCCACGAATTAATTCTGAAAAGAATTCCCCATGCAAATCTGGCAGCAACACACCTATTGTTTCTGTTTTTCGAGTGATCAAACTACGCGCCGCATTTGACGGCACAAAACGCAGTTGTGCTGCGATATTTGTTATCCTGAGTGCGGTCTCGGGCTTGACCTTTGCATCTCCATTCAGAGTTCGTGACACTGTAGCTGTCGACACCTTTGCCAGACGGGCGATATCTCTGATCGTTGTCACTTACTCTGCTCCACCACGCGAGCATCGCTTTGTGTCTCTTTTACGTTTTTCACTTCAATTACTCCGGTTACTATCTGGTACGACATATCGTTATGCTACGCAAGAAAGTAACCGTTTTCATTTTTTTTGTAAACCTATAACGTTACAGAGCTAATCGCGATACATAGTTCCGGGCAACATCGGCCCCATAGAAAGGCATGGGCAAATTTAACACATCCCCCTTGCTTGCCACCACCTGCGAGTAGTACCATGCACTTTCCTTTGGAGTTCGTTCTTGCGTTTCAAAATTCACGTGCACTAGTCCAAATCGTTTAGAGAATCCCAATGACCATTCAAGATTATCCATAAACGACCAGGCAAAATACCCTTTTAAATTAACCCCATTTTCAATGGCAACATGCATTTCCCGAAGATGCTTGTACAAATAATTGATGCGCAATGGATCAACTACCCGACCGTTTTCTGCGGCAGGTGGATCATAGAATGCCGATCCATTTTCGGTTACATATTGTGGTATGTTGCCATAGCGGTTTTTCACCCAAAGCAAGATCTCACTTAAGCCTTCAGGAAAGACTTCCCAGCCTGTCTCAGTATAGGTAGCACCGGTTTGCTTTACATAAGCAACTTTCACAGGCCATGCCGACTCAAGATGCTCAAATACGCCACGGGTGTAATAGTTAATGCCGACGAAATCTATGGGTTGGCGAATAAGCTCAAAATCTTCTGACGGCCAACTTGGCCATGCTTCACCAAATATCTCAGACATCTCATCAGGATACTTTCCAAGAAAGACAGGGTCGAGGTATTGCCTGTTAAAATAAGCCTCAGTACGAGCCACCGCAGCCAGATCTTCTGGTTTATTCGTTGCTGCGTATTTGGGCTCCAGATTAACTACAATACCTATTTCATTCTTCCCGCAACCACGATACCTTTGTACCGCAGCGCCATGCGCGCGCAAGAGATTGTGGGACGCAATAGGTGCCTCAAATAAATTCCTGTGGCCGGGTGCAAGTGCCCCATGCAAATAGCCCCCGTCAGTGACCACCCAAGGCTCGTTCAGCGTCGCCCACAATTTGACTCTGTCGTCCAGCTTCCTGAACATCACCTCGGCATAGTCGGCAAACCAGTCGGCGATATCACGATTTAGCCAGCCTCCCTGATCATCCAGAGCCGCCGGTAAATCCCAATGATAAAGTGTCGCATTTGGCGCAATTCCGTTTTCCAGCAGGCAATCGACCAGGCGATCGTAAAAACCAATGCCCTTTTCGTTCACCGCTCCCCGCCCTGTCGGCATGACACGCGCCCAATTGATGCTAAAGCGGTACCCTTGCATGCCCAAGGTACGCATCAGTTGAATGTCGCTTTCATAGCGATTGTAATGATCACAAGCGATATCGCCATGATCCCCGTTGACCATCATTCCTTTAGTACGCGTGAATCGCTGCCATATGCTCGGACCGGCACCATCAGCCAATGGCGATCCTTCAATCTGATATGCGGATGTAGCGCTACCCCAAATAAAGTCTTCTGGAAATTTAATTTTTTTTGAGTTCATACCTGGCAATGATTCCTCTTACGTTTGATCTGGGCAGTCGTTAATGTAAACGCTTACATTTTATATTATGAAATATTTTTTGTATACTTTTTTAAACACCGCCACTTATTCTCAAATGGAAAACAACAAAAAGTACGGTGCATAAATACAGATCAAGCTCAAAAACTTGCACAAATAACACAGCGTTGTATATAAAAATCAGATACTTTAAGAGGGCCAATCCCTGACCATGCCCCACAACGCCAGGCACGCATTGTGTCCGCATAAGCAAGTGACTCATTCGATGGACAGAATTGACAACTAAGCATGTCCGCTGCGCTTCCCCATCAATGAAGGCACTTGTTTTCCTGCTTTTCCTGCCAATTAAAGCCAAAAAGAAATCATCTGATTTTGCTAATATACAGATTTTCATACTGAAATGTAACCGATTACATGATATCTTTAGTCAAAAAAATTACAAGCAAAATTTAATGCATTCGCTTGGAAGTGCAAACAACAGGATGGAGACAATGATTAAAGTGAAGCTGAAGCAGGTGAATAAATTTTATTCAAATCAACATTGCGCTGTCGAAGCGGCTAATTTTGACATCTATGACAAAGAACTCCTGGTACTTGTCGGGCCTTCAGGCTGTGGCAAGTCCACCTTGTTAAGAATGATTGCGGGTCTTGAGTCAATTTCGTCTGGAACGATAGAAATTGACGGCAAAATTATCAATGACGTAGACGCAAAAGACCGGGATATTGCCATGGTATTTCAAAGCTATGCGCTCTATCCGCACATGAGCGTCGCAGAAAATCTCGCCTTCAGTTTGCAGTTGCGCAAACTGTCAAAAGCAGAAATCAAAGACCGGGTAGAAAGTACCGCCAACACCCTGGGTCTTCAAGACCTGCTGGAGAGACGCCCGGCGCAATTGTCTGGAGGGCAGCGGCAACGTGTCGCAGTGGGACGTGCTCTGATCCGGAAACCGTCAATCTTTTTACTCGACGAGCCACTTTCAAATCTTGATGCAAAACTGAGAATGTCCATGCGCATGGAAATCGCCCGTCTCCACAAAGACTCTGATGCGACCATGATCTATGTTACACATGACCAAATTGAAGCAATGACCTTGGGCCAGCGTATCGTCGTTTTCCAAGGCGGGAAAATTCAGCAGATAGATACGCCTTTGCGCCTGTATGCAAAACCATGCAACATGTTCGTTGCAGGCTTTCTGGGAAGTCCATCCATGAACTTCTTCCACGGCAAATTGGCAGAAGAGATCAATAGCACGTCGAAATTTTCGCTCATTCTGGATAGCGCTCGCCTACCCCTGCCTTGCCTGCCAGGACAAGTTGAATCCCTGAAGTACTTCTTGAACCAAAAGATCATAGTCGGTATCCGCCCTGAAGATCTGCTGCTCAGGCAGCAGACACAACAGGACAGAATTTACCAATCATTTAGTCTCAATCTTGAAGCAATAGAACCCGTAGGAAATGAAATATTTCTTCATCTGCGATTCGCCGGTCAGGAAGTGATTGCGCGCGTTCCACCAGACTTTACGCCGGTTATCGGGCAAGATGTCACTCTCTATTACACTGCCGAAAAGCTGCATTTTTTTGAAGCAGAACATCCTTCACTACGTATAGACGATCACCTTGCAGATCAAAATACTGTGCCTATGCACTGAACGGGATTTAAAAGAATTATGCTATCAAAGCCAGGTCTCTGCCCAGATACACCGAATCAATTATAGTTAAAGGCAGTGACTGTTTGTCGCTCTGCAAACGCTGGCTCTGTGGATCAGAGCGCAGCGAGTGCCGCACGAGTAGTGCTGCACGGGGAGTGCTGCACGGGTAGTGTCGCAAGGAGAGCGCCGGACTGTGTTGCGGGGGGATGCCCTTCGGCTGGCAATCTCGCCTAATGGAATCTGGTCGCGAATGTGCCAGCATCGAATAATTCCTGGTAATGCCATGGCTATCACTCCTGGCCCCTGCTCATCCAGATAAGTAGGATAGCTTGCTGAACTTGGGTCACAATCTCAATGCAAATTAACAGTCCTTCCTTATGCTGCTGCAGCCTGCAACGAAGGCACTGGCTGTGCTTTATTATCAATGACAACATTGACTACTGCTGCATCAAACTGGTAAGTGCTCGCCTCATGCAGCTTCCATGCGCCGTCACCGAGCAAGTGCAGGACATGGGTATGGTGCTTCAGCACGGCGGGCCGGTGTGCGATACTGATGAGCGTCACGCCGCTCTCACGCAGGCGCGCGTACAGAGCCGATTCATTGGCACTGTCAAGCGCGCTGGTTGCTTCGTCGAGAATGACAATGCTGGGCGCATGGACCAGGATGCGGGCAAATGCCATGCGCTGCTGCTCGCCGACGGACAGTAACTTCTCCCAGTCATGCACCGCAGACAGGCCGCCTACACGTTCGGCCAGTTGCGGCAGATACACCTGATCCAGAATCTCCAGCAACTGCTCGTCGCTTAGTTCTGAGTCCGTACTAGGGTAGATCAACTGGCTGCGTAGCGAACCCATCTGTAGATAAGCTTGCTGTGGCAGAAAGAAGAAATCCTCCAGCGGCGGATGATGGATGAGGCCACTACCGGTGTGCCACAATCCGGCAATCGCCCGTAATAGCGAACTTTTGCCGCAACCGCTGTCGCCGGTAATGAGTAGCGCCTCACCTGGTTGCAATACAAGACTCAGTTCCTTGATAAGTACACGCTGCGATTGCGGCGGATGCAGCGTGACTGATTCCAGCGCGAACCGGGTGCCTGGACGTAGCTGGATGCGCACGGTCTCGACATCAGTCGCCGGTCCGGGTGCTGGCTTGGGCAATACCAGGTCGGACAATGCCTGCAGGCGGCCTACGCCTGCCACGAAGCGGCTCAGACTCTCAAAGTTTTCCACTATCACCCCCACTGCCCCAAGCACGGCAGCAAATGCCCCGACCGCTTGCGTCGCACGCCCTACCTCCAGCTCACCTGACAAGACTTGCTGGGCAAGTATCGCCACTGGCAACACCAAAGTGAGTTGACTGAATGTGCGCTGGTAAAGGTTAAGAGAACGCTGCTTCTTGATCAGCTTGTCGTAGTTTTGGATGACCCGGTGAAGCTTGCTGTCGATGTGTGCGCGTTCCTGCGCTTCGCCGCGGTAGAAGGCGATCGATTCAGCATTTTCGCGTACACGCATCAGGCTGTAACGGAAGTCTGCCTCGCGTCGCAGTTGCCAAAAATTCAGGTGTATCAAGGGGTTGCCGAATGCATAAAGCGCGGCGCCGGTACCGATGAAGGCGTACACCACTAATACGCCGACCAGCAAATGCGAGATTGACCATAGCACTGCACTGAACGCCACCAGCTGCATGGCAGATCCCAGAAAAATGAGCAGGAAGTTGATGGATCTGCCTGTAAAGGTATTAATATCTTCGCTGATGCGCTGGTCCGGGTTGTCAAGTTCACTATTAGCACCGAGTGCATAGTATTTACGATCTTTAAGATAGCCGTCTAGAAAGCGCCCGCTGAGCCAGCGTCGCCACTGGTTGGCGAACAGGTCGCGCATGTAATAGTAAAACGCGTAAGTCGGCACGGCAAAAGCCAGCACCATCAGACAGGTTTGCACGGATGCCCAAAAGCGCTCTCCTTCCTTTGCCGCTAGTGCCGAAGTCATTTCTCCAGCCTGATCGTTCAGCATGACTGCGAACTTGGTTTCAAACAGCATTAACACGATCAGCAGCACCAGGAGTATCCAGGCTCTCTTCCATTCTTCTCCCAGCCAGTAAGGTTTGGCGACATCAATGAATTGCCGCCATGCAGAGAGTGACAGGAACGCGGTGCGGCGCTTCTTGGGTGGTGGTGGCACACCATCAGTTTCCACATTGGGGTGCGTGTCGCTTAAGATAGTCATGGTCAGATTCTGTGGATATAGGTTTTTCTTCAGTATGGGATCTGACGCGATATCGTTCTGTGCGGAAACGGACATAGCCCTGCACGGCAGAATGAAAAAACCAAAAATTGACGATGCCTGGCACCAATGTGTACTAGCCGCGCTACGTGGCAAGTTTGGCTACAGTCAAATGCAATGGACGTAATTAGAACTCATTCCATCAATAGGGTGAAATGAGTTCCAGCAATTGGGTTGAAGTTGGCAGCGTCAAGGATGGCGATGGAGCTACTATTTTGGTGAACGTCTGACAATTGGTATCAGGTAATTTTGTAAATCCATTCACCGTCAATAATGTGCCTGCAACGAACTGAAAAGTGAGATAGCCCTTCAGCCAATTCAATATTGACTCGAATACCCCCCATAAATTCTAACGCCGTCGGTGCCTGGCGGGGGTTTCGCCCACAATGCGCGTAAATAAGCGGGAAAAGCTGCTGACATCGGAATAACCAACCTCTGTAGTAATACGAGCGATGCTCCAGGTCGTGTTGCTCAACAACTGCTTTGCTTTTTCAACCCGCGCAAGTTGCAGCATACTTAGAGGTGATTGCCCTGTTTCAACTTTGATCCGCCTCAGCAAGGTGCTTGGACTTATATGAAAAGCGAGCGCCAGGCGATTAAGGTCATACTCGTCAGCCAATCGATCACTGAACCAGCGCTGCAATTGTTGTGAAAAAGCTGGTAGGCGTTTCTCCATCAAAGCGCTATCGACAAATGGCGATTGGCTGGCACGCTGATTTGGCAATAAGGCGACCCGTGCGGTGGCAGTTGCCACTTCAGCACCGAGCGTGCGCTTGATAAGCTGGATGGCAAGATCAAACGATGAACTGACTGCTCCGGTGGTCATGACTGCGCCGTCCTCCAAAAAAACTGCATCCGCTTGTAGCCTGGTCGCCGGATACCGCCGGGCAAGCTCTGAGGCAAACAGCCAGGCAGTTGTAGATTTGCGGCCATTTAAAAGTCCAGCCTCACCCAGCAGGAATGCCCCCACACATGCGGAAGCAACCGCAGTTCCCGCAGCAAAGGTCTTTTTGATGAACGCAAGCTCGCGTGACAAAGAAGCCAATCTTCTGTCCCAGTCAACATGGCGGTTTATTTCAAGCCCCGGCACAATGAGTAAATCGTATTTACCTGCAGGGCGTTTAATTCCAATAGAAATTCCACCAGCGATCTTGATGCTTTTCCCCGCGAGACCTATCAGCTCTATATCAAACGCCGGCCTCTTGCGCGACTTGATATCCAGACCGAGATCCATTCCTATCCTCAGGACATCGGCGATGCCAAACACCTGAGACCCCATACAGGCTTCGTACACCAATATGGCTATCCGCAAGGATTTTGAACCTGTCATGACGAGCATCTTTGAATTTTGACGAAATTGACCATAAAACAGCTGATATCAGCATAGTACGTGAAGATGGAGAGGATAGACAATAAGCTTATCTGCAAAGCAGGGGCTGGCAGAACACCATTCTTCTTCAAGGAAAGTATTGCCATGATTTCGCCTCAAATTATTCGAATTGCCATTGCACCCTTCGGGATGATTAACTGTCACCTCATTATTGGCGAAACTGGCTGCATCCTGGTGGATGCCGGTCTGCCAGGATCAGAATCAAAAATAGGAAATGCACTAAAAAAACGCGGCCTTTCATTCGGCGACATTAAACTCATCGTCATCACCCATGCTCATGTAGATCATGCGGGAAGTGCTGCACGGACGCGCGAATTGTCAGGGGCACAGATTCTTGCGCATGAGGGAGACCTAGATTATTACCAGCAAAAGAAAAAGATGACTTTTTGCGCGACGGGATGGTTTGGCCGGATCTTTCTAAAGACAGGCTTAATTTTGCAGCCTTACATTCCATTTACGCCCGACATTCTATTGCAAGCTGGCGACGTACTGGACCTGACCTGTTACGGAGCGGCTGGCACAGCCAGACACACTCCTGGTCACACAGCAGGTTCGGTTTCAGTCCAGTTAGATACCGGGGACGCAATGGTTGGAGATTTACTTGCATCCGGTGTATTGCTTGGCGGACTCATCAGGACTGGTCATGCAATGCGCCCGCCATTCGAAGATAATCCAGAAACTGTATCTGATGAATTGAAAAAAATGCTGGTTTCAGGCAGTAAGCGTTTTTACATGGGACACGGCGGACCGTTGCCAGCGCAGGAGGTTCATCGGCACGCGCAATGCTTGCAGTCATCGACAGCGCTGAAAAATGATTCTGGAAGCTGATCACGAATGTGCCAGCGTCGAATAATACCTGGCAATGACACGGCTATCACTCCCGACTCACACTCATCAGGACAAGCAGGCTGGGAAATCGCGCCGCTTTTCTGATTGATTTCCCTTTCAGTATTTAGTGGTACGCCATTTTTTTATTAATTATTGCTGTGTGATGCTCCAAAGATTTTGCAAGGAGAACAAGTGGCCATCATTCCACTACAAGCTGACAGAAAATCGACATCTTCATTTCAACTCCTCTTTTTGTCTTTGGATCTGAATTTTCCGGACACCATCAGATACCTGGTTACCAATTGTAGATTTTGGTAACAAAAACTCATTAAGATTGTGAATAAATGCGAAACCTGCCACGATTTGTTTTGTATTTTTTATCATGGCAACGCCCTGCCCGATTAATCAGGAAGCGCTCTTTTCAAGAGGTAAGTGATGCACACAATTCGCAAGGTTAAATGGATGTCGTGGATGCTGCAAGCCAGTATCGTCACTTTGCTATGTGCATGCGGGGGCGCAAACGACAGTGCGGTTTCAAGTACCCCGCAGGCACTCCAGTCAGCCCCGGTACCAGCACCCACCGATAGCCCTTCCTCAATTAACGCGTTGGCACAAACAACAAAAAGTGCTTCAACATTAGTGAGCGCTGCCCCCGCGAACGGAACTTCAACAAGCGCAAGCCCTGCACCTCAAGTTTTATATACCGATACGCTCAGTGGACCGACCACAGGTGGAGAAAATAACAACGGTGCCTACCTCTCCATTTTCGGGAAGAATTTCGGCACTGCGAGTGACCTGGGAACAAATACAAAGGTCTATATAGGCGATAAGGAAGTCGCCAACTATCGCTATTTGGGAAGCTCAAAATCAAGCGCCAGGACTGGATTGCAGCAAATAACAGTGCAGGTAGGATCACTTGGCAGCACGCCCGCAGGCGCAGCATTGCCTGTGAAAATCGTCTCGAACGGCACATCTTCGAATACAGACAATAGCTTTACACCAAGCTCTGGACGCATCCTTTTCGTTTCTTTATCTGGCTCTGACACCAGTGCGGTAGCAAATAATATCGCCAAGCCCTGGCGCTCACTGCAGAACATGAGTACCTTGAAAGGTGCCTACTTTGCCATGCAGGCTGGCGACCAGATCGTCATACGCGGCGGTGCCTGGCATGACACCAACGGTCAGGACAAAACATGGATGCGTTTTGGCAGCGGCATCTATGCCAGAAACGGCAGTCCTTCTGCATGGATACATATCACTGCTTATCCTGGCCCCATCAATGGCAATGCCATAGAAGATGTCCACTACACGACGCCAGCAGGAGCATCCGGCGGGATCGCGGGCCCCTGGTCTGCCATCGCAGGGTCTTCGGGTGAATACATTTCGGTTTCCAATTTAAGAATGGATATCGCGGGCGGTGCTAATCGTGATGCTGCACCCATCAACTTCCAGTACACCGCAGGCCCATGGCGCGTAGTTAACAATGAGCTGGGCCCCTGGGTTGCAGGAAACTCTGCCACGCTCAATGCGGCGGGGGTTTCTGGTCACGGTAACGGCAACAAAGTCTTAGGTAATAACATCCACGATATTGCGGGTACATCTGAACTGCAGAACCATGGCATCTATGCAGACACCACTGCGCAAAACTGGGAAGTTGCCTACAACTGGATACACAATATCACTGGCGGTTCGGCAGTACAGTTCAATGATAATGAAGGCGGTGCGGGCTCAGTGACGTTGCCTCATGGCGGCATCTGGCAAGGCTTTACCGGCATACGGATACATCATAACTGGCTGGAAAACGCGGCGAAATACGGTATCAATTTCAATGACCAGGGCAGCACACACAAGGGCACTTATGAAGCCCAAAGCTGGAACAATGTCATTACCGGTACGAAGCTGTACCCGATACGCATCAACTCAACCGCCACGATCCAAAACATGTGGTTTGCCTACAATACGGTGTATAACGCCATGACCGGCGCTTCTGGAAATAAAGCCTACATCATGGATGAAGGCTTTGGCAGTGGCGCGGGCATACGCAACAAGTTCTACAATAATATTTTTGCCTTCGGCCCCAACACCCAGCCTGGAACGACATGGCTGATTGATTACAGTACACCATCCACCACCACCAGCTACGACTTCAAACAGAACCTGTACTTCAGCAATAGTCAAATTGCGCCATCACCAGGCACACTGGGCGACAACCTGGCGATTTCTGGCAACCCGCAATTCAAGAATGCATCCGCAGGTGACTACTCTTTGCAGGCAACCAGTCCTGCAGTGGATACGGCCAGCCAGCCAAGTCTTTTTGCCGTCAATGACGACATCCTGAATACCTCACGTCCGCAAGGTGCCAGCAAGGATATTGGTGCCCTGGAACTGAGTGGTAATACGGTGCCTATCCCTACACCTGTGAATGGCATGTGTGGCAGTGCCAACGGCCAGTCATTCAGCGCAGCACCCAGCAGCCAGCTTTGTTCCTCAGGTATTGCATCACTAGTGACATTTACTGGCAACGGCTGGGCATGGAGCTGTGCAGGCAGCAATGGAGGAACAACGGCAAGCTGCAGCGCTAACCTCGCTGCCAACCCTGACCCATCCACCCCACCCAGTGTGCGCCAGCAATACTCTGGTGTGATCACAGCGGGAACGAGCAGGCATCAATTGTCCAGCACTGTATCTGCAGGCAACTGGATACTGGTAACAGTAGGCGTGAACAATAATGCGCTTGGCGTGTCAGGCACATTGTCCGACAATCAGGGCCACGCCGATATCAGCTCTTTCACGTCTCTCGGACGTATCTATGTAGATGGAATGGGAACCGACCTGTATGCGGTGAAGACCACGACATCAGGTGCATACACATTGACCGTGGGCATTCCCAATCAGGGCAGCATACACGTGGTGGAAATCCAGAATGCAGACGCGGTAAATTTGCTGGATGCTCCTTTGGCGACCAGCTCAGGCCCACGCTTTGCATCGACGGCACTGTCTTCATCAACGCAGACGAGCACGAGGGCGAATGATCTCGTGCTTGCACTGGTTGATCTGGGTATAGGCAACGCTATTCCCTTCAGCCCAAATGGATCATGGCAGTTGGTAAGCCCGGAGGCAGGCACCTACATCACTTCGCGTATCTATGAGCAGCGTCCAAACGCCACTGGCACATTTGGAATTTCCGGAACGGTTGGTGGTAGCGGTGCCGGTTACCCTGGCTGGGAAGCAGCGCTTATTGTGATCAAGGGGCAGTAGCTATTTACAGCTTAGTGATGAACACGCAAGCTATGTTTTTCGATCAGAATGCAAAGCGATCTCCCTGATAAGGGTTTGAATCTTGTCGATACCAGCGTCGCCCTGTGCAAAATACTCCAGCAGATCTTGGCAGATGGCATCTGCCAATGCCTCCTGCTGTGAAATGCCCAGAGGCATGGGACAGTCAAACCGACGCGACCAGGATATGGTTCCAGTCGCGCAATCAATCATGCGCAGCGATACCCGCGCCGACATTGGCAACGCGTCGTCATCAATTCGAACGCAGCCGTCCAGTTTGTGGCTGACCTCAATTTCCGCTGAATGCGATCTAGCTTCAGAATTGTGCATTATCATCTGATGGCCGAATGCGTTGAAAAGTCCGTGTGTTATCTCCTCATCGAGGCCCGCGGCTATCGACTGTGCTGTGCATTCCATGCTGCGCAGCGGTATGAGCATCAGCCGGTGGTGTAGGGACGATGGATGAGGCGCCTGGATTTTTCTGCAAATCTCTGGCATGTAACTGCCCATAGGAATAGTAATATGTAGCCCGGCACTGTTGCTGCCTTGTGCATAATAGCTGGCCAGACGAGCGCGCAGGCGACCGACTTGAACTCTGACGATGGGGTCGTCGCAGGTGTCGTAGCTGCGCTGATCGCGATCAAATACAGCGATGCCTATGCTGTATTCCACAGTATCGCGTACTCTGCCATTGAGCTTGCTCTCAATCAGATATTTAAGCAGGCGACAGCTACGCTGTGCCTTGCAAAAAATACTGCTAGACAAAATCAGCGTAAGCGCTGCCTCCACTTCCTCCCGGCTGACATCAAATGCATTTACCTCCATTAATTGAACAGAATGAACTTGAGGCTGGCACTGACTGGAATAAAGTTGCATATAAAAATCTTTTTGTGCATTACTCTACATGAAGTTAAAAAATTATTAATTAATTTATTGGCATTTCTTTATTGCTAACGATAAACTGTAGGCAATTTGCGTTCGAGATACCTTCCTTTAACCTTCTGAATTTCAAGCATTTGTTTTTAAAGGACTTTTTTTTGGAAGAAAATCTTGAAATACGCTATTCCGTGTTTCGTTTTGGTCGCTGGCAAGTTGATCGGGCGCGCAATTTACTGCAGGACGGTACGCTGCAGCGCCAGATGGAACCGCGTGCGATGGATGTCCTTGTCCAGCTATGCGGCAAAGCCGGACAAGTTCTTAGTGCGGAAGAGTTGCTTGAGCAGTGCTGGGGAAGTACTGTGTTTGGCGACAACCCGATACATAAAACCATTACGCAATTACGGCGTCTGCTGGGCGACAGCGCCACTAATCCCACCTATATCGAGACCATCCGCAAACGTGGTTACCGCACTCTCGCTACCGTAAGCCTCGCCAGCCTGGCTGACGATACAAGCAGTGGTAGTTGGCATGAGGGCTCACCATTCCGTGGTCTGGCACCTTTTGCCGAACAACATGCGGCTATTTTTTGTGGACGTGCCGATGCCACCCTGAAGCTGGTTCATGCAGCATGTCAACAGACGCAGGCTGGTTGCGGCCTGGTTTTGGTGCTTGGCCCCAGTGGGTCGGGCAAGACCTCGCTGATCCGCGCCGGATTGTTGCCGCATTTATCCAAGGGCAGTGATGGCCTGACTGTTACTGCCAGTGCCAGCCTGGATTTGGGGGAGCCTGCGGTGGGGCAATTATTTACTGACCTCGGCGCGACATTATTGGACTGGGAGGTGGCGGATTGCCTCTTGTTTGGGGGACACAGCGCGCATACACTGGGCCAGGTGCTTGCGGAAGGCGACACTGTCTCCCTGATCGAAGAATTGGAAAATGCGCTGGCATCCTTGCCAGCAGGCCATCGTCTGGCCTTGTTCCTGGATCGTTTTGAGGCAATATTTTCCGCAACTCATGTGACGGAATTGGAACGGCGGAAGTTGGTCAGCACACTCGCATTAATGGCAACTTCACCACGCTTGCTGTTGATACTTGCCTGCCGCAATGATTTTTATCCGCAAATCGCCGCGTATCCGGCTTTGCTTGAAGGCAAGGAACGCGGTGGGCACTTCGATCTGGCCCCACCGACACAGACTGAAATAGCGCAGATAGTGCGCCTGCCTGCCATCTCGGCCAAGCTCAGTTTCGGCATCGATCCAATATCAAAGGCAAGGCTGGACGACTTGCTTTGTCATAGCGTGACTGGCAGCCCAGATGCATTACCCCTGCTGCAGTACACGCTGCATGAGTTATACCTTCAACGCAGCCCGTTGGGCGAACTGAGGATAGAGGTTTTCAAAAATCTTGGTGGGGTTGATGGTGCCATCGGACACCGCGCCGAAGAAGTGTTTTTGGGATTGAGCCGTGAACAACAGGCGGCACTGCCGCATGTGCTGTCGCTGCTGGTCACCGTTACTGGACATGAAGAAGCAGTGACCAGCAGACGTGCGCCTTGGGAAAGGCTGCAATCTGCGGCTGAACGTGAGCTTGTCAATGCGCTGGTCGACACCCGGCTGTTTGTCAGTGACCTGGTGGCGGATGCGTCGAGTTTTGGCATCGTACACGAAGCCTTGTTACGTCGCTGGCCACGTGCAGCGACCTGGATCAGTGATCACCGCCAGGCCTTGCATGTGCTGGGCCGGATTGCTGTGCATACTCAGCGTTGGGTAACTGCCGGCCGTCGGCCTGATTTGCTGCTGCCGCAAGGAATGCCGCTCAACGAGGCAAACAGCCTGCTGAAGCTTGATGCATTTTCTCTCACCAGCGATGAAAAAGCGCTCATCCATGCGTCCAGCAGCAAAGCACGCTGGCGCGTGCGTTTGCGCCTGGGTGTAATGACCATGATCGTTGGCTTGGCATTGTTGTCTACCATATTGGGAATCAGCGCAATTAGTGCAAAAACTGTCGCCCAACAGCGACGCGCACAAGCAGAAGGATTGATGGGATTCATGTTAGGCGATTTCGCCGACAAGCTGCGTCCGCTGGGTCGATTGGATCTGCTTGACAGTGTGAGTGCCAAAGCGCTGGAATACCTGGCCGTTCCGGAAGGCGATGAACTTAACATGACCTCCCTGACACAGCGCGCCAAAGCGCTGCAAGTGATTGCTGAAGTGCATATCGCAAGAGGCAAGTCTGCCGCTGCCACCGACGCATTGCTTGCAGCCCGTACTATTTTGTTGCAGCAATTCGCCTTGATGCCAACTGATGGAGAAGTTCTGAAAAACCTTGGTGCAAACGCCTTCTGGCTGGGAAAAATTCAACTCGATCAAAGTAATTTGAGCACCGCTGAACAACACTTCCGGCAATACCTTCATTACAGCGATCTTTTGCATCAGCTTGATCCCGAAAACCCCGATGCCTGGATAGAGCAATCTTATGGCCACACCAATTTGGGTTCACTTGCACTCAAGCGTGGTGATGCTGCAGCGGCTGCACTCGAATTCCAGTCTTCCATCGCGCTGAAAACACGCGCTGCCGCACGTCGCCCTCAAGACCGCACTCTCGCTGCAGAGCTGGCCAACAGTTTGTCCTGGCTGGCCAGCGCAAAAGAATCCCTGGGCGAGTTGAACGAAGCCATGATTATTTATGAACGTGAATTAGAGGTCGTAAGGTCTTTGCATCAAGCGACACCCGGTGATTCTTTGTGGGCCAGCAGACTTGCGCTGGCATTGCAACACCGGGCACAACTCAATATGGTACTAGGCAGGAATATGCTGGTTCTGGAGGATCTGTCTCAGGCCGAACAATTATTGATGGCTGTCATCGCGCGTGAACCCAGCCATAAGGTATGGCAGGGTCAACTGGCTTTTGTACAACTAAACAGACTGCGTTTTGAGCGTCTATTGGGCCCCTCTCAGGCTCGTGCCGCCATTGCGCCACTACGTCAATTGCATGCTCAGGCCACGGCGCTGACACGTATCGATCCTCGCAATAATGAATGGTCGCGTTTGGAGGCAATGAGCACGCAAAGTATTGCAGGCACCCTGCTGCAACTGGGCCGGGCCCGCGAAGCATTGCCTGTCATAAAAGAAGCCTTGGATAGACTCAATGCACTTTACCAATTAAATCAGGCCGACAAAACCAGTCGTAACATCCTGGCCGCGAGCCTGATGCTGGCGGCAGAGATTGACTTGGCCAACCATGATTTGCAGGCAGCAGCACTGAAGTGCGACAAGGTCGGTGAACTGCTCGCTGACGAAATTGATCACAGCGAAGACTACCGCTTGCTTGATCCTTGGATACGTTCAAAAATTTGTCTAGAACAATATGATGTAGCAGAAAAAATGAAATCCAGACTGACCCGTATGGGCTATCAGGACAAGTCATATATCACCTATCTTTCCACCCATGAACCCAGGAGACAATAATGAGTAAAGCACGAACAGAGTTGAAAAAGCCACCTAAAGCAACAGTCAGAAAAACAGATGTTCAGCCGTTTCCCCCCGTACTACCGCCTGCACCAATCTTTGTTCCAGTCGATGTGATCGTCATGATCAATGCCAAGCCGTATCAGGGTCCCAACACCACCTCCGACGGACGTTTTACCGTAGTGTGTCATCCGCCGGCCGTGAAGTCCCCTCCAGGCGACAGCGTCATCAATTACCGATTGGTTTCACCAACACCACCAGGCATCGTCTTTCTCGGAATTGACAAGTCAAGGCCTTATGCCCTGAACCAATTAAGTACACCAAGTATTTCAGCCGATGGAAAAATGATGACCTTAAGCAATCGCAATACTGTAGAAGAAGTCATCCTGGTCATGCTCAGATTCAGAGATGATACCATCAGTATTTATGACCCGGAAGTGACTAACAACGATACGCAGCCGCATTGATATCTGGTCGAAAAATCCCTGAATGCAGGTCGAGCCATTTTCAAATGCAGCTTGCCACATGCAGGGGCACTCGTTACCAGCCAAGTGCCCCCATCAAGTTTAGGTTTCTTGAAAATGGCGTATCACACCGGATGAAGGCTCCCACCCGTGTGAGCTAACAACGCGTTGATCGATGGGACAAATTGCGCAGTCGGGTCAGCTAAGGAATCGTCGAAATTCAATATAGCGATTTCGACAAATGTCAGTTGCGGGTCTCCTTGCTTTGTATAGCCGGGCGGAGAATCGCCTTTGTATTCATATTGGTACCAATTCTGAGTCAGAACTTCCAGATGTTCATACAGCGTCCAACTAACGTAAGTGGTTGCGGCATCGTATTCTGACTGGGTGCTATCAGTGGTGGATGTTGACCAGGATTGCGTCTCGCCTGAAGTCAATTGCAGAGTACCTGTTACCTCTGCTGACATTCCAAATCCGGAAGCGCCAGCAGTCGCTGAAATAGTCTTCACGAATTGTGTCATCTGGCTGTCTTCATAGCCTGTCGTCACCGTATGGGTGCGTGAGCCGCTAGATGCTACATGGTAAGGAGGAGAATTTAATCGCCAGATCTGATACCTGTTGATTGTGAATGAGTTATACGTTTGCCAGTGATCGTGCTGGCTGTCGTTATAAATGATCGGCGAATTTGGCTGTTGATTAGAAGTGTAGACTTGGCTTTTTAGCGATGCTTGAGGAACGCTTAAAATAGCGGGAAAATCTCGCAACAGCGGTGGTTGAGTACTAGAGAAAACATAGGTCATGACAGACTCCTGTTAATTGCATTTCATCATGGGGCACGGTAAAGATTACCCCTCCATGGGATGTCCGAGCATCGCTGCAATTCGCATCCCATGCCTCGAAGTTAACTTGAGACTGTAAGTGATATAAGTATCTTCAGGTAACGAGACGGAGGTGTTACCGTAACTTGACGGCGAACACACTTATGATGTTTGCTGCCGTTTGGCTTGTTTCAAGCCGTCCATGGGAGAGTTGTATCAGGATCGGTGGCGTCAAGTTTCTAATAAGGCTTCAAATCAGGGTTCAAAAAATGAATTAATGCAAAAACTGATTTTTACATTACGCTGGACGACCGAACGCTGCCAGCGCATAAGGCTGGTTAGCATATAATATCTTTTACCAACTTCAATGTTGATTTCGAATCATGAGGCTGTCTATTCTCTTGAAACCGTGCCGTCCCCATACTCTGTTATCGCAGGGTCCAGATTTTCCGGCGCATGCAGTATCGAAGGGCCTCTGGAACATGCCTGCCGGGTCAGATATTCCGTCAAACCTTCGGCTAGCACAGCGGGTGGAATAGTCGCCTGCATTTCGCTCAACAATTCTTCGGTCGCTCTGACTATCCATTCCACGCTGCGATACTTGGGCGAGACTATCTGGATGTTTTGCGAATCAGTCTGATCAAAGAAGCCATGCTGCAGTTTGTGTCTGACGTAAGAAAGTGCAGTGATACCAGGAATGGTGCGTTGTTCCAGATAGGCCTGTTTGCCGTCCTCATCATAACGGACGACGATATCCGGGAATTCATATCCCTCATCTTCCAGCAGCGCTTCGCTGACGATGTTTGGCAACAGGGGCCTCGCGTCTTCATGAGCCACCTCGAACAGCAGAATTTTCTTGAGCTTTTTCAATTCTTTTTGTTCTTCCGTGTCCGTCTTTTGAATGGCGATAGTCGGGAAGTACTCGCGGATGAAGGCATTGGATTTGTTGATCAGTTCATCTCTGTTGATCTCTGGCCTATGCTGGAAAAACCGGTCGTCCATGTCCATCATCTTCCAGGCATGGTTCAGGTCGTGGATGAGGAATTCAAGTGGGGACTGCCAGAATTCATCAACGTACACAGGTTCCGTAGATACCCCGATAAAATAGACTGGCGTACCCCGTATTTTCATGAGGTCAGTGGCAGAGATATTGTCAAAAGTCGGAATGATGATGACTTCAGGAATCCGGCGCATCAGCTCTTCATATCGGTACCAGTATTTCTTTTGGAAATGGGTACTCAGGCTCTTATCGGTGCGGCAGGCGACATCAAAAAAGCCTACTGCTTCGAACAAGATACGCAAGGTCGGAGCATACGGACACATCGCACCATTCTGTATGGTGACATGATGGAATTTATGCAGCAACTGCTCACGCATAAAGGACAGTGCAGCATTATCGCGGCACTTCTCATCCATCGCCGGGAGCGTCATCTGGCTACGGAAATAATCGACCACTGGCAATAGTTCCAGCACTGGGGTATCCAGGCTATTGTTATATGTCTCAAATCGCGTGCGCAATTCGCGGTATAACTCTACCGGGTTCCTGACCCATTCGCGTATCCATTCGTGATGGGAAATACCCTGGGTTTTTGTAAAATTTTTCGCTACCAGCGCAGCGGCAATCTGCTTGTGATGACCAAAGGCAAAGGAGCCTTCTTTTGCGTTCGGCGTCGTCATCACGCTCTCAGGCAGCCACCTGCCCTGAACGCCTTCGGTGTCAGAAATCTCTACCAGAAATCCAACTGTATCCACGATATGACGTGGATCTGATGGGATAGCAATTTCTTTGAGATGGTCGCGATATCCGTGCGTAACGGTTCTGTCCATGTAGATGCGGGCTTCGTTTCTTGCATCTTTCTCCGCTGCTCTCCCGGTCTCGTTCCTGACGAAATAGTATTTACGCTCGCCCGCTTCTGCAATCCCATATTCTGGTGCTACAGCGCCAAACACTTTGCTACCTGTTATCCGGAGCGCCGCAAAAATATTCGCTGGAATGCCAAATCCGTTATGTTCATCGTCATCTTGCAACAGCCCGCCCGGCAGAGCGATGCCTTCAGGAAAAAATGCCCGGTCCAAGACAAGGAATTCCCGGCCATTCTGCCCACCGCGCATCACAAGCACATCAACAGTCTTGCGAACCATGACTCCCTGATCAATACGCTGCTTTGCCTGGGTTTTAAGCGTCTGATCCGACAATAAGGCTTTCACTACCGCCGACTCACTGGCTACGTCCAAGTATTTGGCTACGCTATCTTCAACGCCATTCTTGCGGATGGGGTCACGCAGGCGATGGAACCAATAAATCATGTACAGCAGCGATTCTGCATACAGGCTGGCCGGATAGTTTTGCGTATTGAGGCTGACCGAGTATTTATTCAGTATCTCAAAAACAATTTCCGATACACCATCTGCTTGCGCATCTGGGAGCGGAGACGAAATTCTGGTGGTCATTTCTGGGGGCGGCACAGAGGCGTTCAATGTCATGTTATTTTCTGTAAGGATGTCTCAAATATGGCGAATTTGCATTCCCATATTGCCAGTAATTCGCACCTGGAATCACCTATCATACGACATGATAGAGAACTGCAAACAGAATTGATCCATACTTATCAAGGAAGTAAGTTGCCCGGCTCTCAAAGAAAACAAGGGCCATGTAATGGGAATAGCGTATTCCAGAGTATATGCACAATCCAGATACATGGAACATCGCCCTGCTCTGCCTTAGCCAAGTGTTACACGGCAGAGCAGATCATGGAGGACGACAGAAAGACGGGTGCATATTTGAGTTTCATGGAAAATTCCCAAGTAATGACGTGGAAAAGTTGCTACCCGTTAGATGACATGTTTAAAAATAGTTCATTTTTAACCATAACGTGCATGTTCAAGGCACATATTGAGAAGTAGGTAGCAGGAATTGGGGGAAAGACATTCCCATTTCGCTGTCCGCCTGACAGATGAAATCCTGCTCTCTTGAATGGCAGAGACATCGCGCATACACTGACTTACAATCGTGAAAAGCGTCCGCAGAATTCGCTCTGCCTTAAACCAAGTCTGGTGCGACGCTAAAAAATATAAAAACGGAGGCAATACGTGACTTGTTTCGTATTGAATATCAAAAGCGCAAGATGCTTTATTCTGCTCGCTGCCGCCTTGTTATTTTTTGCCGGGCACGGCAGTGCGCAAAGCCTGATCAGGACAGCGGCGCAAGAGGCATCTTCCCCAAAATTCATCGCCATAGTACAAGACGGCAAACCTGCTGTTGGTGGTATCTGTATTGACATCATGCGGGCCATAGAAGCGGTGGAACCCGGCATCAAATTTGTCGGCGATCAAAACTGGCTTCCACTGGTCCGTATCACTTCTGGCCCCATGGATGCCATTTGCGGCGTGCTGCATACCAAAGAGCGCGCCCTCCTCTTCGATTATATCGAGACCCCCATCTTCTCGGTCAATTACCTGCTGGCAGTGCGGGCTGATGACGACGTCCAGGTGACAAGCTGGGATGACATACGCAAGCTAGGCAAGGACGGCATCATCCTGTCCATACACAACTATGCTATCAATGACCGTTTGAAAGATCTGGGTGGCTTGCTGGTAGATTCCAGTGCGGTCTCGTCCAAGTCCAATCTGAACAAACTGCTTGCCCGCAGGGGCCGCTTTTATTGTCACCGCTCGCCCGGTATCCTGGCAGAGATACGCCACGCCGGAATGGAAGGCCAGGTCAAACTGCTCCCCAAGGTGATGCTCAAAGATGAGTTCTATATGCTGCTGTCAAAAACTTTAGCATCTGAAGATGCAAGGAAAGTGAAAGCTGCAATCGCCTTGCTTGATCGTCAGGGTACATTGGCAAAATTATTTGAAAAATATCAGGAATAATCAGAAATAATCAGAAATAAACAGCTTCCTGCGAATGTCACCGGTCAGGTCTTACTACACCATTTCCGCAGGTACATGCAGTCGATGATTGCCTTTTTCATCAAGCCTGACATCCATGCTCGTGCCGCGATAATTAACCCGTACGGCAGCGCCTGGAGGTCCCTGCAATGTTGCAGATATCAACTTGCCGCCGCGCCACTTCATATCCACGCTCAAGCCACCGCGTGCGCGCAAGCCTTTGACTCCACCTGATGGCCAGGCAGAAGGCAGGGCGGGCAGCAAAAACACTTCCCCACCCCATGACTGCAGCAGCATTTCCAACACACCGGCAGAGCCGCCAAAATTGCCGTCAATCTGGAATGGCGGATGAGCATCGAACATATTGGGATAAGTACGCTTGGGGCCAGTGAGTGTCTTGAGTATGCCGTGCGCATGCTCACCCTCGCCCATGCGCGCCCACAGGCAGATGCGCCACGCTGTACCCCAGCCTGTTGCCAGGTCGCCGCGCTGACGCAGGCTATTTTTTGCGGCTTGCAGCAAGTCTGGCGTATCGCGCACATTGATCTGGCTACTGGGGAACACGGCATAGAGATGTGATACATGGCGATGACGCTGGTCAGGTGCTTGTGTGTCCCAGTCATCCAGCCACTCTTGCAATTGCCCGGCTGTTCCGATCTGGTCGATTGCTATCCGTGGTAAAGCCTTGGCGATGCGGTCTATCATGGCTGGTTGTTGTTTCAGCAGGCGGGCGGCTTCCAGCGTGTTCTTGAATAAGTCACGCACGATCTGGCGATCCATGGCAGGGCCAGCGCACACTGATGTCCCGAATGGATGCGAGTTTTCTGGTGAGAGCGAAGGAGATGTCACCAGACCGCGGCCTTTGGGGTCTTCAATCAAGGTATCGAGGAAAAATGCTGCTGCCCCCAGCATGACCGGGAAAAGACGTGCCAGCGTATCAGCATCACGGCTGTAATCATAATGATCCCACACCGAGTTGCATAACCATGCACCGCCACAAGGCCACAGACCCCAGCGCGGCCCGTCGTTGGGGGAAGCTGCACGCCACAGATCAGTATTATGATGTGTCACCCAGCCGCTGGCCTTATACATGGTGCTGGCAGTTTTGGCACCCGTCACTGCCAGATCCTCAACCAGACGCAACAATGGTTCAACGCAGGCACCCAGCCCGGCAGGGTCGGCGGGCCAGTAGTTCATTTGCGTATTGATGTTGATGGTGTATTTGCTGCCCCATGGCGGGTTGGTGCCTTCATTCCAGATGCCCTGCAAATTCGCTGGCTGCGTACCAGGGCGCGATGAGGAAATCATCAGGTAACGTGCATACTGCACATACAGAGCTGACAAGGCAGGGTCTTGTGTCGTTTCAGCAGCGGCAATGCGAATGTCCGTGGGGTGCGCGGCCTGCGCCGAGCTACCCAGGTCGATGGACATGTTGTTGAACAGCGCCTGATGATCGCGGATGTGATTGCTCTTCAGTAGCTCATAGCGCTTTGTTGCCGCCTGTTCAGTCTGACGCCTGACAAGCGCCACCGGATCAGCACTGACATCGTGGTAATTGACATAGCTAGTGGCGGCAGCGATCAGCAGCGTCACTGTGCGCGCTTCGCTGGCTGTCATGACACCGTTGACCTGCTTAAGTTTGCCGTCAGAAAGCAACTTGATACGCAAGGCATAGCGCAAACCAGATTTACCATCGGGGCCAGGCTCATTGCTACCTGTGATCAGGATAGCGTCTTTGCCATCCGCAGCCATGGTCGTGCCCATGCTCAACACCTCTGCCGCTTCGGTTTTCAGCCAGTCAACAGGCGTTTGCTTTGTCAAACCATCGGCGCCATGATAGTCAGCGGAAGGATATTTCACTTTACGCGGGCTGCGGTAGGCCAGTTCAATACCCAACCTGGCTTGTTCCGCCGTCATATGCATGACGATGACCTGATCTGGTGCAGAGGCAAAGGTTTCGCGCAAAAAAACACCATAGTCTGTCTGGAATGAGGTGCTGTTGATTGCCGTCGAAAGATCAAGCTGACGTTCATATTGTGCGGGCTGCGTAGCACCACTGAACGTCAGCAGCACATCCCCCAGGCTGCCATAGGGCATGAGCTTCAGTGGCTTGCCCATCATGCGGGTACCTGCAAGATCAGCCGCTTCCTTGAATTTGCCGTCGGCGATCAGTTGCCTGACTTCTGGCAATGCTGTCCGCGCATCAGGATTATCAGGCGTGTAAGGTGCGCCTGCCCACAAAGTGTCTTCATTCAGTTGCAAGCGCTCTTGCCCCACGCGTCCGAAAACCATCGCCCCCAGACGGCCATTGCCAAGCGGCAGCGCCTCTTCCCAGCACGACGCTGGTTGTCTGTACCAAAGCGTATTCGCATTTTTTGGAGATGCTGCGTTTTGCGCCATTACCAGTGCCGGTGCGCCATACAAGCCTGCCATGCCAAACATCAAGCCGCGCCTGGTCTGGTTGAACGTCGCGGACCGGGTCATTTGATTGACATCCAGTTTTTTTGCCATGATTGAACGTACTCCGGTAATTGGAATGATGCTTACACCAAAACGCAAACTTGGCGGGATAAATACCAGCTCAGCCCTATTTGTGCTGGATCATTACAACAACGGTGCATCGTGAAGTCAACTCGTGGGAATGCAGGAAAGCAAAATCGTCAGAGGAATGATTGGAAGTCGTGAAGTATGCGGTTTATTAAACGCTTGCAGGTAATAGCGACACGAACTTGCAAACAACACCGCACTAATAGTCATTGCCAAACGATATACCTCAATTCCGCGCTGGTATCTCGTAATACCACTAATGCAAACCACCCTGGCTGGTCTGATCAGGGATCAAAAAAAACATGCTATCAATCCGGCATTTGATTCTTGCCTGCAGCCCATTTTGTTGCCTGCAAATTAAGTGGTATTTAAGTGGACAGATAATAACAAAACCAGTTGACGCCTACCATGTAGACACACATCCTTAATTCTTGAGCGTCTCATTACAGTAAAAACGAGCGTCTCAAGAATGCATTTCGGGAGTAAAAAACTTTATCAAATTTCGCAAAATCATGGGGGAGGCAACAGTGGAAAATACAACTTTAAGAAACCTGATTCAAAACATGCTGGTGTGTGCGACGAGCGGTAGCTTGCTGGTGGCATGCGGTGGTGGTAGTGGCAGCGCAAGCACGGGCCAGGCAAACACGCCACCACAAGCCCCGCCAGCTGTTGCTTCCACGGCATGCTATGCAGCCTGGGATGCAGCAACGGCCTACAATGGTGGGGCTTTGGTCAGTACGGGCGGCAATAATTATGTGGCGAACTGGTGGACGCGAAATGAAAATCCTGCGACCAATAGCGGGGCTTCTGGAAGTGGCAAACCCTGGACGGACAAAGGAACATGTGACGCCACACCAACGCCGACGCCTACCCCAACCCCAACTCCAACACCTACTCCAACGCCCACACCAACGCCGACTCCGACTCCGACCCCAACTCCCACACCAACGCCTAGCTGTTCTGCCTATGTCGCTGGCACCCAATATGTCGCTGGAAGAGTAGTTAGTAATGCGGGTGGTTTTTATCGTTGCGATGTGGCGGGCTGGTGTTCAACCGGGGCATCCGCTTATGAGCCGGGAGTAGGCTGGGCCTGGACCAGTGCCTGGACTTCGGTTACTTCAAGTGCCTGCCCGACACCAACCCCTACGCCGACGCCGACTCCAACGCCCACTCCAACGCCAACCCCTACGCCGACGCCCACACCAACGCCGACTCCAACACCCACTCCTACCCCAGTCCCTGGCCTGGCCAAGCATGCGCTGGTTGGCTACTGGCATAACTTTAGCAACCCCGCCGGCAATACCTACCCTATCGCGCAAGTCAGTAATGACTGGGATGTCATTGTCGTGTCGTTTGGCGACAATGCCGGTGGTGGCAATGTGAGTTTTACACTAGACCCGAGTGCTGGTAGCGAATCACAATTTATTGCGGATATCAAGACCAAGCAGGCGCAAGGAAAAAAAGTGGTGTTGTCGCTGGGCGGCCAGAATGGTTCAGTCTCGGTGGGTTCAGATGCAGAGGCGACCAACTTTGCCAACAGCCTGTACGGCATCATGAGCAAATATGGTTTTGATGGTATAGACCTTGATCTGGAAAATGGCGTGGCACAGGGCGCAGCTATCCAGACTTATCTGCCTGTCGCCGTCAAGAAACTTAAGGCCAAAGTTGGCTCCAGTTTCTACCTGTCGATGGCACCAGAATGGGTGTATGTGGAAGGTGGCTTTACCTCGTATGGTTCAATCTGGGGTGCTTATATCCCCATCATCAATGCACTGCGCGATGAATTGACGATCCTGCATCCGCAGTACTACAACAATGGGGATATCTATACACCGTATCAAACCGCAGCACTCAAGGCGGGGTCGGCAGATCAATTGGTGGGCACAGCAAAAATGCTGATCGAGGGCTTTACTTATGGCGGCAACACCTTCGCCGGTTTGCGCCCTGACCAGGTTGCTTTTGGAGTCCCGTCCGGGCGCAGCTCAGCCAATTCTGGTTTTACTACTTCGGCAGATGTCAGTAATGCGCTGAACTGTTTAACCAAGTTGCTCAACTGTGGCACCATCGTCCCCAAACAGGCTTACCCTGGCTTCAGAGGGGTCATGACCTGGTCTATCAATTGGGATAAACATGATGGCTATAATTTCTCGGCACCTACCAAGGCTGTCTTGAAAACTTTGCCTTAGTGTTGAAATGCGCCGCCTGTCAGATGACGGACGGCGCATAGATTAGTGATCCTAAAAAAGAAACTTCGCTCCAGCATTCACATTGTTATTCAACTAAACAAGTGAATACTGGAAGCGCAGTTTTCCGCAGTTATCTTACGAGAGATGGTTGATCAGAAATCGTGATTAGTCGGGTAATTGCTAAAGAAATCATTATCCCAACGAAAATTCGTCGCGGCGATGGTGACAGAAATATCCAGTGACTCCACGTAATGCCACCAGCCCACAGGCAGGAACAATATCTCGCCTGGCTCCAATATACATTCCAGCACAGGCACATCCCGCATCAGAGGGAAGCGTGTCAGGTCGATATTGCGGCCATCCACTGGCGTAAAACAATGACGTTCATTTTGCAGCTTGGCGAGATGACATGGCGCGATGAGCTTGACGCGCTTGCGCCCCATGATTTGCATCATGAAATTATTGGTCAGGTCATGATGAAAAGGTGTAATGGTCCCCGCCGGGCCGAACCAGAAAAAGCCTTGCTTGCCCTGGTCTGTCTTCAGATATTCTGGCAATGAGGGCACGTCCTCCCACAGTTCATTGAGTGCCTTGCGGTTGCTGGAATCATTATTGGCGGTCATGTACATGTCATTGCTATGGCCGTTCTTTTCCACCAGATCGACATAATCACCAAAGCGCATCTGGCGCTTGTGGGCGATGCTGTTCATTTCATAGTTGGCGTCACTATTGCGGCCAAATTGTACTTCTACCTGGCGCTCAAAATAATGCTCACGGAAATAAGCCAGGTTCCAGCGGCTGCGCGCAGGGCAATCGTCCAGCATGCCGGTAATGATGACGGGGCGATTTTGCTGATAATGGTCATGCAAAAACTGCTCGCCGGATAACTGCTGTTTTCGCTCCAGCGTCATTGGCTCTATCTGATCGAGTTTGGCGGTGATGGCCAATACCCAGTCACGCTTGTCGATACGATTTTTGAGTCTTTGCACCCCCTGAAAATAGGGACTGGACAAAGCCGCACTGATTTCCAGCCTTGCCGTATGCAGGCTGTAGCCGTTTTTTTGCAAGACATTTTCCAGGGTTGCAGGATGCGCGCCGAGAAGCAGATTTTCTGCGATCCAGCGACGCCATTCATCGCTCATCGTCTGGGTTGTTTTTGCATGTACGTGCAAACCGAGTTGTGCATTCATTTGCTTTCCTCTCGCTGAAAAAACTGCGGATGTGATTTTATATAATCATCACATCCGCAGCCATTTACTTCAAGTCAGGATTAACGCCCTTTCCAGACTTCACTACCCAAAGCACCGCTGGCATCGCCATCAAGCTCCCAGGTAAATGCGCCACGCAAGTTCTGGTCGCGCACATACTTCATCTTGATGCCTATCACTGCCGGATCATCGTAACTCCACCATTCACCATTATTGGTCAACAGCATCAGTTGCTTGGTCACCGGATGCAGGGTACGCGTACCTGTCTTGTTTTTCAAGACCTTGTAGTCTTCTATCCCTGCTTCATAGGTGGCGGGTGCAGCTCCTCCAGTTGCCTGATACAGCCCGTTTCCATTTGGCCCGGCACTGACGCCCTTCCAGCCACGCCCGTAGAACGGAATACCCAGCAAGATTTTATTGCGTGGCATACCGGCTGTGACCAGAGCCTGGATGGCGTCATCGCTATTGTACTTGGCAAGCACACCCGTGGATGGGTCTGCACTGTCATGGTACAGCGGTGAATGGAAGTTGGTGGTGTTTTCCCAACCGCCATGGAAGTCATAGGTCATGACATTTACCCAATCCATGTACTGGCTATACAGCGAAGGCTCGGTCTGGGCGATCTTTTCAGTGCCCGCACCAATTGCTGCTGTCAAGGCATAACGCTTGCTGTCCATGGCTCCTTGCGCATCCAATTGCGCGCGGAACTCTGCCATCAACAAGGTGAAGTTATGCTTGTCATTGGCAGCATCAAAGGTATTGTATGACTGCCCACCACCGCCTGGATATTCCCAGTCAATGTCGATACCGTCAAAAACGCCCTTGGCAGCACCCGGGCCACCGCGCCCATCTTGCACAGGCAAGTCACCTGCGATAAATTGCTTGACGCAAGACTTCGCCAATTGCTTGCGCAGGGCATCGGTTTTTGCCGCCGCAGAGAAATACCTGGACCAGGTCCAGCCACCGATTGAAATGAACACTTTCAGGTTCGGATGCGCCGCCTTGAGCAATTTCAGTTGCGCAAAATTACCAGTGAGCTTGGCATCCCACGGTATGGTTTTTCCATCGACGGTGCGTGCAGGCTGACGCTGGTAATCGGCAAAGGCGTCACCACCGGTACCGGCATCGGCTGGAGGCGGGTTGTTATTGCCCGTCTCTGCCTTGGTGACCATATCGCATTCATAGCCGCCATTTTTGGCATATACATTGCCGAAAGCATAGTTAATGAATGTCAGTTGATCAGCAACACTGGTCTGCACCCCATTCACTGGCGTCTGCGTGGTGTGGATATCTGCCACTTCATAGGCACGACCATACACGCCCCATTGTGCAAAGTACGAACCAACTTCGCGACCACCGACAGGGGTCGGAGTGGGCGTTGGCGTTGGCGTTGGCGTTGGTGTTGGTGTTGGTGTTGGTGTTGGTGTTGGTGTCGGAGTCGGAGTCGGAGTTGGTGTCGGAGTCGGCGTTGGCGTCGTGCAGGCACTGGACGTTACCGCAGTCCATGCAGTGCTCCAGGCCCAACCTACACCAGGTTCATAGGCAGATGCGCCTGTCGAACACCAGCCTGCCACATCACAGCGATAAACGCCACCCGCATTGCTGACGACGCTGCCTGCCAGATAGCTGGTGCCAGCAACATACGGTGCGCAAGCTGGCGTCGGAGTAGGTGTTGGTGTTGGCGTTGGGGTAGGAGTCGGCGTTGGTGTTGGCGTTGGTGTGGGTGTAGGTGTAGGAGTTGGCGTTGGCGTGGGCGTGACCGCGCTCACTTCCCAAGGCCCCCACTGCTCAGTACCCGGCACATTCCCTTGCGTCCACCACTTGGCCTTATACGTTACGCCTTGATAGGTGACGCAATTGCCTTGCGTATAAACTTGCGTGTTACTCCATACAGCACAACTGCTATCCCCCATCTGTGCTGGCGGCATCGCCATGTGCGCGCCAGTCTTGGGTGTATCTGTCAAATTGCTAGTACTACTTCCCCCGCCGCAAGCCGCCAGCATACTGCCGACCAGCCCTAGCATTAGGTGATTAACGCGATTTCCAATTCTTTGTCTCATCCTATTCCCCCTGAGGTTTGAATAAACGAATGCCCCAATTGTTCGGGGTCATTTTCGTGATTTAGGTTCCATTCCGAGCAGAAACCTGAGCCTACGATGTTGCTTAAATATCAGGCGGTCAAGTGGTTTTTTTGGAAAGAAAATATTGTTACAAAAGAAGAGTCCAATTGCGAGAATTGATCTTTGGAAAGAAAAAACTGAGGGGCGTGACGATAAAATGGCTGTCGCAATTCAGATACCATAACAATACCAATAATTACAATTAACTAAAGTGGTATTGTCACTAAAAACAAGGTATTGATTAAAAAATTTACCATGATGCTGGCGTGAACAATCAAAGAGCTGCCAGCTTCCCTCCGGCAAAAGCCAGCCCCGACCACATGGTCAGCACCAGCAGGATTTCTGGAATATAAGTGCGCACAGGCAAGCGTCGCACCAGCATCACCATGCTCGCCAGCATGGGCAAGAGCAGGCATGCTTCAATGATCAGGTTGCGCCAGAACGCGTAACTGATAAGCCCAGTGTGTGATGCGCCTGGCAACAACACCAGAGGCAGCGAAAATTCGACAGCCACGAAAGGCCACAACAAAGGCAAAGCCCGCCCCACCAACATATCAAGCACGAGATGCGAGCATGCAGCCAGCAGCAGAATCCGAAAACCCGGCATATCAGAGAATTGCCACCCCATGCGACGTACAAGGTAGTAAGCAACGCAGCTTGTCATCAGACAAAACAGCAGTGAATGCGTGAAACGCTGCTCATAGCGCAAATGAAAAAACCAGATACCAAAATAATCAAAGTCAGGTGCAATCGCCAGCAAGACCGGCAAAGCCATGCTGACATGCAGCCGTGGCAGCTGACCCTTGCGACAAAAATACAGCGTCAGGCCAGCGGCGACATGGGCCAGCAAAGAAGACATCGGTAAGCGCAGCCAAATGGCCTTAGTGGAAATGCGCCAGCTTAGCCTTGCTATGTGAAGTGTGTATGCGCTGCATGTGAAGTGTAAGTTCTCTGGGGATTACTCACTTCAAATTTTGAAAAAAATGCTAATTCAAATAATAGGCATGAGGTAAATCAGAATTAATCAGCATCACGCGGCCCCGGCATATCGCGGCCATTTTGATGCAAGACCAGGCCGCTGATCTTGCCATCAGCCTGGCGCAGGAAACTCAGTTGGGCTTCGACTACCTTTAAAAAGAATTTGTCTTTTGCCTCGGCAAAGAGAGGATTGCTGCCCTGGCCTGTGGCCTGGGCATACAGTTGCCCAGCCTTTTCGCTGATGATGAGTTTGAAGCCGGGTGCCAGGGTGTAGCTGCCTGCATATTGCTTGAGCTGTTCAGCCGGGAGTTGTATTTCTGTGCGTTTGGCCGCCTCAGGGGCTGCGTCGCCTATGCGGGGTGCGGGTGAGGCGTGGCCGTTTTGATGCAGAGTCAGCGACAGGACTTTGTCATTGGCATCACGCTCAAATTGCAGGCTGGCGTCTACTACTTTGTAAAAGAATTCATCTTTCTTGCGCGGGAATACTGCTGCCTGTGGCTGGCCTGTCAATTGTGCCAGCAAACCATCCTGCCCGGCGCTGATATTGAGGATGGCACCTGGTGCGAGTTGATAACGACCAGTGTACTCTGCCAGTTGTTTTGCACTGAGCTTGTCGCTGGTTGTATTGCTGGCATCGGCAGGAGGTGCAGCGGGCAGCAAGGCTGTCATGCCTATGTCGTCAACGCTGACACTGGCATTTGCCAGCACTACTACGCCGCGCTGGCCGTCTGCAGTAAAGCCGATAAAGGATGCATAACCACCCGTCATGCCGTTATGCCAGACCACGGTTTGCCCGCGTGCGCTTTGCACATGCCAGGCCAAACCTATCTGCAAACCTGGCATGCCAGTAGGGCGTTGTGGCTGTTGTACCAGTTGCAAACCTGCAGGTACTTTCACATCCTTGCTGCGCATGTGTGACTGCAAATAGCGCAGCATGTCTTGCGCGCTCGAGCGCAATGCACCTGCTCCGGCAAGGGTGGGCATGTCCCAATTGGCTACGGATTTTCCTTGTGCATCATGACCTGTCGCCAGATTGCTTTGCATAGAGGTAGTCAGGGTGATGCCGGTGTCAGCCATGCCTAACGGCCTGGCGATGCGTTCCTGTACCAGTTCTGCATAAGACTTACCTGCATGCGTAGACAGCGCTTGGCCGAGCAAGCCAAAACCCAGGTTGGAATATTCATACTTTGCGCCAGGTGCGCGCGTCAGTTGATAGCTACGCAAGAAGTCGCGCAGATTATTTTCTGTGTAATCGGCATAGGGATTATCCGCTTGCTTTGGCATGAGATTGGCAGGCAAGCGCGGCAAAGCCGACGTCTGGGTGGCCAGGTCCAATAAGGTGATGGCGCGCCCTTGATATTGCGGGATAGTGTATGTTGGCAGCAAAGTTGCTACGGCATCATCAAGTTTGACCAGACCCCGCACCTGCATATCTGCCAGCAATAATGCAGTAAAAGTTTTGCTGACCGAACCAATTTCAAAGACGGTGTTGGCATCCGGCTGATGTGGCTGGGACTTGCCATTTGATACCAGGCCAAAGCCCTGTATCTTTTGCTCTCGCCCGTTGATGGTTGCTACTACCAGGCCGGGAATGGCACCACTGTTGACGCGGGAGCTGGCGACTTTTTGTACGGAAGTAGCGAAGTCCTCTGCTGCAAGCACTGGTCCACACATTACGATGCCACATACTGCAAGCAGGGCTAAAGATATTTTCATGAACATTCCTATAGAAATTAACGGCTACAAAGAAATATGCCCTCAGGCCTATACAACGCAGCCAAATCTACGCGACATGATGATTTTTTTAAAGATGATCATAGTACAACAAAAAATCGAAAAACAAACGTATCCTGAGCTTGAGGCAAGCACATGCCCATAGAAATTTTTATGCGGTGTATCAAAGTAGCAGATTTTGAAAAGCTGGCTTAGTAAAGGCATACTCGGCATACTCTGCATACTTGCAAAGAAAAATGCAGTCGCTTTCAATTGTCCTGTCCCGTATAGGAATCTCACCCTGAAATGCAACATGAAAAAATTAAAAACCTGCCTGCTCGCCACCGTGCTGATTACCGTCAGTGTAAGCACCTATGCCCAATTGCTGGCATATGACAATAAGGAACAGGTTTACGGTGCAGCCGCCGTATCACCGGAATCTGGTGGAAAATTGCTAGGGAGATTGTTGACTCAGTGCTCTCAATATGGAGAGCCAGTCAGGGTCGCTGGCGAAAAGGCTGTGACTGCCTGGAAGCAAAGACATCAGCGCTTTCTTGACGAAAACAAGATAGTCCAACAAGAAATCATGGCGTTTATCGATAATCCGGCAACCCCGGAAGCGGATAGAAAAACAATCAAGAATACTTTTGAGGTTGGCGTGAAGAATTTGGTGGATGCCCAGTTCAAAACTGTGGAAGCTTCAATTACCATGCTGAGCGAAGACAGGCAAAAGGCATCCATGTGTATGTCTTACTTCAGTTCTGTCGATGCCGGGAAATGGGACTTGCGCAATAACGACCCTGTGGTCACAAAGTTTCTTGAAGAACGCATCGCTGCGCGGAAGAAGTGATGAGGTAAAAATCCTTGTCTGTCGCTCAATGCGGTTGCAATGCTTTGAAATGCCAGGTGCATATGGACACCTGGCGCATAAAACCTCTGGCAAGACTTACATATAAATCGCCTGCCAGCCAGTCGCTGGCATGATCAGGTTACCTTTTTCTTTGGCGGCATCCTTGGCTGCAAATCTTGCGCAATGGACTTTGTTTTTCAGAGGGTCGGTAGCATCACTATTTGCTGGCAGATGTTGCTCTTCATTGCCTTTCACCAGCACAGTCTGGTTTTGCTCAGCGTAACAAATCCCTATGCCATTCACTGATGGCATGAACAAGCGCAGATACCAGGGCACGAGTTCTTTGATGGCCAGTTGGGCGGCTTCGATACTCTCGCTGATGTCGGCATATTTAAAGACATCTTGCGGCAGCTTGGGCAAGAGCAGGATATTGACTTCCATCGAGCCTTTTTTCTGGTTGGTCACAAACTCGGCACCATCGGCATAGGCAGCCTGATCCAGTGGGACATTGATGAAGCCGGTTGCTGATATTTCCAGTTGTTGATGGGTGTTTTTACCGTCGAGGTAAATATTCAGGTTGGGTACCGGTGCGTGGGATTTGGCCGAGGTAATACGTATCAATATTTGTACTTTGTCCTTGCTTGCAGCACGCACTTTGGACATCAGCTCATACGCCACTTTATACGGCATGATGGCGGGATCCCGGATGGCTTTGACTTCTACACTTTGTAGTTCTTCAGTACTGGTTGCAGATGCGCTCGCGGAGGCACTGGCAGATGAGCTTGCTGGGGCGCTGGCTGGCGCATTCGTCTGGGCAGACACTTGGCCACTCACCGACGCCAGCATGATTGCCAGCGCGGCGATATATCGTGTGGGAGTAAAAGAAAAAACGACAGTAGAAGCAACAGGCATAATGAGCATTTCCTTGAATTATTATTCTGCTGAGCAAGAGCGAATATGTACGTGCTCACCAGTCTATGCTTGCATCTCCCCCAACATAGCATTGACGCTGAGCAAGGGAAGGTAGTGCAAGCAAAATAGAGTTTCAAAGTGTCGTCAATTTTAGTACTTAGTGCTATATTTTTGGACAAAGTACTGCATTTTCATCCTCCAGGCACCGCATAACAGCACTAATTTGTAAATTTATTACTCAATACCAACTCATTGCCAACTCATCGTCAACTCATTTAACTTCGATCGCCTCTACCCTGATCAATTCACAAGCACCAGCCCCGGTATCTTCGCGGGTCAAGGATGAACGCCAGTGCCAGCCGTCAGCGGCTTTGGCTTCAACCAGTTGGCCGCGTATCTTGACGACCTGGCCGACGCGCACGTCCTTCATGATTTTTTCCAGCGCGGGAGTAGTGGGGATCAAGTGCATGTTGGCACTATGGGTGGCGATTTCCGTGGGTGGACGCGGCGGCTGTTTTTCCCAGCGATAGAAATAAAAACGGTTGCTCTGCCCTATCGACAATTGATCCAGCACCGCAGTATCTGACATCGCCCCCCAGCCCAGCGCCAGGTCAACAGGGGCAAGATCGGCTTCGCGGTCTGATGAATAGGTCTGCTTGGACAAGACCCGTGCCTCTATTGTGAAGTCTGCCAGCGCGGTCAGCTTGTAATTGTGTTGGTCGTAAGTCTTGCCAGAACTGAGCATGGTTTGCACAGGTTCATTGGGGGCGATGCTGCCAGGCGGTACTGGCAAGGGCCGGTTGCGCCAGTGTTGGACAGCAAAGATCAGGATGATTGCTGCGAATAGCCATTTCCATGAAAACATAAATGCCTTTTTCTACAAATTGAATATTTCGAAAAATATTTAGGCTTACATCTTATTTGAATTTGTTTCTCGGGTATATTCTTTGCATCTGAACTCATGCGGCGCAGTCTTTGAAGCGTCACTATTTTAATGCACCATGATGCAAGCCATTTATTTTTGCGGTGACACCCACGGCAATTTCCAGCATGTGATCGATGCAGTGCTGGAAAAGCGTCCTGCCGCCATCGTCTTTCTGGGCGATTTGCAAGCCCGCAAGCCGCTGGAAGTGGAACTGACCGCTATCGTCGACCTGACTGAAGTCTGGTATATCCACGGCAACCACGACACCGATACTGATGCCGATTATGACCACCTGTTTGGCTCAGCCCTGGCTGGCCGCAATCTGCATGGGCGCGTGGCAGAGATTGCCGGTTACCGCATCGCTGGTCTGGGTGGTGTGTTCCGTGGTCATATCTGGATGCCGCCGGGTGTCAAGAAGTTTCAGACGCAAAGAGAATATACGCAGAAGGCAGGCAAGGAAAACCGCTGGCGCAATGGCTTGCCACGCAAGCATTACAGCTCCATCTTCCCCACTGACTACAATTACCTGGCCAGCCAGCGCGCCGACATCCTGGTGACGCATGAAGCTCCCAGTGCCCACCCGCACGGCTTTGCTGCTATCGATGAACTGGCACGCAGCATGCGCGTGAGCCGCAGCTTCCACGGCCATCATCACGACCGCATTGATTACAGCGAACACCAGGAACGCCTGGGTTTCAAAGCGCAGGGAGTGGGCTTGTGTGGGGTAACGGATATAGATGGTAACGTCATTGTCGCGGGCAAGCATGATCATGAAGTGCCTTGGGCGACCCTGCATAGACGTAGATAAGCAGGCAAAAATGAACAAACCCTCAGCTTCACAAGGCAGCCAGCTTTTGCCTGACTGCATACCAAGACCAGTTCAAATTAACACCCAGGCTGGCCAGCACGATCAGCATCAATCCAGCCATTTGCATCAGGCTGATGTGTTGTCCATACACCAGATAATCCACACCAACTGCCGCCGCCGGATAGATGAAGGTCAGCACCGCAATTACCGTGGTTGGCATTTGGGGTAGTGCGCTGTAAATCAATACATAGGCCAGTGCGGTAGGCAGCAGGCCCAGACCTATTAGCCAGGCCCATTGCTGCACCCTGATGCCATCAGCCGGAATGGTGATCAGACCCGCCAGCAAGAGCAGGCCAACCAGACAATGGACTAATGCAATCAGAGGCGCTGGCATATTGCGCATGGCGCGCGTGGTCAGGGTGACGCCAGCATAGGAGCAAGCACCTGTCAGTGTCAGCAGCAAACCTGTCAGGTATTGCTCATTTATTTTTCCACTCATCTGCACTCCGCTCACTTGCAAGCCGCAGGCCAGAACCAGCCCGGCAAAACCCAGGCATATCCATACCAGTTTGTTGGCAGCGATCTTTTCACGGAATAATACTGCCCCCAGCAGCAAGACAATAAACGGCTGTACGTGAAAGACGATGGTGGTGACAGAGATGCCTATGCGTTGTATGGCAGCAAAAAAAGTGACCCAGTTCACCACCATCAGCACGCCACCAAATACTGCCAGTTCCAGGTTCTTGCGGGAAAAATTGACAGCGACAAACATGCCTTTACAAGCGCAATACAGTGCCAGCGCGATAGCGGCAAACATGCAACGAAAGAACACAGTGGTCACCGCATCCAGGCCAGCTTCATGAATAAAGATACCCAGGGTCGCCAGCATCAGCATGGCGAAGATGTAAGCCATGGTGGCCTTGCGGTTGTACGGGATGATGGCTGATGGCGCAGACATGTTTTGCTCTCTGGTTGACTATTGCGCTATCATGGATTTTGTCCATGCATCAGACAAGCTGATTAAATTGAAGTCATACTTTCGAAAACATGAACCATGACATTCCCTGAATTGAACCTCAGCCAGTTACGCACCTTTGTGCTGGCGGCAGAACGCCTGAGCTTTGTCAGCGCGGCAGAAGCTGTGCACAGGTCACAGGCTGCAGTCAGCATGCAGATCAGCAAACTCGAAACCAGCCTGGGCCAGCCTCTGTTTGAAAGGCATACACGGTGCATCGCCCTGACACTGGCAGGTGAAACCCTGTTGCCCTATGCGCGCCAGTTGTTGCAGACTGAACAGGCAGCGCTAAGCGCCTTGCGCACGCAAGAAGTGGTGGGCAAGGTGGTGCTGGGTTCACCCGATGATTATGTGTCTTCGCTACTGCCAGCCGTACTGGAGAGATTTTCAAAAAGATTCAGTGGCGTCGAAATAGAACTGGTGTGCCTGCAGAGTATCTTGCTGAAACCCTTGCTGAAGAAAGGTGTGATCGACCTGGCTTTTGTCACCCGGGATGAAGATCTGGATGGGGCCTTCATACGCCGTGAATCCATGGTCTGGGTAGGTGCAGAAAAACATGCCGCCTGGAAGAAAACCCCGCTGCCGGTAGCCTTGTATGAAAAAGGCTGCGTCGCCCGCGAACATACCCTGGCAGCACTGGAGAAAAGCGGCCTGCCTTATTACTCAACCTATAGCAGCCCCAGCCTGCTGGGCATACTGGCGATGGTCGAAGCAGGCCTGGCGATTGCCGCCCTGGCTGAATGCAGCGTACCCGCACACTTGGTGAGGCTGGGTAAGGCGGAAGGCTTGAAACCCATAGCGCCACTTGATATCGTGCTCATCAAGGGGAGGAAGAATAATTCGCCTGCGGCGGAGTGTCTGGCGAATGAGATTATGCAGGCACTGAGTGAGCGGCGTGGGACTTAGTTAAAAAACTTAAAGAACCAGGATGAATTTGGCAGGTGCTGATTCAATGCTTATTTTTTTTATATCCTGTGATTGAGTTTGCTCGCTTGAATCAAAATCGAGATTCAAGCCTTCTTTAGGTAAATAAACCAATTTTTTCCCCGCACTTGAAACAAGGGATATTCCTTCATTTTCTTGTTTGATGATGATCTCGCGTGAATTGCTTCTGCGAAAAACCAGCAAAGAAAAATTATTTCCCTGTTTCGATTTCAAATACAAATATACTTCTTTGCGGTAAGTACCTGAACCTGTATCCACAATCACAGAGATAAAAGATTTTCCGTCATACTCAAATTCTTTTGCTACAGCCTCTGGAAATACTTTAGCCATTCTCTCCATTATCTGTTCTTTACTGCCCGTGAATAATGAAGGACGAGTGATTTCTTGCCCTGTTGCGACAGCGCAATGTAAAGAAAAAAGTAAAGTAAAAAGCAATGTGATACGCATTTTTTTCAGATGATCAAGAGCGATCAGCTAGTGGCGGCAACAACAGGAATACTATCAACAAACTGCTCAAAGCGAATGATCTTGTCATCCTTTAATTGCCATAGATGGGCGACTCTGGCGGTGAAGGATTTCTGGCTCACCTTGTGCGTGCCACTGTAAGTACCATAGGCCACGACCTTGTCACCGCTGGCGACATAATCTTCTACTGTGAATTTATAGCCTACCCATTCTGTGGCAAGGCGATGGAAGACATTTTTTTCTATTTCAGCAAAGCCTGTGTAAGTGCCCGCATAGGGGAAGCCTTGTGCTTCTGTCCAGCTGGCGTCTGCAGCCAGATAGTGCTGGAGCTTCTTGCCGTTTTCTTCAGAGGTCTTGCCTTCGTAAGTGCTTTTGATGATGTCCAGGCTGGTCATTTTCTTATCGCTTTACATGTTGGCGGCATGGCGAACCATAGTTCGCCATGCTCAGAGGCTGTTCAGTAAATTAATTTACGCAAGCTCACCACTTCATCTCGCCCTTATTTACCTTGGCACCAATATCCAGCGACAAGCCAGGTGGCGCATCAGGGTAGGCTTTTTTCATGGCATCAATCAGTTCTGCACTTGTCTTGGTGGCCGCTGCATTTTTTTCAAATGACAGCAGATATGCCTTGGTATAAGTAATGGCGCTGATATCAACTGCTGTGCCAGACTTCATGTGACCAGGTACCACAATCTTTGGTTGCAGGGCAGCCATTTCATCGAGTTGCGCTATCCAGGCGCTGCGTTCTGCCACGGTCTGGGTATCTGCTGTCCACACATGCAAGTTACCAAATACGCCGATGTTGCCGACGATGGCTTTGATGGATGGTATCCAGAAATAAGGGCGGTGTGCCAGCAAACCCTGGTTGCCGCGTAATTCGACCACTTGGCCATCAACGGTCAGGCTATTGCCATTCAAGGCTTTTGGCAAGACTGGTGTGCGCGGTGCATTCGCGCCCATTTTGGGGCCCCAGAAGGCGACTTTGCCAGCAACTTTGGCTGTCAGTTTTTCCAGCACGGCTGGTGTAGCGACTACATCTGCCTGCGGGAAGATTTCTTTCAATGCTTCTACACCAAAATAATAATCAGGATCAGCCTGGCTGACGAGTATGGTTTTGAGTTGCTTGCCACTGTCGAGCACATTGGCGGCGATGCGCAAGGCATCAGCACGGGTAAAACCGGCATCAATGACCATGGCTTCTTTTTCGCCATAGACCAGGGTGGAATTAACATTAAAGCTATTGCCGTCAGCGTTATAGACTTTGACTTGCAAGGGTGTTGCTGCCTCGGCAGAGGCGAAAGTGACGGCAAGGGTAGTGGCTAAGATGGTAGTGCGCAGCATGGTGGGCTCCAGATTGGTATCAGTCAAGTATCAGCTTATGAACCTTCAGCGATTCAGTGCTTGCAGTGTAATTTCATTTTTTAACCAGATAAACACGTTAAAATGCACATAACTATTTCAAAATTCGAACAAATAACTACTGAATAGTGGATGAATCATGGACAGACTGACGGCGATGCGGGTGTTTTGCGAGGTGGCGACCAGTGGCAGCTTTAGTGCCACGGCAGACAAGCTGGACATGTCGCGCGCCATGGTGACGCGCTATGTGAGTGAGTTGGAAAGCTGGCTCAATGCCCGCCTGCTGCAAAGAACCACGCGCAGCGTGACGCTGACCGATGCCGGAGAACAATGCCTGCGCCGCAGTCAGCAAATGCTGGCGCTGATGGAAAACATAGAAGAAGAAACCCGCAGCGATGATGCAGAATTGCGCGGGCAATTGCGCCTGACTTGCAGTAACTCATTCGCTTTTGGTCACCTGGCGCGTGTTATCAGCAAGTTCTTGACGCTGCATCCCTTGCTGAAGATCGATTTGCATGTCGGTGACGGCACCGTCAATCTGGTGGAAGCGCGCATAGACCTGGCGATACGCATCAGCAGCGAGCCTGACCCTCTCTTGATAGCGCGGCCACTGGCTATCTGTGATTCAGTATTGGTGGCTGCGCCTGCCTATGTGCGGCAAGCGGGTTTGCCTGCGCACCCACAAGACTTGCCTGCTCATCGCTGTTTAAGCCATGCCAATTATGGCCGTAATACCTGGCGCTTCCAGCGTGAGGATGAGGCCGTGCAAACCGATATCGCCAGCCACTTCAGTGCCAATGATGCGACGGTATTACTGCAGGCAGTGCTGGCTGGCTCAGGCATTACCCTGCTGCCGACTTATCTGATGGCAGACCATCTGGAGAAAGGTGATTTGCAAATCATCTTGCCGGGATGGACAGCACCGCCCATGACGATCTACGCTCTCTTCCCTTCACGCCGCCACTTGTCACCTGAGGTGCGTGCCTTGCTGGATTTTTTGGTGGAGGAATTTGCCCAACAACCGTGGTGAGTAACTGAGCAACGAAGATTTATGCGAAACCGTTTTTAAATCAGCATCACACCCCGCACACTCTTAGCCATTCGGTAAAGAACAAACGCGCCTGATGTGACAGGTCCAGCGCATGGGCAGCGGCCTGCTGGCGCATTTGTGTTACCGATAAATTCTCATGCGCCATTTCATAGGCATGGCCGACATACCAGGCTTCCAGCCCTGATGCCGTGACTTCAGGGTGGCATTGAAATGCCAGCCCATGCTTGCCCCAGCTATATGCCTGGTTCTGGCAAGCCTCGCTCGATGCCAGCAATTGCGCACCCACCGGTAAATCAAAGGTATCGCCATGCCAATGAAACATATTGCAATGCCGCGCATCAAAATGCCGTGCTGGTGTGTCCTTGCCTTCGTTCGTCATCTTGAGCGGAAACCAGCCTATCTCTTTAGTAGCCGCAGGATAGACACTGGCCCCCAGCGCCCGCGCCATCACTTGTGCCCCCAGGCAAATGCCCAGCGTGGGCAAGTCCGCATGCAGGCGTTGCTGCAAGAAATATACCTCTTGCAGCAAGAAGGGATAATTGTCATCCTCGTAGGCACCGATGGGGCCGCCCAGCACGATGCAAACATCAGCAGCCAGCGGGTCTAGCGCCGCCCAGCCCTGGGTACAGGCGTTAACTTCCTGAATAGCAAAATCCTGCTCTTTCAGCAGGGCAAGAAAACTGCCTGCATCTTCAAAAGCTACGTGGTGGATGATCAGGGCGGTTTTCATGGTGGCTCCTCAATATGGCTTTGCTTACATTGTCCCAACTATGTTGCAACTTGCACCTTGGCATTATCTGATACTTACGCTGTGGACATCTGAATAGATGAGTTAGCGTAAATCAAAGAGACAATATAGTCTTGAATTTGGAAAATTCAAAATGCGTGGCGTCATATTGATGAGTCTGGGTGAAAGAAAATTCGTAGGTTGGGCTACGACTTACCAGCCCAACACTCGGCGTTTAAATAACGTATAAGTCTGTTGAGGCCCAGTGTTGGGCTGATACCCCGTAGCCTAGCGAGGCCCGACCCAACCTACAAGAAGTCCAACCTAAGCATCACTTCCCCTTCATCCCCATCTTCTTCAACGTCAAGGTCTCGTCCGCCCGGCCCCAGCCACCATCTGCAACTTCCTCCACCAGCACCATGGTATAAGGCCGCACACCTTCGCCGAAATATTCGACAAACATGGCAGTGGTGCGGTGGATGATTTCTTCTTTACGGCTGGCATCGATGATGCCTTCAGGGAATTTGAAATTGGCAAATGGCATGATTTTTTCCTTTAAAAATAAATGATTTATATTCAGGCGAAACCGCCGTTAACACGCAAGACTTGTGAATTAACCCAGATACCGTCAGGACCAGCCAGGAAGGCGACAGTAGAGGCAATCTCTGCCGGTGTGCCTATGCGTTCCATGGGATTCATCTTGGCGATGTTGCTGACCTGCTCTTCGGTCTTGCCATGGAAGAACATCTCAGTGCCTACCGGGCCTGGGGCAATGGCATTGACGGTGATCTCACGCCCACGCAGCTCATTGGCCAGTACATGTACCAGACCTTCGACACCTGCCTTGCTGGCGATGTAGGGGCCATAGGCAGGAAAGGATTTGGCAATCACGCTGGTCGACAATGCGATGATGCGGCCACCGTTTTCTACATGCTGCGCCGCCTGCGCCAGCACCAGAAAGCTACCGCGCAAATTGATGGCGATAAGCTTGTCAAAGGCATCAATATTGCTGGCGTTGATGGTCGTCATGGACATGCTGCCAGCGCTGTTGACGACCACGTCTACGCGGCCAAACACTTCTTTGGCTGTGGCAAATAGTTGTGCCACGTCGTCCACCTTGCTAACGTCACCCTGCACAGCGATCGCCTTGCCCCCGGCTGCCTGTATGGCGCTAACGGTTTCTTGCGCCTTGCCAGCATTGCCTGCGTAATTGACTACAACGGCAAAGCCATCCGCCGCCAGACGCAGGGAAATGGCCTGGCCTATGCCACGCGAACCACCGGTGACGATGGCTGTTTTAGTTACTTCTTTGCTCATGGTTCTCTCCTTGGTGAAGATCATGCAGACTGATATGTCTGCATGGAACATACTTTAACCATTCAACCCAGCAAGATAAATACTGATAAACTCAGAACATAATTCAACACAGCTCAACAATCATGGACCGCCTCGATACCCTGCAGCTATTCACCCGCATCGTTGAAACCGGCAGCTTCAGCCGGGCGGCGGATATGCTGGACATCCCAAGAGCCAGCGCCACCCATGCCATCAAGCAACTGGAAACACGTTTGGGCACGCGCCTGCTGGAGCGCACCACGCGCCAGGTACGCACGACACTGGACGGCCAGGCCTTTTACGAACGCTGCGTGCATATCATTAGTGAGCTCGATGATGCAGAAGCATCAATGCGCCATGTAGCCGCCAATCCGCGTGGGGTCTTGCGGGTGGATATGCATGGCACCCATGCAACGCAAGTGGTGCTGCCGCGGATACATGAGTTCCATGAACGCTATCCTGGCATAGAGCTGGTGGTCAGCAGTGGTGACCGCCTGGTCGATCTGGTACGTGAAGGTGTCGATTGCGTCATACGTGGCGGCAACCCGCGGGACTCAACTTTGGTAGCACGCCGCCTGGCGCTGATGCCGCAAGTGCTGTGCGCCAGCTCTGCCTATCTGGCCAAGTTTGGTACACCACACCATCCGGATGATTTGATGCTGCACCAGGTTGTCAGGTTCTTTTCCAGCACGACAGTCATTGACTACCCCATCGTGTTAACCATCGATGGTCAGGTGAAAGAATTTGATGTCGGCGGCTGGATCTCAGTCAACGATGCCGAGAACTATGTCACCAGCGCCCTCAGCGGTTGTGGCCTGATACAACTCCCGCGCTTCCACATCGCCGACGCCTTGCGCGACGGCCACCTGGTCGAAGTGCTGGCTGACTGGCAAAGCCCACCCCTGCCAGTTACCGCACTTTACCCCTACCGCCGCCAGCTATCACCCCGTGTGCGGGTGTTTGTGGATTGGCTGGTGGGTTTGTATGAGCAGAAGTTCGGGGTCTTGCCTGTGGCAATCACAGGAGAAATAAGCTGATGAAAATTCGTTTACCAGTTTTGTGGGGTCGGCCTGCTGATGTTGATTACAGCGCAGAGCAATTAAAACTATCAGATATCCTGCCAAAGACAGGGCAGACCATTAACGTCTATTTTTCTGAAGATGATAGCCCGGCTTATAAAGAAAACCCGCATGTACTGTGGAAGCCGCCTTTGACTGAAATGAACGGCTGGTCCGAGCAGCCCAGTGACATTTTGCATAGTTACGTCGTGACAGGGCAATTGACATTTCTACGTCAGGTCCCGCAAGGTAATAAGGACGCGACGCCGCTGGAAAGAATGGTAGAGAAAAGCCTGGAATATGAGTTGCTCATCACGGATGTACAGCCTTTGCTCAAGTTATGCGATATGGTGGAAACAATGTCGGCAGAGTTGTGGCAAGAACGTTATGGCAGCAAGACCTTGTCGGACCTATTGCAAGCCAGAAACGATAATGGAACTCTTTTTGGCTATAGTAATGACTCAGATTGGGCTGCTGTGCGCTGGGCTGGAATGGCGAGTATTGGTGATTATATATACCTGAATTTCAGTTGCTACGAAGCGCATTATGACCTCCTGCTTCAACAGGAGAGGAACCAATTATTTGTTCATTATTTCAGCGCGGACATCTGCGGTTTAATCGAACGATACATCGCATACAAAAAGCTCCCACCAAGTGAAACTGCAGGTCTCAAATCATTGATGGCAAGAGCTGTCGCACTGAAGGATAGCTTTGGTGATTACCTGCTCATTGATGCGTAGTCTCGTAGGTTGGGCTGGATCTCGCTAACTCGTAGGTTGGGTCGGACCTCGCTAGGCTACGCTTCACAAGCCTAGCGAGGCCCGGCCCAACGCTGAGCGTTTAAAAGACGTATACGGTGGTTGAGGCCGAATGTTGGGCTGATAACCCGTAGCCTAGCGAGGCCCGGCCCAACCTACTGCACTCTCCCTACGTCAGACAAATTTTTCATCTGGCACCCATCAATAAGTCACAGATCCACCATCACCTCAAAACCGCCATAAATCATGCGCTTGCCGTCGCACGGCATGGGATTATTTTCTGGACTGAGGCGTGGGTCTGCCATGATTTTTTCCCACGCGGTATTGCGCACTTCTTTGGATGGCCAGGTCATCCAGGAAAAGACTACGGTTTCATCTCCCTTGCATTGCACGGCCAGTGGGAAAGATGTCAGCTTGCCAGGTGGCACATCGTCACCCCAGCATTCGACGATGCTGAGCACGCCGTATTCTTTGAAAACCGGCGAAGTTTTTTCCGAGTACACGCGGTAGGCTTCACGGTTGGCATTGGGCACTGCGAGTACAAATCCATCGATATATTTCATGGTAAAACTCCTGGTTTGGCGAGGCTGGATGAAGGAATAAAGCTGGTGGATTCAAGGGCCATACGCAGCGACAAATTGCATAAGCTCACTTGCTGTTGTGGCTGAATTTTAGTCTAAAGTTTTTGAACAAGGTAAAGTTTATTTTTGCACCAGGCCATATAAATTTTTTACGAAATTTACCTTTAAAAACATCAACTTAAGCTTGCTCCAGAGCACTCTGGTGCAACTCTCGTACAACTCTGATGCTGGTACTGTACCAGCACTAACCTAGCACCATACTGATCCTGCTGATTCCTTAATCCTGATTCCTGATTATTGATTCCTTAAATCTATATCCCATCGCAAACACCGCGATGAGGCATGAGATAAATAGGACTTACGCAAAACCGCCCCAGCTGCGTTGCAGCTCCTCGCCGTACTAAAGTACTGTCTTCGTCGCTACGCCTTGCTGGGACAATTTTGCGTAAGTCCTAATAAAAAAATTTGGCGATTTTCAAAATTTGCGGCAAGATGATGCCTTGCGAATTTTGTCGTCCGTGCAAAACCCACACCGGATGAATCAGCACTACTGCCCACCCCGATTTGAAAGAAACTCCATGCGTCTCGCCTACTCCACCTGGCCCGAAATCACGGCTTTCCTGGCCGACTCCAAGACCGTCATCATCCCCATAGGCTCGAATGAACAGCACGGCCCAATAGGTTTGTTGGGTACGGACTGGATGTGCCCTGAGATCATCGCCACGGCTGCCGAAAAAGTCGCTCAGCAAAACGCCCAGGCCCTGATGCTGGCACCAACATTCAACATCGGCATGGCGCAGCATCACCTGGGGTTTGCTGGCACGATTTCGCTGCGGCCATCGACCTTCATGGCAGCAATCGAGGACTGGGTCTTGTCGCTGGCGCGCCATGGTTTTGACCACATTTATTTTTTGAACGGCCACGGCGGCAATATCGCCACGATAGAAGCAGCTTTCTCGCAAATTTATTCGCACTACTCGTACAACAATAAAACCTGTCCACTGACGTTGCGGTTGAAAAACTGGTGGGATTTGCCTGGCGTTGCGTCGCTATGCCATGAGATGTTTCCGGTGGGGCATGGCTCGCATGCGACACCGTCAGAAATTGCAGTTACCTATGCTGCCTACCCGGATCAGGTGCGCCAGGTAGAGCTGACACCAAAAATCCCGCCAACCGGTCCCATCCTCGATGCGCTTGATTACCGCGCCCGTTTCCCGGATGGCCGCATCGGTGCCGATTCCAGCCTGGCGACGATAGAGCTAGGGCAGCAAATCATAGACACTGCCGTGGCGGGATTATTAAGCGAAATCAAGGTGTTCAGTGCAGAACAAAAACCTGCCTGATAGCCGTCACATTTATTCACAAAGCTGCTGAAAAAATCATCAACATTTCCGTACGGAAATCTGGTATTGTTTTCCTCGTGGCAAAATGCTGATAGAAAAAGTGTGGTCTTTGCATTGCAAAACCTGCCTGCAAAGTCTACTCTTGGTTCGTTGTTAAGCGTTTAGTCACCTGGAATGCATGCACTCAGCAGGGTGAAATGCGTTCTACATAAAAACATATACCGGAGACATCATGAGACATTTTTTCAAAAGCATCTTCCTGGCTTTATCCCTGTCCCTGCTTGCCCAGGGTACAGCCTTTGCTGCTGAACATGCCACCGCACAAGAAGCGATAGACATGATCAAGAAAGTCATCGTTTACTATAAAGCCAATGGCCCTGAAAAAACCTATGCTGCGGTGAACGACCCAAAAGGGCAATTCATCTACAAGGATTTGTATGTGTTTGCCGGCACAGTCAAACCCGGTGGCGTCACCCTGGCGCATGGCGGAAACCCTAAATTATTGGGCAAACCACTCGGAGAATTGCGCGATGGAGATGGGGTTTTCTTCGTCAAGAAAATCAACGAAGTGGCAGCCAGCAAAGAAGGTAAGGGCTGGGTAGATTACAAGTGGCCTAACCCTGTGACCAAAGCCCTCGAGCAAAAAAGCACTTATGTAGAACGGGTCGATGATATTTATTTTGCCTGTGGCATTTATAAATAAGCCTGAGTTGCGCTACATTTCCTCACTTACACCATAACTACAGGACTAGCCGTATCTCATCGACGGCTAGTCTGTCTCACACCTGCAAATTGATTCGCCACTACGGTCTGATGTTAAAATAATGCCCGGCTGTTATTGCGCCTGCCATTAACACTCCTCAAGCTCCACTCCCTGCCAGGCATTAACCAGCCTTCTTTGTGGTACCCGGGTTACCAGGCGTGCGGAACATTTTCCATCCTTATTTTCATTCATTATTTCTATGCCATATATCGGAGCAGGTTTTCATTTTCTCATCGCCTTGTTTTTCGCGGTGCACGCAATGCGTAACAAACGCGAGATGTACTGGCTGATGATTTTGTTCATGTTCCCCTTGCTGGGCAGCGCGGTGTATTTCTTTGCGGTATTCTTACCAGAATCCCGTCTGGAACGTGGCATGCGCAAGACAGTGATCGCAGCCGCCAAAAGCTTGAATCCTGGCCGCGAACTGCGTGAAGCACTGCAAGCCTTTGACCTGGTACCAACAGCGCAAAACCAGATGCGCCTGGCGAATGCCTATCTGGATGCAGGTGATACTACCCAGGCTGTGCAACAGTATGATATCTGCCTGCAAGGGCCTTTTGCCAGTGATGTAGTCATCCGCATGAATGCAGCCGAAGCAAAGATATTGCATGGACAGGCTGCAGAAGCCATCACTTTGCTCGAAGCAGTACGCAAAGACCAACCCAATCACAGGCCAGAACAGCAGGCCCTGTTGTTAGGTAAAGCTTATGCCAGCGCCAGCCGCCAGCAAGAAGCAGGTGCCACCTTTGCCGATGCCGTAGCCCGCTTTGGCAGTATGGACACCCGCGTTGAATATGCAATCTGGGCTTTGCAGACAGGTGAGCAAGGTATAGCCGATGCACAGTACGCAGAAATCCAGCAAAACATGAAGCACTGGAGTAAAGACACCAAGTCCATGAACAGGGACTTGGTCAAGCGCCTCAACAAAGCTTTTGCTGATCGCAAGTAATGGATCCGTGTAGAGTGCTCCGTGCGCACCGTTGTTAAAAAATACGATTACTGTTATTTAAAGATGGTGCGCACGGCGCGCCCTACTTGCTACTCACCTCAATAAAATTACACTCACAGCCAGCATCAACATGACCCACACCAGCTTGCTGCGGCCTGTGATGATACTGAGTGCGATCAGGGCGACACCAAAAGTCAGCGGATAAACGCTGTGCAGACTGGCTGAGAATATGGCGCATAAAAAGAGCTGGAAGGCCACGCTGAATATTTTTCCGTAGTGGCGCCCGTTGACTTTGCTTTGCTCTGCGGCGGTATAGTTGTTTGCGTCAGCATTGCCAGCATTGCTGGCGACGTCACGCTGCTTGTTCTTGGATGCAGCAGTTTTCTGTTCTTCCTTCACCGCCTGCTTCACTGCCTTCTTCTCTTCTGCCACTTGCTGCGCAGTTTGCTCCAACACAGGTGCGGCGGCTACTTGCACTTGCCACCAGTCCTGACCGTTTGCTCTTTGTGGCGTCTTGCCGCTGGCGACTTGCTGGCGCAGTGTTGGTCTTGCTGCGCGGACAGCAGACTGTGCTTGCGCTGCATATTGTGCACGCAATTGCTTGATGCGTTGCAGCCAGGGTTTGCCTTTTGCCGGATTGACCATGCAGACATAGCGGGCATAACCTTCCAGCGCTGACAGCACATCGGTATTGCCATTCCAGTGATAACCAGCCGGGCCATTTTTTTCTACCTGGTGCAAAGTGGCGCGGAAGCGGTGCAGGGTCTTGGCGTCTATCGTCGGGCTGTGGTTGACGACGATGCCGGTGACCTCCTGTTTTTGGCTGTAGCGCATGATGTGCTGCTTGTCGGGGTGCAGGGTGAAGCCTTCACCGGCGATGATTTGCTTAACGCGCCACAGAAGTTTGCCGACAGGCGGGCGTTCTTTTTGCTTGCTGGAAAAGGTCAGGTCATCGGCATAGCGGGTGTAGACAAAACCCAGTTTAGTCGCCGCGGCATGCAGGCGTTTGTCGAGGGTGTGGCATAGAATATTCGTGATCATCGGGCTGGATGGTGCGCCTTGTGGCAAGCTGCGCTTTTTACCAGCAACAAAGTATTTTTGTGTATCGACACGCACTTCTTCTGTTGCCTGTTCAGTACACAGCAAACCCAGCAGGGTGGCAATCTGATCGCCATAACCCAGCGATTTGAAAACGCCTTTAACGCGTGGATATTCTATGCTGGGGAAAAAATCTTTCAAATCCAGGTTGATGACCACGGCCTGTCCCACATGTGGCAAGGCATTACTGAGTATGGAATGCTGCGGCAAGAAACCATGTGCAGCAGAGTGACATGGCACTTTGGCGAGGATATGATCGAGTACCCAATACTGGCAACGCTTGAGGCGCGGCATGGGAGCAGAAATAAAACGCTGGCCGCCGGTCTTTTTGGGAATCGCGAAACGTTGATAATGGCTGACCTGGCTGACTTTGCGCTGGAAACTCATGAAGCGCAGTTCTGCCAGTGGTATGCCTATGGCAGTTGCCAGGTCCAGTGATTTTTGCAGGGCAGGCAATTGATAACGGGCCAGCTTGTCGGTATTGGTGCTGGTGTAATTCAAACCAACAGATACGCCCTCGCCCAGATAGCCTATGTCGCTCTGGCATTTTTCTTGCCAGGCCAGTGCCTTGGCATGCCGCAATTGTGCATGCTTTTGTTTGGTAAGCTCGCGTTTTTCTTTTGCTGCAGCCATGCGCTGCTTGCGCATGTCACGCAAGGCAGCCTTGGGGTCTTGCACGCGGCGCAACTGGGCAGTTAACTCATTGAGCTCATTGCTGAGCTGTGCTTCGCGCGTGATGAGTTCATCGGTGACGCTTGGCCTGCCACTGTCTGCAGGCCAGAAGCCAAGACGGCGCATCTCTTGCAAGACCACGGCATCTTTGGTGCTCGTGCGCAGGTGGGCATACAATTCATCGCGCGTCATCTGCGACAAGGGTTTGTCAGATGTAGTCTGTTCGGCTTGTTGTGCGGACTGCTGGTGTTGTGTCATGACGCTGGTCTCTGTTTTCTTTTGACACGCTGATATCAGCAAATGCAAAAAGAATTCATGTTTTCCAAATAAAGCAAAACGGCGAGCCAGACAAAGAAGAGAAGCGGCAGGAAGCTCATCGAAGAGCCTTCAGACTGAGAGGCTCCACTCGACGCCGGAAACGACTACCGGCGTAATGGGGTTCACGGAATCCACATCGTCATTGCGCCGGTAGTCGTTTCCGGCACAGTGAAGAGAAACTCAGTGATGCATAGCTAAGCAAAAAACATGGATGGCGATACACCATCCGGATTGCAAGAGCCTTCCTGCCAAAATCTATTCTAATGCCCGGCTCACCTCCTGTAAATAACTACGATGTAAAAACTTGTAATGCTGGGTCCATCACTGCTTGCTGTTCGAGACCTGACGTATGGCCAGCATATGCTCACAAGGTCCGCGGAACATGCGGTTGCGCACGTAGTAATCGCAACTGCAATTGCCTTCCACCAGCCTGTCATCATTGTCCAGCCTGATCATGGTCTTGCTGAGTTTCTTGGTATTAGTGATACTGGCGCTGACGCTGGCTTTCCATTCGATGCCACCTCCTGTAATGCGGGCAGACTGCAAATCGAGCAAGAGGTTTTTGTGCACGAGTTGCGCTGCCAGGGCTTCACGTTCGCTGGCAAAACGCAGGCTGGCGACGTTGATGGGCTCGCGCACCAGGTCGCGCCAGCGTGCTACCTGATCAACGGCGTCATACACCACACGGCCGGCCTGCATGAGGCCGGTCAGGGCAGATGCCACCAGCTTGCTGTCGAGTCGCAATTGCTGCGCCAGGCTGGCTGTGCTGGCTGACCATTGCGATGACAGTGCATGTGCGACGGCTTGCGCTGTCGTACCATCGACATCAAGGCGCGGTGCCAGCAAATCAAACTGCCCGGCGCGTGACCAGTCATTGGCTGTCCAACCGGACAAGCCCAGGGTGTAATCCATGTCTGGCAAATGCGCGATCCAGAAACTAGGCAGGCCTGTGCCCATGAGCATGACGCTGAACTTGTTTGCAACTGCAATCAGGCGTTCCAGTGTCAGCAAGCGGCGACGACCCCAGATCCTGACTTCTGCAGCCTCTTTGCCAGTGAAGACAGAACGCTGGCACACCAGCTTGATGCCCCATGGTTCAAACAGCATGGTGATGGGCTGGTCTGGCTCAAGGATGAAGCGTATCGAACGTGGCCCTACCCGCTCAGTCTTGCGGCGCAAGATGTGGCAAATGCTGTGCACGTCCATGGGGTGCAAATCCAGCGTGTGGGCTGGCAGGGACATGGCGGTGCTGACTTGTAAAAAGCCACGCATCCAGCTGTCAGGCAAATCTATCTTGGCTTCATGGTATTGCTCGTCATGACCAGTCTGCACCTTGAAACCATCTGCCTGGATTTCAAAGCGAGTTTCTTTGTAGGCGCGTATCTTTTGGAATTCATCATACAGCGCTGACGAATAATCAATATTCGTAGTGCCGCATGCAAATTCACCCAGATGCTTGAAGACATTATGACGGCAACTCAGACTGGCATAAGTCGATTCATCGCGGCTTAAACATTCAAAGAAAACCTTGTCGGGATGCACGGTGATGACAGGGTCAAGCACGATCCACATGTCGCGGTTTTCTTTGTACAGGTAATCAAAGTATTCACGCTGCGCTTTATAGAAAGGTTGCATGAGGCCAGATTTTTGATTCTGCACCTTGGTGAGTTCTGCACGCAGGGGCGTGATTTTTTCCCGCAACTCTTTTTCTTGCGCCATGAAGTCTGCCAGCAAGCTGGCCTCATTCTCTGCCAGCCAGGCGAAGTAGGCTGTCCTGTCCTTGGGCTGGGTACGCAGGTCAGACACTACCACATCATGCATGGCACTGATGGCTTCGCGGTAAGCCAGCGCCAGCGTCGGTTGCAGTGTCGCCGAAAAATAAGTGGGGGTACGCAAAGTATCGGGCGCGAACTGCATGTTGGTGGCAGTGGCACTGTCATTCACCTGGCTATTGCCAAAATAGCGATATTCAAACTTCATACAGCCTCCGCAGAATTGGTGACCGCATCCTGGTGCAAGCGCGGGGCGACAAGCTGCATAGGCCAATCGACTGAATCAGCCAGTGCCGGATACGCGGCCTGTAGTTGCGTCAAACCCAGGATGTATTGGGCTTTGTCTTGTATCGCCACGGTCAATACCTGGCGCGTGAAAATCTGTGCGACGAATTGTGCGTGAGCGGCAGACAGCAAACCCTGATCCTGCAAGAAACGTATCACGCGGTTCTTGACCGTGCGGGCCTTGTTCACATGTGACAGCACACTGAGGAAGTAAGGGCGCAGTTGTTGAAGGTGTTGCAATGCCAATTGCTGATCACTATATGCCTGCACACTTTGCTCCAGCCACTGGCTGACAAATAACTGCATGTTGGCCGATGGATGCTGGCTAAGGCTCAATACATATTCAGCTGCATCTTCCACGCGGAAGTGGCGGGTAATCAGTTGCCTGCCCAGCCTTTGTATGGCAGCTTGTTGATGGTCACACAAGGCCAGCAACTGGGCCAGCGACCATTCGTCAGCGCTGATATTGCGGGCAAAATAATCTGCCGCAAAGGCGCGGGTTTCTGGCCAGCGGGTATCGAGTATGCGCAGCGCATCATTGAGGTTTGCGCGCACTTCGGGCACATGCTGGCTAAAGTAATGCTGCGCATGCAAGCGCACTTGCAAAACTGTATGCCTGCCGAGCAAGGCCCATTGCATGACAGTGAGGCTGGCGGCCAATGTGCCTCTCGCCTGTATCAACAGCATGGCACCCAGTTCCTGTGCGCCCTTGCTGCGGGCCTGCAATAGACGCCATTGCATATCCACAGGCTGGGCCAGTGTCGCTGTCAGCAAAGGGCCGCTACACCAGTTGATGATGTCAGCATGTACGCTCTCTTCACCATCGGTATTATCACTGCGGAAGATAACGTCGATAAAGTGGGCCAGCAGTTTTTCAGAAAAGACGGTGTCAGTAGCGAGCTGGACAATCACCGGTGTCATGGCGGCTCGCACACGCGCATCCAGTGCGGTTGCCAGGGTAGCGACCAGGTCAGGCTGCTGGCGCAATACATCTGCAGGCAAGGCAGCAAACAAACGACTGCCCAGGCTTTGTTTGCCGGGGTCTGCATCCTGCAATAAGTCACGCAGTGTCAGTGGCGAGACATGGGCAATGCCAGCCGGGTGGGCCAGCAAGATGTCTGTCGCCAGTGCCTGTTGCCAGAATTGTGTAGCCTGCAGCAAATCACACCAGACGGCAATATCCTGGTCTGGCAATTGTGCGACCTGTTCGGCCAGTACATTCTGGATCAGCCATTGCAGGTCATCTCGCAAAGTGTCGATCTGGCTTGCTGCCATGGCGGTTTGCCTGGCCCAGATGGACAAGCGGCTCAGGATGATTTGTCGTGTCGCAGCAGTCGTGCCATGTGCCAGCAGGCGGCAAGTTTCACGCACGCCTTGTGACGGGCTGGTGATCATTGCCACGATCAAGCCAGGCTCTTGCGCATACAGCTCTGGCGTCTTGCGGATAAAGCCCAGCGCAAAGTCAGCGGCAGGCTGACAATCTGTCGCCAGCAAGATCATCAGCCAGTTGAGGTCTGGAGTTTGCAGCGCAAAGCGTTGCCTGACGATGGCAAAAGCAAATTCTTTGGTCGGCAGATAGGCGCTTTGCAGCAGGACTTGCAACTGCTCCATAGTCAATTGCTGGCAATAATCCTGGTTGTCCACCAGTGCGCGTGCCGCAAACACATGCACGCCGTGGCACATGCTGTGCTGCATCAGGTAGAGCAATTTTTCTGGTGCGGCATCCCATAGTGCGGGGAAGGCTTCTTGTCGTTTCGTGCGCGGCGGGTAATCGAGATTATCTGTCGTCGCGGGTATCCACCACTTTAGCGCGGTGCGGCTGGTTCTGACATCGCTATCATGCTGATGCACAAGCCGGTTGAACACCATCCAGCTGGCATAGGGGGAGAGGAACCTCAGCTCTGTCGTGTAAGAGCGGCTCTGGTAATTCCAGTTAACCAGTCTTTGTATCTGCGCCTTGCCTGCATGGGCATCATCGCAGGCGAGCAAGACGCCAGTTGCCATGCTGGTGAAGTCTGCACTTTCCAGCTCACCAAGGCGGCGCAGTGTGCGCCATGTGCGGCGGCGCAGGTAATCGCGGGTCAGGCTGGAATAAGCGACTCGGGTTTGCGGTTTTTTGACTTCGTCAGCATAGCTGACGTAACGTCTTTCCAGATACACATAGCTGGTATTGGAACTGAGCAAAAACAAAGGCCAGGCTTTTTCAAAGCGCTGGTGCAAGATGCCGAACAATTCAGCATCTGCGCGGAATTCTGCAGTCTTGTATAAATGGCGGAAGGCGCGGAAAACCAGCAAATTCACGGGTAGATTGGTCAACTGCTGCAACAGCAAGGGCCGCGCCAGTGGCGAAATACCTGCCTGGTCTATCATGTCCAATTGCTCCAGCCAGTCATCATGACGCCAGTCTTTCCAGGCTTTGGCAGACAGCAAGGCCAGCAAGACTTCATCCATGCCTTTTTGCAATTCATTTATATTGGCAGCCAACTGCGCTTGTTGCCAGGCAGCCTGTAATTCTGCAGGCCATTGGGCAATCAAACCCTGCGCATATTGCTGCGTTTCTTCTGGCGTGGCCAAGGCCAGCCAGGCTTGCCGTGCCATGTGTTTGACATGTGCTTCTTTGGAACGCTGGCTCAGTTCATGCATGGCCTGTTTGGCACCAGCGTCACCGCAACGGCCTATGGCGTAGGCGATGCAGTAATCGAGCATGGCATCGGCGCTACCCAATAACTCCACCAGACGTGGCACGGCGGCAGGCAAACGGCGTTCGCCTATGCGCCAGACTGTGCGGCTGCGCTCAGCTCGTGACATGCCCGACCAGGCGCGTGGTGGCAAGCGGTCTAACAGGATTTTTTCTTGTCCGGAGACAGACGCTGGCTTGCTGATTTTTTGCACAAGGGTTTGCGAAGAATGGCCCCATTGCATGGCATCAGCCTTGATCTGGTCCTGTGCTGCTGGCGTAACTGGAATAGCTGGAGGTGAAGATATATCTATGAAACCCTGCTCCAGCTTGCTGGCCAGGACCTGGGCATACAAAGTTTCTGCCTGACTCAGGGTGACTGGAAATGGGGTCCTGGTGCTTTCCTGCCATTCTGCATCGGGATGACCTTCACGCACATTGACCAGATATAAAGGGACTGCCCCTTCGTTCTGCGGTGCCTCAGACAACTCGATTTCGCAATGCCGCTCTGCGGGCTGCATACGCACCAGCTTCGCCAATTTAATCATGCCCTGCATAGCCATGCTCCGGAAAATGTCGCCAACCGGAATTGCAGCACAATCAGCATTTCCGGCGTCATAAAGCGAAGCATTATGACATCGAATATTTTGTCAGCAATACATACTTACGTTTAGCTACAAAGATGATTTCATCGCTATTACACTGTGAAATATGCATAAAAAATGCACATGTTAAAATGCCTGCATCAACATCACAACAACATTTCCCTGGGGAACTTATGCACTATCGTCTTGTCAGCCGTAATGAACAAAAAGAAATCATCAAATCTACAGAAGCAGGTGATGATTTTATGGCCGCTGTCAGCCAGGGCGCGCATTTGCGCCATGAATTGAATGCAGCATATCAAGTCGACCTGATCTCGGTCACCCATGATGGTGAAGAGCACAAGTTGGTACAACTGGGCGGTTTCGCCTGAAGCTCGAATCCACTATGACCAATCAGGATACCGTATTGATTTTGCAGGGCGGCGGCGCCCTGGGTGCCTATCAGGCGGGCGTGTATCAGCAATTGCATGAAGCGCACACGCCACTGGATTGGGTCATAGGCACTTCCATTGGTGCCATCAACAGTGCGCTGATTGCGGGTAACCCACCTGAGACACGCATCGCGCAAATGCGGGCATTCTGGGATAGCCTGGCACCCGAGGCGGTAAGCCGTAGCAGTTTCTGGCCCACGTTTTCACCATGGATGAATCTCACCAATAACTTCAATACGTTTAACGCCATTACCCAGGGAGTGAATGGTTTTTTCAAGCCGCGCTTTGGCGCTGCCTGGGATATCAATGCCAGGGTGCCGATAGAAGAAGCCGGCTTTTATGACACCTCACCCCTCAAGGCCACGCTGGAAAAATATGTGGACTTTGATTACCTGAACGATGGCCCGATACGTGTCAGCATTTGCGCCGTCGATATCGACAGTGGCCAGGGCGTCGTGTTTGACAGCAAGCGCGGGCGTCTGGGTCCAGAGCACATCATGGCCAGTGGCGCATTGCCACCTGGTTTTGCGCCAGTGAAGATAGGCGACCGCGCCTATTGGGATGGCGGCGTGTATTCGAACACACCGCTTGATGTCTTTCTGGATGAAGAAAGAAAAGCAGATGCCCTGTGTTTCATGATCGATCTGTGGGACCCTTCAGAGACCCGGCCAGAATCGATCTCTGCTGCCATGACGCGTTATAAAAGCATACAGTATGCAAGCCGTTCGGCAGAACAATTACTGATCTACCAGCGCATACAAGACCTGCAGCGCGCCGTGCGTACACTGACTGAACACCTGCCAGCGTCAGCGCTGAAAAAAGAAGAGTTGAAACCACTGATGGACATGGGTTGCGACCACACCATCAACGTCGTCCACCTCATCATGAAGGCACTGCCGGACGATCATTATTTCAAGGATGTGGACTTCAGCGTGGCCACTATGGAAGCCCGCTGGGCTGCTGGTATCCACGACTGCAAACGTGCCTTGCGCCACAAGTCCTGGCAAAAACCTTTGCCACCACATGCGGGGCTGGTTATTCATGAATTGCCGCAGGAGTAAATTGTTTGATTTTTTGAATGATCAGATGTAGTTCTTCATGCCAGCAACAGACCTGATGTTTTGAATTTGCATACAAAAAAAGGAGCTGCATATGTCAACAAGCAATCGCACTACCTGGGATTTTCTGACTGATACCTATTGGTATGTCACTTATCCTGATCTGCCTGCACTGCAATTTTCATCCGATGACAATGTATTGAGTTGGACTGGCGACCAGACTGTCTGGCATATATCTGGCTATAAGAATGGATATTTCTGGGGGGTATCGTCAGCGCTGATGTTTGACCCCGGATCAAGCAGCACTGGCAACCCGCAGCAGCGCAGCATGGTAGGCACGGTCACCGCCGGCGGCCATGTACAAATCAGTTTTATCGGCAATCGCAGGATTCAAGAAACCATTACCGGCTTTGGCCAGATGAGCAAACTGGCAGAGCAATGGGTATTCCAGATGCAGATGGTAACATCATCCAGCAGCAACCCGACCCTGCATTGGGCCAATATGATGCAAACCAAAGAAGGTGACCTCAGTTGGGATAAATTGCCGGGTGTGAATTGCTCAGTATCAGACATGCTGGAGGGTGCCAGCTATCCGCAGTTCGAAGGTGACGAGTAAGTGGCCTACCGTTTGGCATAGCAAGTTAAATGTGGCCCTGCAAAAAGCAGGTGTAAGTCTGCGTCCGGGCGGCTGATTGATATAGGTAATTTCTACTCATCTACCTCCCGGCCCTGCTTTACATTCCCTTGAACAGATGTAGATACAGGCGGCTCACTTGCAAGCGGTCGCGGTGATTGTGCAGATTGAGCATGAGCTTGCCATTGCCTTCACGCACGGCACTGGCAATGGCATCGCAGCGCACGACCGTGCCACGGTGGATTTGCCAAAAAACTTGCGGGTCCAATTGGGGCTGCAGTTCACGCAAGGAGATGCGTATCAGGTGTTCACGGCTGGCCGTCATTACCCGCACATATTTATCGGCGGACTCCAGATAGATCACCTCATCTACCGGTACCATGACGATGGTATTACCGGTTTGGACTTGTAGCATACGCAAAGGTGTTGCTGGCTGCGTTACTAACTGATTTGTACCTTGCCCTGTAGCTGCTGTTGGCGTCAGTGGGTGCCCTGCGTTGCTGTCGAGCAGGCTGCGCAATTGCTGTATCAAGTCTGGTGCTGCTGCAACTGCTGGCATTGCCACGGCCCTGGCCCTTTGCTGCAAGGCTGCCTGCAAACGATTGCAGGTATGGGCCAGGCGCTGCGGTTGCACTGGTTTGAGCACATAGTCAAAGGCAGCTCGTTCAAACGCTTGTACCGCATATTGATCATAAGCAGTGACAAACACAATCAGGGGAAAGGCTGCGCCATCGTCGGGCCAGTCTTCCGCCAAGGCATGTGCCACTTCCAGCCCTGTCATGCCTGGCATGTGTATATCCAGGAAAAGCAAATCTGGCTGCAACGCCAATGCCTGTTGCAAGGCGGCAGTGCCATGGGTGACATTGGCCAGCACGCGCAGGCCTGGCCACAACTGTGCCAGTTCAGCCTGCAGGTTAGCGGCGAGCAGGGGTTCGTCTTCAGCAATCAGGGCAGTCGCTTTCATTCGCAGTGTATTCTTTGTTTAGTCATTTGCTTTGCTGGCATGCTGTAGTGGCAAGCGCACGATGGCCATGCTGCCGCCGTCTGCATCACCAGCCGCAGCTAATTCAAGGCTGCCTGCCTTGCCATACAGGGCGAGCAGGCGCTCGCGCACTTGCTGCAGGCCAAAGTGTGTGCCATCCGTATCATTTGTGATACTTGGGTTACTTGTGTTACCTGGGCCACAGCCGTCAGGTCGGGACTCCCCAAGTCCGATGCCGGTATCACGTACGCTGAGCACAAGCATGTCTGCTTCGCACCGTGCAGTAAGCTCTATGCGCCCGCCATCCAGAACCGGGTCCAGCCCGTGTTTGATGGCATTCTCTACCAGTGGTTGTAGCAACAGGGGTGGCACCATCAAGCTGCCCAGTTCAGGTGGCAAATCGAGACGATGGCACAAACGGCTGCCCATGCGTATCTGCATTAAGCTCAAATAGTCTTCGATGCGGGAAAATTCGGCTGCCAGCGTATGTGTATTGCTGCGCGAAGCCTCCAGCGTGGCCCGCAAAAAGTCCGTCAGGTGATCCAGCATTTCCTGCGCACGTGGCGGGTCCAGGCCTATCAATACGCGCAGGTTGGCCAGGGTATTAAACAGCATATGTGGTTCTAGCTGGGACTCCAGCAGCTTGAGCTGGTTTTCGGCGGCGGCCCGCAATGCGATTTGCGTACGCATTTCCATCAATGCCATACGCCCACGCATATAAACCAGGAAAACCAGCCCCGCAGTACTGACAAAGACAACTGACATGACCAGCGTCAGTGTGCGAGCATTGCGTAATATCTCGCTGGGTTCACGATGCTTGCCAGTCAAAAGATTGGCAAGCAAGGTACCAAAATAAAACCCCAATATGCCAGAGATGATGATCCACGGCCCCATCAAAGCCCAGCCCGGCCAGTTATACACTGCGCCTGTGTGCCCGGGTTTGTGCTTGCGTAAGTACCTGACCATGCCATAGTGACCGCAGCCAAGCAATGCCTGTATCAAGAATCCTATGCAAGCGACATACACCAGCATGATGCCAAAATGATCGCTAAACATGATGCTGAAGTAACCGGCTGCCAACAGCATGACAGGAATACTGATACGCAAGTTGCGCCACAGCCTGTGAGGGCTGCCGGGTAAATCAAGCAAGGGTGTGGGCGGTGGCGCAGACATGATCAGTGGATTATGCGTTAATTATGGGCAGATGGAAACAGGCTTTGCACTTGCACTTGTCCCTGCGCTTGCTCATGCGCTTGTTCCTGTACTTGATCATGCTTTTGCCTCTGCTCACGCGCCTTCAGCTCGTCCGTCGTGTTGCCAGCACCATCCGGCACCCAGCCCGGTGGCATCAACAGGTAACCAAAAAACGCCCGTGGACTGCGCGCCTTTGCCAGATCACGCAGCAGGCTGAACCATTGCGCCAGCTCTATCTTCAATGGGTTATAACTGGTCACGGGCTGTACCAGGCCATAGCGACAAGGCAGGTCCTCGCGTTCAGCCACATAGGTTCCAAACATGCGGTCAAAAATCAATAGCACGCCACCAAAATTGGCATCCAGGTATTCTGTATTGGCCGCATGGTGCACCCGGTGCGCAGACGGCGTATTGAGAATACCTTCCAGCCAACCCAGCTTTGGTATCCAGGTCGCATGTATCCAGAACTGGTACAGCAAATTCAGGGTCAGTACAGAAAACACGGTGCGGATATCAAAACCCAGCCAGATCAGTGGTGTAAAGAACACCGCCGTGCCAGTCAGCTTGCTGAGTATGCCTATGCGTACTGCCGCCGATAAATTCAAGTCATTGGGTGAATGGTGTACTGCATGAGTACTCCAGAACCAGCGCACTCTATGGGCAGCCCGGTGATACCAGTAATAACAAAATTCTTGTCCTATAAACAATAACAGCAGGCTCAGCCCGGTATTGAGCTGTATTGTTGTCAACCTGTGCATATAGGCCCAACGCACCAGCGGCGTGGCTATCGACAAAGGCAACAGGATATTCACTGCAATCCGGCTCACCAGATCAAATGCCGACACGCCAAATGCGCGCCAGTCATACTGCTGTCTGAACGACAGCACGATACCTTCTATCAATGCCAGCACCAGCACGACGGGTGCAGCGACAAACAGCAGGTAGTAATCTAAGGGCTTCATGGCATGGCTTCCGCAAGAATGACAAGTTCAATAAACAACATGAGGATTCTGGGTCAGCAATATCTTGATCATTTGTCGCTATGCGGCCTGGCGTTTGTCTTCCTGCGCCTGGTTTGCGAAGTTTGAAATTGATGTGGATTTGCGCCCTACAGCCCTATGTTTGATCAAAGCGGCTGCGGCTGCCACAGGCATGCGACGAAAAAAGCCTGGCCGGGCGCGAAATGACAAAAACGCGGCGTCAAATTTTGCGGTCTTTGCATTTGCCAGGAACAGGCACTGCGGGAAATGTGCACTCGGCCAAGTGCACTTTGAAATTTGGCTAGGGTAATGAAATGGACGTGCGCACCATTCGTCAATTGGCACGGCAAATAAATTGGTGCGCACAGCGCACCCTACAAAATTTTTACACTGTACGTTTGCGCAGATGATGCAGTGCCAGCGCTAATTGTGTGCCAACGACGGCATTATTCTTCACCAGCGCAATATTGGTTTCCAGGCTGCGGCCCTCTGTCATTTGCTTGATGCGGTTCAGTAAAAATGGTGTGACAGCTTTGCCTGTGATATCCATCTCATCTGCCAGCTTCAGTGCTTGCAGGGTGATGGCTTCGATCTCTTCTTTAGGCATGGCTGATTCTACTGGCACCGGGTTGGCAATGACGATGCCGCCGTTTAATCCCAAGCTCCATTTGGCATGGATGAACTCGGCTTGTTGTTCGGCTGTGTCGAGCTGGAAGTCTGCCTTGTAGCCGCTATCCGCAGTAAAGAAAGCCGGGAAGGATGCTTGGCCGACGCTGACGACTGGCACACCATGGGTCTCAAGATATTCCAGCGTAAGGCCAATGTCGAGTATGGATTTGGCACCGGCACAGACCACGGCAACCGAGGTGCGTGCCAATTCTTGCAAGTCGGCAGAAATATCGAAACTGGTTTCAGCACCGCGATGCACACCACCTATGCCGCCAGTGACAAACACTTCTATACCTGCCAGTGCAGCGCAGATCATGGTGGCGGCAACGGTGGTTGCGCCCAGCTTGTTATTGGTCAGTGCAAAGGCAAGATCGCGGCGGCTGACTTTCATGGCGTCGGGCGAATTACCCAATAGCTCCAGCTCTTCGTCACTCAAGCCTATATGGATTTTGCCATTCATGATGGCGATGGTGGCAGGCACGGCACCACCGTCACGGATGATTTGTTCCAGCTCACGCGCAGTCAGCACGTTTTGCGGATAAGGCATGCCGTGTGAAATGATAGTGGATTCCAGCGCCACCACAGGCTTGGCCGCTAGACGGGCAGCGCGGACTTCATCGGATAAAACCAGATAAGATTGCATGATATTTCCTTTTTTTGGAATACGGGCATAGTCCGTATGATTCAAATACTAAGCTTCTTCAAAAATCGTGGGGCTGACGATGGCTGCTACTGTCGCATCGCTTTCCAGCGTCAGTTTTGCCAGCTTCAAGCCATATTCACAGGCCAGGCCCAGATCATCTGGCTGGCGGCACAGTGACCATGCTACACCTGCGGCAAACGCATCACCTGCACCCGTGGCATCGCGCACGCGGGCTGCTGGCGCGGGCATGTGCTGCATGCCATGATCCGCAGCGCTGGTAGTAAAAGTCACGCCTGCCATTCCCTTGGTGACGATGATGTCCTGCACGCCACGCTGCTGCAATTGCCTGCAAGCTGCTTCCAGTTCTGCCTGGCTTTGTATGCGACGACCAACAGCGGCTGCGAGTTCACCCTGGTTCAACAAGAGCAGGCGCAGGCCGTGCAAATCTTGCGGCAAACGCGCCATCTTGGGTTCAGACACAGCAACCACCATCAGGGGCATCGCCTGTTGATGCGCTTCTTGCAATAATAAGCCTATGCTATCTGTCGGCAAATTCAAGTCGATGATGGTGAAGGCCGCATGGCCGCGCTGGGTCTGGCGGCTATGCAGGTAATCTGGCGTCAGGGCATCACAGCATTCCATATGCGCCAATGCCAACACCATATCACCCTCATCATTGAGCAAGGCAGTATAGCTGCCACTGTGCATGCCCGTCGCCTGCAGGCTGGCTTTGACATCGATGCCGACGGATTGCGCATGATCGAGCATGCTGCGCCCGGCAGCATCGTCACCTACAGCACAAAGCAGGCGTGTAGGCAAACCCAGGCGTGCCAGATTCTCTGCAATATTGCGGGCAACACCACCAAAGGCTTCATGCTGGCTGACGGGATTGGAGGTACCCATCTGCACTGGCCCCAGCGTGCGCAATTTGCGGTCTATATTTGCCCCTCCTATGCATACAACTGGGCGCACGTCAGGCAAGACATAGGCCCGACCCAGCAGGCGTTTTTCACGTATCAAGGCAGCAATATGCCCGGCCACGGCAGAGCGTGACAAGCCTAGCTGGTCAGCCAGTTCTTGCTGGGAGATAAAAGGCTGGGTAGCAATGAGCTGGTAAAGCTGTTCTTTTTTACTCGGTGCAATAGACATAAAGGTGAAATGCTAATCAAAAAGATTACAAACAATTGTCCCTCACAATAAACAATTGTATATTTCACGTCAACAACTGTTTGCATTTGCCTGAGATCACTCGGGATGTAAAGTGGCAATAAAATAACAATAATTAACATTAAATCTAATCTATTTTATAACTTTAGATAAAAAAATGATAACCTCGTGAATGCAAATACTTGCTGCAGTACGAGTACCCCTGCAAACCCCGCAATGCATTATTGAAATAAATCATCAGCTTTTAACACTCGCACAGCAAAACAAATCCAACGAGAGGGAAACCATGAACACGTCTTATCGCAACCAGGGTAAATATGGCCACGCAATGAAACTGACTACCTGCATGTCTTTGTTAATGACAGCTTGCCTTAGTCCGCTGGCACAGGCACAAATCCTGCCGCCTGATGCCAAACCGACCTGTACCACCGCCACCCCCGCCAGCCTTGGAGGACCAGCGCCGACACCATTCGCGCAATGGTTTGAACCGGCAGGGGTGCAGCTCAATGGCCTGATCAAGGCTGCTGATAGTGTGAATTTTCCTGATGCATCGGCATGCAGTTTTTATCAATGGTCGGAACAGATGTTTTTATGGCTGACCTCGCCCACGCCCAAAGGACTTTCCGGTGGCGATCATATCTTCGCTTCTTCGGCTTTCTATGGCGTATCACCAGCAGTCAATCATGTGCGAAATTTCATACCGCAACTGACTAAACAAGCAATGAATTTCAGCCCTTTGTTGCAACAATTGGGGCCGAATAACTTGCCGGTGGCATTTGACAAGTCAGGCAAATTATTTGAAGTCCTGCCACCCAAACTGGCCCCCAATGGCAAGGCCACCACACTCAACAAGGCTGGCAAAACAGTAGAAGTAGATCATGTTGAAGTTGGTGCGGCAGGCAAGGTCAATCTGCTGACCAAGGCTGGCAAGCAGATTGAGACTGATCTGGCGGCCAACCTGCGTGCCCGCCTGCCCAAGAAACAAACTGCCTTGCTGACTGCGGCAAGTACAGACAGCAATATCGTGCAAAGCTTCAAGAGCGATGCCAAGGGTGGCTTGATTTTTCTGGATGCAGCTGGCAATCAGGTCGACATGACCATAGGCCAGGCTGGTGGCAGCAATGTACTGGTCGCGCAAAATGGCTCACTGGTGTATTACTCGATTGCAGCCAATGATTTATTTGCCTACTTCCTGACGCAAAGAAAACCGACTGCGCCAACAGACTTGAAATATCCAACTACGGCACAAGAATTGGCCGACGTGGTTGCCTATGCAAAAAAAATGGGTTTGCGTGACCTGGCTGCACCAGAAGCACTGGCAGTTGAAGTCAAGCTGGCATGGATAGAGACCACGGGCTTTGACGAAGCGGCCAAAAAGAAATTCATCATCATTGATGCTGAAGTACCTGATATCAGCATCAATCAGCCAGCATCGCTGAAGCAGGCAACCGTCAAGAACAAAAAAACTAAACTGGCATTGGTCGGCGTGCATGTGGTCGGCAGCGCAAAGGGTAATCCAGAGTTGATCTGGGCGACCTTTGAGCACATGGACAATACGCCCAATGCCGAATACAAATACATTGATGTCAATGGTGTAGAAAAACTGGTTCCACAAAACACCAAGGGCAAATGGCTGTTCAGCCAGGATGGTGCAAGCGGTCCTTTCAACCAGGCTCTGTACAAGGCTCTCGGTAATGCCATCACCTGCAACGACACAAGCGTGAAGCCATGCGTCGTTAAACCCAATGACACCCTACGCTGGAAACCCTGGGGAGCTGCTGCAGATCAGAATCCACGTCAGGCTGACCCTACCCACGCCGGTCCGGTCATCACCCCGCCTGAATCCAACACTGACCTGGTGTCCATCAATAACAGCGTCATTTCACAACTGGCAGCAGGTGATGTACGCAAGAATTACCTGATGATAGGCTCAACCTGGACCAGCGCTGGACGCGCCCCTGATTCAGACAAACCACCAGCCACGGCAATCAACCAGGTCGGCACCAGCAGGCTGGCCAATACCACGATGGAAACAGTACATCAGGGTAACAACATCAATTGGGCAGGCGGTACCAATTGCTTTAGCTGCCATCAGAGCAATACGGTCACTGTCAGCCATATCTGGCCTGATCTGAATCCCTTGCCAAATACGCTGTTGAAGGCCAAGAACCAAGTAAAACCCAGGTAAGCAAGTTTAATATTGCCAACAAAAAAACCGCAGACTTTTAAGGTCTGCGGTTTTTTTGTTCTTTGATCTATTTCAACCCTGCCAGCCACACCAGCTTGCATTGACGGTGCAGGCAGCCGGATTTTGTACTTCACTTTGTATTACCGGTATCTGCAATATAGGTCAAATAAACTGCCCCGTATGTTCGTCAGCGTACGGATGCGCGGCTTTATTGCGCGCATGCTGTGCGTGCATTGCGATATCTGTGCTGGCGCTGCATGCATGCAGGTGGGTGTCAGCATCGCTCCTGAAGCTACTGCAAGTTCCGATTTTTTATCAATTTTTAATCACCAAAGGCTCCCCATGAAAATTTCCATACTGATTTTGACACTCGCTGGCGTAATGGCGACAAGTGCCTGTGACCGTCAACCTGCGCAAGTTGCCGTGCCGGTTGCAGTACCAGTGCCTGTTGCAGTACCTGGCCCTGCCGGTACACCCGGCGCTACTGGTGCTACCGGTGCCACTGGTGCAACAGGCACACCTGCTTCTGTAGGTGCCACTGGCCCCGCAGGTGCTGACGGCATGCAAGGTGCAACCGGTGAAAAAGGTGCGCCAGGCTATGACGGTCAAAAAGGTAAAACGGGCGAACCTGGCAAACCAGGCGATACTATCGTCGTATTGCCACAAAAGTAAATCTGCAGATAAGCATGTGTGCACCACTTTCGCCTATTTTGCGAGTTAATGATGCACACATGCTTGCCACCTCATTGCTGTTTTTTAAAAGGTAAATCATGGTTCAGCTCATCAATCTAATTATCTACCTCGTTGTGTTTGGCCTGGTCTGGTGGCTGGTTGGTTTCCTGCCCTTGCCTGCGCCGGTGGCTCAGGTGGTGCGCGTGCTGTTCATCGTCTTGCTGATCGCAATCGTACTGTCTGCATTTGGTATCTTGCCTGGCATACATATGCCGCAATTACGCTGGTAGATATTAATAAATTGTTTGTGCTGGCATGCAGTTAAATGCATGCCCACATTTATACCCTGCGCAGCTCTGCCGGCAAGCTATACCATTCCCTTGTTATTCTTTTTTATCTGCAACTCGCGCGCGCATCCATTCAATCAGCACTGCTACCAGAAAAAATCCCGCGCTCACCAGCAGCAGCTTGAGCATGATATCCACATCAAACTGCTTGCTGCGGTAAGACGCCGCAGCAGCTATCAAGCCAGCAGCACAAAGTATGCGCATACCTTGCCGCTTATAGGCAACACGGCATAAGGAGAGGAATTTGTTGTCTGTATCGCTGCTCATAACATTGTTGATGCAAGTCGTGAAGACACGATTTTAACAGTGCCGGGCAAACGACAGTGAAGACCTTGCCTTGCAGACTGGGCAGGCATCGCCCTGAATCCGATTCATACAGCAATAGCTCTTCGCAAGGCAGCCCGCGCCAGCAAGCGGGTTGAGTCCAGTGTGGGCAGGCTGGAATTATCGTCATTGACTATCAAGGGCAGTTCTGTACAGCCCAGTATCACTGCATCGCAGCCATCGTCTTTGAGCTTGTCTATGATGGCGAGAAATTCGCGCACGCTATCTTGCTTGATGATGCCGCACACCAGTTCATCCATGATGATGCTGTTCAGTCGCGCCCGGTCTTCTGCGTTCGGCAAAGTAAAATCCAGGCCCTTGTTGCGCAAGATAGCTGGATAAACGTCACTGCCCATGAGCCAGTCTGTGCCAGTAATACCCACACGGCGATAGCCACGCTGCACCGCTGTGGCCGCGACTTCTTCGGCGATATGCAACCAGGGTAAAGGTGAAGCAGCCTGCACCAGATCAAAGGCCAGGTGAATGGTGTTGTCAGGACATATCAAAAAATCTGCCCCCGCCCCCGCCAGTTTGCGTGCTGAAGCCAGCATGAGTTCGGCCACACCTTGCCTGTCGCCACGTTCAAGAAAATCCACATACAAAGCCAGCGAAGGCGTATGCATGCTGACTTCAGGATGGGCATGCGGCCCCAGCAAGGCAGCCCCCTCTTCGCAGATGGTGCGATAACAAAGCGCCGCCCCAGCGGCGGAACAGCCAATTATTCCTATGTGCAGGCTCATGCTGATGTCTCCTGTGGTTATCATGATGCACATAGGGCCGGGAACAGGATTTTGCAAGTCTGGACAGATACACTTTCTTTCACGCCTGCAAAGCAGTTACCATTTTCGCGTCACATCCAGCGCCAGTATGGGGCCGGCAATCAGGCGGTTTTGCGCTTGCAGATAAAAGGGGAGCTCTTCTTCTGACCAGTTTAGGGTATGGCGAAATGATTATTGCACATCAATCACCAACAAAGCATGGGACCTATTTTACCTCCTTCATTTATAGTGAAGTCGGTATTTACTCATCGCTGCACATGGAAAACACTGCTCTTTCCGGCTCAATAAACGACGGATACAGACATGCATTGCATTGCAATGCATGTCCCCCGCTTGCCTGCCGTTATTTGCCTCGCTTATTTTTTACCTTATTTGCCACGCCATCAGCGAATACACGGTCCAGTGCGGCAATCAGTGCAGCACGGCTGGCCTTGGGCTGGTCCAGCCAATAGCTATGACTGGCCTCTGGCAACAAACTCAGACGCCCATGAGGGACAGATTTGAGTATCTTGTTCCAGATATAGCCACCCGGATCACAATAGTCCTCATTGCCAAGGATGACTTCGACCGGACCCTGGTAAGCCTGCAAGGCCGGGCGGAAGCTCTCGAATTGCCTGGCAACTGCTGCAGGATCCTTGAAAACTGCATCCGCAACTGCCTGGGAATAAAATGCCTTGCCACCGTCGATATCAGGCCAGCGTTCTGCATGGTAGAGATTGACAGCACCAAACTGCATGCGCCACTGCTCAGTCAGATTACGGAAGTAACCTGGTGTGGCACGCGCAGCTTCTGCAGATGCTGCGCTGGGCATGGATTTGAATTTTGCCTGGACAGCTGCCAACCTGGCTTCTTGTTTTTGCCAGTATTGGGCAACCAGAGCATCAGCCTCTTCCTGTTCGGCAGGTGTCAGCAAGCCTGGTTCTTGTGGTGCTTTCTTGAAATCATTGTTGGGGGAAACCGGCAAAACCGGTGCCGTCAGGACCAGGCCGCGCACCCTGTCAGGGTACTTTGCGAGGTAAGCCATTGCCACTGCACCGCCCATGGAATGAGTGAGCAAGACCAGTTTTTCTTCGCCCAATTGCTGGCGCAAGGCTTCCAGGTCTTCCACCATTTTGGGGAGTGATACTTCCAGCTGACCAGCAGGTGAACGCAAAGAACCGCGCTGGTCATAGAACACCAGCTTGCGTTTGCTGGTCAGTGGCAGCAAAGGATCAAGCAGATAACTGTGTTCCGCGCCAAAACCACCATGCAAGACGACGACAGTCGGGCCTTTTCCTGCTTCCAGCACATATTGCCGGACTTCATCCTGACTGTCAAAATACAAATACCAGCTACGCGAGTTGGGAACATGCTGCGCCTGTGCATCCACGCTGACCATGGAAGTCAGCAACATAGACAGGATCAAACGACGTAGAGTCGACAAGGTAAAACTCCTTAGCTGTAAAAACAGAGCAAATGCTCCGGATATGAGGCTGCAGTTCCGGTCAACGACAAGAACACCAAACTTGCAGAAAAGAAAATCGCAATATATTTACAGTCACGCACCACTTTGTCAAATGAACATGTCAATGAAATATGAAAGCGTAGCCAGCAGGCTGCATTTGACAAGCCCAAGAGACAGCCCCACAATCAGCGCGCTTTGGCATTTTTGCGTTATTTTGCGCACGATTTATAGCCAGCATGACAATTTTCATGATTAGTCAATCTGGTGCAATGCAGCAAATTCTCGCTCTGAAGATGCCAGCAAAACAGACAGAAAACAATATTTATACTATGGTTGCCTGCCCGCCGCGATTTTGCACAATTTTTGACCAAAAAATCAGATTGCGCTTGACGTTCAACAGGCTCCATAGTTAAATACGAAATCGATTGCGCAAACGATTGCGCGACAACTTTTTACCGAGAATAAGCATCATGAAGCCACGCATTACTGTAGTCGGCAGCGTCAATATGGATCTGGTTTTTCGCACGCCACGCATGCCGGCTGTGGGTGAAACCCTGCATGGCCATGAATTTTGTCAGATTCCCGGTGGCAAAGGGGCCAATCAGGCGGTAGCCGCTGCCCGCCAGGGTGCGCAGGTCAGCTTTATTGGTGCGGTAGGTGATGACGGTTTTGGCAGTTTCTCCCATGCCTGTCTGGCTGCTGAAGGGATGGAACTCACGCACCTGGCCCGTGTGGCAGGTGTGGCGACTGGCGTTGCCGGTATTCTGGTTGATGATAATGGCAATAACAGTATCGTGCTGGCGGCAGGGGCCAATGCCACGCTCACGGCAGCGCAGGTAGAAGCTGCTACCGCTGCCATCGCTGGCGCACAATTACTGGTTTGCCAACTTGAAACCCCACTGGCCACTGTCACCCGCGCAATAGAAATCGCCCGCGCCCAGGGTGTCAAAGTGATTTTGAACCCGGCCCCGGCACAAGACCTGACCGATGCCTTGCTGGCCCAAGTTGATTACCTGATCTTGAATGAAACTGAAGCTTCACAACTGAGTGGCGTGACAGTAGTAGACCAGGCCAGCGCCAAAGCCGCATCGGAACAAATCTTGCAACGTGGTACGGGCACAGTCTTGCTGACCATGGGCGAGCATGGTGCCCTGATTACTGAAAGCACGGGCAGCCAGTTTATCCCGGCAGTCAAGGTTGACGTGGTGGACACCACCGCTGCTGGCGACACCTTTGTCGGTGCGTTTGCGGTTGGTCTGGCAAATGGCCTGAGCGTGATTGATGCCAGCCGTGAAGCGCAATATACGGCGGCACTGACTGTCACCAAGCTGGGTGCGCAAACATCCATACCGCAACGCCAGCAAGTGCTGGACTTCATGGCGGTCAGGAAGGCTGCTTAAGAGAATAGCTTTCGAAAGCAGCACCAAAATTGGGCAAAGGCACAAAATCATGCCTTGCCACCAGCATCAACACTGTTTTTGATAAAATTTCGCCCGCGTGGCTGAAACGAAATGTCTGCACCATGTTAGGCTTGCACAGGCTTTCAAGACTGACTCTGCTTTTATGTAATTCAGGCTGTGGCAGCGAAAAACATGGTTTTTAATTTGGGCGCTGCATGCTCTTTGTGAGCACACAGCACAACGACATCTGATGAAGGAAATTTCATGAAACTCAAGCAAATCTGCCTGTCCCTGACGACCCTGATGGCTGTCGGTGGCGCGGCCAGTGCTTATGCTGCAGACCTTAAATTTGCAGTGATTTATGATGCAGGCGGCAAGTTTGACAAGTCCTTCAACCAGTCAGCATCTGAAGGCGCAGAGCGTTTCAAGAAAGAAACCAAACTCAATTTCCTGGAAGTGCAAGTCGCCAGCGACACCCAGACTGAACAAGTCTTGCGCAACCTGGCGCGCAAAAATGTAGACCTGATCGCTGCCATTGGTTTTGGCCAGGCGACTGCGGTACAAAATATCGCCAAGGAATTCCCAAAAACCAAGTTCGTATTGATCGATGGTATTGCCACGGGCGATAACGTCAGCTCAGTCTTGTTCAAGGAACAGGAAGGTTCTTACCTGGTGGGCGTGGCTGCAGCGATTGCCAGCAAATCCAAAAAAGTCGGCTTTGTCGGTGGCATGGACATCCCGCTGATACGCAACTTTGCCTGCGGCTATGCACAGGGTGCAAAAGCGACTGAACCCAAGATTGATGTCGTACAAAACATGGTTGGCACCACCACAGCAGCCTGGAATGACCCGGCCAAAGGTGGCGAGCTGGCACGCGCGCAGTTTGAACGTGGCGTTGATGTGATTTTTGCAGCAGCCGGTGGTAGCGGCATGGGCACTTTGCAAGCCGTCAAGGAAAAAGGCAAGCTGGGCATAGGTGTGGATTCCAACCAGAACTACATGCACCCAGGCAGCATGCTGACATCCATGGTAAAACGCGTTGACCAGGCTATCTACGACAGCTTCATGCAATTGAAAAACGGTAACTGGAAAAACGGTACCCAATACAAAGGCCTGAAAGAAGGCGGCGTTGACTGGGCACTGGACAAGGATAACCGCAGCGTTGTCAGCGCTGACATGGAAAAACGCGTCAACGCTGCCAAGCAAGACATTATCAACGGCAAGGTCAAGGTTGTTGATTTCCGTGAAGGCAATAAGTGCCCGGTCTGAGTACCATTAACAAGTACTCGGCCTGATCATTGGTACCAGGTAGCAGTAATGTATGAAGGGCGCAGTATCTTTTCAGATACTTTGCGCCCTGATTGATGTTTAGAGCCTAATCTGTCGCACATCGTATTTTAAAGAAACGCTAAAGTATGCAGCCAGCAGTCGAATTTCAACAGATCTCCAAACGCTTTGGCGCGGTACAGGCCAACCGTGATGTGAGCTTTTCCATTGCGCCGGGTTCCATCCACGGCGTGATCGGTGAAAACGGCGCAGGCAAGTCCACGCTGATGAGCATACTGTATGGCTATTACCGCGCCGACAGTGGCAAGCTGCTTATCAATGGCGCAGAACAGCATATACGCAATAGCCAGGAAGCGATCAACCTGGGCATAGGCATGGTGCATCAGCATTTCATGCTGGTCGAGAACATGACGGTACTCGACAATGTCATGCTCGGCACGGAAGGTGGTTTTCGCCTGAAGCCCAAGCGTCATGAAGTCGAAGCCAAGTTGCGCGAAATTTGCAAACGCTATTCCCTCGATGTAGACCCGCTGGCGACGATACAGGACTTGTCCGTAGGCGTGCAGCAAAGGGTGGAAATCCTCAAGCAGATTTACCGCAGCGCCAATATCCTGATCCTGGATGAACCAACCGCCGTCTTGACGGTGCAAGAAGCCGCCTCTCTGTTTGAAGTGCTGCGCCTGTTCAAGGAACAGGGCAAGACCATTATCCTGATCACCCACAAGCTGCAAGAGATTCTGGAAATCACTGACCAGGTCACGGTCATGCGTGCAGGTACTGTCATAGGTTCTGTCGCCACGGCAGATACCACGACCACCCAGTTGGCTGAAATGATGGTTGGTCGCCCCATCGTCACCCATTTGCCACGTGCTGCCTATGCGCCGGGCGAGATGGTGCTGGAAGTCAAGGACCTGAACCTGGTGAATACGCAAAAAGTCAGCCTGTTGAAGAATGTCAGTTTCAATATCCGCGCTGGCGAAATCGTCGCGATTGCCGGTGTCTCTGGCAATGGCCAGAGTGAATTGCTGGAAATCTTAAGCGGCATGCGCCTGCCCACCAGTGGCAAGCTGCAAATGCAGGGCAAGGACTTACCCTTTGCTGGTCGCAAGGATGCCGATGGCTTGCCAGCGACCTTCCGCGATCTGGGCATAGCCCATGTTCCGGAAGACCGCTTGCGTGATGCCGTCATCAAAAATTTCTCGGTGATGATGAACAGTTTTCTGGGTTACCAGAAAAAACTGGGCAAGTCTTTTGGTTTGCTCGACTACAAAAGCATTTTGAAAAATTGTACAGACTTGCTGGCCAGGTTTGATGTACGCCCGGCCGACCCGCATTTGCGTATTGCCCTGCTGTCTGGCGGTAACCAGCAAAAAGTGGTGATGGCGCGCGAGATTGCCGCCAACCCAAAACTGATGCTGGTGGGCCAGCCTACCCGTGGGGTTGATATAGGTACGATAGAAAGCCTGCATACCCGCCTGCTGGCGATGCGTGATGCCGGCATTGCCATTTTGCTGGTATCGGTAGAGCTGGAAGAAGTACGTGCCCTGGCTGACCGCATCCTGGTCATCTCTGGCGGTGCCATTACGGGTGAATTGAAGGCAGAAGAATTTGATGCGACCGAGATAGGTTGCCTCATGGGTGGCATACACACTCATTGAAATGTAACACCGCCCGAATGAGCCGTAATTAGAATAGTGCAAGAACAAGCGAACACAGACAAGCGACCAAACCAAGATGAATCAAGCCGACCTCCCACGCTGGGCCACCGCATTTGCCCTGCCGCTGTTAAACCTGTTCTCCGCCTTACTGGTCGCGGCGGGTGTAATTTATCTGCTGGGCGAAAGCCCGATAGAATCCCTGGGCATACTCATCAACGCCGCAGTGCTGAACCCTGAAGGCCTGGGTTACACCCTGTTTTATGCAGCCACCTTTATCTTTACTGGCTTATCAGTGTCGGTAGCTATGCAGGCCGGTTTGTTCAATATTGGTAGCGAAGGACAGATGTATGTAGGCGGCCTGGGCCTGACCCTGGTCTTGCTGTGGCTGGATTCGTCCCTGCCAGGCTGGTTGCTGATACCTTTGGCGATGCTGGGTGCTGCTGTATTTGGTGCGGCCTGGGCGTTCTTGCCGGGTTACCTGCAAGCCAAACGCGGCAGCCATGTGGTGGTGACGACCATCATGTTCAACTTCATCGCTGCCAGTTTGATGAATTACGTGATCGTCAGTTTCCTCATTCCTGCGGGCCAGCAAAACACTGCCAGCCGCGTGTTTGCCGATGCATCCTGGTTGCCCAAGCTGAATGCTATCTTGCCGGTACTGGGTGAAACTCCTTTGAATATCAGCTTCGTGCTGGCACTGGTGGCACTGGTGATTTATGGCGTCGTCGTCTGGCGCACCACCTGGGGTTACCAGTTGCGTGCCACAGGCTTGAATCAGCATGCGGCGCATTATGCGGGTATCTCCATCAGCAAAACCATTATCGTGACGATGATGATATCCGGCGCGCTGGCTGGCCTGGCTGCTGTCAATTCTGTCATGGGTTCTACCCACTACCTGAACCTTAACTTCCCTGCCGGGGCCGGTTTTATCGGTATCGCGATTGCCCTGATGGGGCGCCAGCATCCGGTGGGTATTTTGCTGTCATCCATCCTGTTTGGTGCCCTGATACAGGGTGGCTTTGATCTGTCGCTGGAAAAAGCCAATATCCCACCAGAGACCTTTATCTTTATCCAGGGTTTGATCATCCTGTTCTGCGGTGCCATGGAAAACCTGTATGCCCCTGCCCTGTCTGCCCTGCTCAAGCGTAAGGAAAAATGATGTTTGATGATTTTCAATTTTCCAGCATCCTGGTATCGACCATACGCAATGCGCCGGTATTGATGTTTGCTGCCATGGCTGGCCTGTTTGCTGAACGCAGTGGCGTGGTTGACCTGGCACTGGAAGGCAAGATGCTGGCTGCCGCCTTTGTCTCTGCCGCCGTGGCTTTTGTGACCAAGAACCCCTGGCTGGGCATCATGGCGGGCGTCGGTATTTCTGTCGTCATCGCCCTGCTGCAAGGCTTTGTCAGCATCACGCAAAAAGGTAACCAGCTGGTCGCCGGTATTGCCCTCAATATCGCCCTCAGCGGTTTGACCTTTGTGATCGCGCAATATTTCTTCCAGCAAGGTGGCCGTACACCTGATCTGGGTGAGGCACGTCTGTTTGATATTGTGCTGCCAGGTTCAGCCGCTGTCGCTGGCATCCCTTTCATAGGCTGGTTTTATACCAAGCTCATCGGTGGTCATAGTGCCTTGGTCTACCTGGCATTTGCCCTGATCCCTGTTGTGCACTGGGTCTTGTACCACACCCGCTTTGGCCTGCGCCTGCGCGCCGTCGGTGAAAACCCGCATGCGGCAGATGCCGCTGGTATCAATGTAGAACGCACCCGCTTCATGGCCATGCTGTGCGCTGGCGTGCTGTGCTCATTCTCTGGCGCGTATTTGTCCATCGTGCAAAGCGGCTTCTTCTTGCGCGATATGTCGGCTGGTAATGGTTACCTGGCTTTGACGGCACTGGTATTCGGTAACTGGCGGCCTTTGCATACGGCACTTGGTTGCCTGATGTTCGGTTTCTTCGCCGCCTTGCAAGTCCAGATAGAAGGCGTGACCTTCCCTGGCATAGGCAAGGTACCGGGCTCCCTGATACAAATGATTCCTTACGTCGTGACCGTGATCGTATTGGCAGGCTTGATGGCAAAGTCCGTCGCCCCGAAAGCGATAGGCCAGCCGTTTGTGAAGTCCAGATAATTTAATAAAAAGACCTCTCAACACAGAGGCACGGAGAAAAGAGTCGAGGAGGTTGGCAGGTTTGTAGGTTGGGCTACGCTTCATCAGCCCAACACTTAGCCTACAATCGACGAATACGTTATTGAAACGCCGAGTGTTGGGCTGGTAAACCGTAGCCCAACCTACGCTATTACAACCTATCCGGCTTTTCTCTGTGCCCCTCTGTGTCTTTGTGGTGAGATTTCCAGTCTTAAAAAACAATATTTCGACCTCCTTGAACCGGGTCAACTGCAACAATTCACATCGCGACTGGGTTCTGCCCAATGGCCAGCCGGTGTAATTTTGGAGAGCATCCACATGTCAACAACAGCAAAACATAAAGTCATATTTGATACTGATCCAGGCGTCGATGATGCAATGGCCTTGTACTTTGCGCTTGCGCATCCTGATATCGAGATGGTCGGCATTACCACGACCTTCGGTAACGTCTATGTTGAACAGGCGACCATTAATGCGCTGTATCTGACGCGCATTGCTGGCCGCAATATCCCTGTCGCTCAGGGTGTACCCGTGCCTTTTGCCAAGGCTGCCGGTACGCCGCCTGACTTTATCCACGGTGCTGATGGTTTGGGTAACCTGAACAGCCGTATTGAAGTCGGTGGCAAGGCAGAAGTAGAAAGCGCGGCCGAATTCATCGTCAAGATGGCACGCCAGCATCCGGGTGAAATCACCCTGGTTGCAGTTGGCCCACTGGGTAACCTGGGTCTGGCCCTGAAGATGGAACCACAACTGCCAAAACTGCTGAAGCAAGTTGTGCTGATGGCAGGTACGGTCGATGAACCAGGCAATGTATCGCCAGTGGCAGAAGCCAATGTCTGGAATGACCCTGACGCAGCTGATCTGGTCTTTACTGCAGGCTGGGACCTGACCATGGTAGGTCTCGACGTCACGCACCGCGTGGTCCTGCCTTCGACTTTCTTTGCACGCCTGGCAGAGCAGCATAAACACGTGGCGATGGATACCCTGTCACACGCAGTCAACTTCTACGCTAACTTCTACCAAAGCATACGCCCTGACCTGGGCCACGCCTGCTATGGTCATGATGTACTGGCATTTGTCTGGCTGGTGGCACCGCAGATTTTCGAGACCAGCTCTGGCCGTGTACGCGTCGCCAAAGAAGGCATAGGCAATGGCCAGACCATGATGGCAAAACTGCCTATTCCGTATCCACAGGCAGGTTGGGAAGCCAGCAAACCAGAAACCCGCGTTTGCATGAAGGTCGATGCAGAAGCATGTAAACAATTGATCGATGCAACCCTGGCGTCAAACTGGTTGCAGGCACCTCTGGCTCAATAAAAGGAGACCATTATGTTTATCGAACCAGTAGATTATCGCGCACCAGATGCCGCGAAAAAATTCACTGAAAGCCTGCACCGCACCGGCTTTGGTGTCTTGACCAATCACCCTTTGTCGCAAAGCACACTGGAAACCATCTACAAGGAATGGTATGAGTTTTTCCAGACCGATGCGAAGAACAAGTATGACTTTGATCCTGAGAAAATGGATGGCTATTTTTCGCCAAAAATTTCCGAGACAGCCAAGGGTCAGACCAAGCGTGACCTGAAAGAGTTTTATCATATCTACCCTACAGGCCGTTATCCGTCTGAAGTATCAGATGCAGCGCGCAAGTATTATGACGACGGTGCCAAGCTGGCCGCAGAGTTGTTGCAATGGGTAGAAGACTACTCGCCAGCCGAAGTCAAGGCCAGGTATTCCATGCCCCTGTCAGATATGATCACTGACAGTGACCTGACACTGCTGCGCGTTCTGCATTATCCACCGCTGCGTGGCGATGAAGAACCCGATGCAGTGCGCGCCGCTGCCCATGGTGACATCAACCTGCTGACCTTGCTGCCTGCGGCAACCCAAGCCGGTTTGCAAGTGCTGGGCAAAGACGAGGCATGGCATGACGTGCCTTGTGACTTTGGCATGCTGATCGTGAATATCGGCGACATGCTGGATGAGGCCTCGGCAGGTTACTATCCATCGACTATCCACCGCGTGCTGAATCCCACCGGTGAAGAAGCGAAAAAATCACGCATCTCGCTGCCACTATTCCTGCATCCGCGTGCAGATGTGGTGCTGTCCGACCGTCATACTTCGGGCAGTTATCTGCAAGAACGTTTGCGTGAACTGGGTGTGAAGAAGTAAGTTTTTTGCAGTTCAGTTTGGCAAGTAAAAAGCCCGTGACAGGAAACTGTTGCGGGCTTTTTTGTCAGGTGTACCAACCATGTCCCTTGATGCTCTTCGACGCGCCGCACAATGCACGGCAGCATTCATCGCCAGCAACCAGCTCCTCAACCGTCATGCCAGACTCGATCTGACATTCAGCGTTGTTCAGCCGTAGCACTTGTTTCACCACTCAGCATCGCTTTCACCAAGCTCTCATGCAAAAGCTGATAATAGAAAACTTAGGTAGCAGGTTCATTTGCTAAAAGTTTGCTCCTCCACGCAATGCCAACAATGCCGAGGCAAGCGCTACCAGGCCGATTATTGTGCGTAACCAATGCCACGCGGCCCAACGCGCCAGCTCTGCGGGAAGCGCTTCGTGCGTGATGCTGGCTTCAGCAAAGCTGGCGTTGGCTCGCCGAAAATACAGGCCGTAGGTGGAAAGGATGAGCAATGCGAGAACGGCTGCGACAACCGACGCCGAACTGAGTGGACGGTTGGTGGCGACAGATGTAATTGCAGCGACAACCGCAAAAATCGTTGCGCCCATAGTAAGCGGCGCAAAAAACGTGTAAAGACGGTGAGCATGCGCCGCATGCAATGTGAAAAATTCTTGTGGTTGCAATGATCGCCACATAGGAACAAGCACCATCGCCTCTGTTAACAGCGCGCCAATGAACAGGGCAAGGCCCGCAGCAGCAAAAAAAGGCATCACCTCGGCGAACAGATTCATAGACTCTCCGTTAATGTTATAGGACGGCCAACTTCAATGCATATCGCAAAATGCCAGTTTAACATGGGGGTTTGCGATATAACATGACACGCCTGCTGGACCATATCCGCAAGTAACTTCAACAAATTTGCACGGTGCGCCTGTTTCGGGCGGACACCGTTGAGGAAAATGTGCGCGAGCATCAATTGAAAATCATCAAGTACCTGCACCTGATTGCCAAGCTGATGATTTTCCACAATGCCATACGATGATGCAGGCGCTCAAGGAACTGGAAGCGGAGGTGGGTAAAACTGACGCCGGAATTGGCTACCGCGTTCAGCCCATCCGGGACTCATCAAGCCCATCGTTTCGGTATGCGTGCGCTGCAGTAGCGGAATTTACGGCCAATTGACAATGGCGTGACGTTCCAGATATGGCAGAATCTTGGATGTTACTCATTCACTAAGGCATCCTTAAGGAAGCCCTAATATGTGCACCGCATCTCACTCCTTCGAGTGCAGGCTTTAATAAGATGGTGCGTACCGCTTGTAAAACACATCAGTAGCTAAGATGGTGCGCACAGCGCACCTGCCAAGGCTTAGTTCAAGCTGCTTTCTGCGTTGCTGGTTTTGCCAGAGTCACTGTATCACCGGAAGGTATGCCTTCGGATTTCCAACGTGCAAATTCTGTACGTATGGTTTCCAGGGTTTGCTTGCTGATATCAGGCAGGCTGCCGCCCAGAATTTCTGCGGCTTCTTTAAAACCTTTTTCTACTGCAGCAGTAATTTTATCCAGCTTGGCGGGGTCATCGCCGATCGCTGCCTTGGCAAAGCTGAGTATGCGTTCGGCAGTCTTTTGCACGCTGAATTCACCACCGTCTGCAATCGCTGCCTGAGCTGCCTTAATGGCTTCCGGGCTGGCCGATATTTTTTGCTGACCACTGACGACCTTGGATAATTCCAGCCCCTGTTGTTCTATCAAAGGCTTGATGAGGTCGACGATATCTTGTGCCTTGCGGTTGGATTCTTCCAGCAGGGCTTGCAGATCAGGTGCCGCCGTTTTGTTCAGGCGCGGGTCGGTGTAGACGACGGTGTCGCTCTTGCTGCCTTCCAGACTGACGTTGGCACTGTCAGTGCTGTTTGTATTACTGCTGTCTTCCGCCGCATTGTCACCCACTTTTGGTGGCTTGGTTTGCGCAGTCTGATAAGTGCGGACGTACAGATCTTGCCTGGATATGCCGATACTCATAGTATTGCTCCATAGTAAATAGTGGGGACTTTTGATCCTGTACTTTAGTTATGGTGTATGAAGAGAGAAATTGCAATGGCAAAAATAGATCATTATTGCCTTGCAGCAAACCAAATGAATCGCTTAGCCAGCCTCGTCTGTGACAGCATCAAACATGATGCGGTTTCTGCCCGCATGCTTGGCGGAATACAGCAACTGATCAGCCCGTGTGCGCACCATGTCAGGGGTAACATCACCGCCCTGATATTCGGTAATGCCTATGCTGCTGGTGACATAAATATTCACACCTGCGACATGCACCGGATTGTTTTCCAAGCGTAGCCTCAGCCTTTCCATGGCTGCGGCTGCATCCATGGCATTCGATTCAGGGAAGAGAACAGCAAACTCATCACCGCCCAGGCGTGCTGCCTTGTCTATGCCGCGGGTATTCGACTGCATCAGGCTGGCAAAGTGGGCCAGCACTTCATCACCGGCCTGGTGGCCATATACATCATTGACTTTCTTGAAATGATCAATATCCAGCAACGCCAGGGCATAGGTACGCCCAAGGCGCTTGGCACGGTGATGTTCGTCTGCCAGCATGGGTAAAAAAGCAGCGCGGTTAACCAGTTTGGTCAGCTCGTCGACCTCGGCAGCTTTTTGCCATTCCTGCCTGGCGGCTTCTATAGTCAGCAACTGGCGGTTATGCAAGGCCACCGCCATGATGGTAAACGTGGTGGTGCAGACAAAACAGACCAGCATGAAATTCGCCTCGACCAGATTGACGCTCTGGAAGGGGCCCAGTTGTTGCCCGGTAATCGCGATGATGGCAACCATGCTGGCTGTCATCGCCAGTGTCATCAGGTTCAGGCTGATATAAAAAGCCAGCAGCAAAAGCACGGGTAAAACAAAGTAGATAAAGCCAGGGTGGCCGCGAAATGCCAGATACAGCAGTACACCTATGCCCAGACTGGTCAACACCAGTCTTTGCACTTCGCTGCTCCGCCATTCATGGTCGTCGCGCCATGCCTGATATAGTGGGTAAATCAGCAAGATACCCAGGCTATCCGCCAGCACCAGCATGCGAAAAAAATTGCCAGCCTCATCCCAATGGATGTAACCACCGACTGCCATATTCAGACTGATGATGAGGCTGCTGAGCATGGTTGGTATCAAACAGACTTTGATGCCGAAATGCAACAGATCGGTGGATTTGCGCAAGCCCTCAGGCAAAGACAAACGCATCATCAACATCGCAACGACGCCGGTCATTGCATCCGCCGTGGCGGAAATCAGGGTATACAGCTTGGGTGAAAGCCTGTGAGCTTCCAGCATACCGGGATAATTTGCGCAAAAACTGGCGATCAGTATGAAGGGGAAAGCCAGCAAACCATGCCGCATGCACATCACCATGCCTATACCTGAGGCCAGCCATAACAAGGTGATATTGCTGGGCTTTAAGGCAAACAATTGCATGCCGGTGAGCGCCGCCAGATAGTAGAGGCCGGCAGCCAAGATCAACCAGGCTATTTCTTGCAGTTTTTGCCTGATGCCAGAGTGCGTTTGCCCACCCTGCCCGACCAGGCCGGAAGCGGAGGATTTAAGCTGATTCGCCATATTTGACATGGTTTGATAATACAATGTCGCCTATACCAACGAAAGACGAACATGTTTAACAAAAGTGAACTATTGCAAGCTGCCAATACAGCCCGTGAATCCGCTTATGCGCCTTACTCCAAATTCAAGGTCGGCGCAGCCGTTTTGACCAAGGATGGCAAGACTTTCCATGGCTGCAATGTAGAAAACGCCTCTTATGGTTTATGCAATTGTGCAGAGCGCACTGCCTTGTTCTCTGCCATTGCTGCCGGCTACCGCCCAGGCGACTTCGCTGCTATTGCCGTGACCGGTGATACCGAAGGCCCGATCGCCCCTTGCGGCGCTTGCCGCCAGGTCATCATCGAACTGGGCGGGCCAGAATTGCCTGTGCTGTTGACCAACCTCAAAGGTGATGTCAAGACCACCACTGCTGGTGATCAGTTGCCAGATGCGTTTTACCTGAAGCCGGAATAAGTATTCACGATCCCGCACAGCATCCCAACAACATCGCTGTGCGGGATTTTCAGCATCTCTATCTTCAACATCTCTATCATCTCCTGCATGAGCAAATCCATACTGATCATCGAAGATGAAGTCAGCATTGCCGACACCCTGGCCTATGCCCTGAAGACTGACGGCTTTATCCCGCAACACCTGAGCCTGGGCCAGGAAGCGCTGGAATTATTGCGTACCACTGCCGCGCCCCCTGCCCTGATCGTGCTCGACATCGGTTTGCCCGACATCAGCGGCTTTGATGTCTGCCGTCAGTTACGTCAGTTTTCTGATACGCCTGTCCTGTTCCTTACGGCGCGCAATGACGAGATAGACCGCATCGTCGGTCTTGAAATCGGTGCCGATGACTATGTCAGCAAACCCTTTTCTCCACGTGAAGTGGTGGCCCGCATACGCGCCATTTTGCGACGTCAACAAGGCAAGGTGCAAACTACAGCAGATGCCACAGTGCCTCGTTTTGAATTGAAACCGCAAGAAGCGCGCATACTCGCATGTGGCCAGACCTTGAACCTGACGCGTTATGAATACCTGTTATTGAAGACACTGATGGAAAGCCCCGGCCATTTATTTTCACGCGCCCAGCTCATGGAAATCGTCTGGGTCAACGCACCCGATACGCTCGACCGCACCGTCGATGCCCACGTCAAATGTCTGCGTGCCAAACTGCGCCAGGCAAGGCTCACCAATACTGGCGCGGCGGATGATGCCGAAGCAAATGATGAAGGCATCATCACCCATCGCGGCATGGGCTATAGCTGGTCACCTGCATGAAAATAGGTCTGCGCATACTGCTGGGTTATTTTCTGATACTGGGATTAAGCGCCTGGCTGATCCTGAATGTGGTGGTAGAAGAAATCAAACCCGGCGTGCGTGCCACGCTGGAAGACACGCTCATCGACACTGCGCAAATGCTGGCCACCCTGGTAGCGGAAGATGTGGCAGCAGGCAAAGTAACTGATAGCGATTTGATGAAGCGCCTGCAAAACTATGCGCAACGCAGCATCGATGCCAACATCAGCGGCATACGCAAGACCAGTCTTGATTACCGCATCTATATCACTGATATTAAAGGCATCGTCATCTTTGACAGCGATGGCAAGGACGTAGGCAAAGACTATTCACTCTGGAATGACGTCAACCGCACCCTGCAAGGCAAGTACGGTGCACGCAGCACCCGCAGCAAGGCCGCAGATGAAGGCAGCAGCGTCATGCATGTGGCTGCCCCCATCCTCGATCATGGCCGCATCATAGGCTCACTGACGGTGGCCAAACCCATCTCCACCATCAACCCATTTATCTGGCGCAGCCAGCGCAAGATACTGCAACGCAGTGCCTGGTTGTGGCTGGGTTCACTGTTGATAGGGCTGGGCTTTTCATGGTGGCTGAACCGCACTTTACGCAAGCTGCAAACCTATGCCAGCAGCGTAGAGAATGGCGAAAAAATCAGCCTGCCTGAACTGGGGAACAATGAAATCGGCAGCCTGGGCCGCGCCCTCGAAGCCATGCGCGACAAGCTTGAAGGCAAGCAATATGTAGAACAACTCATGCACACCATGGCGCATGAATTGAAGAGCCCCATCGCCTCGATACAAGGTTCAGCCGAACTCATGCGCGAAGACATGCCCGTCGCAGACAGGCAGCATTTTCTGAACAATATTCTCGAACAAAATGCCCGTCAGAAGCTGTTGATCGACAAGTTGCTGGCCCTGATCAAACTGGAAAAACAGCAGAGCCTGGACCACGTGCAAGTCGTCAACATCCCGCGCCTGCTGGCACTGGTGGCGGAAGATGCACAACCCAGATTATTAGCCAAGTCCCTGCACTTGCAGCAAGACATGGACGCCGCCATCATCAGTATCAGTGGCGATGAATTACTGTTACGCCAGGCGTTGGGCAATTTGCTCGACAATGCCATTGCCTTTGCACCTGTTGGCAGCACGATAAAAATACAATCCAGCCTGATCAGCAATACAGACAATACGCCGTCTCTGCAAATCAATATCAGCGACCAGGGGCCGGGCATACCCGACTATGCCCTGGATAAAATCTTCGACCGCTTCTATTCCCTGCCCCGCCCACATGCAGCCAAAAGCACAGGCCTGGGTTTGCCATTTGTGCGGGAAGTGGCGTTGTTGCATGGAGGGGGTATCAGTGTGAGCAATCAGGCTGATGGCGGGGTCCTGGCGAGGTTTTTTTTGAGGGTGTGACTGCTTCCCCTTCAAGGGGAAGATGCTAAAAAATCCCCCCACTTCACACAAACCACATCATCCCCGCACATTACTTTTTTACATTACAGGCTACACCATTTCCGGAGCCTGTCATGCAAAGAAGTCTGTTATTCAAAATCGTCATCGTCGGCCTGCTGGCTATCCTTCTGTATGTGCCGCTGACGATGATACAAGCCACCATCTGGGAACGTATGCGTTACCGTGATGAGGCGGTGCGCAGTATCACGGCGGATTCTGTCAGCGAGCAGGTCATTGTCGGGCCGGTGCTGGTCGTCCCCTACACCGAGACCTGGGAAGAGGAATTTGTTGACGCCACTAACAAGTCCACGCGCCGTCAACTGTCTGCCAATAAAAAACACTACATCTACCCCAACGAGATGCAGATCGTGGGTAATATCGATACTGACCAGCGATATCGCGGCATTCACAAAGTACTGGTGTACACCGGCCACCATAAAATAAGCGGTGACTTCATGCTGCCTGGGTTGTCGAACATGGTGCAGAAGGACAATCCCAAGGCCATCATCACCGTGGCAGAAACACCCTATATTTCCATGGGCCTGAGCGATACCAGAGGCTTGCGAAATTTTCCTAAACTGACATGGAATGAACAAACCATAGAGTTCAAGCAAGGCAGCAAACTCAGTTCTTTCCAGCGTGGTATTCATGCGGGACTGGATGGCGTCGATCTGGCCAGCGCCAAGTCAGTCAAATTCAAGATAGACCTGGATCTTGATGGCATAGAAAAACTCAGCTTTGCGCCACTGGCCAAAAATAATCAGGTGACGCTGGCATCGAACTGGCCGCACGTGCAATACGGTGGCCGCTTCTTGCCATCACCAAAAGGCAGGGTTAATACAGACAAGAGTGTCAGTGCCAACTGGAATATCTCTTCCCTGTCCAGCAATGCGCAGCAACAAATGACGCGACTCGAAAATGCCGGGAACGCAGTCAGTGTGGCGCGTGGCGCAAGCCAGGGGGAAGATGGGGGTCTGGCATCATCTGCCGCCTCATCTGCCTCGCCTATCGATATCTTCAGTGTTTCTTACATCGAACCTGTCAACATCTATTCGCAGGCTGACCGTGCCGTCAAATATGGTCTGATGTTTGTCGCCCTGACCTTTGCTGCCTTCTTTTTGTTCGAGGTCTTGAAGCAGTTACCCATCCACCCCGTGCAATACACCCTGGTTGGTCTGGCGCTGGTGATTTTCTTTTTACTACTGGTCAGCCTGTCAGAAAAAATCAGCTTTGTACTCGCTTACCTGATTGCCAGTGCCGCCTGTATTTTGCTGATCGGTATTTATCTGGCGAACGTGCTGCGAGACCGGAAGCGTGGTTTTGGATTTGCTTGTGCGTTGACGGTGTTGTACGGCATCCTGTTCGGTTTGTTGAGCTCAGAAAACAATGCCATGATGATGGGTAGCTTGCTGCTGTTCGCGGTCCTGTCCGGTATCATGATTGCGACCCGCAAAGTGGACTGGTACAAGCTGGGGAAGCCCGCCACGGATAGCGCCTACAATCACGCCTGATGAGCAAAACCAGGTAAATGTATAAGTACCAGAACCTTGCCCGCTGCATGTTTATAAGCAGCATATGCAAGGTTCTGTTTTTTTATGTATGGTCGATCGTTAGCCCTGCATTGATCTCTGTCAGACTGCGCATCAGGGTTTCTGAGTAATGCAGGCCAGCACTTGAGGTGGCATAGATCAGCCTGAGCAAGATGAAATATTCACCATCACAAAAATCGGTCACAGCAGGTAATTTGTATTTGATCTGTTCAATAAAGTCCAGCAATTGGGCTTCTTCTGCCAGCCATGCTGGCAAATTTTCCTCTGCCTCTGCATCGGCTGTATTTTCAACCAGGCCCGTACACCATTGCCTGGGGCCGCCATGAGGGCCAGAGCTAGCTGGCTGTTCTGCGCCTGCCAGACCGATCATCACCTGTGCGTCTTCGCCCCAACGCTTGAGCGTCTTGCTGTTATTGCTAATGCGGGACACGGCACCATCGAGCTTCTTGTCATCCGCTGCCTGGGCAAACCTGTCGGCATCAAATTCTTCGCCGCCCACTTCGAGATAAAAACGCAGTAATTTCATTCTTGCCTCCGTATCCAGGATTTGACAATGTGGTGCCATGCTCAGTCACCCGGCTGCGGGATAAACCAGCCAGGCCATCCTTATTCTAGTCGCGATTGAAATTTTTGCAATTTTTATCACCATGAGACGCCCGGCCCGCTGCTTAACGGACCGATAGCGTCTCAAAATAAAACTACCAGCTTTTGCTCTGGAGAACAGGATTAAAAACGCAGCTCCTCAGTCTTGATCAGACTGGCAAACAGCCCATTCAAAGTCATATTGTGGTGCGCAATGATGGTGCTGGCGGGCAGCAAGGCTGTGTCATTGCAACTATGCGCGTCTTCCACCAAAATGACTTTGAAGCCCAGTTCGCTGGCAGCGCGGCAATTGGTATCGATGCAGTACTGGGTTTTAAGACCAGTGATGATAAGTTCCTGTATGCCTTTTGCGCGCAATTGCTGTATTAAGTCCGTGCCCTCAAAACAGCTGGGCCTGGTCTTTTCAAATACGGTATCCCTTTCCATATCGATCTTCAGTCCAGGCATGAATTGCCAGTTGGCGCTGCCTGCCTCTATCGGTGAGCCTTGCGGGCCAGTATGGCGCACGGCAAATACCGGCACACCGGCAGCGTGGGCTTTGTCGAGCAGGATATTGATATTGGTCAGCACCTGCTCTGCTGCATGGATAGTATCGCCCTGCAACAAGCCTACCTGCATATCAATAATCAGCAGGACCGGGTTTGCATATGATTGTTGTTCCATTTTCTTGATTCCTTTTTTGCATTTCTGCAGCTCTGCATTTCTGCATTTCTGCATGGATAGATTGCCAGCGAACAGGCAAGAAAAAACCCCGCTCATTGCTGGCGGGGTTTGCTATTTCAGGTAGCCTTCACTACCTATGATGACTCTATCAAGCCGACTGCCAGCCAACCCCGCTACTACCGGTGGTAGTCGTGGTGACGGTGAAGCCAGTCGTGGTGGTCAGTTGAAATGTCATGCGAAGAGTGTAGTTTCTCGATAGACAATAGTCAAGCTCAGGTAAATCTCATTTCTTCAGGAACTGCGGATATGCATTGATCTTCGCCTGCAAGCGTTGCGCCAGGCCAAAATCGGCTGTCAGCAATTCATCATGGATGAGCTGGGCCTCATCACGATAAGCAAGTATCTTTTCATTGCCCCAGTAATGCGGCGGGTGATACAGATTGGTAATGCGGTCAGCCATCTTGACCATCCAGATTTCTGCTGGTTGCTGCCTTATGCGGTCGAGGCTGTCACGCATCTGTTCAGCCTTGGTCGGCAGGCTGGTGTTCTTGGACAGGGCTTGCACACCATCGGCCACAGCCAGACCAAATTCCTGTTTCAATAACTCGTGGCTGGCACTGGTATCTTCTATGGTGTCATGCAATAAGGCACATTGCACCGCCAGTGCGCCATCGGCATTGGTATTCGATTGCAAAGCCCAGATGACTTCCATGGCAACGCTGGCAATGTGGTTGATGTATTCCACACGCTCACCTTCTACCTTGCCACCATAGGTTTGCCCGCTATGCTGGCGCGATGAAAACGACCAGGCTTTTTCGTAGATATCCGGGGTCCAGGTATTCATCTTGTCGTCCTTTAAAATAAGCAGAAAAAACCGAAATATTCATCTTACATCGCCACCCACCTGGTACGGCGCCTGCGGTCGCGGAACATGTGGATGGCGGAATGCACCATGCCTTCAGGGCTACCGCTTTCCTGGTATTGCTGGCGCAGGTACTGGGCATCATTGCCGGTGCGGGCCACTTCGCTTAAATGCGTCAGTGCGGCCACAGCATCCAGGCTTTCTGCATGGGGTTTGAGCTTGTTCAGGGTGGCCAGTATGTCTTCGCGCAAGACTGCATTTTCATAGGTCTTGGGATGCACGGTGACGCCTTCAAAACCGAAACGGCAAGCCTGGAAACGGTTGTAGTTATACACGAGGTAATCATCTTCTACCGGTGGTGGTTCGCGCCTTTCCAGCAGGTAGGCGCACAGGACTTGCAGGTAGGCGGCCAGGGCAGCGGCTCTTTCTACATTTAGCGGAGTATCGCAGACGCGCAATTCTATGGTGCCGTATTCAGGCTTGGGGCGTATGTCCCAGTAAAAATCTTTCATGCTTTTGACGACCCCGGTTTTTTCCATTTTGCTGAAATAGCTGTGGGCAAACTCATCCCAGTTCAACACGAAAGGAGCACGCCCGGACAGGGGGAAGGCATATACAGAGTTCAGGCGGGCAGAATTGAACAGGGTATCCCCGCCCTGCACATAAGGTGAGGAAGCAGACAGGGCAATGAAATGCGGCACATAGCGGTTCAATGCATGCAACAGGAACATGGCATCGTCACCAGATGTGCAACCTATATGCACATGCTGGCCAAAGATGGTGAATTGCTTGGCCAGATAACCATACAGCGCTGATACTTCGACAAAACGTGGCTTGGAAAATATCTTGCGGTCTGTCCATTTCTGGAAGGGGTGTGTACCACCACCGCATATGCCTATATTGAGGATATCGGCAGCCCGCACCAACGTGTCACGAATCTCGAGCAATTGGGTCAGGACACCGGTATACCTGGTTTGCACATCAGTGCAGATTTCTATCATGCTCTGGGTAATTTCTGGCGTCACATTACCGGGAAAAGGCCGCTTCGCCAGCAGGTGCAAAAGATCAGGGCTCGCAGCGGTAAGATCAAAGTCTGACAGATTGACGAGTTGCAGTTCCAGTTCTACGCCCACGGAAAGGGCATTGGAATTCATGAAGTCTCCGAGTGGCATATTATTGCTCCATTTCTTCCGGAGTTTCTTTGGCGGCAAACAAGGCCAGGTGGGTCAGGATGGGGCCAGCAATTTCCAGTATCAGGGTCATGGCAACCAGGGCAAACCATTCATTGGTCATGGCCATGCCCAGCTTGTTTGGTTGCTCAAGATTGAGGATCAAAAAGACGGAAACCGGTGCCAACCCCAGGCCACTGAGCATGCCCTTGCGCATCGATATACCGCTGACTGGTGCCAGCAGCGTCGTGACGATGATCTTGCTACCCAGGCGCATAACCAGCAACAGGCTACCCAGCATGGCCCCCGCCAGCACCTGAGTCCAGGGTAGCGTAGACGCTGCAAAAACGAACAGCACTACCGCCAACAGTTCGCCCAGGACACCAAAATTTCTTTGTGTCCGGCCAAGGCTAATGCGTCTGTGTCTGGCAACCAGGCCAAAACTCAGGGTCGCCAATATCGGCGACAAACCACCGGCATGGGTCAGCGCAACCAGCACTATGACAGCAAAGGCAAAGCCCAAGGTCGCATCCTGTGCCTGTCGGCCACGCCAGCGCAATATCGTGGGTAGCAAGATGCCAAAGATGGTACCTGCCAATAACGAAGCACAAGCCACCAGCATGACATGCAAACTCTGGGCAGAAGCTTTCAATATATCCCCAGGCCCTTGCATGACCCAGTACACCAGGATGAGTTTGAAGGCAAATACTGCCAGCACGGAATTGATGGCCGTCAAATGCAGAATGCGCTCGCTGACCTGGCCCGAACTGCGCTGCTCATTAATCACACGCAATACGGCAGCAGGTGAAGAGGACATTGCCAGTGCGGCCAGCAATAGCGACATCAACTGTGTGCTGCCATACCATAAGGCCACACAATATACGGTCGCAAAGGTGGCACCTGCTTCCAGCAAACCAGTCACTGCAATCCATGGGTTAATACGCAGCCAGTGCAAATTGATGCGGTAAGCAAACTCAAACAACATCAGCCCAAAAGCGATATTCGCCAACAGCACCAGGCTATGGTTGTCCAGCGGCGACAGATAGTCAGGAAACAGATTCACCAGCACAAACCCGGTCAGGGCATACACGCTGATACGCGGCAGGTGCACGACACGATTGAGAATATCCCCCAGCAGCCATGCCAGCGCAAGCACGCAGGGCCAAGCCATCTGGCTGATATTGATGGAAAATTCAGTCATGCAGTCTCCTTGTCGGACCAGGCTTTTTTTTAGAATCGGGTTTCTCTGGCAGCCCGCAAAAAACTGTCCAGTATGGGCGTGCAATCAAGCAGATCGCTCTGCCCCGTCAGATGAAATTCAGGATGCCATTGCAAGCCCACAACAAATTTGGCTTTTTGGTAGCGTATTGCTTCAACGATGTTATCTGCAGGTGAAATTGCTTCTACCTTGATGTCCCTGCCCAGATTCTTGATGGATTGATGATGGATGGAATTGACTTTGGCGACGACACCTGGCGGGAACAATTGTGCCAGTGAAGATTGCGGGGTGAATTGCAATTCATGGCCATGCTGGTCATACAGTTCATTCACGTGGGCAATGGCACCGGGCACTTCGGTGACGATGTCCTGATACAGGCTGCCTCCAAAAGCCACATTCAATAACTGGCAACCGCGGCAAATGCCCAGCAGCGGCTTATCGGCTTCAATGAACTCATGCAAAAGCTCAAGTTCATACATATCGCGGGTGCGGTCACCATTCCATTCAGGGCGGGTGGATTGCTGTGAATAACTCTCGGGTGCCACGTCAGCACCGCCTTGCAGGACCAGGCCATCCAGATGCCTGGCGTAATCGCGCAAGCGTATATTGCTGGGTCGTATCAGGCCATTTGTGTTGACAGAGGGGATCATGAACACCATTACATCACGCGCCATGACCCATTGCGCGATTGACTCTTCCAGATATTGCAGGGTCTTGCTGGAGAGGCCCTTGGAACCACTCTTGGGATGGAATATCCTGGCGGATACACCTATCTTCAGCGTGCGCTGGGTGATGCCTTTTGCGGTACGCATGGAGGTTGCACGCAAGCGCGCAGTAATGACACGTAGCATCGTGCGCCAGGGTGATTCATCGATCAGGTAAGGCGCTTGTCTGTCAGCTTGACCCTTGGCTGCAGGCTGGGCCAAAGTCTCAGTTTGAGTCACTGCAATGGCAGACTGAGTTGTTGCTGGCTGCGTGGTGGCTTGCGAAATAGGATGGGGGACGGGCTTCGGGACGGGCTGCGTGCTTGTCTGTGTAGTCAATGGCGCATCCGGTAAGGCTCCCGGTAAGGCTCCCGGTGCAATATGAACAGGCAAGCTTGTTGGCACAGGAGACTGCACTAGCTCTGTTTTTTTTGCGTCTTGAGGTGCTTGATCATTTTTTTCGTCCGGCATGGTATCTATCCATCGCTGATAAGCTGAAATGTGTCTGCATTCTCATGCTGATAGCAAATTACATGCAAAAGAAAGCGGTGTTACATCAGAGACAGCAGAGACAGATATGGCAAATTCCCTGATTTCACTAATGTCGCCAGGCACAAATCGCGCAAAATGCACGTCGCAATGGTGTACGCGCATACCTGAGTGACATACTACACTGCTGGTGAGCCTGGGTCTGTCAGATAACGCCTACTCAGCAGCAAAGCTCATTTTCCAGACATGCTTTGCGCTTCCCTTACTCAGTATAGTTCAAATCTATTTTTTTGAAATGTCCTGCAAGAGTGGATAACATCCTGCTTTTATCTGAATTTGATCATGTGCTGGCATCACAGCAAGAACAGCAATGCCGCCACCACCGTCGGTGGTGAAGCCCCTAGCAGCAACCCCACTGCACCTATGGATTCATCATTGAAGCCGCGCCTCAACAAAGCCACACCCGCAGGGTTGGGGGCATTGGCAATAACAGTCAGGCCGCCACCGGCAACAGCACCGGCGACCAGCAAATATTTCGCTTGCTCGCTCAGGCCCGCAATCAATGAACCCAGGTAAGTCAGTGCCGCATTATCCGTAATCGCAGTCAGGCCCAGCGCCGCAAAAAACAGCGTATGCGGTTTCAGGCTCGCTACGATGGGTTGCAACCACCATTGCTGCATGCCACCCAGCACTACCAAACCAGCGAGAAAGAAACCAACCAGCAAGCCTTCTTTTAAAATCAGGGGGTTTTGATAACGTTCATACGCCTGGGTATAACCCATGAAGAACAGGAACAAGCCCAGGAAGAATACCGGATGATGCGCAAACAAGACCACACCCGCCAGAAAGACCAGATGGATCAGGCTGACGATCAGCGGCACAGGCGTAGCTGGCGCGATAGTTTCCGTGTTTTCTGCGGTGATATGCTTACGCAAAAGCAGTGTGACGATGGTGGCGTTGAACAACACCGCAACTGCGGCTTTCAAACCAAAAGTCGCCAGCATGAAAGAGCTGTCCCATTGCCAGGCAGTAGCGACCATCAGCACTGGTGGCGCAGCGTAAGACGTGAGCGTACCGCCAATAGAGACATTCACAAACAAAACACCCAGCGCCGCATACTTCAGCCACTCTGGCATGCCTTGACGAAAAATTCTCGGTGCCAGCATCAAGGCAGCCAGTGTCATAGCTGCAGGTTCAGTAATCAGTGAGCCCAGCAGTGGTACTACCGCCAGGCCAAACCAGACCATCGCCAGCGCATCAGGCACAGGCGTGAAACGCGCCAGCACTTTGAGCGCACGGCCGACAATCTCCAGCACCGGACGAGATGCTGCCACCACCATGACAACAAAGACAAACAGGGGTTCAGTATATTGACGCGACTCAGCATAGGCCACTGCAGCATCACCACCAGACACCAGGGCCATAACGACGATGAGCACAAAAGCCCAGAAACCAAATACAACTTCCACTTCACCCAGGAGGTGAAACAGACCCGCATGTCTTTCATGCCGGTGCGCCAGTTCTTCAAAGAATTTGGCGCTGAAAGTGTGTAACAGGGCCAGGCCGAAAATCACTGCACCCAGGGTTTCCATTAAGCTCATCACGTCCATTCCAGCATCAATACAGACACATATCTTACACGAGTGTGAGCATGCTTACGAGCTAAACCGGAGTGGCACAGAGCGATAAAAACCTTGCCATTTTGCATTAGGCAGGGTTCAAAATCGCTATTTTTTTGCTCACCAATGCAGGGGAGTACAGCAATCCAGAGCGCAATCACATCCCGGCAAACCTACGCATTGCCATAGCTTGCAGAATACTATCCTTGATACAATCAACCAGGGCACACAAGATAAATGCATCTGTCATACCCAGTTTATATTCAGCCCAGTTCCTGGTCATGATCAAAAACAGCGCCAGGAAAAAGAACACAATGCCAGTCCACTGCGCCCTGAGGTTAATCCTCATCGTCATTGCGCTTGTTTTTTTGCTTTCTTCAAAGACCGTATAGGCTTCCAGCATGATAAAAGCCGAGAGCGGCACCCAGAAGGTCCACATTGGCGCACCATCCAGAATACCGTGTATCGTAAAAAATAAGAACACGGCCACATTGGCAAACAGCGCAAGGTACACAGCCGTTTTGCTGGTTTCAAAAACACTCTTTTTTTCTACAGTCACTTGCTTGTCCCCAATGTATTGAATCAGTCAAACTTCTTATCACAGACAACAACTATATCTGGAAGATCATTTTTTCTTCACCAGATATTTACAAAAAATTTACTACTCAAGCCAGCTTCAAACCCGCTACATCTTCTTTCGCAACCGCCGCCCGCACCTCCACCACAGCGCCATCCTGGATGGACACCACACGCTCCGCCGCATTGATCGTCTCAGGTCTGTGCGCCACCATGATGCGCGTCAATTGCAAATTGCCGAGCGCCTGGTTGACCTTGTGTTCATTGTTCACATCCAGATGGCTGGTAGCCTCATCCAGTGCCAGTACCTTTGGTTGTTTGTACAAGGCACGTGCCAGCAAGACGCGCTGTTTTTGCCCACCAGACAGACTGCTGCCCATGTCGCCAACCAGGGTTTGATAACCCATGGGCATTTTGCTGATTTCTTCATGAATGGCTGCCAGCCTGGCGCATTCTTCCACCCTCTGTTGATCGCAATGACTATCGAAGAAAGCGATATTGTCCATGATGGAACCGGCCAGCAAGACATCTTCCTGCATGACCGTGCCCACTAGTTGGCGGTAAGTCTTGATGCCCAGCTGGGTGATGGGGATATCATCGATCAGCACTTCACCTTCTGTTGGTTTCAATAAGCCCAGAATGATTTTGCACAAAGTCGTTTTACCGCAACCGCTAGGGCCAACCAGGGCGATGCTTTGGCCTGCGGGTATCGTCAGGTTGATATCCTTCAATACCCAGGGCTCACCCTCGGCATAACGGAACTTGATATTCTTGAGTGTGATGACAGCTTTGATGCGCGAGATATCGGTTTCGATAGCGGTTTCTGCCTCGGCCTCTTCCAGCACAATATCCGCCAGCCTTTCGCTATGCAGGCTCAGCATGCGGTAACTGATGAAGACATCGATGAGGCTGGAGATACGGCCAGTGAAAGTACCGGCATAGCTGGAGAAAGCCATCAGCATACCCACCGTCAGTGTGTTTTGCATGACCTGGCCAGCACCAATATAAAACAGCGCCAACCCCTGTATACCAAAAATCAGAGTATTGCTGACCTTGAAGATGATGGACAGCTTTTGCGTCTTGATATCGCGGTTTTGTACATCGATCTTCAAGTTCTGCCAGCGCGACAGGCGTTCAGTCTCACGGCCAAACAACTTCAAGGGCGTGACCGCACGCATGGTTTCCAGGAAGTGGGAGCTTTCCTTGGAAGACAGTATCAGCCGCTCTTGCGATGCTTCCCGGAATGGCTGGTAAAAAGCCCAGCGCAAACCAGCGTAAAGAACCACAGCAGCCAGGACGAGCATGCTCAGCTTCATGCTATAGACCAGCATCATGACCAGGGCCAGTACAGCCATCAGGCCATCCAGCGCACTTTCGACAAACATGCTTGTTAGCGTGCCTTGTATCGCACCTATGGAACCAAAGCGTGACACCACATCACCGAGATGGCGTTTTTCAAAATAAGAGACCGGCAAACGCACCAGATGAGCAAACACACGTGCCGACCATTGCAGGCTGATATCCATACTCCAGCGCATCAAAAACCAGCTACGCGCAAGACCTATGGCATTTTGGGTGATCATCAACAGGACAAAACCAAACACCAGCACGACCAGCAATTCTTTGTCTCCACTGACGATGACTTCATCAATGACGAACTGATTGAACAGGGGTGAGCAAATCGCAAATATCTCCAGCGCCAGGGCCAGCGCCAGGACTTTGACGATGGCAGGACGAAGGCCAACGATATGGCCGGTCAAATCACGCAGGGCAACCTGCTTCTTTTCATCTTTAGGTTTGAATGAGGGGTTGGGTGCCAGTTCAAGGGCGACGCCCGTAAAATGCTTCGAGGCTTCTTCGACAGTGACGCGACGCTCACCAACTGCGGGATCAAGCAAAATCAGCGTCTGCTTACCGCGCCAGTCCTTGCGCACTGCTTTGAGTACGACGAAGTGATTCAGGTTCCAGTGCAGGATGCAGGGCAAGACTAATTGATCAAGTTCATCGAGTTCCAGACGTAATGGGCGGCTGTTCAATTGCATGGCAGACGCATGACGCATCAGTTGCGCCAGCGTTGCACCTTTGAGGCTGATAGAGAATTGACGGCGCAGATCGGCAAGATCAGAGTGGTAGCCAAAATGGCTAGCGACCATGGCGAGACAGGCGAGGCCACATTCGCTGGATTCGGTTTGGAGAATGGGTTTCATGAGTATTGAAAGATACTATTTAGCTACAATTAAAGAGGACCTAGCTATTTCCATCTCTTTATTCACTCACTCCGACATGTATTGGCTGGGAATCAAATCCCATTCGCTTTAATCTAGCAATGACTCCATCGTTACCCGACAAATGAGCGGCACCTAAAATAACGAATAATTCAGACTGTTTAAATGAGCTTGCTTTGATAATTTTATCAACCATTAGGCGGTTTCTGATAGAAAACCAATTGGAAAGATTATTTGAAAACAACGTAGTATTTTCATTAAGCCATAAAAATTCCTGCCGCCTCATTTCAGAAGAATTTCCTTCAAACCAAAGCGATTTAAGTTTTCCGAGTACTTCATATGCAGTCCTTTTTTTGTACTTATCACTTGAATATACATAAGCCATTCCAACTAATAAGTCGCATTTCTCAATTTCATTTAATGCGTCTATAGAATCCCAAAATTCTGGGTCGAGTGACATTATTTTCTTATTGGATTGAATCGCATATTTCACTAAATTTAGCTCTAAAGGTTCTGCTACTTTTAATTCTTTTACTTCAAATTCTGTCAAAGGGCTCTGATGAGAATAGAGTTGGTGAATGAGCGCTCTTGGGGATGACTTTAGAAGTCCGGGCAGCAGATCAGGCCCTAAAAAGCTAGAAATATTTCCCAACGTTTTTTGTTCTTTCGATATTTTATCGCAGTATGAACTTTTTAATAGTTCCTCTAAAGTAGTGTTTTGGCTTTCTGCTCTATAGGCTTTCAAGAGCCTTTCTTTTACTTGCTGATTTGATTCAATGATTACATTTGATTCAATCATCATAGCCCCAGAGGCGTTCAAGGCATTTACAATCGCTTTGTCAACTGGATATTGCTTTTCGAACCCGACATGGGTAACACCTAAGATATTAATTACCTCATGTCCTCTAGAGAGTCTCCAAAGCACTGAGTCCTCAACAGCATTCCCACTAGCGTAAATATTTTTACAATAGAAAATAAACGCAAATAATAGGAAGTATTGAAATTTCAATTTCGTGTTGATTTGAATGGCAGAGTGCATTTGAGTCTTCTTTCTATATCCCTATTGGGCGCCTCTATAAATCTGAATCGTAGAAATTTCACACCATAACATTTATGGTAGTTCGGTCTCAAATCCAGATTCCTAGAGGCACCCTGTTAATTAAGTGTTAAAAGAAAGTTTTTCCGTCGTTCATATCTCTCAAAATACCAGCGCCAACACCTACCGTACAACCCACTAGTGCCGCTTGAGCAGAAGTCACACCAGTACTGCCATTATTTGCCGCCAGGTCATTTGCAGTTTTAAGTGCGCCTGCGCCTTTGAGGCAATCTACGGTAGCCTGAGCCAATCCTTCTGCTGCGCCACCGAAGAAATTAAAGTCAGTACCTAAAACTGTAATTGTCAGTACATTGGAAAATGATCCTGTACCAGCAGTGTCATTTTTATAGCTTTGTCCCCAGCTATTCTCGCCTGAAGTGTGTGTTTCGGATGCGTCCCACTTTGTTGGGTCATTGCTACCTACAAGACCGCCAGAAACGTTATTTAATGCTGTTTCGTTTGTAATCAAATGCATTTTTTACTCCTATATCTAGTTAAATTGAATCATGCCCTAATGGCATGACCACACTACTCCGTTCTCGGTCTAGTCCACCTTAAACGGAATCCTTTACTCGCTATTCAATAGTTGACGTCAGTCAACGAACAAGCATGAATTTTCTTTAAGTCAAAATTTCAGTATTACGATGCTTGGTAGCCCTCAGCTGTTTTCTGAAGTTTTAAGTTGCTTTTCTTTGTTTGGATAACCAAAAAAGGTCAGCTCCCCCGACATCGTTTGCGAATTTATTGATATTTTCAATTGGCGCAGGTGGCTCATTTGAGTCAGGTGCGAAATCGGTAAGATCGATTTCTTGAAGACCACCGCCAATTTTTGATAAGGCATCACTTGCAATTACATACATTTTATGTTATTCCTACGGTTAGTTAAGTTGAACCACACCATTTGGTATGGTATTTCTGCTCCGCTCAAAGTCTAGTCCACTTTGAGCGGGATTTTCGTCCTGAACCAGAATGGGTTTATCCAGTTGATTCAGTGGTCGAATTTTTAAATCCCTACTTCCTTAAATTCACTTTTTGCTGCATTACCCCTAATGATTCATTGCCACATCGGCTCTGGCGTCTCCTACAAAATCCTGCGCTTGTCCTAATAAGGTCCATCTCCAGAGTCAACCAGACTTGGGAAGTGCCCTAGCCTACAGACATTCATGCTTTATTATCCGGCCTGATTTTGATGTGGTCGAATATCTCATTACTTTTAAAGTCATTGATTTCGGGAGTTTCACGTACAAGCTAGACTAATTTGCATGAACCGAAATAATCAGTTTCTCAGCACTCAAATATAGCGTCAATCTTCAAGGATTAAACCAGCCTTTTCCATCTGGCTCTGGAGGCATTACAAGATAAGACTCTTCATAAGATTCGCAACAGCTATTTACATATCCAGAACGTGTTGCCGCTGCATCACCACTGGCTATCAAAAATCAATTCACCATCTGTAAGCAAACGCATTTTGTGTTATTCCTAAACTTAAGTTAAACATACCTCGTTGCATGGTCTTACTGCTTTGTTCAGGGTCTAGACCACTTTGAACAGTATTTTCGATTTGAGTCTGTTGGGCTTTACTGACAGACTCAGCATCGAATTCTGAAATTCTTTGTTTCTGCTTCTAGGCTCGCTGGTTCATTGCCAGCACAGGCTCCAGCACCCATTCCCAAATCTTGCGTTTATCCTGTATCACATCTGCCTCCAGCGTCATTCCCGGCTTGAGTATTTGTGCTTGCCCATAAGCATTGATGCTTTGCTCATGCAGTCTGACTTTGATCCGGTACAGAGCTTCGTTAGTGTTGAAGCCATTGATGGATTGCTGGGCATTGCTCAGGATCGTGCTTGCCAGATGCGCTGGCAATTCTGCCGGAGCAAACGGGGTACGGCTGACATCAATAACAGTAGCTGTGTGCAAGCCGAATTTTTGGTAAGGGAATGCTGCATAGCGTATCAATACTTCTTGCCCTTGCTGGATAAAGCCTGCTGTGCGGCTGGGTACATACAGATGTGCCTCCAACGCACCTGCTTCTGCTTTGTTGGCATCGGCAGAGTTGGACGCCTTGGCATCAACATGTATCAGGCTAGCCAGCACTTGCCCGGCATTGATGGCTTGTCCAGGCTGGTTCGTTAATGCCGTGACTGTGCCTGCTTGTGTGGCAGTAATTTGCAGGGCCCGGCGGTTGGCGTTTTCTGCGGCTTCTTGCTTGAGGCTGGCTTTGGCTCTTTCTATCTGCGTCAGGTCAGTTGCCAGGCTATTCGACAAACTATCGAGTTCTGATTGCAGGGCGATCTGGTTGGCCTGCAACTGGGTTTTGCTACGTTGCAAGGTGCTCAGGCGCGTGCTGATGTCGAGCAAATCTTCCTGCTTTTGCTGGGTCTGGGCAGCAGACACATAGCCATTGCCTTGCAGGGTTTCATACTTGGCGACGCTTTGCTGTGCCAGTTGCTGGCGGCGTTGGGCGAGCAGCAGCTCTTGCTCAAGCTGGGTATGCTCCTGGGCCAGGTTGGCTAGTCTTTGTTGCAGGGCCTGCTTTTTTTCCTGGTACTGGCTTTGGCGCAGTCTTTGTTCTGCGGCCATGCTGTCAGCACGGCTGGCAAGTTGCTGCGCAACCAGGGCCGTAATTTCCCCCTGGCTGTTCTGACGCTCTGTACTGAGCGTGAACAGGATTTGCCCGGCTTTGACCTGCTCACCTTCTTTGACGTGGGTAGTCAGCAAGATACCGGCATTGGGTGCAGCTACGCTGAGCTGGCCACCTACTGGCACGGTAATACCAGTGACGCGGGCTTTTTTGGTGATGCTGCCAAAGCTGATGTAGACGATCAAAACCGCAGCAATAACAAGGGCAACTATCGCAATCAAAGAAGCGGAAAGCGGCTGTGCCAGCCGGATGGAACCCATCCATTGACTACCTAATGCTGCTGTCACTTCAGGGCGGAACAGGGGGCCGGACTTACTCATCACCCGCCTTATTCACTGCTAATTGTTGCGATTTCAATGACATCTTCGTTTATATACGGCAATATTTCAAAAAAAGCACTTATCTCTTGTGCACTGACCAACAGCATAAATGAAAATTTTGGAGAAATGTCAAACAAAGTGAAAAATATATTTTCGACATGCTTAAAGACTACTTTATATTTTTCTGCTAGGATCGCGCACCGTGTGTGCGGACGCATCAGTTGCTTACGCTGGCTTACCCTGGCCGCTCGTTGATCAAGTACAGCGACCAGGTTATGAAAAAACTTACATCCAGTCTCTGGACATCGTTCTGATGTCCAGACATTTTTTTAAAATCCAGTCCCATCATGCGTATGCTTAAAAATCAGTCCCCTTGCTGCTGCCAGACTGCTTTGCCTGACTTCAAATAAATCAAGCCACTGGCGGAGCCTTCTTTCGCGACTACGATGCCATCGTTCTGCAATTTAACGGACTTGGAATGATAGCTGTGCGGCTGCGAACCTTTATCTTCGACATACCAAAGTTCCAGCCAAGAAAAATCATCGCCACCATTGCCTATCGCATGTCCGGCACCGACGATGACAGGCTTGGCTTTACCGTGTGACAAAAAGACGATGCCTTCTTTATTGCTCTTGCTGTCCTTGACCAGGACAGCCAGGTCCACCTTGCCAGCACCCAGAAAATTGCCGCTCCAGACAAAGGGATTGATGCGGCTGTTCACCTCGATTGATTCTTGCTTGGACAAGCCATCTAACTGCTTGTTTGCCCAGTCAGGCAATTGCATTTTGGGTGACACATCCTGTGCGAAAGCGATGCTGTTGGCGAATAACAGAACGACAGATGCTAATTTGAAATTCATGGCAAAACTCCTGATAGTGATATAAATGTATAAGTATCGTTTGAATAAAAGCCTGCTTTGTTTCAACTGATTATTGCTACTGATTACTACCACTGCGGTCACTACAAATATCTCACCTCAAACTAATCGTCTGCCTTTTCCACGCCGGGTCTTGCCACTTGTAGAACACGCTCAATGAACCCGGCTTGTCGGCACCATTTTCAACTTGCAGGCTGTCCATGCTGACGACTTCAAAGCTTTTTTTAAACCGGCCTTCGATTTTGGCTTCGCGTGCCACCAGCATCTTGTTGGCGCCTGGCACCCAGCCTGCGAATTCTGCATAGCCAAGATCAGGGTCGCTATTGGCGGGTGGCAGGATGTCGATGATCCAGCCCTGGCTGGTATGGTGGAATAACCAGAGTTCACGCCAGTTTTCCATGGGTTGTACAGCAAGTGTCAGTGCGGTGTTTTGCGCATTGGCGCGGGCGGATGCGGCCCACACTACGCTATAGGTGCAGCGCTTTGCCAGCGGAGTTTTTACGTCATGTTTGGCGTCAGTCAGCATGACGCAGGTTTCACCCGGCTGGCTCGGGGCCGTGATGATGTTAAGGCCAGGTTTGGGGATGATTGCAGGTTCGGCAGCCCAGCGCGTTGTGCCTGCACGCACACCAGCGTCGGCGTATGCATATACATCTTCATCGGTGAATTCTTCTTTGTTGACGGCGGCCAGTTCTGTCAATGCGCGGTTAGCGGCATCATCTGCTTTCTCGCCTTTGCGGGCGCGCTGGAAGGCGATGCTGGACCAGACGCTGGCCTTGCGCATGCGCATGCGGTTTTTCAGATACTCCGGCAGGCTGGTGGTGTTGACCTTGTCGAGTACGTCTGCACGCCACTGATCCAGGGCATAGCGTTCGGTCGGGCGCATGGTGGGATCTATGCAATCCTGTCTGGTCAATGCCAAGGCAGCACGGGCTTTTTGATCGTGCGTGGCATTCATGGCCAGCACGCGGCGAAAGGCTTCGCCGTCGTAACAGAGTTGCATGCGGCCTTCGCGTTCATAACCTTTGATGTTGATGCCGTAATTGGCAACCACTTCCAGATGAGCGGCGATGGTTGCTTCATTTTGCTTGGGCTGTTTGCTGGATGCACGTTTGGCCAGGCGTTCTGCCATGCTGCCGAGTGCATCAAAAGCTTCAGCTCCTATGGCACTGGCAGGAGCGGCTTTAAGGTAAGCGACGGTGTAACTGATGCCTAAAGATTCTGCACCCGGTGTGTCGCGCAGGAAGCGGATGACGGCGAAGGCATCCGGCGCATCATCAGGTTGCATGGAGACCAGGCGCACTTGCGATGCCTTGATATAGCCAGCACGTTCGCGCCTGTGGTCATACACTTGCAGGTAGTCGAGTTTTTCACCACGGATTTCCAGACTGTCACCCTGCCAGAGTATGGCTTGTTGTTGCGCACCGTCTTTGGGGGCGGCGCGCAATTGTGCCTGGTCTTGTGTGACAACAGCGAGCACGGCGACAGCAGCTAAGGTAGCAAACATGATTATTGGCTCTCTTTGTTTTCGTTAGTGGTTTCTGTTTCAGCTTCGGTAGATACTTTTTGTTGTGTTGGCCTGTTGTTTTTGCCAGCACCCAACAAGGCAGCACCGATGAAGCTGCCATCTGTTGGTGATGGTGCGATGATGACGGATATCTTGTCGGACAATTTGTCGGCCATGGTTTTTTGTATCAGCAAGGGGTGCTTGGTCAGCAGGGCACCATCACGTTCCAGTTGTGAGCTGGCGACCTTGCCGACCAGGTCTTGTCTATAGGCTTCGGCATCGGCCAGTTTGCGGCGTGAATCAGCTTCACCCTGGGCTTCGATAATGCGTGCCTGGGCTGTACCTTCAGATGTTTTGATGCGGGATACTTTTTCTGCCTCGGCTTCAAACTGGCGTTGTTCTATCTGTTTTTGCTTGAACGGCAATACATGCTTCATGGCTTCTTCTTGCGCTTTGGCGGCGATGATTTGTTCATTGCCTGCTGCCTCAGCTGCCTTCTCGCGCTTGATCTTGTCGGCATCGCCTTCCAGCGCGGTTTGTTTTACCTGTTTGTCTTTGAGTTCCAAGGTGTAGCGCATTTTTTCGCTTTCCAGTTCTTCGGCCAGCAGTTTTTCCATGCCTCGCTTATAGTCGGCGGGCAGGTCCACCTTGCCCATCATGACGCTGCGCAAGATAATGCCGTCAGCCGCCAGCTTGGGTTTTAATTCAGCTTCTATCTGCTTCTGGATTTCTGCGCGCTTGCTGGAAAATATCTCGCGTACTGTATACAAGGTGAATGCCTTGTAGATCACGCCCTGCACTGCCGGTTCAACGATGTCGGTATTGATGTTCTCTGGCAGGCTGGTGGACATATTGGTCAGCTTGGTCGGGTCAACGGCATAACGTATGCTCAGGTCTACACCGAGTGACAGGCCTTCTACCGACTGGAAAGGTGCGTCGCCATCGGCGCGGCTGCTGCGTGTGGGTTTATATAACTGGTCTTGCAGATTGAACAGGCGCAATTCATGCATGCCTGGCACGACGATCAGGGCACCGTCACGCACCTGATCAGCATGACCGGTCAATTGATTGATACGCACGCCGACTTCGCCACGCGGAATATGTTTGATCGGTGGGTGGGTGCTGATGGCATACACGGCACCACCCACCAGACTGAGCACAACCAGACGCTTGAAAGTGACTTTACTGAACATGCCTGATTCTGTCGTGACCCTGGCTCCGGCTTTGATTCCCGATGCGCTTTTGCTGAAAACGGAAGACAGAGTGGATCTTACGGCTTGTACCAGGGATTTGATACGGTCAGACATGATAGTTCTCCAATGAGGTAGTAACAGGTTCTTAGGGTTAGTGCAGCGGCATCTGCCCTGCATCCCTGAGACACATCATGCGCTGTACTCGGCGGAACATACAATGCTGGGGCGGGGGCAGAAATATCACTGTGGCAAGCTATTTATTCCGCGCCTGGAATAAGCCTTGCCGCGTGTGAAGAAAAACTCACAGCGGCTTTATGACTTTTCTCTCGAAAGCGTGGATACTGCGGATATTGAGATTCTTGCCGGAGAAACCCGTGGTAAAAGTAGCTATCATCGAAGACGATCTGCCCACCAGCAATCAGTTAAAAACCTGGATAGAAGCGGCAAAGCCGGGCATACAGATAGACCAATGGTTCAGCCGGGACGATGCCGAGGCAGCCATCGCACGCGAAAACTATGACCTGGTGGTACTGGATATAGAACTAGGGCGCGAGCGCCATGCCGGGGTTGCCATCATCAATGCCATCAACAAACAGCATGCAACGCCAGTGTTGGTGGTATCTGCCATGCCAGCCACCATCTACCGCAGCATCATGAAGGCGCTGGATGCCTGGGATTATCTGCAAAAAGCGACCTTTGAAGAAGCTGATTTCATCGAAACCTTTCTGGAAATGCTGCGCTCGGTCAAAGAACGCAAACAGCACAAAGAAAGCCAGAGCGCTGCTTATAAAGAGGCGGCAAAATCCCCGGTGGCCGACCAGCTCAGCATGGACCCCTTGCGGCAGCGCACCCCTATCTGGCGCGGCCAGCGCATCAACCTGCCGCTGACTGCGCAACGCATACTGGCAGCCCTGTTTGCCCGCCGCGGGCAGGTGGTGTCATATGAAGACTTGTATGAAGTCGTCAAGAGCGGGCGCAACCGCGACAATATCCGCAAGCATGTATCGACGATACGCGATGCCTTCCGCGAGATTGATGCTGATTTTGAGTGCATAGAAAACGTCCCCATGCGCGGTTTCAGATGGGTGGATGACGACGCAGGCAGAAGCTGAGATGGGCAAGTTTTTGCTGGCGACTTACCGGCTGCGGATATTATTTCGCGGCGTTTTTCTGTTGCTGGCGCTGGCAACCGTGGGGCTGGCGCTGTCTGTCTTGCAGCAGGAAAAGCAGCTCAGCTATAACAATTACCAAAGCAATTTCAATAAAACCCGTTTGCAGATATCCGCTACGCTACGCCACCCTGCCGGGCAACTGGCCTTGCTGAATCCTCCTGCGGACAACAAACGCGCTTCCTTGCGCCCGCTGTTGTTGCCGTATTCTGCAATTGATTTTGACGACCAGAACAAAGTGCAACAAGCCATCGCCATGTCAGGCTGCCTGGTCCAGTATGGTAATGAAGGTGCGCTCTGCAGCGGCATAGGCAATAACCCCTGGGCGGGCGGCTTTATTTATATAGCGGGCAACTTCAATAGCAGCCAGCTGGTGTCACACAAGCGTGGCAATGAAAGCCTGGCACAGGCACACAGACTGAAAGTCAGTGTCAGCCTGCGCGGCCAGACTTATCGCTGGATAGCACCGTTTGAAGAGGAAATTGCTCCCGCCAGGCAAAACCAGGGTGTTCGCGGGCGCTGGACTGGTTTTAATGAAAGCGAAGCCAACAGGCCGAATGCGCGTCCTGTAAAAGACTTCCGTGGCTGGGCCTGGCAACAGGCGATCTGCAACCAGGCAGACCAGGACGACAAGGATGCTGACTGCCAAAAGAATACTTTCTTCTCGCTACGCCTGCCTATACCTGTTTTGCAGGAAGCCCTGTTTGAAAAAAAACGTCCGGTCTGGCCGCCTCAAGACCTGGACCAGATGGAGGTCAGCCTGTCTGTGCTGCCACCAGATTCTGACACCGCCCTGCTCGACAGCAAGAATACGCCGACTGCAACACCATTCTCCCTCATGGATTTGCAAGGCAATCTCTTGCCTGGTGAAACCCTGCGGATACGCAAGCGTGACAATCAAGACAGTAAAGACAACAAGGATGACCTGATCAATCTGACTGGTGCCTTTGAACAAAGCGATGAATCCTGGAATATCATCACCCGCCTGATACGCCGCCTGCCTGTGGATGAATACGATGTCCCGCTTGAAAGTCGCGAAACGATCAGCACACCGCTGGCGAATTATGAAGTCTTGCTGAAGGGTGATGTGCGCAGTGTCAGCAAGAGCCTGAGCGTGGTTGCCAGCCGCGTGTCCTGGTTTGTGGGTGCGATGTTGCTGGCGCTGACACTGGCCTGGCTGCTGATCGAGATCAGCATCATACGACGCATCACTTTGCTGACCAGGCGTGCCGTGTCGTTGTCGAAGACCATGAAGGGTGCTGGTGAGCTTGAGCAATTCGATATCAGCGATTTGCGCAGCCCGGATGAACTGGGCGTGCTCGCCAGCTGCCTGCATGACTTGCTGCGACGGGTAAAGGAAGACGTAGAGCGTGAAACCATACGTACCGAACAAGAGAAAGAAATGTGGCATGCAGTCGGCCATGAAATCATGTCACCGCTACAGTCCCTGATGGCTTTGCATGGCAATGCAGAAGACCAGAGCAACCGCTACATCAGCCGCATGCAGCAAGCCATACGTGTACTGTATGGCAGTGCTTCGCCGAGCGAGGCATTTCAGTCTACTGTGCTGCAAGTCAGTGAAATTGACATCACCCTGTTCCTGAAAAACGTCGCAGACAATGCGCCTATGGTGGGTATACCGGATGTCGCCTACCAGGGCACGGATGAAGTCGTCATGGTCAAGGCAGATGAATATTCTCTCGAAGACGTGGTGACCCATGTCTTGCGCAACGCAGAGCGTTACCGCAAGCCTGGTACTACTATCAGTATCAGGCTACAGGATAGTGAGACTGCGGCAACGATTACCATCCACAACAATGGCCCGCATATCGCCGGGGATCTGATCGACAAGATTTTTGAATATGGTGTGTCGGACCAGCATGACTCGGGCGCGAATGGCAACCGCGGCCAGGGGCTGTTTGTGGCCAAGACCTATATGGCGAAGATGGGTGGGACTATCAGCGTGCAGAATGTGGATCAGGGGGTGAGTTTTGTATTGAGCTTGCAGCGAGGGAATGCGTAAGCCAGCAACAAAAACAAAGACGCTGGATTCCGGCCAGGAGCATGCCGGAATGACCTAGCTGGCGCATGGCGAATCAAGCTCTGTGCCAGCCTGCTCAATTTCAATAATTATTAAAAAAATAATAATCCGACGACATCAACAGTTTTTATCCAAAAAGCAAAACTTAGTTTTGTATCATCATATAAATCACGTCGCACTATCGGAAAGCATAGCTTTAGAATCCTTGACGGGCGTGCTGAAAAAACGCCTGCTCACGAGGTCAATTACCGGCTATCAATATAGTGCATGGTTATCCCGTGAAAAAATACCAGGCTGAGACGGCCTGTCCAACAATAAGGAAAGCAATGAAACCACAATTGAAACTGATCGCGGCGCTGTGCATGGTAGGTGCAAGCAGCCTGGCGCTGGCCCAGGCAGAAGACAAACACCAGTGGCTGGAAGATGTCACTGGTGACAAGGCCCTGGGCTGGGTCAAGGACCAGAACAAAGTCACCCGCAGCAAACTCGACAACGACGCTGGCTTCAATAAACTGAAAGCTGATTTGCAAGTCGTGCTGGATTCCAAAGACCGTATCCCTGGCATACGCAAAATGGGCGACGCCGTCTACAATTACTGGATGGATGCAGAACACCCGCGTGGTGTCTGGCGTAAAACCACGTTGGAAGAATATAAAAAAGCACAGCCTAAATGGGAAGTCGTGCTGGATGTTGATGCACTGGCCAAAGCAGAAAATGAAAACTGGGTATTCAAGGGCAGCGTATGCCGCGAACCCGTTTATGACCGTTGCCTGATCGAGTTATCGCGCGGTGGTGCCGATGCAATCGTTACCCGCGAATTTGACCTGGCCGATAAATCCTTCGTCAAAGGTGGCTTCAGCCTGCCAGAAGCAAAAATGAATCTGGACTGGGTCAATAAAGACACCCTGTTTGTAGCCACGGATTTTGGTGCTGGCACACTGACAGATTCTGGCTATGCGCGCGTCGTCAAGGAATGGAAACGTGGTACGGAATTGTCTGCCGCCAAGATCCTGTTCGAAGGCCAGAAAACCGACATGGCTGTGGGTGCCAATTCCAGCGACCATAAAGGGATACACAGGGAACTGGTGAACCGCCAGATCACTTTTTACACTTCAGAACAATATCTGAAGGAAGGCGACAAACTGACCAGGCTCGATGTGCCAGCCAAGAGCAATCTCTATTTCTTTGATAAACAGGCCGTGATCACCCCGCGTGAAGCATGGAATGTCGGCGGCAAGACTTATGCATCCGGCAGTGTACTGGCGATAGACTTTGATGCCTTCATGAAGGGCAACCGTGAGTTCACCGTCTTGTTTGAACCCAGCGACACTACCTCTTATAGCGGCGCCACTATCACGAAAAATTATCTGTTATTGCAAACCCTGGATAACGTCAAGAGCAACCTGAAAGAATGGAAATTCGACGGCGGCAAATGGTCTGCTCGCCAGGTCAGCCTGCCTACCCTGGGTGCAGTTGGTGTGAGTGGCATCGATGCAGAAAATTCTGATGATTACCTGCTCAGCTATTCTGATTACCTGACGCCTAGTGTCTACATGATGGCTCATGCAGGTAATGACAAACGTGAACTGCTGAAGTCTGCACCTGGCTTCTTTGATGCTGGTGCCTATGAAACAGTACAAAAATTCACGACTTCCAAGGATGGTACCAAGGTGCCTTATTTTGTCGTGCGCCGCAAGGATGTGAAATTCGACGGCAATAACCCTACCCTGTTATATGGTTATGGCGGTTTCCAGATTTCCATGACGCCTTCGTATTCTGGTGGTCTGGGCAAGAGCTGGCTGGATAAAGGCGGCGTGTATGTGGTTGCCAATATCCGTGGTGGTGGCGAGTTTGGCCCGCGCTGGCATCAACTGGCGTTGAAAGAAAATCGTCAACGCGCTTATGATGACTTTGCTGCCGTGGCAGAAGACCTGATTGCCAGCAAGATCACCAGCCCTAAACATCTGGGTGCCATGGGTGGTAGTAACGGCGGCTTGCTGGCAGGTGTTGCCCTGACCCAGCGTCCTGACTTGTTCAATGCGGTGGTCAGCCAGGTGCCTTTGCTGGATATGCGTCGTTTCAACCAGTTGCTGGCCGGTGCATCGTGGATGGGTGAATACGGTAATCCTGACGTAGCTGCAGAATGGGATTACATCTCTAAATATTCTCCCTACCAGAACGTCAAGGCAGGCGTGACTTATCCTAATGTGCTGTTCATCACTTCTACCCGTGATGACCGCGTCCATCCTGGCCATGCACGCAAGATGGCAGCCAAGATGATGGATCAGGGTCACAAGAATGTCTGGTATTACGAAAACACGGAAGGCGGCCACGGTGGTGCGGCGAATAATGCACAGCGTGCAGACATGAGTGCTATCACTTATACCTTCTTGTGGAATATGCTCAAACGCGACAATGATGCGGTGCAAGTGCACTAACAGGCATAAAGATCAATAAGTAAATAAAGCGACCTGTATCTGCCTTGAAAACAAAAAGCCCGGGATGCACAATCCCGGGCTTTTTGTTGTTTCAACACAAGGTCTTAATTCACTTTATCAGAAGGAAAACGTATGGTTTCCTTCAACAGTGAACCCATGGGCCAGGCCAGGCTCATATTGTTTGGTTGTATCGGTCTGGTAAACCATTTCTCATGCAGTTTGGTGATTTCACCATCCGTCATCAGACGCGCCATCTCTACATCAATGACTTTCTTGAATGCGGCATCGCCTTTGGGCAGCATGATGGCATAGGCTTCAGAAGCCAGTGGGTCGCCAACGATCATGAATTTGGATGGGTCTTTGGCCCTGGCTTTCAAGCCAAACAAGATCGCCTCATCCTGGGCAAAGGCATTGACCTGAGCGCTCTCCAGCATATTGAAGGAATCACTGTGATCCTTGCCTTCCACCAGCGCCATATGCAGGGCACGCACCTTGTCACGCTCCAGTATGAATTTGTCGGTGGAAGTGCCCTTGGTGAAGACGACTTTTTTATCCTTCAAATCTGTCCAGTTCTTGATACCTGAGCTGGTATTGACCATCATGCGTAAAGTAGAAAAGAAATGCGGTATGGTGAAATCAACGAGCTTCCTGCGGTCGGCGGTATTACTGGTTGAACCACATTCCATATCCGCCAGGCCAGATGTCATGGCCTGGATGCGGTTATCTGCTGTCACTGGGACAAAATTGATTTTCAATTGTGGCAGCTTCAATTCCTTTTTGAGGGCATCGACCATTTTCTTGCAGATATCGATGGTATAGCCAACCGGCGCTTTGCTTTCTGATAAATAAGAAAAAGGTAAAGCTGACTCGCGATAAGCGATATTGATGGTCTGGCTTTTCTTGATACGCTCCAAAGTGTCAGCTGATGCCAGTTGAGTAAGAACGGCAGCCGATGCAAATACACCAGCCTGAAAAATACTGCGCAATTTCATATTATTTCCTTATGCCTTACATGACAGTTTTTGGCTGTCGGAGCATTTTTGTTTGGGAGCTGCTGCAAATGATGTTCAGGTACAGCCGTGGCTGAGTTTGCCTGAATATGGGTGATACGAGAGGGCCATGCAATCAAGCCCGGATTATTTGCAAAAGCGTGGGGGTTTTCAACAGTGTGGGGCCGGATTATATCGCGGTCTGGCGATATTGAGAGAGAAGTAAACCTCTATGTTTCTATCCAGCTAATGATCAATTGTCAGCAAATTAGTAAAAAGACTCTTGCAATGACATGCCATAAAAATAAAAAACCGCGGGCATCAACACCAGCGTTTTATCTATGGGTCATGATTACTCTGCAGCAACCTTGCGCTGCATATCTGCCAGATAAGCGTCAAGCTCTGCGGTACTGGTAAAAATTTCATTCAAGGGTGCGGCAGGGACGATTTCAAATATCTTTTGCACCTGGCGGCTGACTGCATTGATTCAATGCTGCTAAGTTATTGTAGTACCTCATCGCCTGCCTGCATAAATTAATGCGTCATCCGGGACGCGCAAGAATGGGGAAGCGAGTTGGAAGCAAGCAGAAAATCATTCTCGGAATAAGGAAAGTCTCGCGGAATGGAATCAGAATTTGAGGATACTGTATCATTTCCTGCTTTGCCAACAATTGAGGACTTGCATTTGATGCATGCAACCATTTCCTGTCTTACTGGTCTGAACCATCTATGAGTCTGTACCAGCTTTTAGCGCAATTTATCCGCCAGCACTGGCGTCAGTACATCAGTGCTGGCCTCATGCTGTTTGCCGTTGCCGTTATGACGGTGTTAATACCACGCCGTGTGGGCATGATTATTGATGGCATGGTGGCAAGGCGTTTTGACAATATAGGCCTGATGTGGGAACTGTCCTGGCTGCTGGGCATGGGGCTGGCAATTTATTTCCTGCGCGTGGGTTGGCGCACACAATTGTTTACTGCCTCATATCAACTGGGCATGCAATTACGGACACAACTGTATCAAAGGCTGAGCGTGCAGGGTTCGCGTTTTTTCCAGCAGCAAAGAACCGGCGACCTGATGGCGCTGGGTACCAATGATGCAGATGCCATAGAACTGGCCGCGGGTGAAGCAGCTCTCGCCGGTTTTGACGGTAGCCTGACCTTTGCCCTGGTGATAGGCATGATGTTGCTGGGCGTGGACTGGCGGCTGGCGCTGGCGGCCTTGCTGCCCTTCCCTTTCATGGCATGGGCCTTCAAACATATTACCCACCATATACAGGATGCTTCACGCGATTCCCTCGATCGTTTCAGCAAACTCAATGACCAAGTGCAAGAGACTTTATCCGGCGTGCGTACCTTGCGCGCCCTGGGCCTGGAACAACGCAGCGCCGCCCAGTTTGCCGAACTGGCAGAAAACGCCGCCGCTGCCAGCCTGAATGCACAACGCTGGGAAGCTGCCTATGAACCCGCAGTGGGTCTGTCCCTGACTGCGGCTGGCGCGCTGACGCTGGGCGTCGGTGGTTACTTGGTCTGGCATGGGGAAATGAGTATCGGTGCGTTGACCAGTTTCTCTATGTATTTAGGTCAGTTGATCTGGCCGATGTTTGCTGCTGGCTGGGTATTGTCCTTGCTGGAACGCGGCAAAGCTGCCTGGGCGCGACTGGAGCCGGTCTTGACGCAGGAACTCAGCGTCAACGATGAGGGCAAGCTGGATATGCCACCAGCCGGTGATCTGATCGTGAAAAATGTCAGCTTTGCGTATCCGGGACAGACCAGGCCAGCCTTGCAGGACATCAGCCTGCGTATCGCACCGGGGCAGACCCTGGGCATAGTCGGCCCTACCGGCTCTGGCAAATCCAGCGTCGTGCGCCTGTTGCTGCGCCAGATCGAGGCCGAACACGGCCAGGTGCAATGGGGTGGACAGGCACTGGCAGATTACAAGCTACAGGCATTGCGCTTGTCTATCAACTGGGTGGCGCAGGAACCATTTTTATTCTCAGCATCGATTGCTGACAATATCTCGCTTAGCAATCCAGCCGCCAGCCGTGCCGAGGTGATCAAGGCTGCGCAATTGGCATCGGTAGATGATGATATACAGCATTTCCCGCATGGCTATGACACGCTGGTGGGTGAGCGTGGAGTCACCCTGTCTGGCGGTCAAAAACAGCGTGTGGCCATTGCCCGCGCCTTGCTGACTGCCAGCCCCTTATTATTGCTGGACGATGCCTTGTCAGCAGTCGATACGCAAACCGAAACGCATATCCTGCAACACTTGGCAGAGCTGCGACAAGAACATCCTGAGCGCAGCGCTGTCATCGTCAGCCACCGCCTGAGTGCGGTGCTAGAAGCCAATCACATCCTGGTTTTGCGCGAAGGAAAAATCATAGAACAAGGCAATCACCAGGCCTTGCTGGACTTGAATGGCTGGTATGCAACGCAATGGCGTTATCAACAATTGGAAGCAAGCCTGGATGCAGCCTGATACGAAACAATTACCCGCTGCCATGTCAGAAAAAAAACAGGCAGTGCATTTGCTGCTGCACGCAGCCCGTAGTGAAAAACGCCATGTCTGGCTGGGCATTTTCTTTTTATTTATCGCCGCTGGCCTTGAGGCGATTGGCCCCTTGCTGGGCAAGGCTTTCATAGACCGTTACCTGTTGCCACATCAGATGGATATGGGCATGGTCATAGGCTTGCTGGCTGCCTATGTATTATCAGGCTGGGCTGCGACCTGGCTGCGTTACCTGCAGTTGACGAGGTTGGCTGGTGTCGCCATGCGTTCAGTGCGGCGCTTGCGTGAACAAGTATATGAACATGTCTTGCGCCTGCCCATGGCATTCTTTGACAAGGCCATCACAGGGCAACTGGTCAGCCGCGTGACGAATGATACTGAATCGGTCAAAAGCCTGTATGTGCAAGTTTTGTTTGTCATGCTTGACAGTAGCATCGTCGTCATTGGCGCGCTGACTGCCATGGCCTGGCTGGAATGGCGCTTGATGCTGATCGTCATCATGCTGATACCGGCGGTCATTATCATCGTCTGGTTTTACCAGCGCTGGAGTGCACCAGCCGTTAGCAAGGCGCGTCAGTTGCGCAGTGAAATCAATGCCCAGGTGGCAGAGAGCATCAACGGCATGAGTACGCTGCAAGCCAGCAATGCCGAGCGCCGTTTTGGTGAACGCTTTGCCACGACCAACCAGCTGCACTATGTAGCAAGGCTGGATGAATTACGGGCCAATGCCTGGTTGTTGCGCCCAGCGCTGGACCTGATGAATTCGATCTTGCTGGTGGTCGTGATTTTCACTTTCAGCCAGCGCAGTTTTTCTGGTGTCGAAATCGGTGTGCTGTATGCCTTTGTCAGCTACATCGCCCGCGTAGTAGAACCTTTGATACAGATCACTCTGCAGTTTGGCCAGATACAGCAAGCCGTGGTCTCCGCTGCGCGTGTCAACAAGCTGCTGAATGAACACCAGCATGTACAGGCCAGCAGCGATGCGCGTATTACCGACGGTCACCTGATGCTCGACAAAGTAAATTTTGGTTATGACCCTGCGCACCCCGTCTTGCATGACTTTAGCCTGGATATTCCGGCGGGCGGTTTTTATGGCATTGTAGGCCATACTGGCAGTGGCAAATCCACCTTGCTGAGTCTCTTGCTGCGTTTTTATACGCCACAGTCTGGTCGCATGGAAGTGGATGGGCAACCGCTGGCCAGCGTCACGGATGCGCACTTTCGCGAGAAGGTGGGGCTGGTGCCGCAAGAGCCGTTTTTGCTGGCGGCCAATGCCCGCGAGAATATCGCCATGGGGCGTGACATCAGCGAGGCAGATATCATCGCTGCTGCCAAGGCTGCACACGTCCATGATTTTATTTTGCAACTGGAAAATGGCTACGATACGCCGCTGGGCGAAGGTGGCGCACGACTCTCCACAGGACAAAAACAATTACTGGCTATTGCCCGTGCCCTGGCTGGCAAGCCACGCATCCTGTTCCTGGATGAAGCGACTTCGCATATCGACAGTGAAACCGAACAAGTAGTCCAAACCGCGTTGATTGAATTGCGTGGCAAGGTCAGTATCATCGCGATTGCCCACAGGCTATCTACCATACGGGATGCTGACAGCATCATCGTGCTGAATCACGGCAAACTGGCGGAGCAAGGTAATCATCAAGAATTAATGCAAGTAGATCAGGGCATTTATCAGCGCCTGTATTTGCTGCAAACCCTGGAAGAGTAAGGAATAGCATGAAGAAATGGATAGTGTTCGGCATCAGTGTTGGTGTCACCCTGTTGCTGGCAAGCCTGGCCTTTGTATTTTTTGTCGTCGCACCAGGTCTGCCGACACTGGAAGCGGTTACCGACTACCGCCCCAAAATACCGCTGCGTATCTATACGGCAGACAATGCCCTGATCGGTGAGTTTGGTGAAGAACATCGCGACTTTGTACCTATCAAGCAAATCCCTGCTGTCATGAAAAACGCCTTGCTGTCGATAGAAGATGCGCGCTTTTATGAGCATGGTGGCATCTCTTTCATCGGTGCTGGACGCGCCATACTGGCGGATTTGCGCGGTGGCTTTCATCAGGGTGCATCAACCATCACCATGCAGGTGGCACGTAATTTTTTCCTGACCAATGAAAAGTCGGTAGAACGCAAAATGAAAGAAATTTTGCTGACCTACCGTATCGAAGACGCACTGACTAAAGACCAGATCCTGGAACTGTATATGAACCAGATTTTCCTGGGCAAACGCAGCCATGGTTTTTCCAGTGCGGCCAAAACTTACTTTGGCAAATCGCTCGATCAATTGACACTGGCAGAAGCCGCCATGCTGGCGGGTGTACCGCAAAACCCGGTGCGGCATAATCCCGCCGTCAATTTTGAAAAGACCAAGCAAAGGCAGTTGCTGGTCTTGAAGAGCATGGTCAGGAATGGCTTCATCACTGAAGCCCAGATGGAAGTCGCTGCCAAGGAAGACATCAAGGTCATCAAAGGCCAGCAATTCGACGCCCATGCTGACTACGTTGCCGAGATGGTACGCCAGAGCATTTATGCGCAATACAAGGAAGATACCTATACCAAGGGTATCAAGGTCTACACCACCATCAACAAAGCCGAGCAGGATGCCGCTTATGAAGCCGTGCGCCGCAATATCATGGCCTATGACCAGCGCCATGGGTATGATGGCCCGGAAGCCCATATAGACTTGCCCGCCGATGAAGATGAACGCGATGATGCGATAGACCAGATCTTGCGCAAGCATCCTGACAATGACAAGGTATTGGCAGCCGTGGTGACACAGGTGTCCAGCAAGATCGTCAAGGCTGAACTGCAATCCGGTGACAGCATAGAAATCACTGGCGATGGCTTGCGCTTTGCCGCAGCAGCGCTGACAGAAAAAGCCAAGGCGGGCATCAAGATACGTCCTGGTTCTGTCATCCGCGTAATGCAGGACTCAAAAAAACGCTGGGCGATTACACAAATACCTGAAGTTGAAGGCTCATTCGTGGCGCTGAATGCGGACGATGGTTCTTTCCGCGCCATGGTGGGTGGTTTTGATTACAACCGCAAGAAATTCAACCATGTGACCAGCGCCTGGCGTCAGCCAGGTTCCAGCATCAAGCCCTTCATTTATTCTGCCGCGCTTGAAAAGGGTTTTTACCCTGGCACTCTGATCAATGACGTGCAACTCTCGGAAACATCGGACAGCAATCTGCGCTGGGACCCGCGGAATGATGATGGCAAATATGACGGCCCCATCAGCATGCGCACGGCACTGGCACAATCCAAGAACGTGGTGTCGGTACGCATCTTGAAATCCATAGGTGTCGATCATGCCAAGACATGGTTGCCACGCTTTGGCTTTGACAAGGACAAACATCCTGCCAACCTGACCATGGCACTGGGTACCGGTTCAGTAACCCCTTTGCAACTGGCATCGGCCTATGCGGTATTTGCCAATGGCGGTTATGCGGTCAACCCCTGGCTGATCAGCAAGGTGGTGGATGGCAAAGGCGTCGTGCTGTTTGAAAACAAGCCCCCAGCCAAAGCGCAGGAAGAGGCACGTGTCATCGATGCCCGCAATGCCTACATCACTGACCTGATGTTGCGTGAAGTGGTGCGCAGCGGTACTGGTGCCAGCGCCACGGCGAAATTGGGTCGTCGCGACCTGGCGGGCAAGACAGGTACCACCAGCGACGCCGTCGATGGCTGGTTTGCCGGTTATGCGGCAAACGTGGTGGCAGTGGCCTGGATGGGTTATGACGATCCCAAAACCCTGGGTGGCCGCGAATTTGGTTCTACATTGGCCCTGCCCATCTGGATAGACACCATGCGCGTAGCACTGGCTGGCAAGCCTGAAGTCGCGCGCGCCGTGCCTGAAGGCATCAGCAATGCCGAGGGTGACTGGATGTTTAATGAATTCCTGAACGGTGCCGGGGTACGCACCCTGGACATGGGGGATGCGCCCGTGGCAGACCCGGCAGCAATTCCGGCCACACAGTAGCTCGTCTATTCCATGGCTCGCATGGAAAAAACCCGCAGATCGCTCTGCGGGCAAGTATCCTGACCTTTGGAGGTAAAACTTTTCAGGACTGGCGCATGGTAGTGGCTGGACATGACAGGCGCATGACAAATCATGGTTGCCATAAAAAAAGCCCGCTGGCAGAGGCCAACGGGCTTGAAATCCTGACCGGGAACGGGAGCAGGATGGCGGTAAAGCTTGGTATTGCACTTGCTCGTGGCCTTACTGGGCTGGCTACTAAGTTGCCTCTAAACCAGCATTACATTTCTATTCATCAAACAGAGCGCAAAGCACCCCCTTATTCCGCGCCTGAAACACCTCGCACATTTTGTAGACTCTTCTGCATCGCTTTACACAATGTCAGGTTAAGAGATGACTACTTCCTACCGCCCGCAAAGGTCTTTGCCCCGTGAACCGCAATTCATGCACGGAACGCCAGGTACGATCTACATTTTGCAAAACGATGGCTTGCGCCAGGGTTTGTACAAGATTGGTGCTACCCGCCGCTCTGGCGTATCCAAGGCCATGGAATTCAACCGTGACCAGCAACAACTGATCCCCGGCGTCTATGAATGCGTTTTCGAACTGCATACCAAGGACTGCGGCCAGGCGATGGATGAAATCCTGAAGATTTTTCAAACTCATCGCCGTGGCAAGCGCGGTGAAGAATTCTATGAACTCGACCTCGACGACGCCGCCGGAAAAATCGCCAACACCATTGCCACCATCAACCGCCAGGGTCTGATACGTCAGCAACATACCCTGAGCATGATGCGTCACCTGGAACCGGATGAACCTACCACCAGCGATGCTGAAGCTTTCAGCAGGCCACCTGCTGGTATTTTCAGGAAAGCGATAGAGTGGGTAAATGGCTAAGCCACCAAAGCTGTCGAATTTTTAAACCGGCAGCTTCATACACATTTCAAATGACTGCCTTTAAGTAATTGCGCTCTTGCGCAGTCGCATGATTCTTGCGCAAGGCAGTAAAGCCTTGTTCAAGATCATTCAATAAATCTTCTACCGCTTCCAGCCCCACATGCAGGCGCAACATCGGTGCCTGCCATTTGGCGGCATTGACGCTGCGGTAAGAGGCTGGGTTGGTCGGCAAGATCAGGCTCTCGAAACCACCCCAGCTAAAACCGATGCCGAACAAACGGGTGCGGTCTATCAATGCAGCGACTTGCTGCTCAGTGATGTCAGTATGGAATACTGCGCCCATCAAACCGCAGGCATATTCAGCTTTAAAATCACGCTTCCATAATTCATGACCAGGGCTGCCTGGCATGGGCGGGTACAAGACCTCGGCCACTTCTGGCTGTGCTTTCAACCAGCGGGCCACCACATGGGCACTTTCCCTATGTGCGGCCAGACGCGCAGCCAGCGTGCGCAAGCCGCGCAAGGCCAGTGCTGCATCGTCTGCACCTATGGTCATGCCCAACTGGCGATAGGTATTACGGATGCATTCTTCCAGCGCAGCCGTAGTCAGGATCGCGCCCATCAGTGCATCAGAATGACCGACTATATATTTGGTGGCAGCATGGATAGAGACATCAATACCCAGCGCAAACGAATCCCAGCCTATCGGCGTAGCCCAGGTGGAATCAGACACCACCACTGCGCCACGCGCATGGGCGGCAGCGGCAATACCTGGAATATCTTGTACTTCAAACGTCAATGAACCCGGCGACTCGACAAAGATCACCTTGGTATTGAGTTGCATGAGATCAGCAATGCCGCGTCCGACCAGCGGGTCGTAATAAGTCGTTGTGATACCCAATTGCTTCAAAATGCCATCACAAAACAAACGGGTAGGGTCATACACCGTATCAACCATCAGCAAATGGTCACCAGGCTGCAGCAGGGCGAGCAAGGTGGTGGTGACGGCTGACAGGCCTGAAGGTGTGAGCATGCAGGCAGCAGCACCCTCAGCCGCGCACAGGGCCTGTTCCAGCGCCTGTGTGGTTTCATTACCATGGCGACCATAGGCGCGGCGTGTGCCGCAGGCGTTCTTCAATGATGCAACATCAGGAAACAGCATGGTCGAAGCACGTACCACGGACGGGTTCACAAAAGCCGCATGGTCCTTGCCCTTGCGACCCGCATGGGTCAGGCGGGTGGAAGTTTGTAAAACTGGCTCGACGATAATCATGGCTACTCCGATATGTTAACTGATTGCTATCCTGATGCGTATCCATAAGGACCGTAATCACTTCAGGGTGGTATCAGACACATCCTAGCAACAGCCTATAAGAATTTTTTACCAAATTATTCAGAGATTTATGCTATTTTTAGAAAAATTTCCTAAAAATTATAAAATATGGACAAAATTGATCTAGAAATCCTGAATATTTTGCAGAAAGACGCTTCCATTGCGTTGGCAGACCTGGCCCAGGCCGTGCATTTGTCGGTCACACCCTGCTGGCGGCGCGTGCAAAAACTGCAAGAAGATGGTGTGATCAGGCAGCAGGTAACCTTATGCGACCCGGTCAAGCTCAACCTGGGCTTGACGGTGATGGTGGCGCTGAAGGCAGCCCAGCATAATGAAAAATGGATGCAGCGCTTTATTGCTGGCGTCGGTGCGATCCCTGAGATTGTCGAGATCCTCCGCATGAGTGGCGAAATCGACTACCTGTTGAAAGTTTATGTGCCCGACATGGCAGGCTTTGACCAGGTCTATAAAAAGCTGGTGAAAGTAGCGGACTTGCAGGATGTCAGCTCCAGTTTTGTGATGGAAGTCATCAAGAACACTACGGCCTTGCCGCTCAATTATGCGGTGCTGAAAAGTAGCAAAACCTGAGTGTGTTCAGCCTCTGAAACGATAATGTTCTTGCGTGAACAAGTCTATGCCGCATTGCAGGTTTTCTATCCAGTCAAGAAAAGCCGTGATAGCTTCATGACCGACGAAATAGCGGCCATGCTGTGGCACCAGCATATCGACGTCCATAGTCCTGACCATGTTTGCCCACAAACGGCAGACCTTGTTGGACACCATATAGCGCTTGTGAAAACCACTCATGGTGTGGACATGATCAAGGAATTGCGCCTTGGTCGTGATCGCAGTTTCTATGTCATGCGCATCGACCATGGAAGCACCGACGTCGCCAGAAAACAGGATTTTTGATTTGCTGTCGTAAAACTGGAAATTGCCTTCTGCATGCAGGAAATGTGCAGGCACGGCGTAGATAATGGTGTCGCGCAAACGTACCGGCATGCCTTCATCGGGGATGCCAACGATGCGGCCTTCTGCACGGTTCAGGTTACAAAAATGCGGGACAAAGCGCGACCACAGTTTGGACACGTACAAATCACAATTTGTACCCATCAGCCATTTGTCGAGTGCGCCGATTATGTCGGGGTCCTGATGCGATGCGAACAAATACTTGAGGTCTTTCTTGGGCAGATACTTATGCAAACTCACCAGTAGCGCGTTGTAAGTCAGATTACCAGAGGGATCAATGAGCGCGCCCTCGCCTTCCGATACAACAAGGAATTGATTGGCCTGGACGGCATGGTCTGCAGTGTCATCCAGCAGATCATTAAACATCACGCAGATGTGTTTGCCATCATTAAAAAGTTCTATCGCCAATTGATCCCCGCATACCATAGGTGTGAACGGCTATTGTAGAAAAACTGGCAGACTTGCCCTTGACGTGGATCAAGGATAGATAAAGCTTTTGGCTAATGCCGTTCACATGAAATCTTGTCATCTGTGTTTTCTGCCACAGCGCGAGAACTGCAAAACCGCTACACTCTGGCTAAAAGAAGTAAACCAATTTCACCTGATTTTTCTGACAAGCGCACGCATGATAGAACGCATACTTTCCATTATCCTTCCAGTGTTCATTATCATAGGCCTGGGCTATGTCTACGCCAGACGCAAGGGTCCGGCAGCAGCGGCAGATATGGTCTCGGTCAACCGCATCAGCATGGATGTGTTGTGCCCCTTGCTGATTTTTACTGCGCTGGCGGGCAAGGACTTTGATGTCGCTCACAATCTGTGGCTGATACTGGCGGGCATGTTGATTGCACTGGGTTCAGGTTTATTGGCTTGGCCCGTCGCACGCCTGCTGGGTTACGACGTGAGAAGCTTCGTGCCACCGATGATGTATAACAATTGCGGCAATATGGGTTTACCACTGGCGGCGCTGGCCTTTGGCACTAGCGGCCTGTCGGCTGCGGTGGCGCTGTTCATGGCTTGCAACCTGGTGTATTTCACGGTGGGCATACGCATCATCCAGCATGGGCATCCTGATCATCAGGATAACCCATGGCGCTTTCTGTTGAGCCCGATGATGCTGGCGATGGCAGCAGGCATGCTGTTCGCGATCTTGCATATTCCCTTGCAGCCTACGCTCTTCCTTGCATTGAAAATGACAGGTGATGCCTGCATCCCCATCATGTTGTTTGCGCTAGGCGTGCGCATGCTGGATATCAATTTCGCCAGTTGGCGTATAGGCGTGGCGGGTGCCATTGTCTGCCCGCTGGCAGGTTTGCTGGTCGCCAGGATACTGGAATTTATCTTGCCGTTGACGGTAACCCAGCGCGGCCAGATGTATCTCTTTGCCGCTCTGCCACCGGCAGTATTTTGCTTCATGGTGGCGGAGCAATACAAACAGGAACCGGACAAAGTGGCGTCCATCGTCTTGCTTGGCAATGCCGCCGCCGTGTTGTTCGTGCCGCTGGGATTATGGCTGGGCTTGCGCTAGAAAAAATACCAACTAACATACGCCAGCACCAGCAAGAAAGGCCCTGCGAACAAACCAGATATGGTGAAGCGATTCACGCCCGGTATCAGCGCGCTGAGACCCGGTTTCTGCGGGTGATACGAAACACTGACCAGACTGCCCTCTGGAAATTTGGCAACGATATTCCTGGCGACCCGTTTATTCGGTGTACTGCCAAAAAATGGCCTGTATCCCTGATAAGCCTGCCCACGGACGCTGTAGTCATACAGTATCTGGAAGTTCCACTCCTGCCCTATACTGTCTTTATATCCCGTCATGGGCCGCCAGTATCTTTGCAATTTGCATAGCCTGATGGTTGCCTGCACGGTAGGCCAGGATACGCTTTGACGCGCCCTGAAAAATTCAAGGGCAGACCAGACCATGGCCGCCACGGCCAGGAGTAAAAACACGATAGTGAAAATAATTCCTGTTGACATCATCATTCTGACTTAAAAAAATCCCCGGCAGATCGTCACTGACGGGGATTTTTTAGAGATAAACACAACTCATCTATACTAGTCTTTGCCAGATCGCTGTTGTCGCAGCTGCCTGGTTCAAGGAATAAAAATGCAAACCTGGCGCGCCACCTGCCAGCAGGCGCTCACACATGGAGGTCACCACGTCCAGGCCAAAGGCTTTGATGGATGCAGTATCGTCACCATAGCTGGCCAGTTTCAGACGTATCCAGCGTGGGATTTCTGCGCCGCACATTTCAGAGAAACGCTGTAACTGTGTGCTATTGGTGATAGGCATGATGCCGGCCACGATAGGTGCCGTCACACCCGCCTTGCGCGCTTCTTCAACAAAGCGGAAATAGGCATCGGCATTATAAAAATACTGGGTGATCGCAGCATTGGCACCAGCCTGCATCTTGCGCACGAAGCTGTTCAAATCATCTTGCGGTGAACGAGCCTGTGGATGCATTTCAGGATAGGCAGCCACTTCGATATGGAACCAGTCACCCGTTTCTGCGCGGATGAATTCGATCAGCTCATTAGCATAACGAAACTCACCGCCCATACCGTAACCGCTGGGCAAATCACCACGCAGTGCTACCAGGCGGTGAATATCATTGGCCTTGAATTCGCTCAGGATTGCACGGATGGATTCATGTGTACCGCCAACGCAAGACAAATGTGGCGCAGCATCATGGCCTTCACGGCGTATTTCCATGACGGTGTCGAGCGTGCCCTGTTGAGTGGTGCCACCAGCGCCAAACGTGACAGAAAAATACTTGGGTTTGAGCTCAGCCAGTTTGGCGCGCGTGACACGCAGCTTCTCTATACCTTCCGCCGTCTTGGGCGGGAAAAATTCTATGCTGAAATTATGCGTTTTCATCTTTTTTCTGTTGCAACAATAAAGTCGAAAGTGCCCAGGAAATCACGCTATATAACAAAGCTCCTCCTACTGCAGCCCAGAAGCCGGTGACGTGAAAGCCATCCACCATATTTGCCACGCCCCAGAACATCAGGCCATTAATGACAAAGATGAACAGGCCCATGCTCAATACGGTTGCTGGCAGAGTGAGTATCAATACGATAGGGCGGATTATGGTATTGACCAGGCCCAGCACTACTGCCACGACCAGTGCCGTACCAAAGCTGTCGATTTGTACCGACGAAATCAGATAAGGGATCGCCAGCAAAGCCAGCGCATTGACCAACCAGGTTGCCAGTAAACGCATACATGCTCCTCTGTAGAGAGATGAAGCTGTAGCCACAAGATACAGCTTCATTGCACTTACCCAGGCCTGCCAATGACAAAACCGGATAAGTGCGGCGGTAAATAACTAAGTCAAATGAAAAGCTGATTAATAACGGTAGTGATCTGGCTTGTAAGGGCCATTTTGATTCACGCCGATATAGGCAGCCTGTTCATCTGTCAGCACGCTCAGTTGTGCATTGAGTTTTTTCAATTGCAGACGGGCGACTTTTTCATCCAGGTGTTTAGGCAAAGTGTAGACGCCGACTGGATATTTCGCTGTGTTGGCAAACAATTCGATTTGCGCAATAGTCTGGTTGGCAAAAGAAGAACTCATGACATACGATGGGTGACCTGTACCGCAACCCAGGTTCACCAAACGACCTTCTGCCAGCAAGATGATGCGTTTGCCGTCAGGGAAAATCACGTGGTCAACTTGTGGCTTGATGTTTTCCCAGGTGTATTGCTTCAATGCAGCGACGTCGATTTCATTATCGAAGTGACCGATGTTGCAAACGATGGCCTGGTCTTTCATCTTCAGCATGTGCGCGTGGCTGATGACGTGGTAGTTACCTGTCGTTGTCACGAAAATGTCGCCATGTTCAGCAGCATATTCCATGGTCACAACGCGGTAACCTTCCATCGCTGCCTGCAATGCGCAGATGGGATCGATTTCAGTTACCCATACTTGTGCGGACAAGGCACGCATGGCCTGGGCGGAGCCCTTGCCTACATCACCGTAACCGGCGATAACGGCAACCTTGCCAGCAATCATGACGTCAGTTGCACGCTTGATGCCGTCAACCAGGGATTCACGGCAGCCGTACAGGTTGTCGAATTTGGATTTGGTGACGGAATCATTGACGTTGATGGCAGGGAAAGCCAGCTTGCCATCTTTGTGCATCTGGTACAAACGATGTACGCCCGTAGTCGTTTCTTCTGTCACGCCCTTGATTTCCGCCAGGCGTTTGGAGTACCAGGTGCCATCGATAGCCAGATGTTTTTTGATCGCATTGAAGAGGCAGATTTCTTCTTCTGAACCGGGGTTGGCCAGCACAGAAATATCTGTTTCTGCACGTGTACCAAGATGCAGCAACAATGTCGCGTCGCCGCCATCATCAAGAATCATGTTGGAATAGCCGCCGTCTTTCCATTCGAAAATACGGTGGGTGAAATCCCAGTATTCATCCAGGTTTTCGCCTTTGAAAGCGAAAACTGGTGTGCCGCCAGCAGCAATCGCTGCAGCTGCGTGGTCTTGTGTGGAGTAGATATTGCAAGATGCCCAGCGCACTTCTGCACCCAGGGCCAGCAGTGTTTCGATGAGCACGGCGGTCTGGATAGTCATGTGCAGGGAACCGGTGATACGGGCACCCTTCAATGGTTGAGTAGCCGCGAATTCTTCACGGATAGCCATCAGGCCTGGCATTTCTGTTTCTGCAATGCGGATTTCCTTGCGGCCCCAGTCAGCGAGACTCAGGTCAGCAACGAAAAAATCTTGGGAAACGATATTGGATGTGTTTGCTACGACGGCGTTCATCACGCCCTCCTTTCTAATGAAAAAAGTAACGTGAGCGCGGTTATGGATATCCCAAGCCTGGCAAAAACTTGTAGTTTTCGTCGCAACGCTCCTTGGAAGATTTGAAGTATAGCGCAGCTCAGGCATTTTTGCTGATTTCTTGCATTATCAAATAAATAAGCAAATTAATCAGCAAAGAAATCAGCAAAATCACAGTCAGGGCTGGTTTTCCGGCAGGCTCAGTTGCTTTTCAAAGCAAACGGCCTCTGCCTTGCCCACATATTTGCCAAAATTGGGGATGCGGCAATAACCATGTTTTTCATAAAAGGCGACGGCGCGCTGGTTGACCAGGCGGGTTTCCAGACGCAGCTTATGATAGCCATATTCTTTGGCGACATCTTCAAGATGCTCCAATACGGCAAGACCCACACCCGCTACCCGTGCATACATGCGCTTGACTTCAGCTACGCCCTCGCACATGGGGCGAAAAGCGCCGCAGCCCACTGCCTTGCCATCCGCATTGCGTGCTAGCACAAATAGCGCACCCGGCACACGTACATCCTCTGCGTCAAAGGATGAACGCCCGCTGCTACCGGTAATGTCGGCCAGGCGGGCAGAGAGTTCATCCAGCAAAACCGCAGCCTCGGGTAAGGCGGGATCTGCGGCGGCTATGTGAAACTGATGCATGCGAGTAAGTACCAGCTAGCCTGTTAATGCCCGTCGAAATTACAGACTGTGAACAAGGGCAAGCCACTGTCACGGATGATTTTTGAGCCACCAAGTTCAGGCAAGTCAACAATGACCGCTCCTTCCACTACGGTTGCACCCAGGCGTTCCAGCAATTTTTTGCCTGCCATCATGGTGCCACCAGTGGCGATCAGGTCGTCGATCAACACCACGCGGTCGCCTTGTTTACAGGCGTCAGAATGCAATTCCACCGTCGCGCTGCCGTATTCCAGCTCGTATTGCTCAGATACGGTATGGAAAGGCAGCTTGCCCTTCTTACGGATAGGCACAAAACCCAGGTTCAGCTCATAAGCCACTACAGAACCGATGATGAAGCCGCGTGCATCCAGGCCAGCCACGACGTCGAGCTTTTCATCCATGTAGCGATGCACAAACATATCAATCAGCACACGGAATACCTTAGGATTTTGCAACAAGGGGGTAATGTCGCGGAACATCACGCCTGCTTGTGGCCAGTTTTCCACCGTGCGTATATGTTGTTTAATGTATTCGGCCGGATTCAACATCGAGCATGTCCTTCAAATTTTAAAATAACCCGCTATTTTAACAGCCGCTGCTCAGCTCTAGCGACTGCTTCGGAAGTTCCCCTGACAACGACCACGTCGCCATTCTGTAAAACGATGTCATCCAGATGATCAAGCCTGGCTTTACCACGTCGTACGGCATGGATATCGACTTCAAACTCTTCCAGCTTCAAGTCTGCCAAATGCAAACCCAATGCATTGGCACGTTCGGTCAGCACTACGGTATGCAGGCGTATCTGCATACTCTCTGGGCTGTCGGCAGCATCACTGGCACCATGGAAGAAGCCGCGCAGGGATTCATAGCGCGCCTCACGTGCCGCCTGCACCCTGTGCACCACGCGCCGCAAAGGCACGCCCAGCATGACCAGGGCATGGGACGCCAGCATCAGGCTGCCTTCCATGAGTTCTGGCACGACTTCAGTAGCACCAGCCGCCCTGAGTTTATCGAGGTCGACATCATCATGGCTGCGCACAATAACAGGCAGGCTGGGGTTCATCTCATTAACGAAATGCAAAACCTTGAGAGCGGATGCCGTGCTGGTGTAGGTTACCACCAGTGCCGAGGCGCGGTTGACACCCGCCGCCAGCAGGCTTTCACGCCTTGCGGCATCACCATACGAGACATTGGCACCGGCAGTCTGGGCTTCCCGCACGCGGTCAGGGTCAAGATCAAGTGCGTGATAATCAATATTTTCTTCTGCCAGGATACGCGCCAGACTCTGGCCGCTACGGCCAAAACCGGCGATGATCACATGCTTCTTGGTGGCCATGGTACGCGCCGCAATCTGAGTCAGCGCCAGAGATTGCATCATCCACTCATTGGCAGAGAACTTCATGACGATGACGTCTGACTTGGCCAGGATGAAAGGTGAGATCAGCATCGAAATCACCATTGATGCCAGGATCAGTTGTACCAGCATGGGATCTACCAATTGCAAACCACCTGCCTGGTTCAGCAAAACGAAGCCAAATTCACCGGCCTGCGCCAAGCCCAGGCCCGTGCGCAGGGCAACGCTGGTGGAGTTGCCAAAAACCTTGGCCAATGCAGCAATCAGCACCAGTTTCAAAAAGACCGGCCCGGTCAGCAGCAATAGCACCAGCCAGAATTGCTCATACACCAGCCGCACATTGAGCAACATGCCAACGGTAATAAAGAACAACCCCAGCAAGACATCGCGGAAGGGTTTGATGTCTTCTTCCACCTGATGGCGATATTCAGTCTCTGAAATCAGCATGCCAGCGACAAAGGCACCCAGCGCCATCGACAAACCAGCTTTCTCGGTCAGCCAGGCAGCGCCGAGAGTAATGAACAAGAGATTCAGCATGAACAACTCTTGCGAGCGCCGCTTGACCACAATATGGAACCAGGCACGCATGAGCTTTTGCCCGACCACCAGCAATAACACCAGCACGACGATGGCCTTGCCACTCGCCAGCGCCAGGGTCTTGCCCAGGTCAGGGGACTTGGATGCCAGCGCTGGCACCAGGATCAGTAGTGGCACCACGGCCAGATCCTGGAACAGCAGCACACTGATGATTTGTCGGCCATGCAGGCTTTCCAGCTCCAGCCTTTCCGTGAGCATTTTGGACACAATCGCTGTCGACGACATGGCCAGCGCTCCGCCAAGGGCAAATGAAGCTTCCCAACTGACCTGGAATAATGTCGGCAGCCAGCGGCTGGCTATCCAGCCCAATACCATACTGGTCAGTATCGTGACCAGTACCTGCGCCATGCCCAGGCCAAATACTGCCTTGCGCATGGCCATGAGTTTGGACAGTGAAAATTCCAGTCCTATGGAAAACATCAGGAAGACCACGCCAAATTCAGCCAGTTCATGGGTGACGGCGCTTTCTTGTGCCATGCCAAAACCGTGAGGGCCTATGAAAATACCAACCACCAGATAACCCAGCATGGGCGGTAGTTGCAGCATACGGAATGCGACCACGCCCAATACGGCAGCAGCCAGCAATAAAAGTGTGGTGTCCAGTCCTGTCATGTCGCCTATTATTGCCGATTTATCGCCTTGCTATCCTGCTTTTGGGCAAACATAATTCATTACGTTACAACTGGCAAAGTTTTTGCTTTGAGGATTTCGTTTATACTTCCGGCATGAATGAACTGAATGCACCTTTATTTTTTATACAACACCCCACGACAGACGCGGCTGTCGCAGCACAGCGCGCCCTGAAACTGGCTTGTGAAACCCTGCAAATCGAGGCTGACGCCCTGCTTGCCTTGCAAAAACGCCTGGGCAATGGCGACGCTGCCGGGTTTGCGCAGGCAGTCAGCATGTTGCTGGCATGCCACGGTAGAGTCGTGGTTTCTGGCATAGGCAAGTCTGGTCATATTGCGCGCAAAATCGCGTCGACCTTTGCCTCTACCGGCACACCATCGTTTTTTGTCCATCCGGCTGAGGCTGCCCATGGCGACCTCGGCATGGTAACTTCGCAGGATGTGTTTATCGCCATCTCTTATTCTGGAGAAGCATCTGAACTGATGTCCATCCTGCCCATCATCAAGCGACTGGGCGTGAAACTGATCGCCATGACTGGCAACCCGGAATCCAGCCTGGGCAAGCTGGCCGATATTCACCTGAACCTGCATGTAGATAAAGAAGCCTGTCCCTTGAACCTGGCACCGACTGCCAGCACTACGGTGACGCTGGCGCTGGGCGATGCCCTGGCGGTAGCGGTATTGGATGCACGCGGCTTTCGCGAAGAAGACTTTGCCCGCTCCCACCCTGGTGGTTCACTCGGTCGCCGTCTGCTGACGCATGTCCGGGATGTGATGCGGACTAACGGAGACATCCCGCAGGTAGGCCCTGAAACCAGCCTGAAAACTGCGCTGCTGGAAATTACCAAAAAAGGCATGGCGATGACTGCCGTGGTGGATGAACAGCAGCAGGTACTGGGCATTTTCACCGATGGTGACTTGCGCCGCCTGATGGATGGCACACGTGATTTTACCCAGTTGCGCATTGCCGATGTCATGAATCATACCCCACGCCGCATACGTCCGGAACAATTGGCAGTTGAAGCCGTCGAAGTCATGGAAACTTACCGCATCAACCAGTTACTGGTCGCTGACGACAGCGGCAAACTGGTGGGTGCCTTGCATATACATGACCTGACCAGGGCCAAGGTGATTTGATGGGTACATCTTTGATAGATACAGCAATAGAGATAGCAACAGCAGCAGCCAGCAGGATCAGACTGATGATCTTTGATGTGGATGGCATCCTGACCGACGGCAGCCTGTATTTCGGCCCCGAAGGTGAAATGATGAAGTGCTTTAACGTGCTGGATGGGCAAGGTATCAAACTCTTGCAACAAGCAGGCATCATCACGGCCATCATCAGTGCGCGGCAATCGGCCATTGTCAGCAAGCGCGCTGCTGACCTTGGCGTCAGCCATGTCAGCCAGGGCGTCCATGACAAGAAAAGCGCATTCCTTGAGCTGTTGGCCAAGCTGGATATTCCCGCTGAAGCCTGTGGCTTTATCGGTGACGATGTGATTGATTTGCCAATACTGACAAGAGTTGGCTTTGCTGCCTGCGTACCGAACGCTCATGCCGAAGTCCAACAACGCGTGCTATACATTACCAAGGCCACCGGTGGCCAGGGTGCGGCGCGTGAAGTCTGCGACTTCATCCTGCGTGCCCAGGGTAAATATGAACAGGCCTTGCAAGCATATCTGACATGAAATCCCACCTGACCATAGACCGCTTCCGCATCTGGCTGGCCGTGATCCTGCTGGGCGTCCTGACTCTGGGCACTATCTGGGTGATGGAAGTCATACGCCGTAATGCCGACGATGAGCAAAACCGCAGTTCGGCCAGATCAGCACCTGATTACTATGTAGAGAAATTCAATTTCATACGCCTGTCGAATAATGGCAAGGCTAATTACCACATCACTGGCGACAGTCTGGTGCATTTGCCGCGTACCGACAATATAGAAATCAAGCACCCGCAGATTAATAGCTTTGACCAGGACAGGCCACCGCTGCACCTGCGTGCTGACCTGGCCGTGGTGTCACAAAAGTCATCGCTGATCACACCCAAGCGCGAGCATGATGAAGTTCATCTGCATGATCATGTCAGCATGGAAAGACCGGAGGGTCTGAGCTCACAATTTGTGCGCGTGGAATCAGATTATCTATTGCTGTTGCCGGATGATGATATCGTAAAAACCGACAAGCCAATATTGATCACGACCGGCAGAGCGGTATCCACAGCGACTGGCATGATTGCCAATAATTCTACCCAACATCTGTCGATGCTGAGCAAGGTTCACATTCAACTCAAGAAGCGTGAACCAGTTCCCAAAGCAGACAGCAAATAATCAAGAAAGCGAATATGCGTATGATCAATACTCCATTCAGCGTCGCCCGCTTATTTAGCCTGGCCTGCCTGAGTCTGGCCTGTGTTTCTGCCTATGCAGAAAAGGCCGACAGTAATAAAGAGACCATCATCGAAGCCGGTTATGGCGAGAGCGACGGCAAAACCAGTGTGCGCAGATTGTCCAAGGGTGTCTCGCTGGTGCGCGGCACATTGAATGTCAAGGCAGAAAATGCGGTCGTCACCGAAGGTCCGAATGGCGACCAGTTTGTCGTCCTGACTGGCGGCAGCAACCGCAAAGTCAGCTTCCGCCAAAAACGTGATGGAGGCCCGGATCTGTGGGTGGATGGAGAAGCTGACCGCGCTGAATACAATCAGAGTACAGAAATCGTTAAATTTATCTCCAAGGCCAAGGTGCGCTATCTGGAAGGTAAACGAGTCACTCAGGAACAAGAGGGCGAATACCTGTCTTACGATAGCAAGAATGACTTTTTCATCGGCACCAATTCGACCAGTGGCCAGCATGTGGATGGCTCTGGCAGCCTGAAAATCATCTTGCAACCAAAACCAGAAAAACAGGCCAATTAAGATGACTGCACAGTCCAGCAGCACCTTGCTCGTCAAGGGCCTGCAAAAGCGCTATGGCGCACGCCAGGTGGTGCGTGATGTTTCCCTGCTATTGAAAAGCGGTGAAGTGGTGGGTTTGCTGGGGCCGAATGGCGCTGGCAAGACCACCTCGTTTTACATGATCGTTGGCCTGGTGCCTTCCGACGCCGGTGATATCACGATTGATGATGTGAATATTTCACAACTGCCTATCCATGAGCGGGCCGTACTGGGTTTGTCTTACCTGCCGCAAGAAGCTTCGGTATTTCGCAAGCTGACGGTGGAAGACAATATCCGTGCCGTACTCGAATTGCAAAAAGACAGTGAAGGCAAATATCTTGGTGCCAAGAAAATTGAGCAAAGGCTCAATGCCCTGCTGGCAGATTTGCAGATAGAAAAAATACGCGAGAGCCAGGCCCTCTCACTCTCGGGAGGTGAACGCCGCCGGGTAGAAATTGCCCGCGCTCTGGCCACCAACCCGCGCTTTGTGTTGCTGGATGAACCCTTTGCTGGTGTTGACCCTATCGCCGTGATCGAGATCCAGCGCATTGTGCGCTTCCTCAAGGAACGCGGCATAGGCGTGCTGATCACGGATCATAATGTGCGTGAAACCCTGGGTATCTGCGATCACGCTTACATCATTAATCAAGGCGCGGTACTTGCCAGTGGCAAGCCTGACGACATCATACAAAATGAATCTGTACGTCGCGTTTATCTCGGAGAACATTTCCGGATGTGACGGGAATCATCATGAAACAAAGCCTGCAACTACGTACCTCACAACATCTGGCCTTAACGCCGCAATTGCAGCAATCAATACGATTATTGCAGTTATCGACTTTGGAATTGCATCAGGAGCTGGAGACGCTGCTGACCGACAATCCCATGCTTGAACGCGTCGATGATCCGCTCGATCACGCCGTACGCCTGCTGGCCGACGGCGCCATCAATACCAGCAGCACTTCTGCCGATGCTGGCATGGAAGCACCTGCAGCAAGAGAAGATGGCGACAGGTCTGCAGAACCAGCAGCGGCTGATGCCGAAACCGTCATCAGCAATGACAGCACCACCTCCAGTGAAGAAGACTGGGGTTTTGATGACGTGCAGCATGGCAGCAAGTCTGGCGATGATGAAGATGGCCGCCCACAACTGGGCGCAGCCCATGTCACCCTGCGTGAACACTTGCTGGAACAGATGCGCCTGAACCTGCGCGAACCACGTGACCGCGCCCTGGTCGAGTTGATGATAGATGCACTAGACAGCAATGGTTACCTGACCGAAACATTAGATGAAATACATGCCAGTTTGCCACTGGAACTTTGTGTAGAGCCAGAAGAACTGGCTTTTGCCCTGAGCATGTTGCAAAGCTTTGACCCAGCTGGTGTCGGTGCACGCAGCCCCTCAGAGTGCTTGGCATTGCAAATCAGGCGCTTACCCAAGATTGCTTTTGTCACGCGCAGGCTGGCGTTGCAAATTGTTGAAACGCAACTGACATTATTTGCGCAAAGAGATTTCACCAAACTCAAGAAAATATTTGACTGTGATGATGAAGATTTGCGCGATGCACAAACTGTCATCCGTATGTGCAAACCCAGGCCTGGCATCGCTTTTGCAGCCGATGAATCTGACTATGTCGTGCCAGATGTCATCGTCAGAAAATCCGGTAATGGCTGGCAAGTCATGCTGAATCAGGATGTCATGCCCAGACTGCGGGTAAGCAGCATGTATGCCAACATCATGAAGCAAAACCGTGGTGAAGCAGGCATGGGCGCACAATTGCAGGAAGCACGCTGGCTGATCAAGAATATGCGGCAACGCTTCGAGACCATATTGCGCGTTGCACAAGCGATAGTCGAAAGGCAACGCAATTTTTTCACGCACGGTGCAGTTGCCATGCGCCCCCTTGTTTTGCGCGAAATTGCTGATACACTAGGATTACACGAGAGCACTATCTCACGTGTTACAACTCAAAAATACATGTTGACCCCACATGGCATGTTTGAGTTGAAGTACTTTTTCGGCAGCCATGTCGCGACGGAAACAGGGGGTGAAGCATCTTCCACCGCGATACGTGCACTCATCAAGCAGCTGATAGGAGCAGAAGACCAGAAAAGCCCACTCTCTGATAGCAAAATTGCAGACATGCTGGGTGAACAGGGCATGGTAATTGCCCGACGGACAGTTGCCAAATACCGTGAAGCCCTGAAAATCCCCCCAGTCAGTTTGCGTAAATCTTTGTAAGCAGTCCTTGTAATCACGGTTTGAATTGCTATATATGATTTAGCTCAAGGCAAAATAAATGCTGAGGGTTTATCGTTACAGCAAGTAACATCACTATAGGAGCACAGTATGAATCTCACCATCAGTGGACACCACGTCGAAGTAACTCCTGCAATTCGTGAATATGTACATACCAAACTAGAACGTATCAGGCGGCATTTCGACCAGGTCATTGATATCGCCGTCATCCTGACGGTGGACAAGCTCCGGGAAAAGGAAAAACGACACAAAGCCGACATTAATTTGCATATCAGCGGTAAAGATATCCACGTTGAAAGCCTGGCGCATGATCTGTATGCGGCAATCGATGCACTGGTAGACAAACTTGATCGCCAGGTCATCAAGCATAAAGATAAAATGCAAGACCATCAGCACGACGCCATCAAGCACATACCTGATCCGGCCTCGGCTTCATAAGACCCCAGTCCTTACCCGAACAGGGTTGTGGACATCCAAAACAAGGACGCTAGAAGGCGTCCTTTTTGTTGGGTGATTGGTTTCTTGTGGGTCTGGTTTGTGACATTTCAAATTTCAAATAAATAAGTTACTTTTATTGCTGTTTGTCGCGCGCATTGCTTAACGAACTGCGTGTTAGTTGATTTACGGCATTTCTATTACAGTCACTCCATCGGGCTGGCGCTCCAACATGCTTCTACTTGGAATCCAGCGGCGGCGTAGTATGAATTGCCTTTTGACAATCCGTATACCTATTAACGTCATTCCAGCGGGCTTTTGGCTGGAATCCAGCGGCGTTCGTGGTATACCGTATCGCTCGTTGCATGACGCACTTTGATCAAAACGATTGCCCTCCGTAGATACAAGCCGGGTCTCGGCCCGGCAGCCGAAATACTTTCTTTGCGTCGCCAAAGAACGTATTCAAAGAAAGGCGACCCAGGCGTCGTCGCCCCTGCGGGGTTCCCGTTTGTGCAGTACAAAAAATGGGAAGATCCGAAACTCACCTGCGGCTCAAACATCGGCTCTTCTGTTTCCATTTTCTGTACTGCACAATCGGCGTCGACACATGGGAACTGCGAAAGTCAAAAGCAACTTCAACCCCAAAATCAAACCCAACCGCAGCCACAGCCGCAACGAGCATCCCGTCTTTACGCTATTTCCTCATAAACATATACACCCCGTGACGCCCACGCCTGACAAAGTTAAAATAGCAGCTTCATCCCCTACCCTGCATAGTCAACCATCATGAGCGAATTTGTACTTACCTCCGTCAAGAACAATATAGGCTACATCACCCTCGACAGACCCAAAGCGCTGAACTCGCTTTCTCTCGATATGGTAAGAGCGCTGACGACGACCTTGCTGGCCTGGCAGGATGATCAAAGTGTGCGGGCAGTATTCATCCACAGCAGCAGCGAGAAAGCATTTTGTGCGGGTGGTGATATCCGTTTTTTCTATGATGTGGGCACAGCCACGCCCAAAGGTGACTCGGCCCTGCTGGAAGATTTTTTTACCGAGGAATATGCTTTAAATCATTTAATTCATTTCTATCCAAAACCCTATATCGCGCTGATGAATGGCGTCGTCATGGGTGGTGGCATGGGTATCGCCCAGGCGGGCGAAGCTTGCCGTTTGTGTATAGTCACTGAGCGTACCAAGATGGCGATGCCGGAAGTGAATATTGGCCTGTTCCCGGATGTAGGCGGCGGTTATTTTCTGTCGCGTACTGATGGTGAAATTGGTACTTACCTGGGATTGACTGGTGAGATCATTACCGCCGCAGATGCCATTTATGCCGGGCTGGCGGATGTCTATATTCCCACCGCAGAAATACCGGCACTGATGAATTTGCTGACCGAAAGCACAGCCACAGACCTGCGTCTGGCGATACGCGATTTTGCTGCGGTTTTTGCAGATCAGGCAAAACCGGATACCAGCAAACTAGCCGCGCAACACGCCATCATCAACGACATCTTCGCAGGCAATAGTGTTGCAACCATCTGTGAAAAACTACAGCAAGACAACAGCGAATTCGCCCAGCAAACCCTGGCCACCATGCAGAAACGTTCACCCCTGCTGATGTCAGTCACACTGGAACAACTGCGCCGCAGTAAAGGCAAGACAGTATCGGCATGCTTGCACATGGAAAGAAACATGGTCCGCCATTGCTTCAAGCATGGCGAAGTGCTGGAAGGTGTGCGGGCCCTGGTGGTAGATAAAGACAATAACCCACGCTGGTCACCTGAGACATTGGCGGAAGTGACGACAGAGCAAGTGACAGGGTTCTTTGCAGAAGCCTGGCCAGCTCATGCGCATCCTTTGCGGTATTTGGAGGGATGAGTTGAAAGATTGATTGATGATTAATCAGAATTTTGATCCATCTTGCATGTGAAAATTCAAACCAAGGTCGTGCTGACGTTGTTTTTGATTTTGTAGTTGCTTTTGACTTTCTGCCGTTCTCATGTGTCGACGCCGATTGTGCGGTACAGAAAATGGAAATAGAAGAGCCGCTGTCTGAGCCGCAGGCGAGTTTCGGATCTTCCCATTTTTTGTACTGCACAAACGGGAACCCCGCAGGGGCGACGACGCCTGGGTCGCCTTTCTTTGAATACGTTCTTTGGCGACGCAAAGAACGTATTTCGGCTGCCGGGCCGAGACCCGGCTTGGTTCTACGAAGGGCAATCGCTTTAGTCAAAGTGCAATATTCAACAAACAACACGGCATATCACGAACGCCGCTAGATTCCTGCCTACGCACACTGCTGTCCGGAATAATATCCTTGACACAGCCATTAGAACAACCTCATCTGAATTTTGCTCATTTCCAGAATCTGTCGTCGTCGTTTTTTGTACAAACTGATATCGAGTTCAGGATGGTGGAATAAGGTAGCGCG
>JACQDX010000146.1 GCA_016200895.1 Burkholderiales bacterium
ACCCTCACATTTGATACGTGAGTTTGCCTGTTCCGAAAAGGCGTCGGAAACTGCAGCCAATGCCCGCAACGCTCTGCATCGCATCCTGCACGGTCAGGATGACAGATTGATGGTTGTGATAGGCCCATGCTCCATTCACGACACCAAAGCCGCAATGGAATATGCACAGCGCCTGGCAGCAGAACGTCCGCGCTTTGCTGGTGAGCTGGAAATCATCATGCGCGTGTACTTTGAAAAACCACGCACTACCGTTGGCTGGAAAGGTCTCATCAATGACCCTTACCTCGATAACAGCTTCCGCATCAATGACGGTTTGCGCATTGCACGCGAACTGCTGCTCAACATCAATGAACTCGGCCTGCCTGCGGGTACTGAATACCTCGATGTGATCAGTCCGCAATACATCGCTGACCTGATCAGCTGGGGCGCAATCGGGGCTCGTACCACGGAGTCACAAGTCCACAGGGAGCTCGCATCCGGTTTGTCTTGCCCGGTAGGATTCAAAAATGGTACGGACGGTAATGTCAAAATCGCCGTTGACGCGATCAAGGCAGCATCACAGCCACATCATTTTTTATCAGTCACCAAAGGCGGCCATTCGGCTATCGTTTCCACCAATGGCAATGAAGATTGCCATATCATCTTGCGTGGCGGTAAAACACCAAACTATGATGCTGCCAGTGTTGATGCCGCCTGCAAGGACATCGCCAGCAACGGCCTGGCATCACGCCTGATGATTGATGCTTCGCACGCGAATAGCTCAAAAAATCCCGCTAACCAAATCCCGGTTTGTGCCGATATCGGCAAACAAATCGCCGATGGCGACACCCGCATTGTCGGTGTCATGATTGAATCCCATCTGGTTGCAGGTCGCCAGGATCTGGTGCCAGGTAAGGAACTGGTTTATGGACAGTCCGTGACTGACGGTTGCATCGATTGGGAGTCGAGTATCAAGGTGCTGGAAGGTTTGGCAGAATCCGTCAAGCAAAGGCGTTTGAAGCAGGCTTATTGAGAGTAATACCTACATGTACTGATTGCCTATTTTTACATCAATCTTCTTTTTAAGTGATGATAATTGAGAAGGCTTGGTAGCAAATTATTCAATCATGGCCGCAGTCATCTTGTGGCCATGATTTTGTTTCTCTTTGACTTTTACTGCTCATGTTTGAATTTATCTTGCGTAATTTTCTATTCATGATCCTGAACTTGGCACTTTTTCTGCGATGCAAAATGCGCAAATTTTGTCTTTGTGAAAATGCCGTAAACTCTTATTCTAAGGTGAGTTTTGAATATTACCCTTGCAAAAAAAATTGCTGAATTCGAGCCGACAGATGGAAATTGGCTAGAACTCGAATCCATGTTTGAAGAAGTATTTTCTTCAACAGAAGTAAAATGTTACTACGTTGCTATTTTCAATTTATTTGAGCGTTTTGCTGAGGATGATGGAGCAGGTGTTTTTTGGTCAGCAGTCCACGGAATGGAGACATGTGGAGACTACGAAGAAGAACTCGTTAGATTTTTTCGCCGTCATCCAACAAAAATGACAAGAACCATGCTGCAACGCATACGCAATTCGGGAGCAAAATCGGTAGCAGGTATTTCTATCGATACACTAATTTCCTAGCCTGCACCATGGGTGACAATTTGCTTAAAGGCCATTATTATTGAAATTCAATTGACGAATTAACACCATTTCGTCAAGGTCATACCTTAACGTTGCCAAAAAAATTCATGGTGAAGCCAAATCAATACCGCTTCGTCAAGGTCATCTGATCCCCTTCACGGCGCATTTCCATGCGGTTCAGGAATGACATACCTAGCAAGGGAACGGAGAGGCCTTGTTCTATGATAGAGGCTTCGACCTGATGCAATTCAACATCACCGATTTTTACAGTATCCAGTTTGACGAGATAAGTGGGGACTACACCGCCTGCAGTACTGGCGGCACCTGGCCTGCCTTGTCTGTAATTAATGCCTAGCCTGATTGCATCTACAGCCGGCAAAGCGATCAGGCTGGCACCAGTATCGACCAGCATATTGATGCTGACACCGTTGATCACGGCCGGTGCCGTGAAATGGCCACGATCACCTACCTTCAGCACAACGCTGCTGCCACTGCTGGGTGCAGAACGATGTACGGTTTGCCCCATGGTCAGTACTTTGCGCTTGCCATTGATCAGGACAGTAGCTGATTCACGGTCAGCATCGACGAGCTTGGCATCGCTGCTGATATTGCTGCCAACGGTATAGGTCTTTGGTGGCGCGCCATCTACCACCAGGATAGCTTTGCCTGGGAATAAACCGACCACGCCTATATCAGTGGCATGAGCCAATGCGGTACAGGCCAGCAGGCTCAAAGTACTTAAAAGTTTCAGTTTTTTCAAGGGCAAGTGCATGCTGGTTCAGTCGCGGAAGTTATTGAATTCCAAAGGCAGATCCTTGATTTCCTTGCGCAGCATAGCCATTGCCGCTTGCAGGTCATCACGCTTGGTGCCTGTTACGCGCACGGCGTCGCCTTGTATGCTGCCTTGCACTTTCAGTTTGCTATCTTTAATGGCTTTGACAATTTTCTTGGCATCTTCGGTTTCTATGCCGTTTTTGACCTTGATGCCTTGCTTGACTTTGTCGCCACCGATTTTTTCTATCTTGCCCATGTCCAGGAAGCGCACATCGACATTGCGCTTGGCCAGTGTCATGGTCAATTCCAGACGAACCTGGTCGAGATGGAACTCGGAGTCACCATAGATCGTCAATTCACGGTCTTTTTGTTCGACTTTGGCGCTGCTGCCTTTCAAGTCAAAACGGTTGGTGACTACTTTGTTGGTTTGATCAATGGCATTCTTGACATCAACCATATTGGCTTCAGAGACGGTATCAAATGAGGGCATCTTGCTTCCTTGCGTAAAATAATGAATTAAGCGCCATTTTAGCAAATGCAGGCAGGCATGAGAGAGCAAAGGCTATAATTTGGCTCTTATGACGAATTTACTCACATTTTCAGCAGATTATTCTCTGCAAAGCCTGAATACCTTTGGTATTGCGGCCCGTGCCCGCCAATTTTTGCGTATAGAGCAGTCGGCGCAACTGCAAGCCATCTTTGCTGATGCCCAGCTCAAAGCCATGCCACGCCTGATATTGGGCGGTGGCAGCAATCTGGTTTTGTCTGACCAGGTTGATGCCCTGGTCTTGCATATGGGCTTGAAAGGCAGGCAAATTCTTGGTGAAGATGAAGACTATGTCTATGTACAAGCCTCAGCAGGCGAGAACTGGCATGAATTTGTCCTGTGGACGCTGGAGCAAGGCTTGGGTGGACTGGAAAACCTGTCCCTGATACCCGGCACTGTGGGCGCTGCACCCATACAGAATATCGGTGCCTATGGAATTGAAATTCAGGATGTCTTCACCAGCCTGACCGCCTTTGATTTTGTCACTGGGGAGTTGATCGACATCGACAAGGCTACATGCCGTTTCGCTTATCGGGACAGTATCTTCAAGCAGGAATATAAAAACCGCATGGTCATCGTCAGTGTACGTTTTGCTTTGCCAAAACGCTGGCAGGCAAGATTGGCTTATGCTGATGTTGCACAATACTTGGGCCAGCGCCAGATCGACAGCCCGACGGCCAAGGATATAAGTGCCGCCATCATTGCCATACGCCAGGCCAAATTACCTGATCCGGCCCTGATAGGTAATGCGGGCAGTTTTTTCAAAAACCCAATTGTGCCGGCAAGCCAGCGTGACAGTTTGCTGACTGCGTATCCCAAACTGGTTAGCTATCAACAAGATAATGGTGATTACAAACTGGCAGCGGGCTGGTTGATAGATCAGTGTGGCTGGAAGGGCAAACAACTAGGCAAGGCAGGCGTGTATGAAAAGCAAGCCTTGGTACTGGTCAATCATGGCGGTGCCACCGGGGCAGAGGTGAGGGCGCTGGCACAGGCAGTGCAGGTAGATGTGATGAGCAAGTTCGGCGTGGCGCTCGAAGTAGAACCAGTCTTTGTCTGATCAGGCTATCCGCGTAGCTTTTTATTCACCATGTCATGCCACTGTTTTTTTTAAATTAATCATCCACCTTTTTGCAACAGGGAAGTAAATGTCTGAACATTTGCCGGCAAGTGAGCCTGAAAACACTCATGTACCAGAAGAAGATGTCTCGGCATCTTGCAACGAGAGCCAGAGGCTGGTAGCACAACTGGAAAATGATGCGTTTCCCCTGCGGCGTCTGATGACAGAATCGTTGCGTGTCAGTATGGGTTGCAATCCTCGCTGGCATGGCATTCCTGCTTCACCAGCTTTGCTTGTAATGTTGATGGTATTGTATCTGGTGACGCATATAGGCTTACAGCGCCTGATGATTGTTGGTGCTGCACAGTTTTACTGGCAGGTACTTGCTTCTGGATGGTTTTCCTTTGCTGCTCTCGCATGGTCTTGCTATTGCTTGCGTCCACTCAGAGCCAGTGTAGATACACAGAAACCCCTGGCACCTGATGCCAGTCATTTTTTTGTGCTGGCATTGGCACAGGCACTGGTATTAAACCTTGTGTTTATGACGTTGATGGTATTGTTGGTACGCTTGGGCTGGTATGATTTGTCCAAGTTTTCCTCGCGAATGCAATGGTTGATTTATCTGACTCCTCCGTTCCTGGCTTTGCTGATACAGCTATTATTCTTGTGGCGCGCGAGTGACCGTCGTGCCTTTGTAATGTGGGCCGTCGTTACAGTCATGGTGTCTGCATTGGGCCTGGAAATGAATACACAATCCATGCAATTCTGGTACCCGCGTCAGGAAGCGAAGACCAAAGACAATGAAGATGCCGGAGATAAATCCCCAGAAATTAGTCAAGAAGTATTTGAAACACAGTCTGCGTTGTTAAGTCAAAAGCTAGGCGAAATTCAATCGCAAAGGCCGGGAATAATTGATTTGTATAGCCTGAGCTTTGCCCCCTACGGCGAAGAAAAAGTCTTCCTGAATGAAACCAGCATGGTCGCGCAGGTGATGGCAAACCGTTTTGACGCTGCAGGACGCAGCCTGCAACTGGTGAATAATCCTGTCACTATCAATAGCTTACCCTGGGCGACACCACTGAATTTGCAGCGGGCCATACAACACATGACCAAGCGCATGGATGTCAATGAAGATATCCTGTTCCTCCATATGTCTTCGCATGGGGCCAATGATGGCGAGTTGTCAGCCGGCATGTGGCCACTCAGCGTCAAATCCGTCACGCCAGAAGACTTGAAGGGCTGGTTGGATGAGGCGGGTATCAAATACCGCGTTATTTCCATTTCAGCCTGTTATGCAGGTAACTGGGTGGCACCTTTGTCGGATGCGAATTCACTGATCATGACGGCGTCGGATGCCGATCATACTTCCTACGGCTGCGGCAGCAAATCCGATCTCACCTTCTTTGGCCGTGCCATGTATGACGAACAATTGCGCAACAAGACCCTGTCTTTTGAAGCAGCGCACGCTGCGGCAAGACCCATCATCAAACAGCGTGAAGAAGAAGCAGGCAAGAGCGACGGCTATTCCAATCCGCAAATCGCTGTTGGTGAAGAAATACGCGGGCGTCTGAAATTGCTGGAGCAGCGATTGCAGACGTTAAATCCGGCAAAGGCAACAGCACCCAAGAGCGCTCCATAAATGCGTGCCTGTTTCCACGCGAAGTGACATCATCATGAAGCAGGCAATACAGCGACCACGGCTATTGATGTTTGATCTGGGTGGTGTGCTTATCGAAAACGACACCTTTAGCCGTTTACAAACCCTGTTACCGCAAGCCATGGCAATGCCCTTACTGAAGGATAAATGGTTACAATCACCAACAGTGCGTGACTTTGAATCAGGAAAGATCGGGTCGCAGGAATTTGCCAGCAGCTTTATCCAAGAATGGTCGCTACCTGTGGATGAGCAGGGTTTCATCGCCGAATTCGTCACATGGCCTCGCGCTTATTATGCCGGAGTAAAAGATTTGCTCGCCACTTTGCGGCAGCACTATAAGCTTGCTTGCCTTAGTAATTGCAATGTCTTGCATTGGGAAAAATTCGCTGGAATCAGACCAGATTTTGATGTCGCCATGTCATCTCATTTGCCGGGTGTCACCAAGCCCGATACTCTTATTTTCGAAAAGGCATTGGCGTTGTGTGATATGCGTCCTGACGAAGTCTGGTTTTTTGATGATGCGATGGCTAATGTGCAGGCTGCTATCAAACTGGGAATCAAAGGGTTTCATTGCGATGGTTTTAATGCCGTTCGGAATTGTCTTGATGAGTATGATCTTTAATGAACCGCCAACATAGACAATCGTATGAAGTTGTTTTAAGTTAAATGTGTTAGCACTTGTATTCGCCCACCGCAACTGCTTCACCCGCAAATTACGGTGGAGTATTTATATATTTAATCCGCTTTGTTAGTGTATTTTTTTCCAGGTCGAAATTGCAGTAGTGCCGTTGCCACTTGCGCTGGCTGGTACACGATAGCTAAGCACATCAGCCTTTAACTCAAATTGCCGTGCTTGTTCACTGCCATCCCAATTCGGGAAGGACGCATGTTCTATTCTGAACACTAGCACATTCCTTTCGGTGTCGATAAAGCAGCGGCCATAATGCGAACTGGTATCTATCACTGCAGCACGGTATTCAGCTTCTGTGCCTTTACGTTTGTCGCCTGCTGCGAACTTGCTGCGTTCTGACCTGTATATTTGTAAGGAATACCTACCTGTGCTGTCGATGATGAGCAGACCTTGTGGATTAGGACCAAAGGTTTCGCCACGGCTGCCGTCGGCGCGGATTTCAGGTGCGGCTATTAGTGTCCAGGTACCTGCCAGATATTTTTGTGCCTGTTCATTTTTGTCTGTATCCTGTTCTGTGAACGCAAAGGCAGGCAAACTCATGGCAACAAGACAGATCAGGCTGACGATATTTTTAAGTGCTTTGTTCATGTTAATTCCCGGTTAAACCAGTTTTTGCCTCGGCGCTTACAGCCAGCAATAATTTACCCGTCGTCTGGCGCGATTCAAGCTCAGCGTGTGCTTGTGCAGCCTGCTGTAGTGGATAGACCTGATGTATGCGTAAGCGTAATATGCCTTCGCGTAGCCAGCCCAAAACGCGTTGGCTACGGTAGTTGAGGTCATCAGGGTCTGCGACGTGATGGGCGAGTGTGGGACGGGTAAAGAACAGTGAACCCTGACGGCATAAATGCATGGGGTCGATAGGCGGTACGTTGCCGCTGGACTGACCGAACAAGACCAGGCTGCCCAGTGGGCGCAACACTGCCATGCTGCCCAGGTAAGTATTCAAGCCAACGGAATCATAGACGACATGCACGCCTTTTTGCTGTGTCAAATCCCTGGTGGCCGTGATGAAGTCTGCCTCAGTATATAAAATCACGTGATCGGCTCCGGCAGCTCTCGCAAGTTCTGCTTTTCCAGTGCTGGATACGGTGCTGATGACTGTTGCACCCTTGTGTTTCAAGACCTGGGTCAACAACAAACCAACGCCGCCAGCACCAGCATGTATCAGTGCAGTATCGCCTGACTGTACGCGATAACTGGTCTCACATAAATATTGCACGGTGACTGCTTGCAACATGGCGGCTGCAGCTTCCTTTGTACTGATTTCTGCTGGTAAAACGATCAGTTTCCACGCTGGTATGACCAGATATTCAGCATAAGAGCCAGTCTGCGACAGCCATGCGACCCTGGTGCCGGGCGGCAACTCAGCATTGCCTTCGACTACCATTCCCGCGCCTTCTGCCCCCGGTATGCAGGGCAGACTAGCCGGATTTTGCCCGTTGCGTTGATATACATCGGCGTAGTTGATGCCGGCATAATCGACGTGCACCAACACTTCTCCCTGCTTGGGAACAGGCATGGGAACATCACGTACTTCAAGTACCTCTGGCCCACCTTGTGAAAATAATTGTATAGCTTGCATATTCTCTCTCTGCTGGTTTGATCAGATCACAAGTTTGATCACTGTGATTACTGCGATTGCTGACTTGCAGCTTAGTCAAACTCACTCAGAAAGAAAATTACTGAAAAATTCGCCTGGACTGTGCATAATTGCACCATGATGAATTGGGATGATTTACGTTATTTTCTGGCGCTGGTTGATTGCGGTACACTGACCGGGGCGGCACGTCGCCTGCAAGTCGAGCATACTACAGTTGCCCGTCGCATCGATACGCTGGAGGCTGCACTCAAATTACGCCTGTTCGACAGGCTGGTACGTGGCTGGCAATTAACCACAGAAGGACATGAGCTGGTTGAGCATGCGCGGGCAGTAGAAGAACGCTGGTTCAGCTTCGAGAGAAAAGCACTCAGTGCAAGTAAAATGGAAGGTGTAGTGCGCATTTCTGCACCACCAAGTTTATCCTCCTTCGTACTCGCACCTCAGCTTAAAAATTTGTGTGCCAGCCTGAAAGGTGTGGAGCTGGAATTGCTGGCAGAACGCCATCATGTCAGTCTGGGTAAGCGCGAAGCGGATATCGCTTTGAGAATGGTACGCCCGCAAACAGCGGGCCTGGTCATCAAACCACTGACCAACATAGGATATGGATTGTATGCCAGCAAAACCTATCTGAAGAAGCATCAGCAACAAGACTGGGAATTTGCTGCCTATGAAAAAAATTCTGCTACGCCACACCATCAATGGCTGGAAGATTATTTGGGGCAACGTAAAGTTATACTGCGCAGCAATGACCAGATGGTGCTGGCGCAATGTGCCGCTGCTGGTCTTGGGGTGACCGTTATACCCCATTATTTGTGCCAGAGTCATCGCGACCTGTACCGTATTGAGCACGAAGCCTGTCCTTTGCAAAGAAAACTCTGGCTGGTCATGCATGATGATGTCAGACGTTCACCCAGGGTGAGAGCAGTGGCAGATCATTTGATCGCATTATTTGCCAGTGAAATGGTGCAGACTATACTGGTTTGATAGGCTACTTTTCTGCAAATGTGATCAAATAGGGTGAAGATTAATATTGCTGCACTGCACGCATGAGGCCTGAAAGCAGTATCATGTGGCTTTAGGCCTTTGAGGTGTTGCTAAATGAATACCTTAATTATTATTGATATGCAAAATGCCTGGTTGCATGGCGTGACTCCGCGTTTCGACAAGGCAAATGTCATTGCCCGTATTCGCCATGCAGCTGACTATACCCGTGAACATAGTGGCCAGGTTATCTTTGTACGTCATGCCAATGATGATGCTTTAGTCGGTTCGGCTGGATGGGAAGTCATACAGGAACTGCCATTCACACCTGGCGATGTATTTGTCGATAAAACTGCCTGTGATTCTTTTGCTGGTACCGGTTTGCTTACGCATCTGAAAATCACAGGTGCCCATACACTGATCATGTGTGGATTGACGACTGAATTTTGCGTGGATACCTCAATACGCGCTGCTGCCTCACATGGCTTTGATGTGATTGCCTTGTCAGATGCACACACCACTGGCGACAGGCCCCACCTGAAGGCAGAAAAAATAGTTGAGCATCACAACTGGGTGTGGTCGAATATAGCCACTCCCGTCAATAGTCGTGTCATGGTACGTACTACATCAGAAGTGTTTGGCCCTCACTTCTGATGTCATTTTTGTGAGGTGAGTAAGTCGTTCAACTCACCCTTCACACTGTGCGTACCATACTCATTTTGCGCAACCCAGTTCCTTCAAAGTGGTTTCTATGTCGCGCTTATTGTTTGCCTGGAGCTCCATTTCTTGCGCTGAACCTCCTGCTTTTTGAGTATTGCGCAAGGCACTGATTTGCTTGCGTACGTCTTCACACTGCTTCTGCTTGCGGGCAGCTTCAGTGGCGTCTGGCTTACTGCTATCTTTAGGTGTTTCGCCATTCACGGCCTTGCGTTCTGCTGCCTGATGGCGACTGACTTCATCATCATTTGCCCGTGTGCCAAATTTGCGCTCGCTGTCTTTTTCAGCCATGCAATCGCTTTCGATTTTCATGCGTATGTCATTTGCATTGCCTTTCATTGCATAGACATCAGCAATGATCTTGCGTTGCTCGGCAGTTTTGGCTTCAGTCTGCAATTTATCTTGAAAAGCGCCACCTTCCTTGTACCAGATCACCTTCTTGGCTTCTTCACCGCGGCGTATGCAATTGCCATCCAGTGGTGGCTTGTCTGAGGTTGAAGGGCTGGGGTTTTTCTTGATCAGTTGGCTGGGTTGCCCGGCGTCACAGGGTTTGTCCTGATAAGTGCTGCCGCAGCGATACAAGTTTTGCGCCAGCGCATGTCCAGGCAAAACACTGGTCATGAGCAGAGCTTGCAATAACAAAGGGATGGTGAGCGAGACAAGGGCGGGGATACGCATACTGATTGACCGGTGCAGGGTAAATAAAGCTATCACTTTAGCATTCTGTTTCGCTGAACGGTGAAGTGTAAAGACAGAGATCGTTCCTGTATTTGTAAATTGCGTAACATTATCTAATTAGGACTTACGCAAAACCGCCTCAGCTGCGTTGCAGCTCCTCGCCGTACTAAAGTACTGTCTTCGTCGCTACGCCTTGCTGAGACAATTTTGCGTAAGTCCTACTAATAAATGTTCTATCGGCATTGTTGGGCATTTTATTTAAATGATGATTGACATCTAAAAATATGACGATCATAATCTAAATTGGTTGGTCGAGATGAATTAACCAAATAATTGATCGATAAAACGAAATCTTCATTGCTTCAATTGTGAAATCACCGCAATCAAACTCTTTTATTTAAATTCGCTAAAGGAATAATCATGGAACTCAACAATACCGTCGCATTCGTCACTGGTTCTAACCGTGGTTTGGGCTTGGCATTTGCCACGGCATTGCTGGAAGCTGGCGTTAAAAAAGTCTATGCCGCTGCCAGAGACCCGTCTCAGATCGCTTTGCCTGGACTTCACCCCATACAACTCGATATCACCAATCAACAGCAAGTGCTGGCAGCAGCCCAGGCTTGCGGTGACGTCAACCTGCTCATCAACAATGCAGGCATTGCCCAGCCATCGCCATTTCTGGCCAGTGATAGTGCGACGGCAATCCGCACACAGTTTGAAACCAACTTCTTTGGCATGCTGGCAATGAGCCAGGCATTTGCGCCTGTATTGAAGGCCAATGGTGGCGGTGCGCTGGTCAATATGCTGTCGGTGTTGAGCTGGATTAATCTGGCTGGTATCAATGGTTACAGTGCATCCAAGGCAGCAGCATGGTCACTCACCAATGGCTTGCGCAATGAATTGCGCGCGCAGGGGACTTTGGTAGTCGGCGTTCACGCTGCCTTCATAGATACTGATATGACACAGCATATTGCCATGCCAAAATCGACTCCACAGCAAGTCGCAAGTCAGGTGCTGGAAGCGATAGTGCAAGGACGCGAAGAAGTATTTGCGGATGAAATTACACGCCAGGTCAAGCAGGCGCTGTCGCTGGAATCGGCACCTTACCTGCGCGAGGGTGGTCAATAAAATTCATGCAGTTTTAGAACTGTAGTACTACCTTTGCCGGGTTATGATGCAAACGTCATTTTTCGGTAAAGGACGTACTCGTGTCTGGACTTATCCGTAATTTCTTAACGGTTGTGCTGGCTCTGTATGCTTACTGCGTGATACGCAAGCATGTAACTACGGGTGATCGTGTTCCTTCGCATTTCTGGATCACCCCCTGGGATACTGGCATCAGGACTCTGAAGAGCGATAAATATTTCCAGCTCGCAGAATCAGCGCAACTGGATTTTGTCATCAAAACCGGCATGCTGCGCCCTATGCTTGGTAGTGGAACTGCTTTTGTCAATGTGTCGCAGCTTGTCAGTTTTATGAAGCCGGTGCATATGTTTCAGCGGGTGCGGGTGGATACTCTTATCTTGTATGCGAATGATAAATGCGCTTATTTTTCACATGGAATCTATGCGCGCGATGCATTGCATGCCGAGGTGCTGGTCAAGATGAAATTCAAGCGTGGGCGTTTAACTGTGGATCCATTTGAGTTGCTAAATTTGCGTTTTGAAGAGCAAGCCTCCCATTTGCGCGCCTGGGATGAATCGCTGCAAGCAATGGCATCAGCGCGACAAACGAAACAATAAGCTCACCGCCCACCAGACACATCAACAAAACTGCCGGTAATATAAGAAGCCGCATCACTCAGCAAAAAACTGATTGCTGCTGCCACTTCTTCCGGTTTGCCGCCGCGCTGCATGGGGACGCCGATTTTGAGTCTTTCTACCCGATTGGCTTCGCCACCATCTGCGTGCATGGTAGTGTAGATCAACCCAGGCCGCACGCTGTTGACGCGTATGCCTTCATTTGCCACTTCTACCGACAAACCCTTGGTCAGGGTATCAATCGCCCCCTTGGTCGCCGCATAATCGATATACTCATTGGCCGAACCCAGCCGCGCCGCGGCTGATGACACATTGACGATGGCACCACCTTGACCACCATGCCTGGTCGACATACGTTTCACCGCTTCGCGGCAGCATAAAAAATAACTGGTGACATTGGTGCTGAGCAGGCGGTTGATGCGCTCTGCCGTCAAATCCTCAAGCCGACATTGCTGCATCAGTATTCCCGCATTATTGACCAGGGCATCCAACTTGCCCAATTGCTCATCGATATTCGCAAACAGGTGCACGACTTCCAGTTCGTTGGCAACATCAGCTTGTATAGCAATGGCGGTGCCACCTTGTGACTGTATGTCTTGCACGACTTGCTGTGCAGCTTCATGATTGTGCAGATAATTGATGCAGACTGCGTAACCGGCAGCTGCTAATTGCTGTGCCGTGGCGGCACCTATGCCGCGACTGCCACCGGTGATTAATGCTACTTTAGCGACTTTTGTCATGGCTACTCCTTCTTATCGGATGCATGAAATGATGCATCAAGAATGCGTAAAATAAATCATCACGGTATGGTAACCGGGATGAAGATTTTTCGCAGATGGAGTAGTGTTTGATGGATTTGTGAGGAGGGTGGTGCGCATGGCGCACCCTACTGAAATGCATCCCCTGCAATTGCGAGAGGATGCTGTGCGCTGTGGCCTGTCATCAGCCTTTGCTTCTGGCTTCTATCACTTCCCATTTCTCCAGCGCTTCCAGCAATTGCTCGTCAATCTCGGCATGGCGTGCATTCAATTGATTGGCTTGCTCAGGTCCATTTTTATACAGATTTGCATCTGCCAGTTTTGCGGTGATGGATGCCTGCTCAGCTTCAAGAGAGGCGATCAGCTTCGGCAATTCTTCCAGTTCACGCTGCTCTTTATAGCTAAGTTTTTTGGGCTTGGCTGCTGCTGGTGCGCTCATGGTAGATACGGCTGCCACGACTGGCTTTTGCTCGGTCTTTGTTGGTTTGGTTGCCGGAACAGTGCTGCGATAGCGTTCCCAGTCAGTATAGCCACCAATAAATTCACGCCACTGGCCTTCGCCTTCTGCAACAATAACCTGTGTCACCACGTTGTCGAGGAAGGTGCGGTCATGGCTGACCAGGAAGACGGTGCCAGTATATTCTTCCAGCAATTCTTCCAGCAATTCCAATGTGTCGATATCCAGATCATTGGTCGGTTCATCCAACACCAATACGTTTGCCGGTTTGGCAAACAGGCGCGCCAGCAACAGGCGGTTGCGTTCACCACCTGACAGTGATTTAACCGGTGAGCGTGCGCGTTCTGGTGCAAACAAAAAGTCGCCCAGATAAGACATCACATGCTTGCGCTGGCCGTTGACTTCTACCCAGTCACTACCTGGGGCTATCGTGTCTGCCAGGCTGGCTTCTTCATTCAGCTGCGCACGCATCTGATCAAAGTAAGCGATCTGCAATTTACTGCCTTGCTTGATCGTGCCGCTGTCCGGTTCATCCTGTCCCAGGATCAGTTTCAACAGGGTAGTTTTGCCAGCGCCGTTCTGACCAATCAGGCCCACCTTGTCGCCACGCAAAATAATGCTGGAGAAATCATCGATGATGACTTTCTCGCCAAAACTCTTGCTGACGTTTTCCAGTTCGGCCACGATCTTGCCTGAGCGCTCGCCAGAAGTCACATCCAGCTTGACCTGGCCTTGCTGGTCACGGCGGGCTGTGCGTTGCAGGCGCAATTGTTCCAGGCGCTTGACGCGACCTTCATCACGCACACGCCGGGCTTTGACACCTTTGCGTATCCAGATTTCTTCCTGCGCCAAAAACTTGTCAAACTTGGCGTTTTCTACTTCTTCATTTTCCAGCAGATCCGCTTTGCGCGTCTGGTAAGTTGTGAAATTGCCAGGGAAAGAAGTCAGCTTGCCGCGATCAAGTTCTATGATGCGCGTCGCTACATTATCCAGAAAACTACGGTCATGGGTGATAAACAGCACGCTGCCTTTAAAGTCTTTCAGCAAGCCTTCCAGCCATTGTATCGATGAAAAATCCAGGTGATTGGTAGGTTCATCAAGCAACAATACGTCAGGCGCACTGACTAGTGCGCAGGCCAGAGCCACGCGCTTTTTCATACCACCCGACAGCGTACCCATGATGGCGTCTTTCGACAAGTTCAGCTTGTCCAGCGTGGTTTCTACCTTGTTGCCCAGGCTCCAGGCATCAGCCGCATCCAGTTTTACCTGTATGTCATGCATGCGCTCCATCAAGGCATCATCATTGTCGCCGCCAAACTGCCCGGTCAGCGCTTCATATTCCTGCAACAGGGCCGGCAGCTCACCCAGCCCGGATGCAACCGCGTCAAACACGCTGAGCTCCATGTCAAATTGTGGTTCTTGCTCGACATAGGCGATCTTGATGCCTTGTTGCATGACCAGCAGGCCATCGTCAATCTTGGATGTGCGGGCAATGATCTTCAGCAAGGAAGACTTGCCTGTACCATTGCGCCCGATCAAACCTACACGTTCGCCTGCTTCTATGGAAAACTCTGCATGATCGAGCAGAGCAACGTGACCGAATGCCAATTGGGCATCGCTTAATGAGATAACTGCCATAAAACCCTGTGAAACCGGCATCTGGGAGATGCGCGGACATAAATTAGAGAAAAGCAGTATTGTACGCTAGGCTGGTAGTTAAACTCACCTGCTTAATTGATTGTTCGGCTCAGCTCAGGTAATATGGCGGGCTGATTGAGAAATGCACAAGCAAATCCGGGCATTTCTCACCGTGTCTCGCCGTAGTTCAATGGATAGAACGTATGCCTCCTAAGCGTAAGATACAGGTTCGATTCCTGTCGGCGGGACCAGGGCACTAAAGTAATACTCCCATAAATCAACATAATCCAAATAAAATCAAAGGGTTAGCGTTGCATTTCAAGAATGTCAAATCTGCAAAATAACACTTGAAAACACGGTTTTTTGTCGGTCTTTACGAAAAATTTACGAACAAATTACGAACGTGGCTAGCTTCAAAAAAAGCAGGTAAGGTTCGACGTGTCAAAATTGCTATCAAATGTGTGTGCGAAACGGAGTCTTATTCTACAAAGGCTAAAGCTTTTGCGTTGGACGCAGAACGCGAAATGCGGATCAGACCTCTGGTTCGTGGTAAACCGCTTCGATGTTGTGACCATCAGGGGCTATGACAAAAGCTGCGTAGTATCTACCCTGATATTGCGGACGCAGACCAGGTGCGCCATTGTCTTTGCCTCCTGCCTCAAGTGCTGCGTCGTAGAAAGCATCGACTTGCTGCCGGTTCGCGGCACGGAAGGCCAGGTGTAGATGTGCTGGTTTGTCCTCAGTTTGGTACAGGCACAATGACACCTCGTCTTTTGCACAAAGCTCGACACCATAGGTCGGCACTCCCTCGGCTACGACTACGACGCCTAGCGGCTCTAGTGCCTTGAGGAAAAAGGTTTTGCTCGCGACGAAGTCGCTGACACCGAATTTGACGTGATCAAACATGGACTATCCTGACGTGTATGCTTGCAATGAGGCGATTAGTTTTAAAAATACCATTGCAAAGTTAGCAGAAAAGCTCTAACGAAGCAATTAAGGGGCAGGAAGTGGAAGGTGGATCAAACTGACCGGGTCAGTGCAACTAGCAAACGAACATGTGGCATCTTTTCTTGCGTGGAGCTTACATTCAAACTACTCGTCATACTTTCTGCAAACACGGTTGCAGAGTTCCTGGTCTTGATGATATTTTGTTGCCAAGCGTTTAATTTGATACACTGCGCTGCCATGGCTCGCGGATATTAATTGTGGAACTGAGGATCATCGCAATCCTGTTTGGGATTGTGACCTGAATAAATATCTCACTGAGGATGCAATGTATTTCTGGAAGTTGGATTTGCTGAAGAAGCAATTGATTGCTCAAGGCTTGACTGAAGCCCAAATGTTTTCTTACATGTTGGTATATGTCATTTTCAGTGCAATAGCAGTCGAATTGATGGCTTATTTTCCCCATGAGTCAGTGGACGGCTGGACTTACCTGACTACCATCTTGAATGTGCTGATTCCTGTTGTCGGGACCATGATGGCTTTTCGTGCTAACGGTGGCGCATCAGGCTCGCAATTTCTAGCTCGTTATATCAGTATTTCTTTAATATCTTCAATACGCTATTTGGTATTAGTCATTTCGATGATGGTTCCACTGACCATTGTAGCGATAGTGCTGCAGGGGGCATTCGATGTATTTAGTGGCCCGGTGCCTGATTTACTCTTTGCGACAACTTATGCTTTTCTGTACCTCTATATTGTCAAGCATGTGCGCGAAGTCGCAGCAGCACAAGCTATTTGAATATGTATAGTGCCTTGGGCTGGCGCACCGTAAGCAATCGCGTTCCCTGAGTATGGCCCGTTCTATGCTGCCTATCCCTGTTTGAGTTCAGTTTTACACAGCCTGCAATGTGTATTTACAGGGAAGTTGGCCGCGCCACAGGCTGGAGAGGGAATATTATCCGGCAGGCTGGAACGATCCCCCATAGCTTGGAATCATGCCTGAGTATATTTTTTGAATGGTTGGGTGAATTAATTTTACCTTACCACACCAATAATCGGTCCCAAATCCACTGTCGCATCATTCCGGTTGAGTTCCACTGAATAGATGCCTGAAATACTGCCATCCAGATACAAGGCATCCTGGCAGAGCAGGGTATCGCGAAAGAATATAGCCATCTCATAAAAATTGACAGGCTGTTCGCTGATCACAAATATTGCTTTGCTACCGATTACGCCAACGCCATTACGCTTCAGGCGTGAATTTGAATCGGGTTTGAAGGCGGGATGTACTACACCATTTCTCAGCAGCAGGGGGCCGGACTGGGTGGCCAGCAAAACATCCCTGGCTAATGCTGGATATTCTGATGATTCAATCACTTGCGGGCCGGATTTGCTGAGCAGGAATATGCCATTCGGTTTCAGGAAAAAATTCCCCCAGCCATCGGCAAGATTGAGTGCAGTCAGTTGTTCAGTATTCTGGATAAACAAACCAACCGGCGCATAACTGGCGTGGTACATGCCAGCGTTCATGGCAAAGACCAGTTGCTTGTTGCGTGCGGCTAGCCATGTCTTGAGTTGATCAAAACGCTTGAAGCCTTTGCCGGCGTCATCACGCAAGAATAATTGAAGTTCCTCATGCTCAGTATCAACGCTGATAACGGTGAAGCGTGGATCAGCAGCCTGGCACGTCAGGCTGACTAGCAGAAATGCCAGCAGCAACAGTATTTTGTTCATGAATTGCACAGTGCAGTGTCTGTATAGGGTTGCAGCATTTTGTAGCAAGTGCTGGAAAATGGCCTGAATTTGTTTGTTTCTTAATTGGGTATGCTCAGGCGATTTTACACGAGCTGAGAATATTGATTGTGCATTGAATCTGACTTCTGCGTGAAGTCAGTTTGCAATGAAATTTTTGGAATTGAGGAGATCAACCTTTGTAGTGATTTGTGTTGGAAATTTATTTATACCTTTTTTCTATGGCTGCACTAGTCCCATCTTTATCCATCTCCTTCAAAATCTGATTCCATCTATCAATTTTTGCTTGTGACATCGTGGTATTACAGGCTAGGTACATCTCTGTCTGATTAAAGGTAAACAGCTGGACTATCATTTTGTTCAGGCCTTGTTGTTTGAGGATTTCCCAACCCAGCAATTCGCCACTGGCCCAGAAGTCAAAACGTCCGGCCAGCATCTTGCGTGGATTGTCGGCATCTGTGCTGGCCAGTTCGGTATTGAAACCCTTCAATGAGAAATATTCTGCGATAGCATCATTGCGATAAGAACCTATGACATAAACACGCAAATCTTCCAGCGTTTTGGGGTGACGCGTATCGTCGGCGCGGGCGAAGATGACCCAGTTATTTTTGACCAGTGGACCTACCCATTTATACAATTGCTCGCGCCCTGGCGTGCGTGAGGTTGAAAAGACGCAGGTTTCAGGATTGTTCTGCGCCATTTGTATTGATCTTGCCCAAGGGTAAGCGGTGATGCTGTATTTTTCGCCAGCCCGGCGCATGAGTTCTTGCACCTTTTCTGTGGACAGGCCAGTGACTTCTCCAGTCTTTGGGTTGACTATGTTGAAAGGAGGGTAGTCTTCTGTGACAAGTATTTCTTGTGCATGGACAGGTGAGATCAGGAGGGCGGAGAGGACGAATACACAAAGACGTGGGATACGCATATTTCCCCCTGTCAGGTCTGTAAGCTTGCAGACCTGGTTTTGGTCAAACTTGTGGATACAAGCAAGTAAGCGAGGCGACCTGACCAGGCCGCCTGCCTGTTCATTTCATGTGGAAAATAAATGCAATTTCAGCTTCTTATCAGGATAGAGCATCTGTAGTATTTTGCGATGTTTTTATCTGGTCACGTGATGTAAAACGCGCCGCCCGTTTCTATATGTATATAAAGTGAGAGCGGGTTGCTGAATGTCGCCTCTGTCGTCAAATGAAATAACTCCGGTTACACCATTCAACCGGACGGCTTTCATATAGTTCAGATATTGCTGAGGTTCGACGGAATTTGCGCGTTTCATGGCAGAAACCAGCGTGAAAAAAGAATCGTAGACATAAGGGGCATAAATGAGAACGTCCATGCCAAAACGGTTTTTATACTTGCGTTTGAACTCGTCGAGTATGGCTGTGCGGCCGGCTTCTACCCCGCCTGCTTCTCCGCAAAAAACCTGGTCATTTTGTATGGTATCTTTTGCCATACGTGGCAGGGCAGAAGTGCAGATGCCATCGCTGCCAACAAATTTGACGTTCACACCTTGTGCAGATAATTGTTGGAGCAGTGGGCCTGCTTGCATGTCCATGCCACCAAAAAATATCAGATCAGGATTGCTGTTTTTGATAGCGGTGATTTCTGCATTGAAATCAGTCGTGTTGCTGGCGACAGATTGCACAGTGACTATGGAGGCGCCATTTTGCTCTGCTGCAAGTCTGAAGGCATAAGCGATACCGGTTCCATAAATAGTGCCGTCATCTACGACGGCGATTTTGCGTGCAGCCAGGTCTCGCGTCGCTACTTTCGCTATCATTCCAGCCAGGGCTTCATCATTGGCGACCATGCGAAAGGCCGTGCTAAATCCCTGCTTGGTGAATTTTGGGTTGGTTGCTGACGGTGAAATTTGTGGAATGCCAGCGCGGAAATATATTTCTGAGGCAGGTATGGTCGTGCCAGAATTCAAATGGCCAACCACGCCCTTGACGCCCATATTGACCAGGCGTTGTGCCGAACTGTTACCCTGCCTGGGATCTGCACCATCATTTTCTGCAATCAGTTCAAACTTGGTGAGTTGCCCCCCAATCACGAGATTAAGTGAATTCAGATCTTCTATGGCCATTTTGGCGCCATTTTCATTGTCACGGCCGAGATGGCTGATAGCACCTGTCAGCGGCCCTACATGACCTAAACGGATCAGTTTCGTGCCGGGTATGGTTGCAAGCTGTGGGTTATTCCCTGATTCTTGCAATGATGTAGGTGCTGGAGCAGTAGTATTTGGTGCTTTTGCTGACGACTCAGGCGCAGCACGTGTGTCCTTGCCACGGCCATAAACCAGATAAACGGCGCTTTCAGCCAGTTCGGCAACGTCTTCCCTTGACCTGACAGACTTTGCCGGTGCCTTTAGCAACTCGTCCCTGACCGCTCTGGTACTGGAAATCATTGCCAGCAAATACGGTACCTTGACAGCGTAATTGACATTTTGCGCAACGACACCATCCATCAGAGTAAGTTTATCGTTAAGCTTGGATGTCACAATACCAATCACTGAGCCACGGCTATCCAGCAAGGGCCCCCCGGAATTTCCGGGTTGTATGGGCGCACTGATTTGAAAAAATCTGACGTCGCCGTTTGATCCGCTTTCGGCTGTGATCGTGCCATTGGTGAATTTGGCTTCGTAGCCTTGTAAATCGACATTCGGGAAACCCATTGCGGAGACCTCGGAGCCTTTGCGGATTCGCTGCGTGTTTTCCAAAAACAAGGGTATGGTAGTTTTGTCGATACTTAGTATTGCCAGGTCATTCTCGGGATCAAATGCAATCACTTTTGCAGGATAGGCTTTTTTATCCCGGTCAAAAACAATTATCTCTGTCATACCATTGATAACATGAAAATTTGTCGCCAGATGACCATTTTTTGAAATGGCAAAAGCAGTTGCTGTGCCCTCACGTTCTCCAGCCCTGGCTTGCGCCTCATTGATATCAAGCAGTGCTATGCAACTGATGAAAGACAGGCTGATGGTGACTATTTTATTTTTGATGGATGAATACATATTGGCGGTCGTATTTTGATCAAATGGCGGTGAGATGGCAGAGTTAACGCTAAGCAAACTAAGCGAGAGTATTGCTTAAATTATTCATTGCTACAAGTGCAATTTGCTATCAACGCACGCCAGCTACTAAAATAGCTGGCCCCGATAAAGTAAAAAACGATTTCACAAAAATTAGTCAAGCCTGAATGGTAAGGCATGAGCGCTCGAAACACGTTATCCTGTTTCTGTTATGTACGCTGAAATTTTTGTAATTTATTTTGAAAAAACGCAGCATAGGCTAGCCTGCTGCGTTTCATTTTTTTACTTCTAACGGGATATTTGGCTCACGCCCTGACGTGGTGTACACCTGGTTTCCCTTAGTTCAATATTCAGCAGGGTTTGCTGAAACTGGCTTTTCCAGGCGCCGCCATGAGGATTGATTCTGCACACCATCTCACTGGTGGCAGATCTGAGGTTGCCAGGTTCTGCACGTGCTTTGCGTTGCGCTTCCAGCACGCGCTCGGCAATTTTGTTTGCATCATCTTGATCACCTTGCGCACGCAGACTTTCTATCAACATCAGGTCAGATTGTAAATTGCTTGCAGGTTGCGCACGTTGAATAAACAAGTCTATCAGCCAGTTGCCTGTACCCGGTGTATGTAGCTGTGTCATTGCCATGGCTTCTTGTGTCGCTACCTTGTAGTCTTTTTGCAGCATGGCGATCATCCATTTTATTTGATGACTCTCAAGATTCGCCAGACTGTTCTGCAAAGGATCTTTTGTTTTGTTGGTAACCTTGCCAAGTATAGTCTGAGCTTCAGCGAAATTCTTTTTGCTGACAAGTAACCAGATCTGGTCCATTTTTAAAGTGAGACAGAAAAAATCATTAGCTTCTTTGGTACTGCAATCGTAGTCGTTTGCAGCGGTTTGCAACTGATGTTCCGCATCGTCAACCCTGCCGGTTCTGTAGTAGGCGCGCGCCAGCATCTGATGTGCCTGCAAGAGTTGGGTATCATCCTCGTTCTTGTCTTTGGCGAACAGGCTGACGACTTCTTCCTTCAGTATCAGTTGCGCCGGATTATCTGGGTCTACGTCGCGTGCCTGCAAAACTTCGGCCAATAAACGGGCATCGTTTCTGTCGCTTTGCGCATGCAATCTTGCCCGCAAAATGGCCTCTGCCTCTTGCAGATAGTTGGCAACATCTGCCTCATTTTTCTTGGCATTTTCCGGTTCATCCTGATCTGACCAATTGCGTATCGCACTCGCCATGGCAAAAGCGGCATCGGCATGCAGGTAAGTCGGTTGTACGGAATTATTATTTTCAGCGTAATAAATTTTGGCGATGCGCAAAGCATCTTCGGCATCGCCGTCGCTGGCTTCATCCAGTGCAGATTTGAGTATGCCAGCACGCTCATTGCCTTGGGCCGCAGTGATTTTTTCAGCGCGTGCCTGCCTGAGTATCTTTCTTTCTTCTTGCCAGGAGTGTACGGCATCCTTGCCTTCATTCTCGCTGATTGCCACCGGCTTATTGGCGTCGCTGGATGCCAGTAAAGAAGACATTCCCTGGCCTGCCAGGCTTAACATGGTAGTTGGTGCAGAATAGATTAAACTGAACAAGGCTGCCACCGGCAGGATGATGCAGGCTATATATATACCCAGACCTGCGCTGCTTTCCTTCCAGCCTGGTTGCCGTCCGAGGTAGCGCGGTAACAAGGTTTGGCCAACGGCCAGTTTATTGGCATAGCTCCATTTACTGAAGCTTGCATGACCAAGAAAATCAAATAGATCACCCGCAGCTTGAGCGAAATTTCTATTGCTATCTGGTGCCTGGATATTTTGCTTTGATAAAAGTGAAGCTGCTTTGGCAAGCTTATATTGGAATTGCGCACCGATGAGTGCGAATATGCCAATGCCCAATACAATCTTGTCATTGGTGTACAGGCCATAGGCCAACATGGCCATACCGCTGCACATGGAAAACAAGAAACGCAACCAGGGCAGGCGCGCCATGACCAATAATTCGATCACGCGACCACCGTCCAGTGGTAGCACAGGCAGGAGATTAAAACCATTGACCAATAGTGAAGCCAGTGCCGCCATCGTCAGATATGGCCCCCAGGCTGCATTCAAGATAGCTGGGTCCTTGACGATCAGTGTGATACTTGCCAGTGACAATAGCAGGCCGGGCATGGGCCCCGCCAGATACACCAGCATATGTGTGAAGGGACTGGCTTCATGTTTTTCACCGCTGGTGATGCCACCCATTCCCGGTACAAAAAATACCTGGACGTCACGAAATCCTGCCAGCTTCATTGCCAGCCAGTGGCCACCTTCATGCAGGGCAATGACGCCACCTATGACCAATGCACCAGTGATGCCCCACCACCATGTGCCCAGTGCCAGGAAGGCGAGGGCGGACAAGACAAAACTTGTATACTGATACCAGCGCGGAGCCAGCATGGAGCGCAACACACACAGAGTACGTACGAAAGAATAGCGGTCCCGCAACTGACGTGCTGCAGCGATATCTACAGTGGGTTTGGTGGTAACTGAGTTGACTGGGGATTTGGCAGATTTATGCGCGCTGGCTTTGCGCATTTGCCACGCCATTTTCAACGAGGGCCAAAAACGAAAGCCATAAATTTTTTCGTCATCACGTTGGCCGCGTTGATATACCTTGGCTTCCCGGTCTAATCTTACCAGCCAGCGTTCTGCCAGATTCTGCGCAATTTTCGGCGCATCGGCTTGGTCACTGCGTTGTACCGTAAGCAGTTCGCGTACATGCAGGTGCGTTGCCAGTTGTCCTGCAAGATCGGCGCTCTTGTCATTGATGACGGTAACCCGCGCTGGATAAGGCACCATGGTTTGCAGCAGGCCATTGACGGTGAGCAAAGCTCTGCCATCGACATAAGTGTTCCACAGATAGACCGTGTACAGGCGTTGATCAAGATGTGACTCGCTGGGATAAACTTCGGCGTGCACATCTTGCGCCAGGTGGTGATAGACATCGCAATAGCTGGCAGGAATGTCATTTGCCGCGATCATTGAGCGTTCGCGCCAACTATGCATGTAGCGAAAACCGGCTTGCTCCATTTCAGTGCGGGCGGCATCCAGTACTGGTAAAAGATCGCCACTCGCTATGCGCAGGCAGGGCGTTTTGCGTGGCGTCCATAACTGCAATTTCAGTAAACGGTTCATGCTGATGACCAGAATCAGCACTTGCAATAGCAAAATGACGGCAATGACCGTCACACCTATACCCCACAACAGGTCCATCCCAATTTCCACCCAATTCTCCACGCGCAAAATATCAGATGCATTGTCAGCTAAATGAGGTGAAATTGCGAGTGTACGAGGTGATTTAAAGGGTAAATCAATCGAATTGATGATTGAAATGGCATGAGAGTCAGCTGTATATAAACATCTTTTGCAATTTCGATGATATTTATGAAATGAGTTTCTGCAAGCGCTGGAATAGCAGGGCATTATTCAATTTGCATTGAACAGGACTATCAGTACAGTGATTGCTGGCACATTTGTTAAGATCACTACTGCGCAAACTGTGTTTCCATATCCTGGTATTTACCGGGATATGGAAAATCAAATTTGCAGATATCAGGCAGGTATCAGGCAAGCATCAAGCATGAGTCAATATTGGGCAGCGATGATTTCTATTTCCAGCAAAAAGCCTGGCTTGACCAAGGCCGGAATGATCATCAGCATGGAGGCAGGACGGGCATCACCAAGATAATTGCTGCGCACCTTGACGTATTCTGCGATGTCGGATTCCCTTGTAAGGTAGTGCGTGACTTTGACGATATCCGCCATCGTCATATTGCTGCTTTCCAGCATACGGGCAATATTGCGCCAGGCAAGATCGGCCTGGCCGATAATATCTTCTGGCAAATTGCCATCCTGATCCAGACCCGGCGTGCCTGAAGTGAATAACCACCTGGCATGGCCAGAGACTTCCTGTGCATCGGTGTATTTGCCGATCTGGCTGGCGATGCCGATATTGTGGGGAATATGCATGTTCATCTTTCGTTGTGGATAGTGATGTACATTATGGGCAAGATGTCATCCCGACATTTCAGCCCAGGATGAAGTATGGACGACGCGCAAAATATTCCCGGTAATATTCCCCGCATTGCAGCTTTGATGGCAGACCCGGCGCGTGCAGCCATACTCTGGACCCTGATTGATGGCACCACGCGCCCAGCGGGTGAATTGGCATTTGCGGCAAATGTGTCAGCGCAGTCAGCCAGTGCGCATCTGGCCAGACTGGTGGAAGGTGGGCTGTTAATATCGCAAGCGCACGGGCGGCATCGTTATTTTCGTATCGCCAGCGCGGAAGCCGCAAGCCTTATAGAATCCATGGCAGTTCTTGGTGCGGCAACTCACACTAAAGCGTCACGCCAGCCACCTCCACCTGCGTTGGTGCGCGCCATGCCCCACCAGTTTTTGCATGCCCGCACTTGTTATGACCATCTCGCTGGCGAATTGGCCGTGCAATTACTGGATGCCATGTTGAAAGCAAAATGGCTGGAGCCAGATGCCAAGGATTTCAAACTGACTTCATTGGGCCGTGAAAAACTCGTGGCCATGGGTGTCGCAAGCCCAGAGCATGGCAAGGGCCGTCGCGTGTACGCCCGCTGCTGTATAGACTTGACGCAACGCCGCCCGCATCTGGCTGGGGTGTTGGGTGCAGAATTACTGGATCTGTTTGTCAGGGAAGCCTGGATATTGCGTACCCCGCGCTCGCGGGTAGTCAGTGTCACGCCAAAAGGGCAGCAGGCGTTGCGGCAAATTCTTGAAGCATAATTTGAGTATGTTGGGCCTGACACAGAAGTCAAGCTGCCCCTGGGCAATATCATTACTGTTTATTTGTAACACCATGTAATCCTGAGCTAATAGCCCGGTTTCGAAATTGCCAATCGCATGCCAGTCGCGTATATTTTCACACGGTACGCCAATAGAACGTATCCCGTCTGATGGACGAAATGTGTTCTGACGTTGATTGAATTTCTTTAAGGTAATAACTCCATGAAAACCAAATTAATTTTTTGCGTGTTATGCGCTTTGCCTCTGATCGCAGCGGCTGATGTGACTGTGAACATGAACCAGGTGAATGAAGCCGGTGTCGGTACTAAACTAGGGCAGGTTGTTGTGTCTGAAAGCAAATATGGTCTGGTGTTCACACCTGCGCTGACAGGTCTGACGCCTGGTTTGCATGGCTTCCATGTACACCAGAATGCGGATTGCAGCGCCAAGGAAAAAGACGGTAAACTGGTCCCAGCTCTGGGCGCAGGCGGCCACTATGATCCGGAAAACAGCAATCGCCATGGCACTCCATGGGGTGATGGTCATGCTGGCGATTTGCCGCCTTTGTATGTTGACGCCAGTGGCAATGCCAACCAGCCTGTGCTGGCACCACGTTTGAAATTGGCTGACCTCAAAGGTCGTTCACTGATGATACATATTGGTGGTGATAATCACTCTGATCATCCGGCAGTATTGGGTGGCGGTGGTGCGCGCGTGGTCTGCGGCGTATCCTGATCTTATTGAACCTAAAAAACCTGCTGCATGGCAGCAGGTTAAATGAACTCAGGCTTGTGCTTCAGCTTTGGCCGTTTTTTCTTTTTTGAAAGGGTTGCGGTCAGGCGCATCTTCATGCTCTATACCCAGCAACAGGCGCTTCATGAGTTTGTTCAGCACGGGCTGACGGTGACGGACGAATACGCCAAAGGTTTGCGGCTTGGCACCCAGTGCCGCTTTGGGTTCGAGCGCAGTGCGGCCATATGAAATCCGCTTGCAACCCAGGTCTATCGCATCGGCAATACCTGCATGCAGCAGGCGCAGGTAGATCGGCAGCTCTTCAGCGGCTGCACGGTCAAAACCTATGTGATAGGCAATTGCGGTTTCGCCATCTGCCACGGAAATCAAAAAGCCCAGCAAACGACCATCGCACTTGAGGACGCTGCAGCGGAATTTGTCGCCAGCAGCAGCTTGCAAGACAGGAAAATATTCAGGCAATAATTCAAACGGGCGAAAGTTGGCATTTACCTGAACCGCCTTGTATAGCGCAAAGATATCGTCGAGTACTGGTGTTAGGTCATCCAGCCGCTCCAGACTGCAGCCAGCTTCATCCATAGGTTTGAGTATGGCATTGCGGATATTGCTACGGTATTTGGATGCCAGGCTGGCCAGGTAGTCGTCATAGTTTTTCCAAGCTGGTGCCAGGTCCAGCACCATATTGGGCTCGGTTTCTACATAGCGGTAACTGAGGTTCTCCAGATGTGCAGCCTGATCGATATAAGGATCATGTAAATCCTTGATCATGACAAAATGGGTTTTACCTGCAAGTTTTTCTGCCTGGCGTACGCGATATAAAACTTCGACGACACCGTGCCATGCCAGTTTGGGGTCAACATCTTTGGCAAAGGCAATGCCATGCTGGCCGAAGGTCAGGAAATTGCCGCAACTGAGTATGCGTTGCCTGGCATGCTGTGCCAGTTGATCCAGTGGCAGCGCCCATTTTTTATCTGTGTCAGCCGACTTTTCTGGCCTTGCCTGCGCCAGGCTGATATCGGCAATTTGCATATACACGGCGGCGACCAGTTGACGGCCTGTGCCTGTGCCATCGAAAATAAGGGCATAGCGGGCTGAAAGGTTCAGCGGCAATACTTGTTCAAGCGCGCTCAGATATTCCAGCGACATGAAAAAACCGGATTGTGCAGCCAGTTCTTGCCAGGATGCGCCATCAAGCATGCTGATGGAGTCGGCAATGGCATAATACAAGTCAGCAGGGCCACGAAGACGCTTGCGTTCTTTTTGGCGTTCTCTTAAAGCACTGGTGATCGATTGCAGGGCAGCTGGAAGTTTCATGTCTCAGGTTTATGATGAATTGTGAGTTTGCATCATAAGCGTAAATGAGTATGCAGAACAGTATGCGAAAGACTGTATTGTGAGAATTTGCAACAGCGATGAATTCTCATGCAATCAATAGAAAAACAGAGAATCAAGTTTAAGGAATTTGTGGATATTTTATTTTTAGGCACCTCTGCAGGTGCACCAACCCGTCAACGTAATGTCACTGGCCTGGCTTTATTGCCAGATCAGGGTAGTGAATGGTATCTGGTTGATTGTGGCGAAGCTACCCAGCATCAGATATTGAACACCTCTTTGTCAGTGCATGGTTTGCAGGCGATTTTTATTACCCATGTCCATGGCGATCACTGCTATGGCTTGCCAGGTTTGCTGGCTAGTGCAGCGATGAATGGTCGCAAGACGCCGTTGCACATCATTGCACCGGCAGGCATACAAAACTGGCTGCAGGTAACCCATGCGACGTCAGAATCATTTTTGCCCTATGAATTGATATTCACTGACGTTGAGAATATGGATGTGTGGCAGGATCATGCCGTCACTGTGCAGGCAATCAAGCTGTCGCACCGCGTCCCCTCGCATGCCTATCGCTTCAGCGAGAAGTATACTGAGGCCGTGCTGGACACCGCCAAATTGCAAGCTTTGGGAGTGCCGGCAGGGCCATTGTGGGGACGATTGAAGAAAGGTGAAGATGTCATTCACGATGGAAAAAATCTAGCCAGCCGCGACTATTTGCATCACCCATATCCACTACGTGCCATCATTGTCGGCGGTGACAATGACCAGCCCGGGCTTTTACTGGAAGCGAGCCAACAAGCACAGGTGCTGGTGCATGAAGCGACTTATACAGAGGAGGTGGCAGAGAAGGTTGGCGCGCGCGTCCAGCAATGCTCTGCTGCTGCCGTTGCCAGCTTTGCGGCTACTGCTGCCTTGCCTAATCTGGTGTTGACACATTTCAGTGCACGCTATCAGCATGACAGTGCAAGGTCGCCATTCATCGGCGATATTGAGGCAGAAGCCAGGGCGCATTATCAGGGTAATCTGTTTCTGGCAGAGGACTTCGCCCGTTTTCGCCTGGACAAGACGGGTGTTTTAAGCAGGATTGCTTAAAACTGTTGCTGTTTTCATGCCAAAAGCTGAGCTTGTTGAAAAAATAAGCACAAGCGTTAGCTGGCATAGCATAATCGCTGGCACCGGGGGCTGTCATAGTCAGTCGGTCAATGATAGTCCAACCTGAAATGAGGAGCGAGCATGAAAACAGAATTGCTATACCTGAGTTATGTCACCATACTGACCGGCGTATTGTGGATACCCTATATTTTTGACCGTGTGCTGACTTGTGGCCTGCTGGCTGCTGTCGGTTATCCAGATAATGGCAAGCCGCAATCGAAATGGGCAGTGCGCATGATGAAGGCGCATAGCAATGCGGTAGAAAACCTGGTGGTGTTCGCTGTCTTGATCTTGCTGGCGAACGCCATGAATATTTCCAATGTGACGATCGCCAATGCCAGCATGCTGTTCTTTGCTGCCCGTCTGGTACATGCAATCTGTTATACCCTGGGCATACCCTGGGTGCGTACCCTGGCCTTTTTAACGGGTTTTGCAGCGCAGGCCATGGTTGCGCTGCAATTGCTGGGACGCTAAGTCGTTACTACGGGCTAAGACAGGGTCTTCGTCATCCTGATTTCTATCGTATCTGTATGAAGCCCTGATCAATCTTAAAAAGATAAAGCGCCATGATTGAATTCATTTTTGAAGTTTTATTGCAACTGGTGTTTGAGATTCTTGAAGTAGTATTTACTTCGGGAGCAGGGAAACGCGAACGTGAACCACAATCCCCCATTGTCACCGCAATTATTTACATCGCCTTCGGTATCATGGCGGGCTTTGTCAGCTTATGGATATTCCCGCAAGCCTTTATTCATAGCAATTTGGGACGTGTTGCCAACCTGATATTGACTCCCCTATTAATGGGTCTGTTTGCCGCAGCATTTTCTGCCTGGCGTTCTGGCGACGGTTTACGCCTCTGGCGTTTTATTAATGGCTATGTGTTTGCGCTGTCACTGGCTCTGGTGCGGTTTTATACTGCAAGCCATGCTTGAACTTCTTCGTTTGTGACTTTCCCCAGTTGAAAAGTGGCGACAGGTTTTTCTACATTCGCCACTTTTGGGGAAAAGAACAATTTTTAAATATTCAGATTTTTTGCTATTGCTGCGGTATCAGCGGCAGCATCAAGGAATCAGCAAAGTCATCCAGCTTGCTGATAATCGCCTCGTTATAACAATTGCAGGCAATAGCAATCGCAACGTTTTTGCTGGGGATGACCCTATTGCTGGCATAGTAGGTTAATTCTGTGCCGTTATGTATGCTGACATTGCCCAGACCCTTGACGGTCATGACACCCCAACCCAGACCATAGCTGTCTATAGGTGTATGCATCAATTGAAAATTGGCTTGACTCAGGTAATTGCTTTGTCCTTGCAAGCCACGCAGGTGTTCACGTAAAAAAACACCATAGTCGGCCAGGCTCAGATTCATGCCGCCAGCAGCATTGATAAAAAAGGCATAGCGGGGATCGATCACGGCTGGCGTGGCTTTCCAGTTGCCTGCGACCAAGGTATGTCCGAGATTATTATTGGCACCTGCATCTTCAGGGAAGCCGAAGCGTCCCTTGATATTGAGCGGCGTGAACACTTCTTTTTGCATCAGATTTTCATAGCTGTCACCAGCGGCAACTTCTGCCATCAGGCCTGCCAGGGCATAGCCTATGTTGGAATACACCATCTTGCTATTTGGTGGGTATTCAGGGGCGTCTTGTAGTAACAAAACAGCGAGAGAACGACGATCTGCCAGCAAGTCACCAGTGAGCAAGGGCAGGGCTTTTTCTATGGTGCCGTCATTGACTTCACGCGGCAGGCCAGAACGATGGCGCAGTAGTTGTTCTACCGTGACGTTCAGATACTCAGAGCGGATTTGCGTGCGCCAGGCAGGAAATATTTCTGCTATCGTGGTATCCCAACGTATTTTCTTTTGCTCTACCAGACGACCTATCATGGTGGCAGTAGCGGCTTTTGTCAGCGAGCCCAACTGGAACAGGTCAGTATTTTGTACATTCTGGCTACCATTGACTTCTCTGGTACCTGTCACGACGTTTTCCACTTTGTCTTGATTGACGATAGTCACAGAAACAGCAGGCAAGTTATTGCTGCTACGAAAGCGCTCAACTTCTGCGCGCAAGGCGTCTCCAGATAATAATACTGCCGGTTTTTGTACTTCTGCAGTTGGAGTAGTCGTGGGTACAGAGGAGTTGGAGCCACCACCACAAGCAGCGAGCATGCCGCACAGGCAAGCAGTAATCAATCTGGAATTCAAATGCATATGCATAGTCCTGTCTAAAAAGTAGGCGATCAGTCTCTTCAAGGGAGAGAAGGGAATTGGCAGCGTCATGTATAGCCCTTGCCATTCTCAAATGCAGAATTGCAGAGGCACAGAGGCACTACAGCGCGGGCGCAGTATCGCTACTTATTTGTCAATAGACTATGTTTTCGTGCAAGGTATAGTTTTATAAAACGACAGGTATTACATGGCGAAACTTGTTGTAATTACCGGGTTGCACGTCATGGATATGACATTATTGTCTACGGGTGAACTTCAGTTGTTGCAGCATTTGTTTTTGCAGTAGCCGATCTTGTGCTGCATGTGTTTGGTCAGAGTACAGATCCAGGCTGTATATCTGTCCTGTGCCATTCTTTTGCGGGCGCAGGAAGAAATAGCGCCAAAGAGTCAACTCACCAATGAGGATTGTCTGACACTGATAGACAGCCAGGCCTGCGCTGCAGATATTGCTGCGCCGTGCAGGCTTGTTTTCACATAGCTCGTCCGCCAGTTCTGCTGTTGATGTCGCCATAGTGATCACGTCATATCTGACAAATAATTCCAGATGCGGCTTTTGTTCAAATACTCCATCGCGGCATGAGTCAGAACGAAGCAGGGCAACAAAGCCGTGATTAGGGCCTGGTGCAGGAGTGGTACAAATGCTGAGCTGGTGAGGAAATTGAATTGTGAAGCCATAAGCGGAATTGTCATATCTGTTCGTCATAGTCAAATCAGCAGCAAATGCATTAGCCACGGGGAATGAGGCTGATAACAGCATGAGAAACGTCATGTGTGTTTTTTGAAGTGATGCAGGTATTTGAAGAGTGATTTTCACGTGAAATCTAAAGTTAAATAATAAATTTGCAGGTACAGACGGTTATTGCAAAATATATCACTATAATTGATACGACCACATCTTAACCATCAGGGATACAGAATGCTGAAAAATTGCATCGCCGCCTTACTCATTGCCTGTACCTGCTTTGTCAGCAATGCCGCTGATTTCCCGATAAATGCCGTTCCCGACCCCTTAAAGACTTGGGTGCCATGGGCACTGGATGGTGTAGAAAACTTCGGCTGCCCGCAGCAAGGCGCTGATGCAGGCCAAAAACAATGTGTATGGCCAGGCCTGCTGGATTTGAAGGTGACTGCTGCGGGGGCGACATTTACCCAGGACTGGCAGGTACAGCGCGACGCTTGGGTCTATTTGCCAGGTAATGCCCAGCACTGGCCGCAAGATGTCAGTGTCGATGGCAAACCGCAACCGGTGATTGCACGCGATGAAATGCCCGTCATTAAATTGACGCGTGGTGCGCACAAACTGACAGGTAAATTTATCTGGTCCGTGGTGCCAGAATTTTTACCTTTGCCGCAAAGTGCAGCCTTGTTGAAGCTGGACTTGAACGGCAAGTCTGTGAGTTTTCCGGTGCGCGATGAAAGTAATCAACTTTGGCTGCAACGCAAGGCTGAAATGGATAGTGGCGAACAAATACAGCTCAGAACATTTCGTAAAGTCACGGATGGTGTGCCCATTACAGTAGAAACCTACATCCGTCTTGAAGTGTCGGGGAAGGGCAGGGAGATAAACCTTGGGCGCATGCTGTTGCCAGACCTGATACCTCTGGAATTGCAATCGACCTTACCTGCTGTCTTGAAACCAGACGGCAGCATGACAGTGCAAGTCAGGGCCGGTAAGTGGGAGATACGTTTGCTGGCACGCCAGCCTGGCCCGGGTAAAACACTCGGCCTGCCTGAAGGTGCGGAAGAAGAAGTCTGGTCTTATGAAGCAACGCCATTGATACGCACCGCGGCAATAGAAGGGCCGTCCACAGTTGACCCGCAACAAACCACCTTGCCGCCAGAGTGGCGCAACTTGCCAGCCTATCTCATGCATGCTGGCAGCACATTTACCTTCAAAGAAATACGCCGTGGCGATAGTGACCCGGCGCCAGATAAACTATCCTTGCAGCGTCGTTTGTGGTTGAGCTTTGATGGTTCTACCCTGACCATGAGCGACCAGATCAAGGGCGACATCAGTCACTCCAACCGCCTGACCATGGGCAATATCGCCCAACTTGGCCGTGTCAGCGTGTCTGGGCAAGATCAATTGATCACGCGCGGGAATGACAAGCTGGCAGGCATAGAAGTCCAGCGCGGAAGCTTAAATGTAGGGGCTGACAGCGTGGTCGGCAATAGTACCCGCAAGCTTTCTGCAGTGACCTGGCAAAAGGACTTTGACAAGCTGGGTATAGAATTGATCTTGCCAGCAGGCTGGCGTCTGTTGCACGCAGGCGGGGCTGACAAGGCGGATGGTGCCTGGCTGGCGCGCTGGAATTTGTTGGATTTTTTCCTGGTGCTGGTGATTGCACTGGCCGCAGGCAAATTATGGGGTAAGCAATGGGGTCTGCTAGCCTTGTTCGCCTTGGTATTGTCTTATCAAGAGGTAGATGCACCACGTTACTCATGGATAGTACTGTTTGTGCTGATAGCCATTTTGCGCGCTTTGCCAGCCAGCAGGTTTCAAGTCTGGATCAAACGCCTGCAGCAAGTCAGTTTACTGGTGTTGATCCTGCTGACGCTGTCATTTGCAACGCAGCAGGTGCGTTCAGCCTTGTACCCTGTACTCGAAAATGATGTTGCTGATGACTATTTATATAAGCGTGCTCAATATGACGAAGCACCAGCTGCTGCACCGGCTCCAATGCCAGTGGAGGTGAATGCTGAAGTTCAGGGCGGTAATGCTGTCGCCGAAGCGCCCCCTCCGCCGCCTCCAAGATCTAATGCACCAGGCTTGATAGAACCAAGAGCAGATCGTGATCAGATGGTAAGTAAACTTGCTAAAGCCGATGCGATGAGATCTTACAGCGTAAATAAACCGAAGGCATCCATCGGTTCACGCGGCACTGACTACCAAACCCTGGACCCGGATGCCAAAGTACAGACCGGCCCGGGTTTGCCGATCTGGAACTGGCGTTCGCACCGCTTGATATTTGATGGCCCGGTCAGGCAGGATCAACAACTGGATTTATGGCTGTTGCCGCCCTGGGCTAATAAATTACTGGTAGTACTGCGTCTGATTTTGCTGGGTCTGCTATTGATGTGTGTGAGTGAGTTCAGGAGAGGAACTGGTCAGGGACCAACTGAAACTGGTACACCTATAGCAAGCAGGTGGTCTTGGCGCGGTTTGGGCAAAGCCATGTCCATACTGGTTATGAGCAGTTTGACTGCCTTGTCCGCTATATATAGTGAACCTGCACATGCGCAAATGCCGGACAATGAAAAGCTGGAAGCGTTAAAACAAAAATTGACGCGCCCGGCAGACTGCCTGCCAGATTGTGCGGAAATCTCGCGCATGATGGTGCAAATCAATGGCAGCAGCGTAAGGCTGGGTCTGGATGTTGATGCTGCGATTGACGTCGCCTTGCCATTGCCAGGTGGTATCAAGCACTGGTTGCCCGCGCAGGCGCAACTGGATGGCAAGCCTGCCTACATACGCCGCAGTGATGACGGGACAATCTGGTTGCTGGCACCAGCGGGGCGTCACAGGGTAGAGCTGACGGGGGAGTTGATGCAAAGCGATACTTTGCAATTACCTTTGCCGCAAAAACCCAGGCAGGTCGATATCCATGCAGATGGTTGGGATGTTGCTGGCTTATCTGATGATTCTGAGGTTGCTGATACTCTGCAATTCAATCGCCGTATCAAAGCCAGCAACAAGACAGAGGCCAGTGCCTTACCCAGTTTTTTGCGTATCACGCGCCGTCTGATACTCGATAAGGAATGGCAGGTCGAAACCACGGTGTCACGCCTGTCCCCTATGGGACAGCCAGTGCTGGCGCAAATCCCCTTGTTACCAGGCGAAGCTGTCACCACTGCCGGTTTAAATATCAAGGATGGAAGGTAGCAGTTAATCTGGGGCCACAAAGTGACAGTATGGAGTGGCGTTCGAATTTGCCACAAACCGCGCAGCTTAAACTTAGTCTTGACCAGCAAAGCAACTGGGTGGAGACCTGGGTTGTCGCTGCTTCGGGCATCTGGCACTTGAGTACTACTGGATTACCTCCCTTGGCCAATGATGCCAATAATGGTGAGAATGGCGCTGATCTGGTGTTCCGTCCGTGGCCAGGAGAATCTTTAGCGATCAGTATAGAGCGTCCACAAGCCATCCCCGGTCAGACGCTGACCATCGATGAAAGCCGCCTGATCGTCAGTCCTGGCAGCCGGGCCACTGACTATCAATTGAAACTGCATTTGCGTAGCAGCCGTGGCGGTGACTATACCCTGACCTTGCCTGAAGGAGCTGCATTGCAACTTGTCAGTATCAATCACCAGGTGAGGCCATTGCGTGCGAATGGCAGGCAACTAGTATTACCGGTCGTGCCAGGTGTGCAAGACATAGAAGTGCAATGGCGTCTGGATCAGGGCGTTAGTACCAGCTATACGACGGACACTGTTAATTTGCAGCAGGCCAGCGTCAACAATAACCTGCAACTGAAGTTGCCACGTGACCGTTGGTTATTGCTCGCCAGCGGCCCAGGCATGGGGTCAGCCATCCTGTTCTGGGGCAAGCTCATTGTCTTGCTGCTGGTTGCAGTTGCTCTTGGCCGCTATGCAGGCTTGCCAGTAACAACCCGGCAATGGTTGCTGCTGACACTGGGATTAACGCAAGTCGCCTGGTGGAGTGCCGCCCTGGTGGTTGCGTGGTTCTTTGCCTTTGTCCAGCGCGCAAAAACGGCTGATGGTCTCACTGCAAGATGGCAGTTTAATCTGCGTCAACTTGGCCTGGCTGTTTTGACCCTGGTGATGCTGTGTATTTTGCTCGAAGCCGTGCAAAGCGGCTTGCTGGGGCAACCGGACATGCAGGTCGTCGGTAATGGATCCAGTGCGAATAATCTTGTGTGGTATCTGGACAGGGCAACAGCAGATCTGCAAACCGCATGGGTATTATCACTCCCCATGCTGGTCTATCGCGGCCTGATGCTGTTGTGGGCTCTGTGGCTGGCATGGTCCTTACTGGCCTGGTTGAAATGGGGCTGGACGGCATTTGCCAGCGGCAGCTTGTGGAAACAAAAGCAGCGTGTATTGGAAGCTGAAGTAGTCACGCCTGAGGTTGCAGTCAATACCGAGCTTGCAGCGGGAAACGCGACAGATAATCAGAAATAATGCAAAAAGTCAGGCATAGCTAGCTATGCCTGACTTTATTTACCCATCCCGAATTACCAAACATTTGTACGGTTAGGTATCATTTGACGATTTTTCACAGAAGACAGAATCAAATCAGGATGTAATCAAATTTCTTAAATACTCATGCAAGCACCACCAATTTATTTAAAACCAGATTTCCTCTCCGCGCCTGACGGCATATTTGATCAACTGAAAAACGAGGTGATCTGGGACGAAAGAATGCGCGCACGCAAAACAGCGAGCTTTGGTGTGGCCTACGATTATTCTCAAATATCGTATGCGCCGACGCCAATGCCAGATTTTTTGCAAAGGATCTGTAGGGCTGTGGAAAATGAATTGGGGTTTCTTCCCAATAATTGTCTGTTGAACTTTTACACTGACGGCAATTCAAGCATGGGCTTTCATTCAGATTCCATTGATGAGTTGGCGGAGGGTAGTGGCGTTGCCATTATTTCGCTAGGCAGTTTGCGTCATATTGCTTATCGCAGCAAACAAGATAAGAGCCAGGAATTTCTGTATCCATTGCAGCCGGGTAGCCTGTTGTATATGTCGGCAGATATTCAAGGAGATTGGCTGCATGCCATTCCTAAAGAGACCGGTGCGGGTGAGCGGATTAGTGTAACTTTCAGAAAAATGTTAGTCAAGGCTCCGACAGATCCTTGACTAACACATATGTTTATAAGGCCGTCCGCAAAGCAAACAATTCCGGGAACAACACCACATCCAGCATCTTGCGCAAATAGCTGACACCTGCTGTGCCACCAGTACCTGCTTTGAAACCGATGATGCGTTCTACCGTGGTCACATGACGGAAGCGCCAGATGCGGAAAGCGGTTTCCATGTCTACCAGTTTTTCTGCCAGTTCGTACAAGGACCAGTATTTTTCTGGTGCTTGATAGACTTGCAGCCAGGCTGCCTTGACTGATTCATTGGCGACGACACCTTGTGACCAGTCTTGTTGCAGACGGTCTGCATCAATTACAAAACCCTGGCGTGACAAGAGCATGATGGCTTCATCATAAATCGACGGCGTGCGTAAGGACGCATCCAGAGTTGCATGTACTTCGGGTTTGCTTTCATGCACAGTCATCAGAGTGGCATTCTTGTTGCCCAGCAGGTATTCCAGCTCACGGTATTGATGCGACTGGAAGCCTGACGATGCACCGAGGTAAGGGCGTATCGCCGTGTATTCGCTTGGTGTCATGGTGGACAGGACATCCCAGGCATGCACCAGTTGATCCATGATGCGGGCTACGCGTGACAGCATCTTGAACGCTGGCGGTAAATCATTGCTGCGTATATGCTGGCGTACGGCATGCAGTTCATGCAGCATCAGCTTGATCCAGAGTTCACTGGTTTGGTGCTGGATAATGAACAGCATTTCATTGTGATTGGGTGAACGCGGATGTTGAGCCGTTAGTATCTGGTCCAGACCCAGGTAATCGCCATAGCTCATGGATTCACTAAAATCGAGTTGCGCGCCATGCCATGACATGGGGCATTTGCCAGCTTGTTCGTTGTTGCTCATGATGTTTCCTTAAAATTTTTTGCACGTAAAACCATATTACACAAAGTCTCTGAGACGCATAGGTGACACGGAGGTGGCACAGAAAGGCGAAAAGTTTTTACGTATTTGAATTTCTCTTTGCTTTTTCTCTGTGGCTCTGTGCCTCTGTGTTGATAGGTCTTAAGCATCAAGTCACTGCATTTCTTTGTGCGTTCGTATCGTAATCTTTGCTGTCAAGTATATCGCGCAATCCTTCTGCTGCATCCCAGACATCAACGAAGCTGGTGTATAGCGGAGTAAAACCAAAACGCATGATGGCTGGTTCGCGATAATCACCTATGATGCCACGCAGTATCAGTGCCTGTATCACCGCATAGGCATGGGGGTGTTTGAAGCTCGCCTGGCTGCCTCGCTGCTGGTGCTGGCGTGGCGTGACCAGTTCCAGTGGATGTGCTGCGCAACGGGCCTCTACCAGAGAGATAAACATGTCCGTCAGTGCCAGCGATTTCTTGCGTATCGCCTGCATATCTGTCTTGCCAAAGGTATCCAGGCCACAAGCAACCATGGCCAAAGAGGTGATAGGCTGGGTGCCACACAGGGCGCGGCGTATGCCAGGAGTTGGTGTAAAACCTGGGTTCATGGCAAAGGGGTTGGCATGACCCCACCAGCCGGACAATGGGTGGTGGAATGCATCTTGATGACGTGCTGGCACCCAGATAAATGCCGGTGAGCCTGGGCCGCCATTGAGGTATTTGTATGTGCAACCAACGGCAAAGTCAGCATTTGCTATGTTCAGGTGTACAGGTACAGCGCCAGCAGAATGCGCCAGATCCCACAAGATCAATGCACCATGTTGATGGGCTAGGGTAGTGACGGCTGCCATGTCATGCAGATAGCCAGTGCGATAATTCACATGCGTGAGCATCACCAGTGCCGTGCTGTCATTGATGACTTGTGGTAGTTCTTCTGGTGAATCGATCAACTGGATTTGATAACCGCGATCCAGCCAGCGGGTGATGCCTTCCGCCATGTAGATATCGGTAGGGAAGTTGCTGCGTTCGGTAATGATAGTCTTGCGTTTGCTGTCAGTAGCCTGTATCTGCAGCGCGGCGGCAATGGCCTTGAACAGGTTGACCGAGGTGGTATCAGTCACTACGACTTCATTGGTCTCGGCACCAATCAATGGCGCAAGCTGGTTGCCCAGAGTGGATGGCATATCAAACCAGCCAGCGGTATTCCAGCTCTTGATAAGATCGGTTCCCCATTCGCGGGTGATGACATCTTGCGCTCTTTGCAATGCTGCCTTGGGGCGGGCACCAAGGGAATTGCCGTCGAGGTAAATTACACCAGCAGGCAAATCAAATTCTTCACGCAGTGCGGCCAGCGGATCTCGCTGATCAAGTTTTTCGCAATCGTTGCGGGTGATAATGGTTTGTGTCATTACAGCAGGCTCCTTAGTATGGCGCGTAGCGGGTTGGCATGAAACCCGGCGAGTTTTAGCGGCAGGTAAATCAATTCATCATCTCTAGCGACAACTTTGTCTCGGCGCTATGACTCTTGGGAAAACATGCAGAGATTTTATGCCGGATTGCATGAATTTTTCTTGCAAATTGCAGTCCGAAAATAGAAATTAATAGAATATTCTGCGAATTATATTTAAATATTTGATATAAAATGCGTTAATAAGTTTGTGCATCGCGCAAAGGTGTCAGATTGTTTGTATTTTTACAATGGCTTGTTTTTTTAAAGCTCTTGGTAATGATAGATTAATAGGATTTACGCAAAATTGTCCCAGCAAGGCTAACGCTTTTAGGAAACATCCCTTGCAAGGGATGTTCGTTTCGTTGGTAGACAACATGTTGTCTGAACCCCGACTACGCCGTAGCGACGAAAACAGATCTTTATAGATCCGGCATTTAAATAGATGAACTTTTATGTAAAAGTGCAGTCAATAAGAGATGGAAAAAATAGACAGCAGAAAATTAAAGCCGGAAGCGCTCTATGAAAGACGCAAGCAAGTAATACGTCTTTTGAAGTTGGGG
>JACQDX010000147.1 GCA_016200895.1 Burkholderiales bacterium
CGTCTTGGGTAAGATGTGTGTATGTCATTTCGGGCAACTTTGACTTGGAGGTCTGGAAGTTCGGATGCTACCGCATCTTCCCATTCAAACTCATTTAGCTTCTGTTGCACTTCTTATTTGAACTCGCGTTATATTGCAGTCAGCCGAACTAGCTGCAATGAATTCATGGAAGCTAATTGCACCTTTACTAAGGAAGACGCAAGCTGACTCTCCAGGCCTGGATGAGTGTTGCCAGGCGGGAGGCGCGGGTTTCATCTTTCTTTGCGCCCGGTCCGTATCGCGACACGCAGCAAATCCTCAGCAAATCCGCGTCTACAGTATGCTCAGGCGTTTTCCCGTCTGCACCAATGAGCAGAGCGGATGCCTCCATTTCGCGGCGCAGTTCGGGTGGCAATACGGCAGAAATTTTTGCCATTGCGCTCACTGCCCCATGGGTCAATGCCGACTCGCCATCCCTGGCCAGTAGCTGGCCACTGACTGGACAACGATGGCGTCGCAAGTCTTGCAAGAGCTGAAGAAGGCGTTCGGATCTGGACACCTTATTATCATACCCATGCCGCCAGACCACCGCCAAATATCAATAGAGAAGGTCAAGCAGAACCATGTAGCAGTGATACATTGCTAGTGTAAGGCAAACATTCCGCGCTGATTTGCGCCAGCGCGTCTGCATCAAAGCAAGAGAATTGTCGTTAAACCCGCCAGGTTTACCCTATTCTTGGCGCGTGCAGACTGCTTTTCATTCCATACACAGCGCTTTCGCACTATAATTCCAAGCTTTGGCAATTGCGGTTAAAGTTGCCTGCCTGCATAAACTAAGAATTTTCTGTACCTAATTTATTTGCATTGAGGAAACCATGAGCGACGCGCACGACGAACACGAATCAGCGATCAAGACCCCTAAGCAACTTATCGTTGCTATTCTCGCCGGATTCCTGGTCCCCATTATCGCCATTGTCTTGCTGGTACAGTATGTATCAAATGACAATAAAGTCGGCGCAGGTTCTTCTGCCCTGACAGCAGAAGCAGTTGCTGCCCGTATCAGTCCGGTTGCTGATCAAGGTTTTAACTTCAAGGATGCCAACGGTCCCAAGACTTTGCAATCTGGCGAAACAGTATATAAAACTATTTGTTCAGCTTGCCACGACAGCGGCGCAGCTGGTGCACCAAAATTTGCTGACGCCGCCGCCTGGGGCCCGCGTATTGCGCAAGGCTATGACAAGGTAGTTGCAAATGCGATAGGTGGTTTGCGTGCCATGCCAGCTAAAGGCGGTAACCCTGATCTGGACGATATTGAAGTCGCCCGTGCAGTCGTGCATCTGGCCAATGCAGGTGGTGCCAAGTTCAAGGAGCCTGAAGTCAAGGCACCAGCAGCGGCCGCCGCCGCAGCAGCTTCAACTGAGGCATCTGCCAAATAAAGCTTTCCTGTAATCACCTGAGTCAGGTCAACAAAAAACCCCGGCGCGCCGGGGTTTTTTGTTGACCTGACTCAGGTGATTACAGGAAAGCTTTATTTGGCAGATGCCTCAGTTGAA
>JACQDX010000144.1 GCA_016200895.1 Burkholderiales bacterium
CAGTGTCCGGTCGCGGCAAATTCCTGGCTGGAGATGATGGTCGACTCTATCCAGAAGCAGTCAAGGAAGCACTGTATGCCGACAAACGCATTGCTGCCGCCATCACAGGCAATTTCCGCATGTCCCTGCTCGATGGTCAGGCCCGCGTCGCCGTCCAGTTAAGACCCGATCATGCCATCCCGGCAGGTGCCGCCGACACTCTGGGCGCAGCACTGGCTGAATATTCATCAGCAACAGCGCACTTCCATTTCTGGCAACATGCAGAATTTCCATTTAACTGCGGCGTCGATTATGAGAGGAAGTTTGCTTATATTTGAGTTTGCGCCAAACCCGGTGTCACATCTGCCTGAACTGATGCTGATAGGCCTGAGACACCGTTAGCCATTCATCTTCTTTCTGCAAACGCAAAGCCAGGCCACCATCACTTCTCTGAACCGTATCTATCGCGCCCACATTGACGATATTGCTGCGGGATATTTGCCAGAATTTATTCTCATCGAGTTGCGCTGCAAGGTCCTTGATGGTGGTGCGGATATAGGCTTCGAGTTTGGCGGTGATGACTTTGGTGTATTTGGAATCAGCGCGAAAGCAAAGCACGTCACTGACGCTGATGAATCGTATCTGGTTACCGACAGAAGCTTGTATCCAGCGCAGCGCTTCTTGTGGTTTTTTGGCTTGCAGGGCTGACAGGTCAGCCGGTTGTTGTGACAGCCGTTGTTTAAGTCTTTGCACGGCCAGTGCCAGTCTGCCCATATCCAGAGGCTTGAGCAGGTAATCAACCGCGCCCTGATCAAAGGCATCGACGGCATAATCATTATGGGCTGTCAGGAAGACGATATGGCATGGATGCTGCGCCAGGCGAGCCACGTCTATACCGTTCAGGCCGGGCATGCGCACATCCAGAAAGGCGATATCGGGACGCTGGTCAGCAATGGCTTGCGCGGCTTTGATACCATCGTCAACGCTGGCGATGATGTCCAGCTCAGGCCAGAGCTGTGTCAATGCATTTTGCAATTCTTGCCGCAAGATCGCTTCGTCTTCGGCGATCAGTACTTTGGGTTTATGACTGATCATACTCAAACTCATGCTCATGTCAGCTCACCTGTTCTGGCTGGCAGAGATATGCTGGCGCACACACCACCAGTATCACGCGGCTGCAATTGCAGTTCTGCCTGTTCACCAAACAAGGCCAACAGTCTTTCCTGCACATTCAGCAAGCCAATGCCACTACCCAGTTCATCCTGAAAGCCACGGCCATTATCACTGACTTTGATCTGCAATTGCCCGGTCTTGATATGGGTCCTGATATCTATGCGTACGTCGCCGGGCTGGGGTTCTATGCCATGCTTGATCGCGTTTTCTACCAGGCTCATGACCGCCAGCGGCGGGACCAGGCAGGCCCGGACTTCATCCGTGGCATGCACAGAAAACTGGAAGCGTGCGCCCAGGCGTATCTGGAAGATTTGCAGATAGGCAGCGGCCCTGTCCAGCTCTTGCCCCAGCGTAGTGGTGCTCAGGCGCATGTCAGGCATAGCGGCCCGCAGGTAGGCGATGAGGTGGTTCAGCATCTGCTCAGCCATTGCAGCATCCTGATGTATCAGGGCGCGAGTATTGGCCAGGGTGTTGAACAGGAAATGCGGTTCTATCTGGCCCTGAAGCGCGGCCAGCCTGGCTTCCAGCATTTGCCTCTCCATTTTGTGCTTGCTGGCTTCAGCAGCAAGGCTGGCCTGGGTGCGACGCCTGATCTCCAGGTCTATGGCTGCGGGTAAGATGGTGGCAAATATAAATACCAAGATGACCGCAGGCAGCAACCAGTTGGCATGGCCTGTGGTCATCGCTGGCCAGAATACGGCGTCTGCTTTAAGACCTGCAAACAATGCCAGCAACATGGACAAGACCACGATAGCCCAGCGTTGACTGGCATGTTTGAACCAAACAATTTTTTGCGACAGACATAAGCCAGTTTGCGCCAGAGTATAAGCCAACAAGATAGCCAGGCTATCTGCCAACCAGGCCGAGCGGCTGACACCAAAGTTTACATAGACTAGCAAACCCAGCACTGCCAAAATGGGTAACAGCGGCCATGCAGCACTGTTGTCGGCAGCCTTTTTATCTTGGTGATGTGTCGTAATGTCTGTGTGCATCAGTTTTATTCAGAGAAATTCAGGTTTTGCATGGTAGTCGTTGCAGAGCCCATACTTATTTTATTGGCGATGGGCTTGCTTTCTGGAATCGGGTTACTGGTTTGCGCCTCTGTAAAACTCAAACCCTTGATGAATAATTTACCCTTGTCCCTGACCCCAACACCGAGCTCGATTTTTTGTGCATTGGCATTCACACTTAATCTTACCCTGACTGCTTCCCAATCTGAACTCTTGCGCGCCCAAGAGGATGCGATCGAGGTATTGCCCTTTTCATCGGTAGTGCGTATCCAGAATTCGTAACCTCCAAGATCGCCGACATGCAGGGCAGATGCCGTAAACATCATAACTTTTCCACGATATGCGCTTGCGTCTACCACTTGGGTGATAGCGGCAAAATCATCGGCAGCCGTATCTTTTGCTGCGATGAAGAAAGCGGGTTGTTCTTTAGTACCTTGTGACTCATCCAGACCACTTTCATAATGGGTGGCAATCGCACCATTTCCTACCCAGCCTTTGGGGATACCCGTCTTGACTGCACCTGCGAAAGAATAATTGACAGCAAATGCGACCAAGGGTGCGGCGATTAAGATTTTCCAGTGTTTCATCATCGTTACTCCATAAGGGTTGTTGATGATGTGCAATATACGGATGAACAAGTTTAACTTCCTTCGCTTTGCGATTGCGGACCCGTCATTGCCGATAAATGGCGGGAAATTTCTGATGAATGGACGTGATAAAAATAGTTTTTATGCATGGCCTCCAGAATGAGACAAGTGAATTGACCATAGCATGGGAAATGACGATACTGCCAACTTTGTATTTCATTTCCAAAGGCGCAGTTTAAGTCAGTAAATGCAGTGAGTAAATGCGGCGATTAAATACGCTGAGTATATGTGATGAATATATGTGCGCCCTTCTGGCTGATCTGCCATTTTAAGTTTAAGGAAAGTCCTGGTGCGAGTCTTCTATCAATTCGATTATGATGCACTGCCCCGTAACGTCAAAAAGCATTTGATCAGATCGGTCAGAAACCCCGACTTTCTGGTGCACGGGCAGGTGATGTCCAGTATGGGTTGGTACTTGCTGCATGGCTTTATTCTGACAGTATGCACTTTCATTATTTATCTGCTGGCGGCATCCAACTTTGGCAATCCCTTGCAAGATAAGGCATGGAAAGACACTGGTTTACTCTTCTGGTATGCCGTACTGTTTCTGGGCGTAGTGTATACAGCGCATGCGATTTGGCAACGCGTGCAATTGAGCACAAAATTTCGCTTTCGTCCTGGATGGTATTTATTCCCCTTGGCACTGGTTGATATGCGCAGCAGTAAAATTGCCGTGCATGATCTGGCGCAACTGCGTAAGCTGGAATCCAGGCATGACGAGCAAAATGGTAAATATAAGAGGACTGTTTTTTCTTTCATCTTTTATGATGGTTCACAAAAAAACCTGATTATCAGCAATTTGAGCCAGGCTGAAGCTGCGCTGCAAAAATTTAATGTCTACAAATCTAAAGCGCGGGAGGCGTTTCATCAACGTGATATCGCCAGCCTGTATGGATACGACCCTTTGTTGGACGTGCGAAAAAACAAGTGGAAAGATGCATTGGGCCATTCAGGCAAGAATAAGCAAGTTCTGAAGCTGTCGAGCTATCTAAAGTTACCTCTGTTGTTAATCATGCTGGCGACAGTTCTGGCTGCCCTGTTCTGGTATGGCAGAAATGCAGTTGCTGACAAGAAGATGTATCTGCATGCAAAACAGCAACAGACAGAAAATGCCTATCTCGGCTACATTGCCCATGGCAAATTCAAAGTGACGGAGATGCAGGAAGAACTGCCCAGGGTGCTGTTCAAGGAAGCACTCAATGACAACTCCGTCACGCATTTGCGCAAGCTAAAGACACGCTTTCCGCATGCAGATATTTTGCCGGAAGTTGAAGAAGAAATTCATATGCTGTATTTCAATGCCTTGCAAAAATTCAAAGCACAGGCCGTCAACGCGGACGCTAAATTATTGCGCTCTGTCGAGTCGCTGCTAAAATTCTCTGAAGAGCATGACGATCCTAATGTCCATATCAAATTTACGCGGCCTACGGCCACAGAATTAGGGCAACTGGATGCCAGTCTGAAGAGCCGTGAAAAGACCATCAAGGATAAAAAAATAGTCCCGGTAGCAAATTATTTTTCAGATAACAGCGTTGCTGCCAGGGAAGCGCGCATCGCCAACAATATCAGCAAAGCGTTTTCCAGCATTTTCCCCAGTGATATTTTGAGTTTTAGTGCTGCAACCGATGTGAATGCCAACAGGCCTTCGCTAGAAATCACTTATCAGGTAGAACCATCTGGCAAGCTGCTTGCATCTGCCAACACGAACGAGGTTTATGCCGGTCTGAACCTACGCTTCAATACGGCTATTGTGATACCTGAAAGTAAAGACCGTTGGAAATTTAATTTGCAGGTAAACACGCCTGATTACCCGAATACTCCCTACATTAAATCCAGCTTGAATCCCACCGAGGAACCTGCGCAAAGCCAGACCTATACAAGTATGGCAACGCGTGCTTTTGATGAACTGGAAGAGAAGATCAACCAAACGATGTTCAGGCCAGATAACGCTGTTTATCTCAAACAGCAGAAAAACAAGATTTAGTTGATCAACCTGCATTCGGCCTGCGTTCTGTCTGATATAAAGCTTTGCGGCACAGTCTGTGCCGCAAAGCTTGGAACACACCACCAGGAAATCAATCAATACGCATCAGTGCAGCTTGATACGAGGATTACGCACCCTGTCTATGGTCTCTGCCCAGGTGGACAACCAAGTATGAAACAAGCCATTCACCGCTACCTGATGATGTTTGTGCAAAGACCAGTACATCCATTTTGCCAGTGTACCTTCTATAAAGACTGAACCGCTGGCAATGGCACCCATGAGGCTGCCGACAGTGCTGTAATTACCCAGCGATACCAGTGAACCATGGTCTTTGTAGGTAAATTCCAGCAATGACTTGCCTTGCAACTGACGTACCAGTGACTTGGCCAGCGTGCTGGCTTGCTGATGGGCAGATTGGGCACGGGGTGGCACATTTGGCAAGCCCTCGCCTTGCGGGCAGGCACAACAATCACCAAGTGCAAAAATCGATGGGTCCCGTGTAGTTTGCAAATTGCGGTTGACGACCAGTTGGTTAATGCGATTACACTCCAGCCCGTCAAGGTCTTTTAAAAATTCGGGAGCTTTGATACCTGCTGCCCACACCACGATACCGCTGGGGATAAATTTGCCGCTGGCCATTTGCACGCCTGCCTTGGAGACTTCAACCACTTTTTCATTGGTATGCACTTCGATGGCAATGCTGCGCAATTCACGAGCGACTGATTCTGACAGGCGCTCAGGCAACATTTGCAGCAGGCGCGGCGCAGCATCGACGATGACGATCTTCAAATCTTTTTCTGGATGGAAGTTGAGCAGACCATAGCTCGACAATATCTTGGTGGTCATGTGCAGCTCTGCCGCCAGCTCTACGCCGGTCGCACCGCCACCTATGATGGTAACGGTAAAACGCCCTTCACCTGCAGCCTGAGCCTGGGTCTGTGCGCGCAGACAGCAATTAATGAGTTTTTGATGGAAGCGCTCTGCCGCTGCCAGTGAATCAAGCATGATGCTGTTCTCACGTGCACCGGGCGTACCGAAGTCATTGGTCTGGCTGCCCAGGGCGATGACCAGGTTGTCATAGGATATAGCCTGGCGTGGCAATAGCTCTATGCCATTTTCATCCAGGGTGGGGGCTAGGTAGATTTCCTTCTTGTCACGTGAGAGTCCGTCCATGCGCCCCAAACGGAAATCAAAATGATTGGAACGTGCCAGGGCAAAGTATTCGCGCTCGTCAGCATGGCTGTCGAGAGTGCCTGCAGCAACCTGGTGTAATAAAGGTTTCCACAAATGGGTACGGCTGGCATCGACCAGCGTAATGACTGCCTTGCCGCGCTTACCTAATTTCTTGCCCAGACGCACCGCCAACTCCAGCCCGCCTGCACCACCGCCAACGATGGTAATTCTATGTACTGCCTCCTTGTTTTGCGTGTTCACGACGACTCCCTTAATATAAAAAATGTATTCCCTTGGCGGCGATCAATCAATCAGGGCCACGGGAATGCACTTTTGTCAGGAGCCTGTAAGACAAATAGTGATTAGAGTATACACATATGGAGAGCAGTATTGGTTGATATCTCACCTACTACAGTAATTTAGAAATGCAAGTCTAAAGCCTCTTGTTTTGCTAGATTTACACTATCGTTTCAGCATGTCATATAGGTAAAAATATTCCTTACGAGTGGTAACGATTTTGCCAAATATTTAGGCAGGATTCAGGTAGAATAGCGCTTCTTCGAATTTCCCCCTTCCCTGATCGTGCAAATCGGCTCTTATGTGCTGCGTAATAATATTTTTGTTGCTCCCATGGCTGGTGTGACTGACAGGCCTTTCCGTCAGTTGTGCAAAGAACTGGGCGCGGGTTATGCTGTGTCTGAAATGGCGGCGTCCAATCCCAAACTCTGGGAAACAGAAAAATCCACGCGCCGTACCAACCATGAAGGTGAGATGGAACCCAAGGCCGTGCAGATTGCCGGCGCAGACCCACACATGCTGGCTGAATGTGCCAAACATAATGTTGACAAAGGTGCGCAAATCATCGACATCAACATGGGTTGCCCAGTCAAGAAAGTCTGTAATGCCTGGTGTGGCTCTGCCTTGTTGCAGCATGAAAACCTGGTCGGACAGATACTGGATGCGGTAGTCGGCGCAGTTGATGTGCCGGTGACGCTGAAGTTTCGCACTGGCTGGGACAGGGCCAATAAAAATGCACTGAACATTGCCCGCATGGCAGAATCGGCTGGCATACAAATGCTGACCCTGCATGGGCGCACACGCGCCGATGGCTATAAAGGTGATGCCGAATATGACACCATTGCTGCCGTCAAGGCTGCAGTGAATATCCCCGTAGTTGCCAATGGCGACATCACGACACCGGAAAAAGCCAAATATGTATTAGAGGTCACCGGTGCGGATGCCATCATGATAGGCCGGGCGGCGCAAGGCCGGCCATGGATCTTTCGCGAGATCGAGCACTTCCTTCTTACCGGACTACACTTACCTGCCCCACTGATTTCTGAAGTTCGTGAACTCATGGATGCCCATTTGAAAGAGCACTATGCCTTCTATGGTGACTATCTTGGCGTACGAACGGCACGCAAACACATAGGCTGGTATGTGCAAGACCTGGTAGGTGGTGAAGATTTCCGGCAACAAATGAACTTATTGACGGACTGTGATGAACAACTTGCCGCCGTCAGCAGTTTTTTTGATCACATGGCTGGGGAGCGGTTACAATACCGCCCCTTTGAAGAAAAACTGGCAGCATAAGACAAAGCACTTTTACAAAAAATAAATTGTCTTACCGTCCATGAACTGTGGACTACCCGCCGCCTGGCATAACCGAACAGTGATAAAAACAGCATGAGCAAAGATAGCATCCAAGACGCCGTCCACAAAAACCTGGAAAAGTATTTCCGTGACCTGGGCGAGCAACCCGCATCCAATATTTACGACATGGTCGTGTTAGCCGTTGAAAAACCTATGCTGGAAATGGTCATGACGCGCGCATCAAGCAACCAGTCACAAGCCGCCGATATGTTGGGCATTAACCGGAATACCTTGCGCAAGAAATTGCAGCAGCACGGTTTGCTCTGACCCATCCGCGAGGCTTGACACCGATTTCCTTACTCATATCAAAAATCATGATCAAACAAGCCCTCATTTCCGTCTCCGACAAAACTGGTGTGCTCGAATTTGCACGTGAATTGTCTGCGCTCGGTGTCAAGCTCTTGTCCACAGGCGGCACGGCCAAACTGCTGGCCGACAATGGCCTGCCTGTCACAGAAGTAGCTGACTACACCGGCTTCCCCGAGATGCTCGATGGCCGTGTCAAGACCCTGCACCCTAAAGTGCATGGCGGTATTTTGGCACGCCGTGATTTTCCTGAACATGTGACAGCGCTGGAACAGCATGGCATACCTACCATAGACATGGTAGTGGTCAACCTGTACCCGTTCCAGCAAACTGTCGCCAAGGGGGAATGCTCACTCGAAGATGCGATAGAAAATATTGACATCGGCGGCCCGACCATGTTGCGCTCTTCTGCCAAGAACCACAAAGACGTGACCGTCATTGTTGACCCGGCTGATTACGCAATTGTACTGGCAGAGATGAAGGCAAACCAAAACGTCGTCAGCTATGACACCAAGTTCACGCTGGCGAAAAAAGTATTTGCCCACACCGCGCAATATGATGGTGCCATCACCAATTACCTGACCAGCCTGGGTGAAGACAAGGCGCATACGACACGCAGCGCTTATCCGCAAACCCTGAACCTGCATTTTGAAAAAGTACAGGAAATGCGTTACGGTGAAAACCCGCATCAGTCTGCCGCGTTTTACCGCGATTTGAAATCGCTGGAAGGCTCACTGGCCAACTACAAGCAATTGCAAGGCAAGGAACTGTCTTACAACAATATCGCCGACGCCGATGCAGCGTGGGAATGTGTGAAGTCTTTTGCTGAATCTGCCTGCGTCATTGTCAAGCATGCCAATCCTTGCGGCGTAGCAGTAGCACCGACACCGTTTGAAGCCTATAGCAAGGCATTGCAGACCGACCCGACTTCTGCGTTTGGCGGCATCATTGCCTTCAACCGCGAACTCGATGGCAAGGCTGCAGAAATCGTCGCCAAGCAATTCGTTGAAGTGTTGATCGCACCGTCCTTCACTGCTGAAGCAAAACAGATTTTTGCGGCGAAACAAAATGTACGCCTGCTGGAAATTTCTCTGGGTGCTGGCTTCAACCAATACGACATGAAACGCGTTGGCGGCGGTTTGCTGGTACAGGCACCGGATGCCAAAAACGTCTTGCAGGAAGAATTGCGCGTGGTCTCTAAATTGCAACCAACTCCACAGCAAATGGCAGACATGATGTTCGCCTGGCGCGTGGCCAAGTATGTGAAATCAAATGCCATCGTCTTCTGCGGCAATGGCATGACGCTGGGTGTAGGCGCTGGCCAGATGAGCCGCATTGACTCTGCCCGCATCGCATCCATCAAGGCACAGAATGCCGGTTTGACACTGACTGGTTCTGCAGTTGCGTCTGACGCTTTCTTCCCCTTCCGTGATGGCCTGGATGTAGTAGTGGATGCAGGTGCCACTTGCGTGATCCACCCAGGTGGCTCCATGCGTGACCAGGAAGTGATTGATGCTGCTGATGAACGTGGTGTGGTGATGGTCTATACGGGTACGCGTCATTTCCGTCATTGATAAAATATTGATGCGGCATTGATCAATTAACGATTCTGCTTAAAGCGGCTCTGTTCACCCAGAGCCGTTTTTCATTCTGCATTCTCACCTTTATGGCTTACGTCTATATCCTGGCCAGTGCTCGAAATGGCACTTTATATGTTGGTGTTACCAACGATTTGATCGTGCGTGTTTATCAGCATAAGAACGATTTCGTTGACAGCTTTACCTCCCGACATAAGGTTCATCAACTGGTCTGGTTTGAACAGACTGACTCTATTCTTTCTGCGATTCAGCGTGAAAAGCAGATCAAGGCCTGGAAGCGGGAATGGAAGATCAGGTTGATTGAAGAAAGCAATCCTTATTGGAGGGATTTGTATTTGGATATTATCTGAATCTCACCAAGCTCCTTACCGCTGACGTGCAATAACCAGTCTTAACGTCGCTCCAGCGAAGGCTGGAGCCTAGTGGCGTTGGTTGTTCACTAATACCATTCGCAAATACTTTCAACGCCAGCACGCAAGAAATATCTTCGTGAACAATTAGCACCTCGGTATACCACAAACGACACTAGATTCCTGCCTACGCAGGAATGACGAATTTGAAGATAGAAGGATATTCTATTAACCCAGTTTGCCAATATCTCAATCTAGCTAATTACCAGTAATGATCTCCATGCATTTTTAACGTCGCTCCAGCGCAGGCTGGAGCCTAGTGGAGTTGGTTGTTCACTAATACCATCTGCAAATGTGCGGCAAGTCGGCATGCGACACGTATCAATCACAAATAACAATAAAAAAGTAATCGCCTGCTCACATAGCAACAAATAAAAGTCGACACTGATACGCTATACTCACCAGCAATACCCGCTCAGCAGCACCGGCAATCAGTACCAGACCACCAATACCAACAAAAAAACTCCATGAAAATCCTAGGCATAGACCCCGGCTTGCGTACCACCGGGTTTGGCGTTATTCATAAACAGGGCAGCAAACTAACGTATATCGCCTCAGGCACCATCAAGACTATCGATGGCACTTTACCAGAACGTTTGAAGACCATACTTTCAGGTGTTTCAGAAATAGTACGCACTTACCAGCCAGATTGCGCTGCCATAGAAAAAGTCTTCGTTAACGTCAATCCACAATCCACCCTGTTGCTGGGGCAAGCCCGCGGTGCGGCAATTTGTGCGCTGGTAGCGGCGGATCTGGCAGTAGCAGAATACACAGCCTTGCAAGTCAAGCAAGGTGTGGTCGGCCATGGTCGTGCCAAGAAAGAGCAAGTACAGGACATGGTGAAGCGCCTGCTGGCTTTGTCGGGTCTGCCTGGCAGTGATGCTGCCGATGCGCTGGGCGTGGCGATTTGCCATGCGCATAGCGGCGATACACTTGCTACGCTGGGTGCAATGGCACCGGGACTGGCCAAGAAGGGCTTGCGCGTCAAGGGTGGCCGTCTGGTCGGCTGAATCTACTCTGATGAGCAGACCATTCCGGTTTCGCATCCATCAATTAATTATTGCAGTATCGCAATATCAATATAATTCCCCCGCATTTGCCTCGTCAAACGCGCAATAATCGTTTACTATCACTGCTTATTCATACAGTATGGAAGCAGTCTCATGATAGGTCGCATTGCAGGCACTCTGATAGAAAAGAATCCTCCGCAATTGCTGGTCGATTGCCAGGGTGTGGGCTATGAAGTTGACGTGCCCATGAGTACCTTCTATAACCTGCCACACCTGGGTGAAAAAGTAGTCTTGCTGACGCATCTGGCGATACGCGAAGACGCCCATGTATTGTTTGGTTTTGGTACGGCAGAAGAGCGCAGCACTTTCAAACAATTGATCAAGATCAGCGGCGTCGGTGCCCGCACGGCTTTATCGATTTTATCTGGCATGTCAGTGGCTGACCTGGCGCAGGCAATCACCCTGCAGGAAGCCGGACGCCTTACCCGTGTGCCTGGCATAGGCAAGAAAACGGCTGAACGCTTGTTGCTGGAACTCAAAGGCAAGCTTGGTGCCGATCTGGGTACTGCGACTGCTGCACTGGCAGCAGGAGACCATAGCGCCGACATCCTGAACGCCTTGCAGGCACTTGGTTATTCCGACAAAGAAGCCTTGCTGGCCATGAAGTCCGTGCCTGCGGGTAGTGGGGTGTCGGATGGCATCAAGCTGGCATTGAAAGCATTGTCCAAGGGCTAAGCGATGACGATACAGACCGACAATCTTTCTTCCAACTTCAGCGAGCCGCGCATTATTTCGGCTACGCCCAGTTCGCCTAATGAAGAGGCGATAGAACGCGCCCTGCGTCCCAAGCAGCTTGATGAATATGTAGGCCAGGAAAAGATACGTGGCCAGTTGGAAATTTTTATCACGGCAGCCAGACAACGTAGTGAGGCGCTTGATCACACTTTGCTGTTCGGCCCGCCAGGCTTGGGGAAAACCACCCTCGCCCATATTATTGCGCGAGAGATGGGCGTCAACCTGCGCCAGACTTCTGGTCCGGTGCTGGAGCGTGCCGGTGACCTGGCCGCCCTGCTGACGAATCTGGAAGCCAATGATGTACTCTTCATTGATGAGATACATCGCTTGTCGCCAGTAGTCGAAGAAATCTTGTACCCGGCGCTGGAAGACTACCAGATCGATATCATGATCGGTGAGGGCCCGGCAGCACGCTCGGTGAAGCTGGATTTACAGCCCTTCACCCTGGTTGGCGCAACCACCCGCGCCGGTATGTTGACCAACCCTTTACGCGACCGTTTTGGTATTGTCGCCCGGCTGGAATTTTATACGCCTGAAGAATTGACCAAGATCGTCACCCGCTCGGCATCGCTGCTGAATGCGCCGATACAGGCTGATGGCGCGCGTGAAATCGCCAAGCGGGCACGTGGCACACCACGTATCGCCAATCGCCTGTTGCGGCGCGTACGCGATTATGCCGAGGTCAAGGGCAATGGCGAGATTACCAAGGCAATTGCCGATGCAGCCCTGAAGATGCTGGATGTGGATGCTGTCGGCTTTGATTTGATGGACAGAAAACTGCTGGAAGCCATACTCTTCAAATTTGGTGGTGGCCCGGTGGGACTGGACAATGTTGCTGCTGCCATAGGCGAAGAACGCGACACGATAGAAGATGTACTGGAACCCTATCTGATACAACAGGGTTTTTTGCAACGCACGCCCAGAGGCAGGATAGCAACCCCGTCTGCCTATGAGCATTTTGGCGTAACCATGCCCAGATCGGGCAATAACGGTGACTTATGGGGCGGTGGCTAATACTCCGATCTCTCCATAGTTTGTGCTCAATCCAACCAAACTTGATGCCATGTCCTTACTAGCCGAACAACATGCCTATACCTTTCTTGAGGCAAGAGCACGTAACCAGCATTTGAGCCCGCTAAGCTCCCAATTTGATTTAAGCATTCACGATGCCTATGAAATCGCCAAAGCATCCGACACCATACGCGCCGCCGAAGGCGAAGTACGCATAGGCCGCAAACTGGGTTTTACCAACCGCAAACTATGGACCAAGTATGGCGAGAAAGCCGCCATACGTGAACCTATCTGGAGCAGCCTGTTTGACAGCACGGTGCGCTATGTCGAAGATACGCATGTCTACCAAAGCCTGACTGGCGCACTGCAGCCACGCATAGAACCGGAAGTGGTATTCAAACTGGGCAGGACGCCTGCTGCCGATGCCTGCATAGAAGAGCTGGCAGATTGCCTGGAATGGATGGCGCATGGCATAGAGATCGTCGTCAGCCCCTACCCTGACTGGAAGTTTGAAGCTGCCGATGCAATAGCTGCGCTGGGTTTGCATGGTACTCTGCTGATCGGTGAACCACGTATCTTGTCGAGTGCCAGCCGCCAGCATCTGGCAGAGCTACTGGCCAATGCCAGCGTGTCATTGTCATGTGACGGTTCTTTGCTGAGTGCGGGTTATGGCAGCAATGTTCTCGACAGCCCATTGCATGCAATCTGGTATCTGCACGGCCTGCTGCAAAAGCAGCCGCAATTCTCGCCTTTGCAGGCGGGCGAAATCATCACTACCGGCACCTGGACAGATGCTTATCCTGTGCGGGCCGGCCAAACCTGGGGCACTGCCTTCTCGGGTATCCCCTTACCTGGCCTGAGTGTCAGTTTCGCGTAAAAGTTGTTAAACCCACTGCAATAGCGATTCATCGTCAGCAAACTGCGAGGTGTTTCAATAATAAAAAAGGCTGACATGTTTCTTGTCAGCCTTTTTTGCGCCATTCAAACCTGCTTGGCCATTGCATGCACCCGAGTAATTTGCAGTTATACGCAGTCAGATACGAAGACCCGCTTTACAAGTGCACTTGTATAAATATAAGCGCAAAAAAAACACTCCGCGAGGGAGTGCTTTTTCAATCTTGCCAGGTACTTTTTTTTTGCTGACCTAAGTCAGCATAAAATTAGAACTTGTGACGAATACCAACGTTGATCAGACGTACATCAGCGCCGTTAGGAACTGGATGGAAAGTTGGAGTGGAATCCGCGCTACCCAAGTTGATGTTTGCATCGTTGCTTGCACGTGAGATCGAAGTGTACAGATTAGTACGCTTGGACAGGGAGTATGTGTAACCCAAAGCCAATTGTGTACCATTTGCAGCTTTGATCAAGCTGTTTTGGTTAGTGGAACGGATGTAGCTGGCGATGATATTGCCTGAACCAACTGGTACTGTTGCACCCAGCAACCATACGCGACGATCCAGAGCAGCTGCGCCTGCGCCATCATCTTTGATGGAAGAGAAGCCAGCGTGTGCTGTCACTACGTCAAAATTGTAAGTACCAGCCAGCAAATAGCTCTTAGTTGCATTAGAACCATTAGCATTTTGTGCATTGCTATATGCCAGTTCAGCAAACACTGGACCAGCAGCGTATGCACCGGAGAAACCGATGTAACGGCCAGCTGTTGTGTTACCAGCAACTTCACCGAAACCATAAGCAACAGTACCTGTGAAACCGCCCAGGTTAGCTGTGGAGTATGTTGCGGAGTTGTTCACACGAACACCACCGTGGTCGAAGTAAGCTGCAGCGCCGAAGCCGGATGTGCCGCTACCTGCTGTGCCGCTCGTGATACCAGTGCTGAACGGATCGAAGCTGTCGATAGCGACAAACGCTGGTGTGTATTGACGGCCAAAGTTAACCGCACCGAAGTCACCAGACAAACCTACATAAGCTTGACGACCGAATGCACGGCCACCTTGAGCAGAGCTACCTGTATCAGCATTGATACCCATTTCCAATTGGAAATTTGCTTTCAGACCGCCACCCAGGTCTTCAGAACCTTTGAAGCCCAGACGGGAACCGGATTGAATACCACTATCCAGAGCCAGTGTTGAGCCAGCAGGATCGCCAGTGTTTTGATGTTGCAAAGCCATATCGACTACACCGTAGATAGTTACGGAAGATTGAGCTTGCGCTGTACCAGCAACAGCAGCCAAAACTGACAGAGCGATGAGTGATTTTTTCATTGATATTTCTCCAAAGGATTTCACATTGATATGAACTACATTAAGCACAGTTCGCGCAAAACAGAGCCAAAAAAATTGATCGCACGAAATGCGCAAATACTTAAGAACCGACAAGACAGCTAAAAAGAAGTTAACGTATTTGACCAAAAATGGTGTCAGGCAGCCAAGCTAAATCGGCTTTTGGAGGGAATATGGGGGGATTATGTCTCGTATAAGCAACATAAATTGTATTAAAAACAACAATTTCGATGTAGTTAAGACAAGCTTGATTGAGCGAAATAAATGCTGAAAAATTACATTATTGATACTGAAAATGAAGCAAAAACAAAATTGCAAAGGTCGCCTACGCGACCTTTGCAAATAAAACTAGCTCCCTACAATCAGAATGCGTGCAATACGCCAACTGCTGTGCGGGTTGCGGAACTATTGCCAGCACCGATGATGCCCAAAGCCAGGGAAACATCTTGCGCATTTACAGAACCAGCTTTTGCATATGTCAGGGAAGCATAGGCAGTCGTACGTTTGCTGAATGCATATTTACCCAGCAAGATGTATTGATCTGCTTTGCCGTCGATATCGCCAGAGCGTTTGGTGTTGTAATAAGCAGTAGTCAAAGTCATTTGATCAGACAAGAAGAAGTCTGCACCCAGACCTATCACAGCAATCTTGCGGCCATTTGCGTTTGGCAATGCATCAATCTTGATATTGCCATCAACCTTGTTGTGAGCATAAGTTCCACGTAGCATGACCGATGGAGCAACTTTGAACTTGGCACCACCAGCCCAACCAGTCAGGTTAGAGGCATTTGCATTGTCTTTCATCTTGGCATAAGACAAAGCTGCACCGTTAGTGCCGTCAGTGAAGAAGCCAGATAAACCTGCATAATTGCTTGCTGTCGTGTCACCTGCTTTTTCACCGAAGCCGTACATCAGCGCGCCGCCGAAACCGGACATCAATGGAGAAACATATTTGACGGAATTGTTTTGACGCAGAGCCGTACCGCCCTGATTAGTACCGAAACCACCAAAGAATGCGCCAGAATTCAGTGCGCTGAACATCACGTTAGGATTGGAACCTGCGTGCGCCAGACTGATAGGATCAGCCAGACCAACAGAGTCCACACCCAGAATATTGTTACGTCCCAGCGTGACGGAGCCGAAAGCGCCAGACAAACCCACCCATGCCAGACGATCAAACAGGGATGTATTATTACCTGCCTGATTAAATACGTTACCACCAAAACCGGCACCGGCAGTACCAGTATCATTGGCCAGTGTGCCTTCGAGATTGAAGTTGGCTTTCAATCCGCCACCCAGGTCCTCAGAACCCTTGATACCCCAACGGGAGGTCAGTAACTGACCAGCATCCATGGAGAATTTGGAACCACCAGTTGCTGTCTGGTTGGTAGTGGCTACAACGGCTGCGTCGATAATACCGTAGATGACGACTGAAGATTGTGCTGAAGCGGTTGCTGCAAATGCGCTCAAGACTGCGAATGCCAGTATCGATTTTTTCATTGAAAGCGTCTCCAAAATTATTAAATTTATGCGGCCGTACCTTGAAAGCGGTCGACCATTCTACTGATTTAGTCTTGCCAAGACTTCGAAACCTGCTGATTAAGAAGTTAGATTCCATTGAAACAAATTAAAGGAATTAGGGCAAAGAGAATTTGCGAACGATCGTTTTTAAGCAAATTTTATGTGGTGTTATCGCAACAAACATCTTCTTTCTCATTATTAGAATTTTAAGTTTTCTGTAAGTTTCCAGACTTGGTCTGATGGCGCAAATCCATATTACTTTCTACAATAGGACATTAATAGCTGCTTTCTATTAGCTCAACCATAGCATCTCCAAAAATAATATGAACTTCTTAACAACATCACCCAAGGGTAGCCTGGACCAACTGATCAGCAAATTTGACCGCGCCCTGCGCGTGGTCAGTGGTCAGGCAATTGCCCGAAGAGCTTACCCTGGTCATGATTTTCCAGATGGCAATTTATCCGAACAGGAAAAAACCCATAGCGCAGGTTTGATGCGCGTTAACCATGTGGGTGAAATTTGTGCTCAGGCCTTGTATGACTCACAGGGTGCGAATGCGCATACAGAAGAAATACGCCAGCAATTCCAGCATTCCGGTATAGAAGAAGAAGATCATTTAGCCTGGACTGCAAAAAGGCTGCATGAACTCAATTCACATACCAGCTTCTTGAATCCGCTCTGGTATGCCGGGGCCTTTGCCTGCGGCACGATCGCGGCCAGATTTGGTGATGCTGTCAGCTTGGGATTTGTTGTCGAAACAGAAAAGCAGGTGGCAGCGCATCTGGCCAGCCATATGAAAAACTTGCCCACAGAAGATCAGAGGTCGCGCGCGGTGGTAGAACAAATGCGTCTGGATGAAATTGCACATGGCACTGCTGCTCAGGCTTTGGGGGCCAGCGAACTACCAGTTACCATCCAGACAGGCATGAAGCTGATGGCGAAGGTGATGACGACAACGGCTTACTATATCTGAGCAAGCTATCAAACGGTCAATACAGCAATGAGTTCGCTCAGGGCAAATCCCTTACCAGATTAAATCAGTTGAAAAAAAGCAGCTGCCACCAGTGTAGGAACGGCCGCAGCTGCAAACAAGCCCAAGGGACTGATGGCTTGTTCATCAAAGTATTCCTTGAGGATGGCAAACGCTGCCGGGTTGGGTGCATTGGCAATGACAGTCAGACCACCACCAGTCACCGCACCGGCTACCAGCGCATATTTGGCGGCATCAGACAAACCCGCCACCAATGACCCCAAATATGTTAGTGCAGCATTATCGGTAATTGCCGTCAATGCAGTTGCGCCCCAATAAAGCACCGTTGGCTTCATTTCTGCCAGTGCGGCCTGTAACCACCATTGTTGCATACCGCCCAGCACGACCAGTCCTCCCAGAAAGAAAGCCACAAGCAAACCCTCGCGCAGCATCAATCTGTCCTGGTATTGTTTGTATGCTTCGGTAAAACCAAGGAAGAACAGAAACAAACCAAGGAAAACTACGGAATAGTGTGAAAACCAGACCACTGCGATGAGAAACAAGTAGTGTATTCCGACGACAGATAAAGGTACTGCGTCCCCGTTATCGCCCGCCTGTTCTGCGGGTACGGCCTGTAATTCTTTCTTGAAAAACAATGTCAGTACCAAGGCATTCAGGGTCACAGCACATGCTGCCTTCCAGCCAAAATTGAAAAACATGTGCTGAATATTCCAGCCCCATTTTTCTGCCACCATCAAAACCGGAGGTGCCGCAAACGGCGTCAGCACACCACCGATAGAAACGTTTACAAACAATGTCCCCAGTGTCATGTACTTTAACTTCGCCGAGATAGATTTTTTATAGAATCGCTCACGCAGCATCAGGGCTGCCAGGGTCATGGCGGCGGGCTCGGTAATCACCGAACCCAACAGCGGTATCAGGGACAGACAAAGAAAATACGAAGCCATCTGTGTGGGCACTGGCAAGATGGTCGCTGCACGTGAGACAAAATGCTGCACCGACCACAATACTGGCCGGGTACCCGCGATGACCAGGATGACAAAGACAAACAGTGGTTCGGTAAAGTTTTGCGTTTCCAGATAATGGATGGCTGCTTTTTGATCACTAAACCCTGCAATCACCAGTACCAACACAAGCGCCCAAAAACCAAACACCACTTCGACCTCACCCAGCAAATGCCAAAGCCCGGCGTGGTGCTTGCTTTGATGAGCCAGATGCGCAAAAAACTTGCTGGAAAATGTATGCAAGACAGCCACTGCAAAAATAGCTGCCGCAATATAGTGCAGGGTTTGTTCTGTGCTCATCTGGTCTCCGTTTTATATTTTTTCTAGTTTTGCAATAGTCAGGTCCAACTGCTTCATGCCAAATTTGCCGAAATTGATATGTGCGCTCGGATTAGCGCCACCACTCCCGCCTTCAATCTTGACGATCACACCTTCACCAAATTTTGCATGCGCCACATTCTGACCTATGCGCCATCCCATGCTTTCATTACTCTTGTTAAAAGTCTGGGCAATACGATTGGCGGCATCATCCGGTGCTTCATCCCAGGCTGATTTTTTATTACCAAACCAGGTCGGCTGCACGCGCGGTGTCAGCCACTTCAAAGATTCTTCCGGTAACTCATCAAGGAAACGTGAACGCATGTTGTAACGTGTCTGACCATGCAGCATGCGGGTTTGTGAGAAACTCAGGTACAGGCGTTGACGTGCGCGGGTGATCGCCACATACATGAGGCGACGTTCCTCCTCCACACCACTTTCTTCCTGCGCACTATTCTCATGCGGGAACAAGCCTTCTTCCAGACCGGTAATGAAAACTGCATCAAATTCCAGGCCCTTGGCAGAATGCACGGTCATCAACTGCATGGCATCTTGCCCTGCCTGGGCCTGGTTGTCGCCCGCTTCCAACGAAGCATGCGACAAGAAAGCAGACAGTGGTGACATCACCGTTGGCAGTGCTGCGTCGGCATCAATGATCTGATCGCCATTCCCGCTTTCCAGCAAGACTGCTGCGCTACTGGCAGGGCCGGCAAATGCTGGTGCTTCTTTATTGAAGCCCTCCTCTGATACGAACAGGGTGGCAGCGCTGACTAACTGCTCCAGGTTTTCTATGCGGTCCGCGCCTTCTTTTTCAGTCTGGTAGTGCGTGAGCAGGCTACTGACTTCCAGCACGATCTTGACCATCTCAGGCAAAGGCAGGCTCAGGGTTTCAAACCGCACGCCTTCTATCAGTTTGACGAATGATGCTAGCGAAGAACCTGCCTTGCCAGCCACATAAGGCACAGCGGTATACATGGAAATATTTTGCTGTTTCGCGACATCCTGCAATTGCTCCAGCGAGCGCGCACCTATGCCACGGGTAGGGAAATTCACTACGCGCAAAAAGGCCGAATCATTGTGCGGGTTGTCCATCAGTTGCAGGTAAGCGATAGCGTGCTTGATCTCAGCGCGTTCAAAGAAGCGCTGACCACCATACACCCGGTAAGGAATATTCGCCGTAAACAACGCATGTTCTATGACACGTGACTGCGCATTCGAGCGATACAGGATGGCGATCTCGCTACGCAAAGAACCTTCACGTATCAAGCTCCTGGCTTCTTCTATGATCCAGTTAGCCTCTTGGATATCGCTGCTCGATTCCATGATGCGCACGGGTTCACCATGACCGGCATCGGTGCGTAAATTCTTGCCAAGACGCTTGCTATTGTGTTCTATGAGCACGTTTGCACTGTCGAGGATGTGCCCGTGCGAGCGATAATTCTGTTCGAGCTTGATCAGGTTCTGCACCTGGAATTCACGCTCGAAAGCCGACATATTGCCAACATTGGCACCACGAAAAGCATAAATACTCTGGTCATCATCACCGACGGCAAACACCGCTCCACCTTTTTTGCTGCCCTCACCTGCCATCAGTTTCAACCACTTGTATTGCAAGTCATTGGTATCCTGGAATTCGTCAACGAGGATATGACGGAACCTGTCCTGATAATGTTCACGCAGGGGCTGGTTACGGCTCAGCAATTCATAAGTGCGCAACAACAACTCGGCAAAATCAACTACGCCATCACGCTGGCACTGGGCGTCATACAAATCATACAAGCCAACCAGTTTGCGGTTGAAGTCATCATAAGCATCGACTTGCGCTGCACGCAAACCCTGGTCCTTGGCACCATTGATGAAATACATCAATGTCTTGGGCGGGAATTTTTCATCGTCGATATTGTTAGCCTTCAACAAACGCTTGATGAAGGATAACTGGTCGCCAGAATCCAGTATCTGGAAAGTCGACGGCAAACCGGCGTCGCGGTGATGGGCGCGCAAGAGGCGGTTGCACAGGCCGTGGAAAGTGCCTATCCACATGCCACGTGTATTAATCGGCAACATGGCTGACAGACGTGTCAGCATTTCCTTGGCGGCCTTGTTGGTAAAGGTCACAGCCAAAATACCACCAGGCGAAACTTGCCCAGTCTGTATCAGCCAGGCGATGCGGGTAGTCAGCACGCGTGTCTTGCCAGAACCGGCACCAGCCAAAATCAGGGCAGACTGTGCCGGCAGGGTCACGGCAGCAAGTTGTTCGGGATTTAAGTTGTGGAGTAAATTTTGCATAGACGGATTATACGGGACTATGCCACGTCCGCTTTAAGCCAGTTCCAGATAGCTAAAATTTTCTTAGAACCTGCTTACGATCTGTAGCGAGCGGGCGTCAGCGGGGAGAAGAGCAGCAAAAAAAGCGGAATGTACTCTAAGCACATGAACCCCGATCACGCACGCGCAGTAAGATCGTAAACAGGTTCTTACAGGATGAAGCCTTGACAAGCAATATCCCATCCGTAGATAATCATTTCAATCGAAATAGAAATTTCATTTTCATTATGCAAACTCAAGTCAAAGATCAAATGCAGGCACAAGGCAACATTGCTTTGTGTATGGTCTTTGCTAAAGCCAAGAAACAGACGCTCATCTGACCGGGGCGTGCTGGCCCGTCAGGTGAGCTGACAGGAAGGCAAAAAAAACGGTTTCTTCCCTTTGCGCTCCATGTCAACTCCCTGCGGGTCTTTTTACCGGTCCACAGGAGAACAGGCATGTCCAGCAACATCAGCAATACCCATATTAAAACTAGCCATCAGACCAGACGCACAGATTTTTCTGGCATCTGGGTCGCCTTGGTCACACCGTTTTGTGCCAGCGCAAAGGCAGAGGTGGATTTCCCTGCGCTACAGGCATTGGCCAGCAAACTGATCGCCGATGGTGTCGCTGGTCTGGCGGTGTGCGGTTCTACTGGCGAGGCAGCCGCACTCAGTGAGCAGGAACAGTTGCAAGTACTGGATGCCGTGCTGGCTGTGGTTCCAGCAAACCAGGTCATCATGGGCTTAAGTGGCAATCACATGGGACAGGTTTTGCACAGGCTGGCGACTATAGGACAAAGACAGGTCGCAGGTGTATTGGTGACACCACCGTATTACATACGGCCATCGCAGGCAGGCATCTTGCACTATTTCCATGAAATCGCTGATTCCTCCGCTGTCCCTGTGCTGCTGTATAACATTCCTTACCGCACTGGCGTGAATATGGAATTACCGACCTTGCAGCAACTGGCAAAACACCCCAATATCGTAGCCATCAAGGATTGCGGAGGTAATCTGCAAGCCACCATGCAGCTCATCATGGACGGGGACATTCAAGTGCTCACGGGGGAAGACCACCAATTGTTCACAACACTCAGTCTCGGTGGTGCAGGCGGCATACTGGCGGCAGCGCATGTGCGTCCCGATCTGTTCTTGCGTTTGCAGGCACTGCTCAATGCGGGTCAACTTGAACAAGCCAGAGTGATTTTCTATCACTTGCTACCTGTCATGCAGGCACTGTTTGAAGAACCCAACCCCGCTCCACTGAAAGCAGCATTGGCGGCATCAGGCGCAATGCAAGCTTGCCTGCGTGCGCCCATGCAAGCAGCCAGTGCAGAAATTGCCAGCAAGGTATTACATGCGATGGCACAACTCGACCACATTCAATAGGGTATTGCCCGGTCAGTCCAAGCAAAGGATAATGCGGCTTCAATTATTTTTTCTTCTGAATGATGACGCTACGGCTTGAACCCTTTGCTGGTCTTACTGGCTGCTGCCATGATTTCATGCAACCTGCCTGTTGCAGCCATGACTATGTTGCGCTCAAATGACACTTTGATTTTATATGGCAAGGTGGAGGCGGATGACACACAGCGATTCCGCCGCAATCTGTCAGGCGGTGAAGTGCACAATGTCGTGTTGACTGAAAGCCCTGGCGGTGACCTGGGCGCCGCATATGGCATTGCCCAGCTTATCAAAGGCAGAAAAATCAATACTGCAGTCCAGGGAAATTGCTTTTCCTCTTGTGCCATCATGTTCATGGCAGGTACGGAAAGGCGCATGCTTGATAGCAAGAACCTGGCACGCACACGACTGGGTTTTCATGGGCCACGCAATAAGGAAACCCGCGAAGTCAGTAACGAAGCCATACCAAAATTGCGTGACTGGTTGTTAAAAGCCACTGATGGAAAATTCCCGGAAGAGTTGCTGGATCAGGCCATGTATATCAAAAGAGCCAGTGACATGATGCTGTTCTATTATCCAGGCACTGACAAGAAGAAAGGCAATATCCGCTTTTGCACCGAAGGCACATTGGCCAATCCGCGCAAATGCGAGACCATAGAAGGACACGATATCATCAGCGTCGGCATCCTCACCACGGCAGAATTATTGAAGGTTGAAGACCTTGAGCCGCAAGCTGCTGCGCCTGCTAACTACGAAGCGAATGGCGAAACAAAATAATCCCTCTTGCTTTCATGCCTGGCGCGCAGCGAAAAGCGCTGCAAATGCACGTGCAGCCAGTCGCGGTTGTTCTGTCATGTATACACTACTGATCACTGCCACCATGTCAGCCCCCTGAGCCAGCAGGGGCTGGCAGTTTTCCAGTGTCATGCCGCCGATGACGACATTCGGCAAATCAAATTCTCTTACTGCGTCACCTACTATACTGGCTGGTGTGGTCACTGCATACTTCTTGATGCGGGAAGGATAGAAACCACCGAAGGCAATATAACTGGCACCGCCCTTGACAGCAGTACGTGCCAATTCCAGGTCGCCATAACAGGATGCACCCAGTATCTTCTCAGTCCCCAGTTTTGTTCTGGCATCTGCCACTGAAATATCCGTGCCGCCCACATGCAAACCATCTGCATCAATTTCCAGGCACAGTTCCAGATGGTCATTGACGATGAGGGGTTTGTTAAAACTGCGGCACAGTTGCAGCAAAGCCACTGCCTGGTTCTTGCGCAGTTCTGCGCTGGCTGTCTTGTGGCGGTATTGCACAATATTCGCACCGCCTTGCAAAGCCTGTTCAGTGATGGTTAACAACTTATCAGTATCATCCCAATCAGGTGTGACGATATATAAGCCGCTCAATGGATGATGACTCAATTTGTTCATACTCTTTTCCTTGTCTTCAATACGGACTGGCGCGCAGGAATAAGCTGGCCAGTTGCTATCGCATACGCATGCATCAAGCTATTCTGGGTATAGCTTTGCGCTTGTTGCAATGCATCTGGCAAAGCTGCGCCAATTGCCAACTGCCCGGCAATTGCAGACGCCAGTGTGCAGCCGCTGCCATGGAATTCTCCAGGCAAACGTGCCCACAGCCATTCTTGTGCTGTCTGCCATTGCCCATATTGGAACCAGATGTTTTTTACCTGCGCTTCTGTTGCATGACCGCCTTTCAGCAGAATATCTGCATCATAAGCTTGCATCAGGTTTTCCACCTGTGCCTGTATGTCAACGGCCAGAGGTGACAAGCGTTTCAACTCAGGCAAATTAGGCGTGATCAGTGTTGCGACTTTCAATAAGGGCCCAATAGACTCGACTGCATCGTCCAGCGACAAACTGTCCCCGTGACCGCTGCCCAATACCGGGTCAACAATGACTTGCAGATCAGCTTGCTGTTGTTTCATCTTCTGGATAAAGCTGGCAATCGCTGTCGCATTTTTTTTGTGCGCAACGATACCCAGTTTGATGACCTTGACTGGTATCTTGGCGACCAAAGTCATGGCTTGTTGCAAGATGATTTGCACATCGACGGCATGTACTGCATAGGCATGGTCATTGTCTTGCACTGTCATTGCAGTAATCACCGGCAAGGCATGCGCGCCCTGCGCAGCGATCGCCTCGATATCGGCCTGTATACCAGCTCCACCACTGGGATCATGTCCGGAAAATACCAGCACACAAGGACGCGTCATTGTTTTCATTCAGCGACAATCAAACAATACGGCCAGTCATTGGTGAGGATGGTGAGGCAGCAAACTTGCGTGGCATACGGCCTGCCAGGAATGCTTCATGCCCCGCTTCCACTGCCAGACCCATGGCGCGTGCCATGCGTAGCGGGTCTTTGGCACCAGCGATTGCGGTATTCATCAATACGCCATCGCAACCCAGCTCCATGGCAATTGCGGCATCCGATGCCGTACCTACACCGGCATCCACCAGTACCGGCACTTTGGACTGCTCGATAATCAGTGACAGATTCCATGGATTCAAAATACCCATGCCAGAGCCTATCAATGAAGCCAGCGGCATGATGGCGACACAGCCTATGTCTTCTAGCATGCGCGCCTGTATTGGGTCATCACTGCAATACACCATCACATCAAAACCATCCTGCACCAAAGTCTTGGCGGCCTTCAGGGTCTCTGGCATATTCGGGAACAGGGTTTTCTCGTCGCCCAATACTTCGAGTTTGCACAGCTTGTGGCCCCCCAATAATTCGCGTCCCAGTCGCAAGGTGTAGACCGCATCTTCGGCGTTATAGCAACCGGCAGAGTTAGGCAGTATGGTGTATTTGCTGGGTGGCACTGCGTCCAGCAAGCTTGGTGCATTCGGGTCTTGCCCTATATTCACACGGCGTATTGCCACCGTGATGATTTCGGCACCACTGGCTTCTGTCGCCAGGCGGGTTTGTTCCAGGTCTTTGTATTTACCGCTGCCGACCAGCAGGCGGGAACGGTAGGTTTTTCCGGCTATGGTTAAGCCTGGGTTGTTTTCTGTATTCATTGTATTTTCTCCCAAATTTTGGAATACTGCTTGGCTCCTTCCCCTTCAAGGGGAAGGCTGGGATGGGGATGGGTTTCTTTAGCAAATTTAAGTATTGCCTGATCGACCGAACCCCATCCCCACCCTAACCCGCCCCTTCAAGGGGAGGGAATGTCCTCAGTCTTCTTTACGTTTTTCTTGATTCACATGCTGCCAGATTTCTTCCATCACAGCATTAATCTCACTCAATACCTGATTATTCCAAAACCGTAAGACAGTAAAACCGGCTTTCTTCAACACTTCAGTTCTATACATGTCATACATCTGCGCTTCAGCATGCTGTCCTCCATCAACTTCAATCACCAGACGTTTTTCGAGGCACACAAAATCCAATACGAAATGCTGAAATGGATATTGCCGTCTGAATTTCATACCTAGCTGCTCACCACGTAAACCTTGCCATAATTTCTTCTCGGCATCAGTCATATTCCTACGCAGGATTTTCGCGGTGCTGATAAGGGTTTCGTGCAGTGCTTTTTTTATATTTCTGTGCAAAAATATTTTGTAAATTCCCTCCCCCCTTGAAGAGGAAGGGCCTTAAAAACTCAACCACCACCAATCGCACGCACCACGTCAACCTTGTCATCAACTTGCAAATGATGCTCGCCCCACTGCGACTTCGGAATAATCTGCCGATTCACCGCCACCGCAATCGCCTGCTGCGACAGATTCAGTTCTGCAATCAAATCCATCAGCAGCGTACTCGCCAGTTGCCGCTTTTCTCCGTTGAGCTGTATCTCCATCATGGCTATTGCTTCTTGTAGATTTCCGCACCGGATTTGATGAACTCGACGGCTTTGACTTCCATGCCTTTTTTCAATGCCTGTATCTCGCTGATACCTTGCGCATTGGCATAGTCACGCACTTCCTGCGTGATCTTCATAGAGCAAAAATGCGGGCCGCACATGGAGCAGAAATGGGCGACCTTGGCAGAGTCCTTGGGCAGAGTTTCATCATGGAATTCGCGTGCCTTGTCGGGATCAAGACCGATGTTGAACTGGTCTTCCCAGCGGAATTCGAAGCGCGCCTTGGACAGGGCATTGTCACGTATCTGTGCACCCGGATGGCCCTTTGCCAGGTCGGCTGCATGAGCAGCGATTTTGTAAGTGATGATGCCATCCTTGACGTCGACCTTGTTAGGCAAACCAAGGTGTTCTTTCGGTGTCACATAGCAAAGCATGGCCGTGCCATACCAGCCGATTTGTGCTGCCCCTATGCCGGAGGTGATATGGTCGTAACCTGGGGCGATGTCAGTCGTCAAAGGGCCCAGGGTGTAGAACGGCGCTTCATGGCATTGCTCGAGTTGCAGGTCCATGTTTTCTTTGATCAGGTGCATGGGCACATGACCCGGGCCTTCTATCATGACTTGTACATCATGCTTCCAGGCGATCTGGGTCAGTTCACCCAAGGTTTTCAATTCACCTAACTGCGCTTCATCATTGGCATCATAGATAGAACCCGGGCGCAGGCCATCACCCAGACTGAAGGACACGTCATAGGCTTTCATGATTTCGCAAATATCTTCGAAATGCTCGTACAGGAAGCTTTCTTTGTGATGTGCCAGACACCATTTCGCCATGATGGAACCACCGCGTGACACGATGCCGGTCAGTCGCTTGGCCGTCATCGGCACATATTGCAGGCGCACGCCAGCATGGATGGTGAAGTAATCGACACCCTGCTCAGCTTGTTCGATGAGCGTATCGCGGAAAATTTCCCAGGTCAGGTCTTCTGCCTTGCCATTCACTTTTTCCAGCGCTTGATAGATGGGCACGGTGCCGATAGGTACGGGAGAATTGCGGATGATCCACTCGCGGGTTTCGTGTATGTGTTTGCCGGTAGACAAATCCATGACATTGTCGCCACCCCAGCGTATCGCCCAGGTCATTTTTTCGACTTCTTCACCGATGGAAGAAGTCACTGCTGAATTACCGATATTCGCGTTGATCTTGACCAGGAAATTACGGCCTATGATCATAGGTTCGATTTCTGGGTGATTGATATTGGCAGGGATAATCGCACGACCACGGGCGATTTCTGAACGGACGAATTCTGGCGTGATTTCCGCAGGAATTGCGGCACCAAAAGACTGGCCAGGATGTTGACGTCCCATGACTTCTGCCAGCTTGCTACCCATGGGGCCGGAAGCTTTCAGGTTTTCCAGATATTCTTTTCTGCGCAGGTTTTCGCGGATAGAGACAAATTCCATTTCCGGGGTGATGATGCCCTGACGCGCATAATGCATTTGCGAGACATTCTTGCCTGCCAGCGCGCGGCGTGGCAAGCGTTTCAGGTTGAACCGCAGTTCAGCCAGTTTGGGGTCATGCAGGCGGGCGATACCGTATTCTGATGTCGGGCCGGCCAGTTCTTCAGTGTCATTACGCTCGGCTATCCACGCACCACGTACGGATGCCAGGCCAGAGCGGATATCGATTTTTACTTCAGGGTCGGTGTAAGGGCCGGAGGTGTCGTAGACATAGATAGGCGGATTTTTTTCCGAACCAAACATGGCTGGCGTATCTGACTGGCTGATTTCGCGCATGGGTACGCGAATATCGGGACGGCTGCCCAGTATATAAGTTTTGCGGGAATTCGGCAGTGGCTGTATAGCTGCCTCATCTACCGTGGCGGTAGCGGACAAGAATTGCGGGTTAGCGTTCATTTTGGCTCCTTTGCTTTGTTGGCATGGAGCCAGCAAAGGAGTTTCCAAAACAGGTGCACGCAAAAGCGTCGGCGGCACAAACTTCGGCAGCTTCCCTTCGCTGGCATTATCCAGATCAGGTTCGAGGGTATTTCTCACCCGCCAACAAGATTGATGGCAGGACCCCTAGCATTTTTTCTTCGGGTTCTGAAATGCTCCAGAACCGCGACGACAGCAGATTATACGACTTTTTTAAACTCAGGTGCTTTATTTGGTGTCGTTGACCAATTCCGCATCTTGCACTGTTGACGACACGGCAAGATTGTTTTCCGGCAGTTTCACTGGCCCATGCACTTCTATCAACTCGACCATACCAGCCTTGATGGCTGCTGACAAATCGTGATCCAGTACCGGTAAAGCTTCTTCATAGGCAATCAATAATTTGCTGACGCCATAGGCCCGGTTACGACCATTGACCTTGCCCAGATAGAGCGCCATGTCGGCAATTTGCAGGGCTTTTTCCCAATTGCAGACTGCTTCTGGCAAACCAGAAAACGGCAGGCTGATGAAACCTGCGGTCAAGGTAACCGGAACACTGGCGCCCTCGACTTCGATGTTCACTCCACCTATGCTGCGCAAAATGCGCTCTACCAGGCCCTTGAGTTGCGCAGGGTTAGAGCGTGGGGAATAAATCAAAAATTCTTCGCCACCCCAGCGCAATACCATGTCGCTATCGCGCACTGTGCTGCGCAAACGGCGCGCCACTTCTATCAGGACAGCATCGCCGGTTGCATGGCCAAAGCTGTCATTGATATTTTTAAAGTGATCAATATCCATGAGGATTAAACAGTCCGGATTATCGAGCGCGTCTTCGCGCCTTTCACCTTCGGGCAATATGGCCCTGCCCTTCATCATATCGACAAAAGAGCGGCGGTTATATAAACCGGTCAGGGGATCACGCACGGCATGAAATTCAAGTTGCTCATTCACTTCGCGCAATTTTTCATTGGTCTTGCGTACTCGCCTATACAGGAAGAAGACGACCACACCCACCATCACCATGATGATAGCAGCGAGCATCAACACCACTTGCTGCAATTGGCGGTTTTTGATGTCGGCATCCTTGAGCTCATTTTCACGCGCCAGCAATTCAATCTGCTTTTGTCTTTGCTGGGCATTGAATTGTTCTTGCAAGGTCGCTACGGCACGCGCGCGATCAGAACGGAACAATTCATCACTGAGTTTTTGCTGCTCGCGTACGATTGCCAGCGCCTCTTTAAACATATCAGCGGCTTCATACATATTACCAATTTCGCTGAGCAGGTTTTCCACATCCGACTTGGAGCCTGTCTCCATGAAAAACTTCTTGGCTTCGTTGATGAAGCCTATACCCTGGGAAAATTTCTTTTGTCCAGCAAGGGCAAAACCTATATTCGCTTTTGCAATAGCTATTGCAAAAGGGTCATTCACGGCCTGGGCTTTTTCCAATGAAAAGCGAGCCGCACGTTCAGCCTCGGCGAACTTGCGCACATGCAGGTAATAGTCAGCAATATTACCCAGAGCTGTTGCAGCTACGGCAGGCATGCCAGCTTCCGTGGATATCTGCAATACTGTCTTGTAAGCTTCCAAGGCTTCATCATGACGACCCAGATCTATCAAGGCCAGTCCACGTGCCATTTGCAGTGATGAAATTATCTTGGGTGACTCTATTTTCGGTTGCATCGCCAATGCATCGTTGGCGGTTTCCAAAGCCTTTTCAGCGTTATGCATATTCAGGTACAACCTGGCGATGGATTCCATGCGGTACATCTTGGCCTGGGCGCGTCGTCTTGGTATCTGATCTGCCAACTTCAAGGCTTCGAGAAAATACGGCAGGGATTTATCAAAATTACCTATTGCCAGTTGCACCATGCCGAAGGCAATATTCAAGCGCATGAGCACTTCCGCATTTTTTGAGTCACGCAGGCTTTGCTGTATATCATTGAGCTTCACCAGCGCCATGGCAAACTTGCCCTGGTCCAGCATCTGAAAGGCTACGCCCAACAAAGCCATATTGATCATGTCATTGTCTTTTTGTGATCTGGCCAGTTCCAGCAACTCTGTATTGGCAGCATCGGCTTCCTTGATCTTGCCGCCGTCATACAAGATGCCTATCAGCGTCTTCAGGACTTCGGCGCGCAAGACATAATCTGCATCCTTGCCTAACTTGTCTTTGTATTCCTGCAGCTGTTTGAGCGCGGCGGTATTGTCACGATCAGACAGCGTATGTATCGCTTCTATCGCAGAAAAATCAGGTTTAGGTTTAGTTTGCGCATGTGCCGCCGTGTTCATGCAGAGCAAGGCGATAGCCAACAAACCCAGTCCCAGACTGGTGCGCCATTTAGGTAGTTGAAGCTGCAACATGCAAGCCCTCATTGATCAATCCATGTCTCTAATAATTTTTGTCAAGACTGCGGCAAACTGCTACAGTCCCAGGTTTTATTTACCTGTCTGATCCAGGAATACGCTGCCCACTTGCGACAATATTTCGTCTTCCAGCTGCTGTGCTGGTATAGGTTTGCTCAAGTAGAAGCCTTGCAGGATGTCGCAGGATTGGTCACGTAAAAATTCCAGTTGTTCGCGCGTTTCCACCCCTTCTGCAACCACTTCCAGCCGCAGGCTATGCGCCAGTGCAATGATGCCTGTAACGATGGCTGCATCATCGGCATCGCCGGGAATATCACGCACGAAGGAGCGGTCTATCTTGATGATATCGACTGGGAATCGCTTCAGATAAGACAGCGATGAATAGCCAGTACCAAAATCATCAATGGTCAGTCTGACACCAAGGCTGCGCAAACGGTCTAGTATGGCCAGCGTATCTTGCGCATGCTCCATCAGCGTGCTTTCAGTAATTTCCAGTTCCAGCATTTTCGCTGGCAGGCCAGTGTCGAACAAGACTTGTTCTACCGTACTGGCAAAATCCTTTTGCAATAGCTGGCTGACGGACAAGTTCACTGCGACCCGCAGATGGGACATGCCTTTATCCATCCAGTTGCGCATCTGGGCGCAGGCCGTCCGCAATACCCATTCACCGAGTGCAATAATCAAACCGGTTTCTTCTGCCATGGGAATGAACTCCAGTGGCGACACCATACCGCGGGTAGGATGGAACCAGCGTACCAGCGCCTCTGTACCGATGATTTCGCCAGTATCCATGCGTGCCTGGGGCTGATAAAAGACTGCCAGTTCATTACGCTCCAATGCACGGCGCAAATCATTTTCCAGGCGTACCCGTTCAGAAATCGAATGTTCCATCGCCGCTTCAAAAAACTGGAAGTCGGTATTGGTTTTCTTGGCGCGGTACATGGCAGTATCTGCATGTTTGACCAGGGTGCCTACATCCATGCCATCACTGGGATAAACAGAAATACCTATGCTGGCGGTCACGAAAATATCATGACTATCTATCTGGAAAGGCTTGGCCAGGGTGCGGCAAATATTTTGCGCAGCCGATGCCGCAGCAGCCGGATCAGCCAGCTCACTCAGCACCACGGTAAATTCATCGCCACCCAGTCGTGCCACGCAATCGGCATTACGTACACTGCGACGTATGCGCTGGGCGACTGCGATCAACAGGCGGTCACCAACATCATGGCCGAGAGTGTCGTTGACGTTCTTGAATCTGTCCAGGTCCAGGAAGAGCACAGCCACTGATTCAACATTTTCCTTGGCCATGGCCAGCCTGCGCCCCAGTTGATCGAGGAATTGTGTGCGGTTCGGCAAACCCGTCAGCACGTCATTAAAGGCCAGATGGCGTATGCGTTTTTCTGCCTGATTTGCTTCTATGATGCGGCGCACGCGTTGCGACAGTACAGCAAAGTGGATAGGCTTGGGGATATAGTCACAGGCACCGGCAGCGAACGCTCTTTCTACCGAGCTATTGTCTTCCAGCGCAGTGATCATCAATACCGGTATGCTGCGGCCACGTGGCATTTCCTGTATCAGGCTGCAAGCGGTAAAACCATCCATGACAGGCATGACGGCATCCATGAGGATGACATCAGGCCGCATGCGTTTGAGCATCAGCAAGGCTTGCGAACCATCTGCAGCTTCCTCGACTTTAAAACCATCTCTTTGCAGGGTATGACGCAGTGTGCTGCGGGTGCTGCGGTCATCATCGACCACCAGCACTTTAGCGACATGGCGGCTATGGCTGACAGCATCATGGTCTTCCAGGAATAATTCATTACCCAACTCAGAAGCCACCGCTTCATAAGCTTGATGCAAGCTGCTTAACAAGGGTGTGATTTCTGATAAATGCCGTTCCAGCGCCAGTTGCTCAACTTCTTTGGCAAATTGAAAAAGATTGGTGGCACCAAGATTACCGCTGCTGCCCTTGATGGAATGCGCCATGGCGCGCACCATTTCAGCATCGCCTTGCTGCAAACCCTGATTTAATTGTTCCAGATAGACAGGCGTATCTTCCAGGAACAGGGATACCGTCTGCTGCAAACCAGGCCCCAGGATATCGCGTAATTTATCGAAGACAGCGCGGTCCAGCGGGCTATTGTCGAGAGGTTGCAATTGTCCGTCTGATGGCAGTGCGCGTCCTGCTGCGCCGCCGTGGGTGAGCCAGCGCTCCAGCTTCTGGCGTAACTCCACCAGCGTGATGGGTTTGGCCAGATAATCATCCATGCCTATCGCCAGGCATTTCTCAGCATCGCCGCGCTGGGTATTGGCGGTCATCGCCACGATAGGTGTGCGCCTGCCCAGGCCATCTTCATAACTACGTATCCTGACGGTGGCTTCATAGCCATCCATTTCTGGCATGCTGCAGTCCATGAGTATCAGGTCATAACGGTTGCGGCGGGCGGCGTCAACGGCTTCCTTGCCGTTGCTGGCAAATTCGCAATGACAGGCAGAAAGCGAGAGCATCCCTGCCGCCACCATTTGGTTGGTGCGGTTATCTTCAACCACCAGAACGCGCCATTCAACATGACCACCATTGGAGGGATGGCGTGTCACTTCCATACTCCTTGTCGGCATGTGCGCAGGCACCCTCACAGCCGTTGTTGCGGTTGCTGTTGCAGGAGTAGATGTCTGTACGCCAGTTGTCGTTAGCAATAAATGACGCAAGGCTTCCAGCAGTTTTTCGATGTGTACAGGCTTGCTAAGACAAATTTCAGCAGTTGAAGAATAAGCCTCACCGACACAACCATTCCGATCCAACGCCAGGGTGCGGATGCCGCTATAGCGATGGTCGTTGCGCAGGCGACGCGCCAGTTCTTCGCCATTGTCATCCATGCTGCTAACATCCATGATGACCAGGGAATGTGGCGTACCATCTTTCGCGGCCTGATCCAGCAAAGCCAAAGCCTGCACGCCACTGGCAACCGCATGGCAAGACATGCCGTGGCGGGAAAGTTGTTGCTGCAGGAAACTGCGGACGACTTCACTCGGGTCAACGATGAGTATGCGTTCATCCTGCAAATCAGCACTGGCACTGTTCAGCGCAGGTTTTTCTGCACTGCTGGCATGACATTGCATGCTGAAGTAAAAATTACTACCCTGATCCGGCGAGCTGCTGACACCGATTTCCCCATGCAAGAGTGCCACCAGTTGTTTGCAGATGGCCAGTCCCAGGCCGGTACCACCATATTTGCGGGTAGTTGAACGATCCGCCTGGGCGAAAGATTCGAATACATTGGCGACGGCATCTGCCGACATGCCTATGCCGGTATCACTGACTTCAAAGCGCAACATCATCATGGAAGACGGATCTGCCTGATCACGGTACTGGCTCATCACCACGCGCACCGCTATCTCACCATGTTCGGTGAACTTGACAGCATTGCCGATCAGGTTGATGAGTATCTGGCGTAAACGCAGTGGGTCACTCTTGACGCGCAAGGGCACGTCATCAGCGATCAGATAAGCCAGTTCCAGGCCTTTTTGCTGGGCCGGCTTGGATAATAATTCCAGTACTTCGGCCACTAGTTTATTGAGGTCAAATTCGATTTCTTCAACCTCGACCTTGCCTGCTTCCATCTTGGAAAAATCGAGGATGTCATTGATCAGTTCTATCAAGGCCTGAGAGGAATTCCAGGCCACATCCACACATTCACGCTGGCTTTTGGTGAGGCGCATTTCCTTGAGCATATCAAGCATGCCAACCACACCATTCAAGGGAGTACGCACTTCATGGCTGACGGTAGCAGCAAATTGCGCCTTCATGACAGCTGCATGCAAAGCCTCATCGCGTGATTGTTTGAGTTCAGCCTCACGGTCTTCCAGCACTGCCATCATCTGGTTAAAGGCATGCGCCATCTCTATGATGTCTTTTGACCCGTCCGGCGTGGCGCGCATGCCGGATTCACCCGCCTCTGCCCTGCCCATGAGGGCAGACAATTGATTCAGCGGACGTATCATCTGTCGCGACATCAGGCGTATCACGGCTAGCAATATCAGGGCGAACGAAAAGCTAATACCAAGATTGCCCAGCAACAGGGACGTCACCAGTTTATCGAGCGTGGTCTTGCCGACCACCACATGCACATAGCCCAGCAATTGCGGTTTGCTTTCCTGTACTTCAAAAGGGGAAGCTTCACTTTCACCGGCAAACACCGGAGCGCTGAAACGCCAGTCCTGATCACTTTCCTGTTCCAGCCTGGCACTCGACAATGGCCCGGCCGGATGTGTTTTCAATGGCGGCAAGACTACACCAGGCTTGCTTTGTGACAGCAAGACCTTGTGATCAGCATTGGCGATTTCTACCTGCAGGACATCAGGAAAAGCCAGGGTCGTGGCCACCACTTCCCTGGCGTTGTCTGCGGAGTGATACAGCAGCGCCAGGCGGCTTTGCCTGGCCAGGTTTTCTGCAACTTGCTGACCTTGTACGACAAAGTAAGCACGCATGCGATGGCTGGCCTGCCATGAATTCATGATGGAAGAAAAAAGCGCCAGCACCAGAATGGCGGCCGTGATGATAACCGTTAGCTGGAGACTGAAACCTGTGCGGCGAAAGTAGCTACTGAAAAACTTCATACTTGAACCAAATTACTTGTGGCCACTCACCCTCAAGCTACGCTGGTGAATAGCACGATGTCCCGGAATATTCAAGATCATGCCAGCACCGTTTATCAATGCACGACATGCTTGGCTCGTTCACTTCTCTTCTCTCTTTTTCATCATGCAGTCTTATACCAATACCCATCTGCTGATCTTTATTCAGGGTTCGGGAAAAATCGAATCAAAACTTCTCTGGCTTTGATAATCAATATTCAAACCTATGTGGCTAGCGGTACGCAAATTCACTGCCATCAATACTTCGCGCAACAGCGATACGCCTGATTTGCGGCCATCACCACTCACGGCAATTTGCGCAGCCAAGGCCAGGCTCTGTCCCAGTTCCAGATTATTCGGATAGAGAGCAAACAAAGCTCCTTTTTTGGCATGCAGAAAACTGCTGGAAAAGAAGGGAACGCCACGGTTCCATGACTCACGCAACACCAGCGGCAAGATACTGCCCTCTTCAACAGTCGTAGAGTCTTGCGGCAACCATAAAGCGTCACGCTTGTCGGCATTGGCAAAGGCCACTTCATACTGGTGGGCCGCACTCGCCAGGTCTCTGGCTTCATAAGTCACCAGTTCCAGCCCCTGCTGCTTGGCGGCTTCGCGCGCCAGCTTGATCAGCCATTCATTATTTTTGGGGTCGTAGACGACGATGACTTTTTTGACACCTGGCAGCAAGCTTTTCAGACGGGAAAACAGCAGCGCCGGGTCCGGCATCAGACTGACACCAGTCATACTGCGGCTTTCACTCTCCGGGATATTCAAAACCCCGCCAACCACCACAGCAATTTCACGGTCAAGACTACTGGCCAGCTTGACAGCCTGACGGCCAAGGGCAACGACGACCTTGACACCATTGCGTTTCAATTGCGCATTCAAGTCCCCGGTTTCCAGCTTGGGCCCTATCGGCATACTGATCACCTGCATGCGCGACTTGCTCTCTATACCTTCGATGATCTTGGCAAAAATGCTGCGGTAGGGCTCACCCATATCTGGATACAGTACGGCCAGGCTGCCACCCGTGATGACATCCTGGCGTCGTCCCTGGCTTGCTGTATCAGCAAATACCAGATGCTCGCCATAACGGCGCCCCATGCGCAAATCCTGAGCCAGTGCCGGCGTATGCATCTGTGGCATCTGGTTTTGCAACATCGCCAGGTCTGGCATTAACATGGTCTGCTCTGCCCTCACCGGAGCGGCACATAAAACCATGATGCCAAAAGCGATATTGAAAAACCACCAGGCGTGCTGAAACAGCCCTGGCTTCGCATCAGTTTTTTTACTGGCACTGGAAGCACGGATATCAGAAAAATAAGAGGCGCTGTTTTCCAGCATTTAAAATTCCATACCTTCTGTGGGTTTTACTAACAGGATTAACTCATCCTTATAAAGTACATGCAAAGTACTTCTTGTAAATGCAGCTCATGTATTTTGTATTATTTTTTTAAAAACTTATCACTCTGCAGTCATCAGTATTTCAACTGAACCATCAACATTAACAGATTTACTCACGCACCTATATCGAAATTCTTGAAGCTGTGCAGTCCGTCCGATAAGCGGTCGCCAATCTTTGTAAAATACGTCTGTTATTTTTACAACTTGTAGCCAAATTGCAGAAATATTGAACGCCCTCCCATGGGTATATCATTTGGCATGTTAACAAATGGCGTGCTGTAGGGACTTGGTTCACGCACGTCGGCATTCAAGAAATTGCGCACTGCCACAGTCCAGTCCCATCCTGCATATTTTTTATTCGTCCCCAGTGTCAAATCCAGGGTGGTGTAATCCCTGACATTCGGGCGGGTGTCACCGGATTCACGCTGGCGCTCTGCTACATGATTGACTTGTGCATTTACCCGCCATCCTGCGACGGGCTGCCAGTCTGCCCGCACATAGGCGTGGCGACGCGGCGTCAAGCCCGGATCTTTTTGTGTCATATCGTCAATGGCACGCTGGTAAGCAATATTGCCTGCCAGGCGCAAATTCTTGCTCGCATCCCAACTGGCTTCCAATTCAAAGCCCCGGCCGCTCTGGCTGCCACCATTCTCATTCAAGAAATTATTACTGACACGAATGATGTCTGACATCTGATAACGAAACAGATTCAAACCCAGCTGCAAACCGGGTTGCGCTTGCCAGCTCAGCGCCAATTCCGTGGTGCGCATTCTTTCAGCCTTCAGGGCCGGGTTACCGTTGACGACAGGATTGTTGATCACATACAGTTCTTCAAAAGCTGGCGCGCGAAAAGCACTGCCGTACAATAATTTGGCGGTCAGGTTGTAATCAACCTCCCATACCAGAGCCAGCCTGGGATTGGTCGTGTTGCCAAAATCGGAATACTGGTCACGCCGCATACCTGCAGTTAAAGTCCAATCCTTGGCAAATTGCCATTCGTCTTGCACATATACATACTTCAGCAAGCGGCTATGTGGCCGTATGTACGGGACAGTGTCGGTGACATCTACCAAGTCAGAAAAAGCGCCGGCATTAATGGGGGAATTATCAGGGTTGAAATTTTTGGTTTCTCGTATTTTGTACAAATCTTCTTTTGATACTCCCATACCCAAGCGCAGATGATGCTTGGCAAAGCCACTGTAATGCAGGGCAGCATTCAGTCTTCCGTGTCGTTCCCAGCGAAAAGGGCTACCGATAAAACCATCCTTGAAGGCACCGCCAAAAGCACCGGGAGGAAAGATGTAAACGCTGGAGTTTTCATTGTAGTAAGTAAAACTGCCATTCAAATCCAGTCCCCAGTCTTTGGCAAAATCCGGGTCCTTGTATTTCAAATCGCTGGTAAAGCGACGACTGCTGCCCCAGCCGCTTGGGTCCAGTGCCTGGGCTATGCCCGTGCCTGCACCTATGTTTTCCCTGTGCATGAAACCCAGATGCAAATTCCATTTCTCATAGGCGAGTTCCAGATTGCCATCGGTAGCGGTACGGCTGAAATTTTCTTCACCTGGTGCAAGAGAAGCATGGGTGCCAAATAACTGGTCAAACCCGCTTTGCGCATCGCGTTCAACCAGGGCACGCGGCCCGGCGGTGCGGCTATGTTGCAAAGAAGCTGCAACCTCGATGCCACCCCATTTGCCGCCATGTAAAACCCAGGCGTCACGGCTGTTGAAGGAACCCAGTCTGATACCAAAACGCGTGCCTTCCTGTTCTTTGGCAGTTTTGGTGACAATATTGATCACGCCTGAAAAAGCATCGGCGCCATACAAGGCGGATCCAGGCCCGCGGATAATCTCTATCCTGGCGATATTTTCCAGCGGCATGTCGGCAGAAATAAAACCACGGTCACCGCTATAGGCATTGGTCAGCGGTATGCCGTTGATAAGCACCAGTACCTGTGGGTTACTGAGCGCACTGCGCACTCCGCGTATGGTGTAAATGGCCATATTCAATACAGTAGAACGACCTACATGCAAGCCGGGTACAGTTTCCAGTATGCCGTCCAGACTGGTGGCACCAGTTGTCTCTATATCAGCGGCGGTAATCACCGTGGCAACTGCTGGCGCGCGGCGCAAGGGCAGAGCTGAACCTGTCGCGACGCTGATGACAGACTTGTCACCGTATTTGTCACCATACACCAGGGCCAGGTCTTCTTCATTGTTAGGCTCATCTGCCCTGGCAAGAGGCAGGGCTATCAGCAGCAAAGCAAAATTCAGGGTCCGTAGCGTATTGATAAGGCGTCTCATCATGTCCCCTGGGGTTTATAAGCATAGTAATCCAATCCCTCTGGCAACAAAAGCCAGATGCGTCAGGGCAACACCCCATTTGTCGCTTTGCTGCGCACAAGTGACAAGATTTAAAATATTTATTGCCTTTAAGGCAATTTAATTAAATGCCATCCACAGGAAAAGCCGACTTATGCACTTACCTCATTTATAATCAAAGGTTTAGCAATCACCGCAGATCATATTATGGAATTAGCCAAGTCTTTTGAGCCCGCAGAAATCGAACAATCCTGGCGTGGCGAGTGGGAAAAACGTGGGTATTTTGCCGCCACCATGGATGAAGGCAAACCCTCATTCTCCATACAACTGCCACCGCCAAATGTGACAGGCACCCTGCACATGGGCCATGCCTTCAACCAGACCATCATGGATGGCCTGACGCGTTACTACCGCATGCGTGGTCACAATACGGCCTGGGTGCCGGGTACTGACCATGCCGGTATCGCCACGCAAATCGTGGTGGAACGCCAGCTGGATGCACAAAAGATTTCGCGTCATGATCTGGGCCGTGAAAAATTCCTGGAAAAAGTCTGGGAATGGAAAGAAAAATCTGGCTCTACCATCACCGGCCAGATGCGCCGCATGGGCGCTTCTGCCGACTGGGACCGTGAATATTTCACCATGGATGCCGAGCGCTCCAAGAGCGTAACCGATGTCTTCGTCAAACTGGTAGAGCAAGGTCTGATCTATCGCGGCAAACGCCTGGTCAACTGGGACCCGGTACTGGGTACTGCAGTTTCTGACCTGGAAGTGGTATCTGAAGAAGAAGATGGCTCGATGTGGCATATCCGCTATCCGTTTGCAGATGGCTCCGGCCATCTGACGGTAGCAACCACCCGCCCTGAAACACTGCTGGGTGATGTGGCCGTGGCGGTTGACCCAACCGATGAGCGTTATATCCACCTGGTTGGCAAGATGCTCAAGCTGCCGCTGACAGACCGCGAAATCCCGGTGATTGCCGACAGCTATGTCGACAAGGAATTTGGTACTGGCTGCGTAAAGATCACGCCTGCGCATGACTTGAACGATTACGCAGTTGGACAGCGTCATAAACTGGAGATGATTTGCATTTTTACTCTGGATGCCAAGATCAATGAAAACGCCCCAGCCGTGTATCAAGGCATGGACCGTTTCGTCGCCCGCAAGCAAATCGTTGCGGACCTGGATGCACAAGGTTTGCTGGAAGCGGTCAAGCCGCACAAACTGATGGTGCCTCGTGGTGACCGCACCAATGTGATCATCGAACCCATGCTGACTGATCAGTGGTTCATGGCCATGAGCAAGCCAGCACCGGAAGGCACGCACTTCCCTGGCAAATCCATTGCTGAAGTGGCGCTGGAAAAAGTCGCTGATGGTGAAATCAAATTCATCCCGGAAAACTGGACAACGACTTATAACCAGTGGCTGAACAATATCCAGGACTGGTGTATTTCTCGCCAATTATGGTGGGGCCACCAAATCCCGGCCTGGTATGGCGACAATGGTGAAATCTTTGTTGCGCATGATGAAGCCGGTGCTAAAGCCAAAGCGACTGCCGCTGGCTACACTGGCGCATTGAAGCGCGATGATGATGTGCTTGATACCTGGTTCTCGTCTGCGCTGGTGCCTTTCTCCACCATGGGCTGGCCAGAAGAAACACCGGACATCAAACACTTCCTGCCATCCTCGGTACTGGTCACAGGCTTTGACATTATCTTCTTCTGGGTAGCGCGCATGGTCATGATGACTACGCACTTCACTGGCAAGGTGCCATTCAATACCGTGTATGTACATGGTCTGGTACGTGATTCCAGCGGCCAGAAAATGTCCAAATCCAAGGGCAATACCCTGGACCCTATCGACCTCATCGACGGCATCACCGTGGATGAACTGGTCGCCAAGCGTACTGCTGGCCTGATGAATCCAAAACAGGCAGCCAGCATAGAAAAAGCCACGCGCAAGGAATTTGCCGATGGCATACCAGCCTATGGCACTGACGCTTTGCGTTTCACCATGGCCAGCTATGCGTCACTGGGCCGCAATATCAATTTCGACCTGGGCCGTTGTGAAGGCTATCGCAACTTCTGCAATAAACTGTGGAATGCAACCCGCTTTGTCTTGATGAATACCGAAGACAAGGATTGCGGTTTTGGTGCCGATGTAGGCGCTGCTGACCTGGAATACTCGCAAGCTGACAAATGGATCATCTCTACCCTGCAACACGCAGAGGCTGAGGTAGAAAAAGGCTTTGCCGATTACCGTTTCGACAATATCGCTTCTGCCATCTACAAATTTGTCTGGGATGAATATTGCGACTGGTATCTGGAAGTGGCCAAGGTCCAGGTACAACAAGGTAATGAAGCGCAGCAACGTGCAACCCGCCGCACACTCTTGCGCGTGCTGGAAGTGATCTTGCGTCTGGCTCACCCTATCATTCCTTTCGTCACTGAAGCCCTGTGGCAAACCGTGGCTCCGCTGGCAGGCAAGACTTTGAATCCGGCTGGCGACAGCATCATGATCCAGCCTTATCCGCAATTCATGGCTGCCAACGTCGACACTGCTGCAGAAGCCTGGATGCAGGCACTGAAAGGCATGACTGACGCCTGCCGTAACCTGCGTGGTGAAATGCAATTGTCCCCTGCCCTGCGCGTGCCACTGCTGTTGCAGGCTGCCAATGCAGAAGACAAGGCCCGCCTGCAATCTTTTGCGCCTTATCTGCAAGCGCTGGCGAAACTGTCTGAGGTATCCGTGGTTGATGCCCTGCCTGATTCACCAGCACCGGTATCCGTCGTTGGAGAATCCAAGCTGATGCTGAAAGTGGAAATTGACGTGGCAGCAGAACGTGCGCGTATCAGCAAGGAAGTCGCCCGTCTGGAAGGTGAAATTGCCAAGGTAGAGACCAAGCTGAGCAATGAAGGCTTTGTCGCCAAGGCACCGGCACAGGTAATCGCGGTTGAAAAGGAACGCCTGGCGAATTTCAAAGCCACTTTACAAAAACTGCTTGAGCAATTGGGTAAATTGCCACCAGCGTAAAGTAGCGTCACTAAGCTGGCAATACCGCGGGTTAAAGTAGGTACTCTAAAAATATTGTACGTGGTAAAAATTTTGCCACGTACAATCAATTTACATAAATCAGAGACCGAAGCAGAGACCTAAGTTTTTCTTTTTGGAGACAGCATGAAAAAAACAGTTCCATTCGTATTATCCGCATTCATCGCACTGGCTGGACTGCCACTGCTGGCACAGGCTGAAGAAAGCCCGGTTGGCCTGTGGAAGAGCATAGATGACAAATCAGGCAAACCCAAGGCGCTGATACGCATTACCGAAACTGCCGGTGAATTGCAGGGCAAGATAGAGAAACTGTTTTTGGAAGCTGATGCTCCCGAAAAGAACCCAAAATGCGACAAATGTGAAGGTGCCAACAAAGACCAACCCATCGTCGGCATGACGATTTTGTCCGGCCTGAAAAAAGACGGTGATGAATACACCGGCGGTAAAATCCTCGACCCAGGTAATGGCAAGCTGTATAGCAGCAAGCTCAGCATCGTAGAAAACAACAAGAAACTGAATGTACGTGGCTATATAGGCGCGCCTATGTTTGGCCGCACCCAGACCTGGTTGCGCGAACAGTAAGCCGTCAACTCAAGATAACATAACGACAACGGGAGCTCAGGCTCCCGTTGTCGTTTGCAATTCATTGCTGGCCAGCGACTTGCCAGAAGCATCAATAAGGCAGATGATGAACCCTTGGTCCCTTTTGATGAAGGCGGTGTCATGGAAAAAGCATGGTCATTCTGGTGTGCTGTTGCTCTGCTGCTACCGCTACTGCCTGGTACCTCATGGGCACAAGCCCAACTGCTCAAAATCGCCACTGGCGAATTGCCGCCCTATGCCACCGAAAGTCGCCCTGATAAAGGCATTGCCCTGAGCATAGTGCGGCGCGCTTTTGAACTGGAAGGCTATCAGGTTGAATTTACTTTCCTGCCATGGTCACGGGCACTGGCTGAAAGCCGCGCTGGCAAATGGGACGGCACTGCCTACTGGGGACATAAGCCTGAGCATGATGCGAGTTTTTTCCTGAGCGACAATGTCATCACCGAGCAATGGGTGTTCGTCTATCGCAATGCCCTTGATTTCAAATGGAAGCAACTGGATGACCTGCGCCCTTACCGTATCGCCTTGATACAGGACTACACCTATACACCAGAAATCTGGGCCATGGCCAATAAGGGTGATTTGAAAATGGAAAAACTGCCAAATGATATGGCGGCATTGAAACTGTTGTTGTTAAAGCGGGTGGATATCGCCCCAATGGAGAGAAACGTCACCTGTGATTTATTGTCAAGGAGCTTTTCCCCGGCCGATGCGGTACAACTGTCCGCCCATCCCAAACTGATGACAGAAAGTTTTACCACCCACCTGATGATGTCACGTGGCTTGCCCACCAGTGCGGGCAAGGTCGCGGCATTTAATAATGGCTTGAAAAAACTGCGTGCCTCTGGCGAATATCAAAAGCTGTCTTCCCAGGTAAATTGTCCGCAAGGCTGGTCTGACGTAGCCAAAGCCAATCACTAAATTTCAGCGCTGTCTTATTCTGCGTCATTGTCGTGACCTGGAGCACACAAGGGTAGTTGCATGATAAAACTACTGCCTTTTCCAGGTTCACTTTCTACCCGTATGCTGCCACCCAATACATCACAGACCAGGTTGTAGACGATATTCAAACCCAGACCACTGCCGCCCTGCCCCAGTTTGGTGGTGAAGAAGGGATCAAAGATACGCCCCAGATTGGCGTCAGCGATACCGACACCATTGTCATTGACGCTCAATTCCACCGTAGCAGGTTCAATGGCCAGCAAATGCGCCCTGATGTCAATGATACCGTTTTCCCGTCCTTCAAATCCATGCAAATTCGCATTATTGATGAGGTTGCTGATGATCTGCCCCAGTAAACCGGGGTAGGCATCCATACGTATACCGACTGGAATATCTATGCGCACGTCATGGACATGACGCCTGATACTAGCCCCCATGGTCAGCATGGTTTCCCTGAGAACTTCATCAAGAAAAAATACCCGGCGCTGGGCGCTGGTCCTGTCCACTGCCACGCGCTTGAAACTGCCTATCAGGTCTGCCGCACTATGTAAATTGCGTAACAGGATATCGCTGGCTTGCAGATTATTATCGACATAATTTTGCAGGGCGGCGCGGGTAACACCCTGTGTCATTTTCTTTTTGAATTCGCGGCTCAGGTCATGGATAGTACTGGCTACCGTCACTGAATTGCCTATGGGTGTATTGAGTTCATGCGCAACACCTGCGACCAGTGAGCCCAAGGCGGCCATTCTGTCACTGCGCTGGATTTCGGCATGCGCGCTATTCAAGTCATCGAGGGCTGTACGCAATTCCTGATTCGATGCGTGCAATTCCTTGGTGCGGTCTGCAACCCGTTGTTCCAGCGTGGCATTATGGCTGGCTTGCTCGCTCATTAACTCACCCAGACGCAGGCGCATGGAATCCACCCCCAGCGCCAAGCTGCCCAGTTCATCGGGCCGGGCAGCGCTGACGACTTCTTCCAGATGCCCTTCACCAAGGCGGTCGATATCGCGCTGCAATTGTTGCAAGGGGCGCATCATGCGCTTTTGAAACAGCAGCCATAACAGGAAAAAGGAAATCAGCAATTGCACCAGAATGGCAGCGCCACCCTTGAGGAATTTTTTCAAAAATTCCTGCTCCATCCAGTAACTGCTCATTTCTATCGTGACCCGGCCTATGATGGTGCCATCTTTGCGGATATTGCGGGTTTCGCTGATCAAACCCTGCTTTTGCTCATTAACCTGTTCAGCATGGACAAAACGCCCCAATGCAACATCTTCGACCACGATGCGCACCACATCAGGATTGAGCATGACGGAGTTAACAAAGCTTTGGGCGCTGGTGGCATCAACTTGCCATAAGGGCACAGGCATGGTTTGCTCCAGCATGCTGACATATTGCTTGAGCGGGCCGCGTACGCGAACCTCATATTCGCGCTCATAACTATCTCTGGCCAGCACGGTACCAAGCAAGATGGCGGGAATCAGGATACCCAAGCCTATGCCTAGCACGATGGCCTTACGCAAGGACAAAGTAGCTGAACGCCATCCTGTCTGCTGGTCAGATGATACTGGAGGAGGTGAGTGCTTGCTGAACATCGTTGCAGCCAGTCCCGGTGTGAGCCTAAAGCCATATCGGCAGAATTTGTCCAGACAATGGATCCGGACCTGATTGATTTGCAACGGAAACCAGTAGCCGGAGTCTCAATGGCATATACCTGAAGGTACTCCGCGTTGCACAAATATTCTACCTGAAATTGATTATGTCTTCTTTGATTAGCATTTCACTGTGGAAAATCTGAAAACCGGTAATCCGCCTTTCTCTGCCTGTCTTGATGCAGGTCATGGATAAGGATATCTATAAGCTTAGTATGAGGGCAAGGAAAATCCCTTCCTCCATCGTCAAAGGAATATCCATGCAAATAGATCACCATCCTCTTTCCGCTGAATTCCCGCAGTTCAAACAAGCCATACATGAACTAAAGGCTGACAATGCCCATTTCGCCAAGTTGTTTACTGAGTATGATGAGGCAGACAAAGCCATTAATCGTGCAGAAAACGGCGCAGAACACCTGGGAGATGTCGCACTGGAAGGTTTGAAGAAAATACGCCTCAGCCTGAAAGACCAGTTATTCCATATCTTGCAGAGCAGTGCTGCGGCCTGATCAATGTAGTCCAGGAGGTTTGGAAACACACAGGATTCAGTTCTGGCGTTTTACTCTGAAAACTTGCTGGTCTTCATAAAAGGCAGCGTCCTGCCTGGGCCACCAGCCGGGCAAACCCAGCACGGGCAATGGTGTGTAATCTGCTGTTGTCAACGCCTGGCTGGCAAGTTGCTGCGCCACCACGCCGTCAATATGCGCACGCCTGGCGATTGCATCCAGCGTGAAATAAGCTGGCTCCACCATCACTACCCAGGTATGTGCAGTGATTGCCTTATAAGGCTGGACCAGCTTTTCCATCAGGGCATGGCCGAAGCACCAGACTTCGGCACAACGACCGAATTTATTTGCCTGTATGACGAAGGCATCCTGCCATGCATGGGTGCGCAAGGCTGCGATCAGGTCTGTACCTTCAGCCGTATCAGCAAGAACCAGCAAGGCCGCATTTTCATCAAAGATAGTGGCTGCATCACGTGCCGGGCCGCGTGATTTGCCTATGCCCAAAGCAGCAATTTGTGCAGCCTGCAAGGCATTCAACTGCCGTTTGATGGCCGGAAAAGTCAGCCATACCAGGGCATTGAAAAAGTCATGTAGATTCTCACGCGTGGGCACCAGGCCAGTAGCACTGATATGCGCCTCATAGGCAGCGCCCTCAGGCAGTTCTTCCTGCGTGATGAAGCGTAACGGCAGCTCAAGATGATTGCTCAGCCCTGCCTGCGCCGCACACTGATTGAGTTGCGCACGCCAGTCGTCTGCGGCCAGCAAGCCTTGTGCCGCGGGTCTTACTGCGGTAAACCAGGCTTGCGACCAGTCTATGTCATCAAAAAAACGTGTTGTCATGAAATGCAGACCAGATTTACGCTGTTTGCATTTTCCAGTGCAGGGTTTCACCACTGTTCAATGGCACGATGCTGGTATCGGCGAACGGTAATTCTGCTGGCATTTGCCAGTCTTCACGCACCAGGGTGATGCTGCCACTATTGCGTGGCAATTGGTAAAAGTCGGGGCCGTTAAAGCTGGCGAATGCTTCCAGCTTATCCAGTGCACCAGCTTGTTCAAAAGCCTGGGCATACAACTCCATCGCATGCAGGGCAGTGTAGCAACCGGCACAACCGCAGGCATGCTCTTTCAAACCCTTGGCGTGCGGGGCAGAATCAGTACCCAGGAAGAAGCGTTTGCTGCCCGAGATGGCGGCTTTGACCAATGCTTGTCTATGCGTTTCACGCTTCAGCACTGGCAGGCAGTAATAATGCGGGCGTATGCCACCTTTGAAAATTTCATTACGGTTGTACAGCAGATGATGGGCAGTAATCGTTGCGGCAATCGGGCCGCCAGATTCTGCTACATAGGCAGCAGCATCACTGGTGGTGATATGTTCAAATACCACTTTTAATTCCGGCATGTCTTTGCGCAGTGGTTGCATGACGCGGTCGATGAACACGGCTTCGCGGTCAAACAAATCAATCTCGGGATCTGTTACTTCACCATGTACCAGGAAGGGCATGCCAACTTCCTGCATGGTTTCCAGCGTCTTGTAGCAATTTTTTAAGTCAGTGACACCAGCATCAGAATTAGTAGTGGCACCGGCTGGATACAGTTTCACAGCATGCACAAAGCCACTGTCTTTGGCACGACGGATTTCGTCTGGCGGCGTGTTATTTGTCAGATACAGGGTCATCAGTGGCTCGAAGCTCATGCCTGCAGGCAGAGCAGCAAGTATGCGCTCACGATAATCGGCAGCCTGCTCAGTGGTCGTGACTGGTGGTTTGAGGTTAGGCATGATGATGGCGCGGGCAAACTGTGCAGCGGTATGCGGCAACACACTGGCCAGTGCAGCACCATCGCGTACATGTAAATGCCAGTCGTCTGGACGGGTAATGGTGATTTGTTGTGGGGATGTATTAGCAGTAGAGGCAGTCATGGTAGCTCGCAGTGACAGAATACCGGCATTTTACCTTTTCCACCGGTCTTAAGCACCTTACAAGCACTACACAGGAGTATTTCATTCAGGTCTGAGCCTGAAAAAATATTGAAGTAACAACAATCATCCGGCACCAAATTACTTAATGACATGCGATCAAGGGATCAAGTTTGCCACCAAAACGCTGTAACGCCATGACCCGCATGATCAGTGCCTGTTCTGGCAAAATTTCCAGGGCGTTTTGGGGTGAAGTTCCCTGCGTCATCAATAAAACTTTGTCCTGCGTGTGTGCAAGACCTAGTACATGTCCCAGTTCATGCCCCAATGGTTTGCCCACCAGGAAGTAGGGATTAGCATGCCTATCCTGACGCTTCATGAGTACATCATTAAACACCGCTTTACCTGCTGGCAAATTACCAAAAGCATCAGCGACTTTGCCTGTCGGGGCTGGCATGGCGGAGGCAAAAATCACTGTCAACTGATTACGATTTTCAGTCCAGGCTGGTAGCTCGTTTGTCGGACGGAATCTGAAATTGAAAGTAATGCGTGCCTGTTGGTAATAGCGATTGACGAGTTCAATATAAGGTAGCAATTGCTCAGGTTTGTTCCAGATGGCAGAGTCCTTGAAAAACACATCAACACTGACCGCGATGATTTTCTTGCTTTCAGCTTCGCTACAAATTGCTGCATTCATTTCGCAAACTGGTTGCTGATCAGGAGAAATTTTGAATGCTCGCGGCAATTCTGCAGCTCGCAGATGTGACCAGTCCAGTGCTTGCCATTGATATTCGGCAGGCAGCAATTTGCTGCAGTTTTTTGCAGTAGCTTCCGTTGCAAAGTTTGCAGACAAATTTTGTTCCGCACAAAAAACTGTTGAGGCAATCAGTAGCAAGCAAACGTGCAATGGCAGATTGAATACAGCGCTGAATTGAACGAATGAGTAAAAGAATGCATAAAATTTGCCTGATGTCTTTGATGTGATTGTGACGCTTCACAGTCAAAGGCGCAGCAATTTTATTGTATCTGTGCCTGATGCTAGCAGTTACAAACAAACAAGCCCGGCACTTTTCAGTGACGGGCTTGTTTGTTTTTATAACTTTGCAGCAGGAGATTGCTCCCCCTGCTTTGCTACCGATCTACATCAACTGATTACACCTGCTAATTTTACACACAAATTAAGCGATGAAGTCACCAGCGACGATAGAACCTGCGCCAGTGATTTTAACGATAAAGTCAGTTGCATCAACAGTGCCTACAGTGCCACCGATGTTTTGGAAAGCATAAGTACCAGCTGCTGTACCTGCAGTGACAGTGATAACGTAAGCCTGAGTGTTAGCTGCCAGAGTCGCACCAGCTGCTGTTGCTGCTGTAGCGATGGCTGCTGCCAGAGTTGCTGTATCAGCAGTAGCGATGGACAACAAGTTCAATGTTGTTGCGTTAGTACCAGTTTTGAACACGTCAGCGCCAGCAACTTTGAAGTTTGCCACTGTATCGATATTGGCCAATACTGAATTACCAATAATCGTGTCAGCGCCAGTCTGTGTTGCTGACAGATTGATGGTATCGGCACCAGAACCACCAGTGATCGTTGCTGTGCCTGTACCTGTGCCCAGAACGTTCAGCGTCTGGCCGCCTGTACCCAGAATGACATTATTGATTGCAGTAGCAGCAGACTTGGTGAAATTCAAAGTCACACCAGCACCGTTTTCATTCGTCACGGTCCAGGCAGCATTGGTACCACCAGTGATGTTGACTGTTTCAACACCTGTTACTTTGGCAGACATATCCAAAGCTGCAGTAACAGCACCAACGTTCAGGATGTCACCAACACCGGCACCACCATTGATGCCATTGGCAGCTACAGTTGCTGTGATGATGGCGTCACCAACGTTGATTGTATCTGCACCCGTACCACCGATCACCGAGATCAAACCAGCCGCAGCTGTGAAGGTGTTAGCACCATTCGCCAGAGTATAGTTTTCTACTGTGGCATTACCAGCGATAGTACCTGCTGTAGAGAACGTGAAGTTATTGGTGCCAGTAGCAGTGATCGATGTGAAAGCTGCATATTGCGCAGCACTCAGAGTAATACCGGCATTGGTGGCAACCACCAGGCTTTCAAAACCCGTGATGTTGGCATTGCTGATATTCGACAAATCAACCAGGCTCAAGATATCTGTCGTACCCACACCTGCTGTGAATGTACCGCTGTAAGTTTTGCCTTCCATGGTCAGGGTATTATTACCTGCACCCAAATTGACATTACCAGCCAGCATGGAGCTGCCTGAGTTTGCCAGGTAGACGCGGTCATTACCACTACCACCGTTGACCGTAGTTACACCTGCTGTCGCCACGTTGAAGTAAATATCAGAAGCGGTGTTATCTGTTGTCAGTGTCTTGATATTGGTGATGGTATTACCGCCACCAATAACGATACTGCCGCCACCAGTGAAGGTGATCGTGTCTGTGTCACCGTTATTACCGTTGATGGTCGTGCCAGTGAAAGCAGCCGCTGCACCAGTGAAGTTATCGCTCAGACCCGCCGTACCATTAAAGACACCGCCAGCCGTCAGAGTGATAGCGCCCAGTGCCACACCGCCGCCATTCGATGGTGAAGTACCAACTAAGCCTGGGGTGACAGTCGCCCCACCCGAAACAACAATCGCATTCGAAGTAGTAGCATTATTCACATTGCCACCCGTCGCATTCGAAGACGAAGTCACGTCATACACCAGCGTACCACCAGTGATAGAGATAAACGACAAGTCGATGTTGTTCACACCAGCGATGTCATCGACTATCGTCAACTGATGCGGGCCTGCACCGCTGAAGGTCAATACCGGACCAGACAGGCTCAAGGCAG
>JACQDX010000017.1 GCA_016200895.1 Burkholderiales bacterium
CGTAATATTGTTCTGTGTATCTGAAAAACCATTAATCTCTGTCCGCTTTATATTCTTGCTGTCAATAATCTTGAACCTGAGCTGCAACGCTAACGCGGGCGGTTGCCTTCTTTCAGCACTTCGGGTTTGTAGTAACGTGAAAAGCCCTTCCAGACCATGCCTGAACGGGCTGCCTTTTCCATCATTTCTTGCAGGGCATTGCGGTCATCCTGGCTCAGGCTTTTCTTTGACAGGTAGATGCCGCTGTCACTCCAGGGTAATTCAGGCAGGGGGTCAAACCTGAGTTTGTCGACCATGTCTTCTACCCTGACATCTCCCTGCACCGCGCCAGCAAAAATATAGGGTGCCATGATGGAAAAATCAGCTATACCCGCTTTTAATACTCTGGCAGCAGATACGGTATCTGCCTCAACGACCAGCCTGCCCTGCTTTTGTAATTCTGCGATGATGGCCTGATAGGCCTCGCCATAGTCAAAACCACGCACGACAACAACTTTCAGATTTTTTTGTTCCAGCAACTCTTGCTGATTATGTATAACAGGTCGCGCAGACTGCAGGGAAACCAGGGTGGCACGCGTATAGATCAGGGGAATGAAAAAGCCAAGCTCATCCCGTTTGGCAGTGCGTATGGCAGGGAAGAGTATATCAGCCTGGCCATTCTCAAACATCGCTTCGAGGCGCGCACGTGGTACGGCTGAAAATTGAAATTGGCAAGTTTCCTTGGAAGACAGGCTGCGAAAGATATCAGGATAAATACCCGTGACGCTATCCCCATTGACGATCACGCTAAAACCCAGCGATGTGACAGGTGCATTGATCACACGTGAACAGGCAGCCTGGGCATGCAAAGAGAGATGGCTCAGTAACAACACCAGGACGATACGTACTGCATGGCACTTTGTCAGCATACTCATCAAGATTCACCTTGATCATGAATCAGTACACGATAGAGCATAATGATGCTTTACGGCAAGCATGATTACGGTCAAAAAAGTCACTCTTTGTCACATAGAGCAAATAAACTGCTTTCTGAGAGAAGTTCTATCTTGCCATAAGCAAGCCTGATCAAACCATCTTGCCTGAAAAATCTTAATTCTTTCGATAAAGTCTGGCGCGTCATACCCAGCATCATGGCCAGCGCCTCCTGTGTAACCGGTACCACGGCATGGCCATCTTTTTGGCGATTCGCCACCTCAGCCAGCAACAACAATCGACGTGCCACTCTCGCACGCACTGAACGCAGGCCTGCATCTTCGACTATGCCATATAGCAGGCGTATGCGTCTTGCCAGCATGCGGGTAATTGCGGTGGCGAAGGAATTGCGTTGCATGAGACTGCGAAAAACTTGCGGTTCCAGCACCAGTAACGCCACCTCAGTCAATGCGGTTGCATCATGAGTGCGCGGCAACTCATCAATGAGAGAAATTTCACCGAACCAGGTTGCCGCCTCCAGAAAAATAAGTATGGCTTCGCGCCCTTCCGCACTGAGGGTGGACATCTTGATGCTGCCACTAAGCAGAGCATAAAAACCGCTGGGCTCATCCCCCTGGCGAAACAACATTTCACCGGGTCGCAAGCGCAAATGTTCACAAGAGACTAACATGGTCTTACGGTCTGCCATAGGCAAGCTGGCGAACCAGGGGTCGGCCAGCAGGATGTTCATCAAGTTTGCTTGTGATGCCATGAAAGATAAGTCGTTCGCACGAATAGATGAAATGAATTGTAAAGTATTTGACAGTTTGAGTTCAAAACTGCGTTTAAGGTATGTCTGTAAAGCTTATACGTCTAATCAGGGAGTATTCAAATGCAACATCGCGCGCAATTTGTCCGCATGGAGGACAGTACCCAGGAAGACTGGCAAATCATTGCTGGCGAGTTCAAGCATTTTGTCCAGGGCTTGCCCGACAGGGTCATGCAACATCTGCGTTTGCTGGAGGGGGACTATGGCGGTTTCCCGATAGACCGCTTTACCCATTCGTTACAAACCGCCACGCGTGCCTTGCGGGATGGCCGTGATGATGAATATGTCTGTTGTGCGCTATTGCACGACATAGGCGATACATTGGGATCTTTTAACCATCCTGATATTGCAGCAGCGATCCTGAAGCCCTTTGTCAGTGAAGAGAACCTGTGGATGGTGCAACACCATGGCATATTCCAGGGCAATTACTTTTTCCATCACATAGGCATGGACCGGGACATGCGCGAGCAGTTCCGAGGGCACCCGCATTTTGAGCGTACGGCAGAATTTTGCGCCTTGTACGACAACCCGTCTTTCGATGCGCATGCAGAAACTTTCCCGTTGGTGGAATTTGAACCCATGCTGACCAAGCTGTTCAGCCAGCCGCGCAATACCATCTACAAGGCTGCCATCAGCGATAACAACGACAAATAATCACAAGGGCTTACACAAAATTGTCCCAACACGGCACTGCAACGCTTTGGGGCAATTTTTGTGTAAGTCCAAGTCACAAAAAAACAACACTGGAGACATTATGCATATACCCTCAGTCAAGGATCTGGTCAGCGCAGAAGAATGGCAATTACGCATTGATCTGGCCGCCTGTTATCGCCTCGTCGCAGCTTATGGCTGGAGCGATCTGGTCTTCACCCATATCAGTGCACGCATCCCCGGACCTGAGCATCATTTTCTCATCAACCCTTACGGATTGATGTTTGATGAAATCACGGCTTCCTCTCTGGTGAAGGTGGATCAGCAGTGCAATAAGGTGATTGATTCACCCTTTCCAGTCAACCCGGCTGGCTTTGTCATCCATAGTGCAGTGCATGCAGCGCGGGAAGATGTGCAATGTGTTTTGCATACGCATACACGGGCTGGCGTTGCTGTCAGCGCGCAAAAATGTGGGGTGTTGCCGCTGTCGCAGCAATCAACTTTTGTGCTGGCATCGCTGGCTTATCATGATTATGAAGGGGTTGCCTTCAGGGAAGATGAAAAACCACGCTTGCAAGCTGACATGGGACAGGCTAACTTCCTGATGTTACGCAATCATGGTTTATTGACAGCGGGGAAATCGATCGCTGATACCTTCCTGTCCATGTACACCTTTGAAGCGACTTGCCAGATACAACTGGCAGCGCAGGCGGGTGGGGAACTGATACATGTGAATCCCCTCATCGTCAAAGGGGTGTCAGAAGCCATGCGCGTACAGACAGGTGGGCTGGGTGGCGCCTTTGTCTGGCCTTCCCTGATACGCAAACTCGATCGCATGGATGAAAGCTATAAACTATGAAGGCAAAGCACAAGGTCGTTGTCATTACCGGCAGTTCAGATGGAATAGGAGCAGAAATAGCGCGTCAACTAGCCAAGAAATATGGCCCCAGTCTGGCACTGGTGCTGGCTGCACGCAATGAAGAAGCACTCAAGAAAGTGGCTGCCGAATGCAAGGCCTTTGGTGCAGTATCTCTGGTCGTCAGGACGGATGTCAGTGTAGAGGCCAATTGCCGCTATCTGATAGAAGCAACAGTAGAACAATTTGGCAGCCTTGATGTACTCATCAATAACGCGGGCAAATCTGCCCAGGCGCTGCTGGAAGAAGTCGATAACCTGGGCTGGTATCAAGAGCTTATGCGCATCAATTTCTGGGGTAGTGTCTGGTGTACCCATGCTGCCCTGCCTCACTTGAAAAAGTCACGTGGCAGCATTGTCGCCGTATCTTCACTGGCTGGTCTGATCGGTGTGCCTGGCCGCACTGCCTATAGCGCCAGCAAGTTTGCCATGGGTGGATTTTTTGAATGTCTGCGCTCAGAATTGAAAGAAGCCGGGGTCAAGGTGACGCTCGCCTATCCTGGTGTGGTTGCTACCCAGATACGCTATAACGGTTATAACGCGGCTGGTGAGGCAGCGGGCAAGAGTGGTTTGAAAGAAGATGATGCCATGTCGATAGAAGAATGTGCATCGCTGATCATACGGGGTTATGAACGTGGTGATCGCGAAGTCGTCATGAGCTTCAAGGGTAAGCTGGGACGCTGGCTGAAACTGATAGCTCCGGGTCTGGTCGAGAAGATGGCGATGGCGGCTTTGAAGAAAGAAGTCAGACCGCACTGAAACGGCCACATCGAAACACAAAAGCCCTGAACTGTCTGGCAGTTCAGGGCTTTTGGTTTTTACAGCATCACACCATTAGAAGCGATGTTGGATACCAACAGTTGCTGACGTCTGGTTCGTCGCGAAACCGGCATCATCACGTGATACGCCAGTCAGCTTGTTATTGCTGGCCTTGGCATAGCCTGTCGCGATATAGATATCAGTACGTTTCGACATCGCATACTTGGCGCGCAGTACCAGCATGCCAGGATCAGCGTCTGCGCCAGCAGCAACATTCTTGATGTCCTGATAGTAGTAGACGCCAGTCAAAGTCCAGGCAGGTGCTACTGCATAATTCGCGCCCAGCCATAGTGTATCACTGCGCAGATCTGCAGCACCTGTCGCCAGGGTTTTCTTGAAATTACGGTAGCCAGCAAATACTTTGGCAGGGCCAAAATCGTAAGAGCCACCCAGGTGCAATACCTTGGCCTGGTCGTAAGAACCATTGGCTATCGGTGCGCTATTGTTTTGCTCGTAAGTGATGACTGCAGCCCATGGGCCATCGAATGCGCTTGCGGCAACAACGTATTTTGCATTGCCGGAAGTATTGCCAGCGACTTCGCCAAAACCATAAGTTGCACCCAGTTTGTAGCCTTTGCCGTCATATTGGTATTTGAGCAAATTGGATACACCAGTCAGCATGCCGTCTTTGCGGTTGCCAGTGGCACCGGCAGAGGTTGCCCAGGAGTATTGCGGTGCATAACCCATGGGGTCAAATGGCAGGATGAAATCATAGGTGGTGCTGTAAGAACGGCCAGCAATGATGCGGCCAAAATCACCTTGCAAACCGACATTGGCCTGACGGCCAAAGATGTCGCCATCAGAAGCACCAGTATCGAGCAGGATGCCGCCTTCGAGTTGCATGATGGCTTTCAAACCGCCACCCAGGTCTTCACTGCCGCGTAAGCCAAAACGAGAAGTGTTCATGCCACCGCTATTGAGTTTGAACTGACTGCCCTTGTTCGCATCAGCATTGTTGTTATATGTGATATTGGCATCAATGAGGCCATAGATAGTGACGCTGGTTTGCGCATGCGCTGCGGTTGCCATACATGCCAGCGTGGCCGCGCCGAGTAACTTCTTCATCGGTGTTCTCCTATAGAAATTTTTGTTTTGCAGACAACATGCGTGTCATGTGGTCGGTTCACATGCTAAGGAGTATAAGCTTTCAGTTGCCTTTCTAAGCCTGGGTTCCTTATCAAACCAGCATCATACTGTTGTGAAATTGCCTCCTGGTGTGTTCGCTACGGTCCGCTATGGCTTGTTACGGCCCTCATACACCATAGACAGAAATTTTCTGTTTTGCCAGAACTCATTTCACGCCAGTTTTTTCAGGCTTCACGCCAAATTTCTGCAACTGATCTCATACAGGTGGCGGCTTGCGGAGCCAGGCCTTAATCTGACATTGCTGTCCCCAACAACACACAGATTACTTACTCATTTACTAAACAACGGAGTCCATCATGAAAAACCTTTTTACTACAACTACGATCAAAAACCTTTTGCTTGCTGCAGGTATCGCAACCCTGTCTGCCAGCAATGCCATGGCCTTTTCTGAAACTGAATTCAGAACTGCCGTCAAACAACTGGTGAGCACGCCTATCATCAGCCAGGAACAATATGTCGCCAATGCAGTGAACGCCTGGTTGAATCAGGATTACATCAACTCACTGGCGCAGGCAGAGATAGATGCCAGCCGGACAGCCAACCTGCAAGCGGCCACTACTTTCAACAATCTGTTGAAACAGGAGCCAGGTAACCCTCTGCTGATGTCCTATGCCGGTGCAGCAACTGCCAAGTCTTCACTGGATAAATTTGCCAAAGGTGAAAAAACGACGGCACTGGAAGATGGCACTGCACTGGTAGAGCAGGCTTTGCAACTGGCCAATAATAGCCAAGCCATGCATGGTAGCGTGCCTGTGGCACTGGAAGTGCGCTTTGTTGCAGCAAGCACTTATCTGGCTGTGCCAAAAGCCATGAATCGTCATGACAAAGGTGAGCAATTGTTGAAAGACGTCATCGATGCCCAGCAGTTCGCGCAGACAGATGTGAATTTCCGTGGTGCAGTGTGGTTGCGTGCTGCGACTTTGGCAGCAGAGAAAAACCGTGCAGATGAAGCAAAAAAATATCTGAATGAGATCTTGAAAAACAATGCACCGCAAGCTCAGAAAGCTGCGCAGTTATTGCAAACATTGTCCTGATCTGTTGATGTGTATTACTGTGTAGCGGCCAGCCGAAACGAGTGACATGACTGACCGCTACACCATTAATTTTTACTTCTTGATTTTGACTGGACGCTGCCAGCCATCGATCGTGATTTGTTTTGCGCGTGAGACGGTCAGCTTGCCATCTGGTGCATCCTTGGTCAGAGTGGTGCCCGCGCCTAGCGTCGCGCCTTTGCCAACCCGCACTGGTGCCACCAGTTGTGTATCACTGCCGATGAATGCATCGTCCTCGATGATGGTACGGGATTTGTTCACGCCATCATAATTGCAGGTAATCGTGCCTGCGCCGATATTGACGCGGCTGCCTATGGTGGCGTCACCAATATAGGCCAGGTGATTGGCCTTGCTGTGCGCGGCGATCTGGCTGTTTTTGACTTCAACAAAATTACCGATATGCACGTCTTCTGCCAGTTCGGTACCTGGGCGCAATCTGGCATAAGGGCCTATCTGTGATTTGGCACCGACGATGGCATCTTCGATGTGGCAAAAGGCTTTGATCGTGCTGCCTGCTGCTATACGCGCATCCTTGATGACGCAGTTCGGGCCTATCGTCACGCCATCTTCCAGTTGCACCTCACCGATAAAGACGCAGCCCACATCAATTAACACATCACGCCCGCATTGCAGGTTGCCACGCACATCTATGCGTGCCGGGTCATACAGGCCCACGCCTTGCTCCAGCAATTTGAGGGCGATATTTTTTTGATGCGTGCGTTCCAGTTCGGCCAGTTGTACCTTACTGTTGACACCCAGGGTTTCCCAGACTGCATCTGGCTGGGCTGAGACGACTTCCACTCCATCGGCAACGGCCTGGGCGACGATGTCGGTCAGATAATATTCACCCTGAGCATTCTTGTTGGACAAATTGCCCAGCCATTTTTGCAAATGCGCCGTTGGTATCGACATGATGCCGGTATTGGTTTCTGTGATCTGGCGCTCAGTCTCACTCGCATCTTTTTGTTCGACGATGCGTTTGATGATGCCTTCTTCCCTGACGATGCGGCCAAGACCTGTCGGGTCTGCCATGTCCACCGTCAATATGCCCAGCTTGTCTTTGCCAGCCGCCACGATGAGACGTGCCAGGCTGGCAGGCGTGGTCAGTGGCACATCACCATACAAGACCAGGGTAGGCTGACTAACATCCAGCACAGGCAAAGACTGGGCGACGGCGTGGCCGGTACCCAGTTGGGGTTCTTGCAGTGCAAAGCGCAAGTCTGCGGCGGCAACGGTCGTTGGCACTTGTTCACCACCATGGCCATAGATCACGCAAATAGTGCTGGCTTGAAGCTGGCGCGCTGTGGCGATCACGTGGTTCAGCAAAGGCTTGCCTGCCAGCGTATGCAAAACCTTGGGCAGGGAAGACTGCATGCGTTTGCCCATGCCTGCAGCAAGAATGACGACGTTCATAGTAGGTGAATGTAAGTTGAAATCCGCAAAAGTTTATCACGCGCAGCTTTGCTGAACTTTATGAAAGACTTGCCAAATTGCTTATTGCACTATGTACCGGAAACAAAAATGTACAATTCCTACTGCTTTTCCGGCACGACTCCATGTACAATTGAGAATAATTATCATTTAGAATGAACAAGAATAATTTCATGCAAGCAGGTACGGACAATTTATCGCAACAACAAAGCAGGGCTTTCTGGTTGCGCCATTTACATCAATGGCATTGGATCAGTTCAGCACTTTGTCTGATTGCCATGATCCTGTTTGCTGCCACCGGCATCACCCTGAATCACTCTGCACAGATAGAAGCGCATCCAGTAGTCAGCAAGAAAGAGGGTAAATTGCCGCTGGCTTTATTGTCGCAATTGAATGCATTGAAAAATACCGATGATGCGCCTATACCCGGCGACGTCAGCGACTGGCTGGCGCAAGACCTGGGTATCAAGCTCAGTGAGCAGGTGCCAGAATGGTCGCCAGAAGAAGTATATGTAGGTTTGCCGCGCCCTGGTGGTGACGCTTGGCTGCGCATTACGTTGGACAACGGCGAGATTGAATATGAACTGACCAGCCGCGGCTGGATTGCCTACTTCAATGACTTGCATAAAGGCCGCAATACTGGCACTGCCTGGAACTGGTTTATTGATGTATTTGCCGTGGTCTGCCTGATTTTTTGTATGACTGGCCTGTTCCTGCTGAAAATGCATGCAGGCAAACGCCCAAGCACCTGGCCGGTGGTGGTGTTTGGCCTGGTCTTGCCATTAATTTTGGCTCTGATGTTCATTCATTGATTATTTAAAATCGTTCTAACTTTGCTCATAAAAGGTTGTATATCCATGCGTAAATTGCTCCCGTTTGCCATCACCAGTTTGCTGGGTGTCCCGGCCATAAATGTAGTCGCGGCTGACCTGACTTTGAAAGTCGAAGTACCGCGCCTGAATGTGGCTGAATATCACAAACCCTATGTGGCAATCTGGCTGGAAAAACCAGACCAGACATTTGCTGGCAACCTGGCAGTCTGGTATGACTTGAAGAAAAAGGACAATGAAGGCACAAAGTGGTTGAAGGACATGCGCCAATGGTGGCGCCGTAGTGGCCGTGAATTGCAGATGCCAGTTGAAGGCGTCAGTGGTGCCACCCGTACCACGGGCGAGCAAACCCTGAGTTTTGCGGGCGACAAAGGTGTATTGGCCAAATTGCCCGCTGGTGATTACCAACTCATCGTCGAAGCTGCGCGAGAGGGCGGTGGCCGCGAAGTCGTTAAAGTGCCATTCCAGTGGCAAGCCAAAGGTGAACAAAACCTGAAAGCACAGGGCAGCAGTGAACTGGGCGCGATTGCTGTCACCATTAAATAATAGATGCGCTAATAGACAAGCTCATAGACACGTAAACAAGGCTCAAGGACCGTCATGAAAAATTTTAAAAAAATCGCTCTCTTCTCAGCACTGGCTTGCGCAGCTTTCACTGCCCAGGCACACCGTGCGTTTCTGGTGCCGTCGTCAACCATCGTTGCTGGCAATACGCCATGGGTCACGGTTGATGCGGCGGCTGCTACCGATGTCTTTGTTTTTGATCACAATGCATTAAAGCTCGATAACCTGTTTATCACAGCACCCGATGGCACATCCCTGAAACCGGAAAACGCCAGCACAGGCAAGTTCCGCAGCAGCTTCGATGTCAAGCTCGGCCAGACTGGCAGCTACAAGATAGGTCTGTTGAATGAGGGCCTGTTTGCCAGTTATAAAGAAGAAGGCAAGGTCAAGCGCTGGCGCGGTACGGCAGAAACATTTGCCAAGGAAGTGCCCGCCAATGCGGAAGAATTGCAAGTCACACAACGCAGTGGCCGCGTTGAAACTTTTGTCACCAACGGCAAACCCGGTGGCAAGTCCATGGATATCACCGGCAATGGCCTGGAGTTGAGCGGTGCCACGCATCCAAATGACCTGGTCGCTGGCGAAACTGCCCAGTTCCGTCTGACCCTGGATGGCAAACCCGCAGCCAAAGTCAATGTCACCCTGATTGCTGGCGGCTTGCGTTATCGTCAAAAGCTGGATGAAAAAACTTTCATCACTGACAGCGACGGCAAATTCAGCATTACTTGGGCCAATGCTGGTTTGTACTGGATGGAAGCAGAAATCAAGGATGACAAACAAGTCAAAGCCCCAGCCAAATCCAGAGTTGCCAGCTATGTAGTCACACTGGAAGTCTTGCCGCAATAATAGTGATCAATACTTAGTGAATATGCGTCGTGTTTTTATACCGCTGGATGTGGCGGAACCACAAATTCCACCTGCCCATGCCGTCAGCCACACCCTCAGTGGCAAAAGCATGGGTACCAGCTGGACTGTGCAGCTACTCCTCTTGCCGCATCACGACATGCAAGAATTGCAGGCAGGGATAGAGGCAGAGTTGAACCAGGTCGTCATGCAAATGAGTACCTGGGACGCAGCCTCGCATTTATGCGAGTTCAACCATGCACCGTCGCATAGCTGGCAATCCTTGCCAGCAGAATTTTTCAAGCTGGTGGACTACAGTTTGTACCTGTCCCAACAGACTGCCGGAGCTTACGATATCACGGCAGGAAAACTTGTTGATCTGTGGGGCTTTGGTCCCTCAGGCAAGCGCGATAGCGCACCCACAGAAACTGAAATCCACACTGCCCTGCAAGCTGGCAACTGGAAATCACTGGAACTGGACCATGTGAACCAGCGCCTGCGCCAGACTGGTAGCATTGCGCTGGATTTATCCTCGATTGCCAAGGGCTTTGCGCTGGACCAGATCGCGCTTTATCTCGATACGCAAAAAATCACCAGTTACCTGATAGAACTGGGTGGTGAATTGCGCGGGCTGGGAATGAAAAAAGACCAGTCACCTTGGTGGGTCAGGATAGAAAGCCCGGCTAATAATCATGAAAAGCTGGACAAGGAATACCTGGTTGCCCTGCATGGCATGTCGATTGCGACTTCCGGTGATTATCGCCAGTATTTTGAGCAGGATGGTCGCCGCTATGCGCATACGATTGATCCGCGCACTGGTTATCCGGTAGTCAATGATCTTGCCTCGGTGACGGTATTGCACCCCGAATGTATGGTGGCAGATGCGATGGCAACCGCGCTGACAGTACTGGGTTGCGCAGCAGGTCTGGAACATGCCGATCAACATCAGATTGCGGCCTTGTTCCTGCAAAGAACGGCTACTGGTTTCGAAGAAAAAATGAGCAAGGCTTTGAGTGCTATGCTGGATTAATCGCACATGCGCCTGCCTTCTTTAAGCTGGATGAACCGTATCAGTCTGGCCTTGACGCTCTTGTGCGTCGCCAGCTTTTTTCTTCCCTTGCCTGCACAAAAAAAATTCAGTGCCGCGCTAGTGCTTGTCAGCTACCTGAGTTTTTGCCTGCAAACCCTGCGCAGACACAATGAGGAACTGGCTACGCAACATCAAGGCTTCAGTGCTGAACTGAATCAGGCGAATGCACAAAGCATAATGATCGTCTATGCCAGCCAGACCGGTTTTGCCGAACAGATCGCCGTCAAAACTGCACAGCATTTGCAAGACGCGGGCATGAGCGTTGCCATCAGCAGCCTGGCTGCCATCAAAGTTGAAACCCTGAGCAAGACCAGCCGCATATTATTTATTCTCAGTACCACCGGTGAAGGTGATGCTCCCGACAATGCGGCAGCTTTCACCCGCCTTGTCATGAACCAGAAAATCGATTTATCCCATTTGCATTTTGCTGTACTGGCACTGGGTGACAGACATTATCAGCAGTTTTGCGCCTTTGCCCACAGAATGGATCACTGGCTTAAACACCAGCAGGCCCACAGTCTGTTCGACATGATAGAAGTCGATAATGGTGATGAAGGTGCGCTACGTCATTGGCAACATTATCTGGGTTTGATAAGTGGCCACACCGAAATGGCTGACTGGAGCAAGCCTGGTTACCAGGACTGGATCTTGACTGAGCGCGAATTACTTAATCCCGGCAGCCTGGGGGGACCTGCTTATCGCATCGCCTGCATTCCTGCGCAAAACGCTGGCAGTAATGACTATGTCTGGCAGGCAGGCGATATCGCAGAAATCGGCCCTGATTACCCGCCAGAGGCTAATGCAGTCAATAATACGGGCGAGCGCCCTGCCCTGCCACATCGTGAATATTCTATTTCATCCTTGCCCGCCGATGGCAAGCTGGAATTGCTGGTACGCCAAATGCATAGACCTGATGGCAGCCTGGGCATAGGTTCTGGCTGGCTGACAGCCTATGCAGAAATCGGACAGAGCATCAAACTGCGCATACGCGAAAATCGCAACTTCCGTGCACCAGCACAGGACTGCCCACTGATCCTGATCGGCAACGGCAGCGGGCTGGCGGGTTTGCGCGCCCACATCAAGGCACGTGCAAGCCATGGTCATTTACACAATTGGTTGTTTTTTGGTGAAAGAAATGAGGCACATGATTTTTTCCATCGTGAAGAAATCCTGGCCTGGCAAACCAATGGCGTGCTCAATAAAGTGAACCTGTGCTTTTCCCGTGACCAGGCTGAACGCCGCTATGTACAGCATGCCATACAAGAACAGCAGGCAGACATCCTGAAATGGGTGGAACAAGGCGCTGCAATTCTTGTCTGTGGCAGTCTGCAAGGCATGGCAGAAGATGTGCACCAGACCTTGAGTAATATCCTGGGTCTGGATACACTGGAAAGCATGGCGGAGTTGGGGCTGTACAGACGGGATGTGTATTAAGTGCAAGATGCTTTTTCCTGATTGAACTGGGATCATCTGTAAATGGGCCGTCAGTACCGCAATTCAATTTTGCAACACTTGTTGCAATTCCCCACATGAAATTCATGTCTTTTTTCATATACATTGTTGTACGATAGCGTTTGCCCGTTTTTGTTAATATATTTACGGGATTACTTTTGACACGGCAATGCTCGGCGATAGTGCTACAGCGTTGCTAAAATCCGTACTTATAACAGGGCTCACCCATCATGGCAGACGTCATCACCATACTGAATACTGGCAGCAGCAAAAACCGGGTTGATATTGTCTTTGTTGCTGAAGGTTATACTGCAGCAGAGCGCGCCCAGTTTTTGGCAGATGCGCAAAAATTTCTCGACAATATGCTGGGTGATGCCAATGCCAAGCTGAATGCGCCATTTTCACCGTATAAAAACCTGTTCAATGCCAGCGCTATTTTTGTCGCTTCGACACAATCAGGCACAGACCAGCCCAATAAAAATATCAGCGTCAATACTTATTTCGATGCCACCCAGCATGGTAGTGACGGACGTTTGTTATATGGTGATTTTTCCAAAGTAAATACGGTCGTCAACGGTGCTGTCGCCAGCGATGCGCATGAACTAGTGATAGTGCTGGTCAATACCGCACTATACGGTGGTGCCGGTGGTTCTATCGCCTGGGCATCTGCCGGGAATATTTCTTCTGCTGAAGTGGTGCTGCATGAAATCGGCCACAGCTTTGCTGGCCTGCAGGACGAATATGTGGATACTTCCATCGCCAGTAATTACCCTGTGACTGATCCTGGTTTCCTGGCTAGTCCCCATGTCACTGATTCGCTAAGCCGGATACCCTGGTCGGCCTGGCTGGGTTACAAGGATGGCGATCTCGGCGTGGTCGGTACTTATCAGGGTGGTTATTACCGCGACTCAGGTATCTGGCGTGCTACCCAGGATTCAAAAATGAATCATTTGGGTGTGGCCTTCAGTGCGCCTGAAAAAGAAGCCTTTGCGCTGAAATATTATGCCGCCATTGGTGACTATCTTGACCTGTATTCCAGCATACCCGGTGTTTATCAGCCATCGGTGCCAGACAGCAGTTTGCTGGCCTATACCTGGAAGATAGGCGGTAACACTGTCAATACCACAAGCAAAGTCTATTTTGATGCCTATGGTTCTGGTGCCTACAAGGCTGGTGCCAGCCTGAGCCTGACGACCATAGACAGCACCGGCTACATACGCAAAAACCTCAGCACCACCCAACAAACTGAAACCACCACGCTGGACAAAACTGTCGTCAATGTCAGCGGTGCCGCCAGCAGCCTGAATGGCAATAACACTATCTTCCAGTTTGATGGCAGCAACAATACGATAGGCCTGAGTGCGCCTGAGTCTGTGCGTTATGACTATATTGATGGCGGCGCAGGTATCGATACGCTGGTCATCAGCGCCAAACTGGGTACGGGTGGTGGCAGCTATTTCGTCAATGAAATTGGCAATAATACTGTGTTGCTGGGTAATCAAAATGCGGCTTACTGGGCTGCCCATAATGTAGAAAAAATTCAGTTCACCGACTACATCGTGAATACCATGGTGTATGACAATGCCCACACCATCAAGACCGGGGAATTGAAGGCGCTGGAAGAATTGTATGTGGCCTATTTCAACCGCGTGCCTGATGCTGACGGCCTGGATTACTGGATCACTCAGTTCAAGTCTGGCATGAGCTTCAAGCAGATAGGTGATGCCTTCTTCCTGGCGGCTGCCCAGTTCCCGGCGCAAACAGGCTATAGCGCCAGCCTCAGCAATACTGATTTCATCAATATCATTTATAAGAATGCCATGGGCAGAACCGATGGTGCAGATGCGGCTGGACTGAAATACTGGCTCAATGAACTCGATACCGGCATACAAAGCCGTGGTTCCATGGTCAGTGCCGTGCTGGCCGGCGCACGTGCTTTCACGGGCGATGCGACCTGGGGCTGGGTCGTCAATTTGCTGGATAATAAAATCAAGGTCGCCAACCAGTTCGCTGTTGAATGGGGCTTGAATTTCCTGACGCCTGAGGCATCCATCACCAATGGTATCGCAATTGCCTCTGCAGTAACGGCTACTGATACTTCGGTAGCGATTGCACTGGTGGGCATTTACGACGGACAGATACAATTTGCCTGATGTCTGGCTGGATGTTTTCCTAATAAAGCAGTAAGAAAGCCACCTTGGGGTGGCTTTCTTATTTGACGATACCGGCGTGTATGGCAGCTTGGCCATCACTCCAGAATACTTTCTGGACGATGGAATTGATCAACCATTGCGCGTTTGCCTTAGTCAAACCAAATTCATAAAGGCAATGCGTATGCAGGGTCTGGCCTTCTGCATTTTTGCGAAAAATAATCGTCGAGACTTTTGCCCTGGCCGCATCACCTGATAATTCAATGTCAGTATTGCCACTCAGATGATGGGTCTGTAAGTCTTGCAAGGCGATGCGGCGTAATTCTGCATAACGCTGATTGCTCATTCGTTCAGGCGGGGTGCCGCGCAAGTCTGAATAATCGGTATAAACAGATGCAGCCAGGCAGGCGCGCAAAGCGTCCCAGTCTTTCAGGTCAAAACTATTGGCGAACCTGGCCAGGAGGTTTTGAATGGCATGCAAGTCAGCGCTCATAAAAACTTATTTGAGGATGGAAGACACCACACCGACCAGTTCCCAGCCCAGTATCAAATGCTGGTCAGCATCCAGGTGCACGCCATCATATTCACTGGAAGTAACGACACTGCCTGCATCAAAGAAATGGCAGCCTGCAGCAGCGGCAACTTCTTTATAGGCATCGGCCAGACCAGTACATTTTTCTTCACAGCCGATAAACTTGGGGGCAATCGCCCCCTTGGGTATACGTGGCGGTGGCGGTACCACGATGAGTATGGGCGGGATCTGCATACCTGGCTCTATCGGTGCCTGCCGTATGGTATTGATAATCACAGCCAATCCTTGTGAGGATAACCAGGCATCATTCTGATGCATGGACTGGAAATCATTAATGCCCAGCATGACGATCACCAGCGACAGGGGTGTCAGGGTTTCTATGCGTTGCGCCAGACCTTGCGATCCATTTCGACCTGGCTTGAAGGGGTCTTCCCACACAGTGCGGCGGCCATTCAGGCAATCTTCCACTACGCGCACATGCTGATCTGCACTGTTGAGGCCGATCTCCAGTACACCTGGCCAGCGCTCTTCAAAGTTCAGACGTTTGCGTGTCGTCGGGATCAAGCCCAAGGACAAAGAATCACCGTAGACCAGTATGTGCCGCATGTAGTACTCCAGATTAGACTTTTTTCAGATAACAGGCTTTTAACATGAAATTGCCTGCGTCCATTTTACAATCGACTTCATGGTCGCCGCTGACCAGGCGTATGCTTTTCACCTTGCTGCCCATTTTCAGCGTGGTAGACGAACCTTTGACTTTCAAATCCTTGATGAGGACGACAGCATCACCATCGGCCAGCACATTGCCATTTGAATCCTTGACGATACGTTCATCATTGTCGTCCGCAGTAGTGTTAGCCTGCATGGGCCATTCATGACCACAATCGGCACAGATATAGTTGTCGCCATCTGGATAAGTATTTTCCATGGAGCAGACCGGGCAGGCGGGAAATTGAGACATGAGATGCTTTCTTGATGCAAAAAGAAAGACAGTATAGCCGACCGCTCTTCTCAAACCGGGAATACCCGAGTGCATTAGTCAGCGGTATCAACGGAATCAGTATCATTGACAGTCGCAACAAGAGGGATTTGCATGATAAAACTGGTACCAGCACCCTCTTCACTCTCTATGCGGATATCACCACCCAGCAAACTGGTGACGATGTTATAGACGATATTCATGCCCAGCCCGGTACCACCCTGACCCAGTTTGGTAGTAAAGAAGGGATCAAATACGCGCCGCAGGTTTTCACTTGGTATGCCCACGCCATTATCATCAAAGCGCAGTTTCACTCTTTCTTGCCCCAGCATGGTGGCGCTGATCCAGATTTGTCCGTCGGGCGTACCTTCAAAGGCATGCAGGATGGCATTATCGACCAGGTTGCAAATCACCTGATCCAGCGGCCCTGGAAAACTGTCCAGTTCTATATGCTCGGGTATATCCAGGCTGATCTGCAAACCTGCCTGACGTATCTTGGCCATCATGGTGGCAATCACATCATGGCAAACCTTGCCGAGATGAAAACGGCGGCGCTTGGAACTGGCCTGGTCGACAGCCACTTGCTTGAAACTGGCAACCAGGTCTGCCGCATTGTTCAAACCATGTTCTATCAACTCGCTGGCGTGTTGTGCTGCCTGCAGATAGGCGGCCAGGTCCGAGCGACGGATATTGCTATCGCCCACCTTCTGGGCAAACTCCTGGGTCTTGGCTTGCAGGGTGCTGGCAGTCAGCAAGCTGTTGCCTATGGGGGTATTGAGTTCATGTGCAACACCTGCCACCAGCGAACCCAGGGCTGCCAGTTTTTCACTGCGCATCAAATCATCCTGGGTATGGCGCAGTTCTGTGGTTCGCTCGGCGACATTCTGTTCCAGCAAGGCATTGGCTTTCGACAAGGCCGTTTGTACTTTTTTAAGTTCGGTGATATCAGTATAGGTGGTAACAAAGCCTTGCAGCTCGCCATTTTCGTGGATGGGCTTGCCCTGCACCAGATGGGTATGGGCATTTGGGCGGATGCGTTCAAACTGATGTGCCTGAAACTGCCTGGCCAAAGTCAGGCGGGTACTGATGAGCTCTTCGATATCACCTTCACCGTATTCACCGCGCTCGGCCATGATGCGCAATAAGTCTTCAAATGGCACACCCTGATAAATCGCATCAGCATGATAATCAAGCACATCAAGAAAACCCTGATTCCACAAATACAGCTTCAATTGGTCATCGAACACGCTCAGGCCCTGGGGCATATGTGCCAGCACGGCTTTCAGAAACAGGGATTGCTTGCGGAATTCAATTTCTATACGGCGTTTGGCTGTCACATCCATGCAGGTAGTGACAAAACCACCGCCCTCTACCGGCACGCCACGCACTTCTATGAAGCTGCCGTCAGAACGCAGACGTTCATAAAAATAAGGAACATCGCTTTGTATGATGGCCATGAGCTTGGCCAGTTTTTCTTCATCGCTGGCGCTGCTGAATTCACCATATTCCCCACGCTTGATATTCGCTTCAAACACTTCCCGCGCCAGCGGTGACTGGCCCTGAAACAAGGCGGGCGGCAAATCCAGCATGCGCAACAGTTCACTATTCCAGGCAACAACCCTGAGATTTTCATCGATCAGTGAAACACCGCCAGGAAAATTTTCCAGTAAAACGCGCAGCTTTTCATTTTTCTTGCGCGCGGCCAACTCTGCCTGCTTGTGCTCGGAAATATCACGTACCACAGCAACGATGCATAGACGCCCATTGTCTTCCAGGAGATTCAGGGCTACTTCAGACGTGAACAGGCTACCATCTGCCCTGCGTGAAGCCCATTCAAAGCGCTGGGACTGGCCAGCCTTGGTCAGCTCTATATAACTGTTGGCGGCAGTCAGGGAATCCCGCCCGTCAAACTGGCTGGCGGCTGATAAATGTACCGGTGCGCGGGCAAGTAATTGCTCTCTTGATAAGCCAAACATTTTCTCGGCACTGGGATTGCAATCTATGAAATGCTCCCCCTCTAACACAAGCAAGGCATCCTGAGCCTGCTCTACCATGGCGCGGTATAGGGCAACTCTGGATACTTCAACTTTGTCTGGCATGGGCAGCCCTGATTGAGTTGGATATGGGGAAATAGACTCTCTATTAAGTTTCCAGTATTCATCAAACCCGCGGAGACTACAAGCGCCAAATCTGGCGAGGTCCAAATTTATACAATCAGCGGTTCAGACTAGTTAACAACTTTTTCATATCAACTGCATAAAATCGCTCAACGGGCTGATATGCCTTCTTGCAAGGCATATCCAGTTGCAGGCCAGATTCCATGATCAAGCTGACCTGAGAGCGCTGCTTGCAAGCTTCTATGATGGCCGCCAGGGTGTCAGGATGATTGTATAAAGGCAAATTTTCTGACTTGATGATGCTCATGCCGCCGCGCAGCATTTTGCAGCTTTTGACTTCATCCACGCTGATTTTGTCCGCTTGTGGAAACATGCTGGCGCTACCGCAATCCTCCCTCATCAATTCCTGCATGGCTTGATTGATCATGGCATTTTTTTGTTGCTGGCTGGCGACGACTGGATGGGCCAACCCTGTTTGCTGAAAAAAATCTACCCAGACAGCCTGCATGCTTTCTTGCTTGCCAAGCAGACGTGGCAACCATTTACTCTTGCATGCAGGTTCGTCACCACATTCAAGAGCGTGGGCAAAATCTGGCTTTACTGCCTGTGCCAGTCTGAGCTGCTCATAAAAACCATCAAAACGCTCAAATGGTCCAGCCTTGCCCTGCCTTGCTGCCAATCCATACACATAGACTGCCAGCCCGCAACGATAATCCAGTAGCCCGCCACGTATCTGATTTGCCGTCAAACTACCCCAAACGGACTGACGTACATGGAGAAAACACTCGCCCAGAGCCATGTTCAAGTCTTCGGCAGCCTGCTCATGGGTCAGCCATCCTTTATGGACGGCCATCAACCAGCGCAAGAATTCGCCACCACCTTCATGGATCAGACGTGCATCAGCGTAGGCATCAGTCGCATCGCGCATTTGAAAACGATGACTAAATTCATGCGACACAAACAATGTCATCATGCGATCTGTCTCAGCATCCGGCTGCAAGGGCCAATTGACAAAGGCCAGACGCATGACGTCGGCTGCGTCGCCATCTGGTCTGGCCCTACCAGGACCTGTCACCCTGGAGACCGCAACGACGGGCATCTCGAATTTTGCTTTTGGCATGACCTGACGCAAAAAAGCGACGCTTTCGTCACCCGTTTTGCGTATATTGCTGATATTGGCTTCCCCCATCGCTGCATCAAAATAGCCAATAAAATTACCTTCCACCTTTAATTGCTTTGGCAATAATAAGGCAGCCATATCACCACCGTTTCCATCTGTGGCCCTGGCATTGTCTGCAAACACCCGAGCATTCATGGCAATTCCAGGTGCGCTAAAACTGTAGTTCACTTTGCCGCAACTTTCATCCACGGCAAAATTGCTGGTATGAACATAGATCGCATCCCCCACGGGGAAAGCCGCGGGATAGCCCCGCACTTTATTAGCACTTACAGGTACCTGGAAAAGTAATCGCGTACACGCCACTTGCTGACCGCTCGCATGCTCACCATCCGCCTTGCCACAAGCATCAAGTGACTGCCAGCTGCTACGTATTTTTGCTGCATCACTGCCATGCTTTTTAAAGACCAGTTGAGTGCATGCCAGTGGTAACTGATAACTCACTTCGAGTGCCTGTGGATGCAGAAATTTGATATTGACGTCAACATCTGCGCAAGCACAACCAGATACTGCCAACAAGAAGGTTGCAAGTATTTTTTTATATTTCATAGGGATAATTATTCAGTGGAATTATTTTCCTAAAGCGGCCCGGTATGTTCCAGCAGGTAATAAACCCCATCCTCCCCTTGCCCCTGCTCGATTTGATGCCATCCCAGATGCTGATAAAATTTCAGGGCAGCATGGTTTTGTGCCACGCATTTCAATCGCCACGGGAAAGCTAAATAAGTTTGCAGATGCTGCAAGAGCGCCCTGCCTAGTCCTTGCGCTTGCGTCTGGGGAGCTACATACAAATGATGGATATAGGCATCAGCTTCCTGCACTGCCAGAACAGCCAATGCATGATCCAGTGCATCCACTGCGACCCATACTGTTTCGCCATGCATAACATCAACAAAATCGGGAATGGTTTCTGCAGCGCGCTGCTGCCATACAGCTTCGACCAGACATTTCTGGTAAATTGTCTGCAGGGCGCTGGCATCCGAATCACTGGCTCTGCGTATGGTAGTCAAGACTGAGCATCCGTTTGTCGGCTCAGGAATACGGTCAAAGTATCTTTCGGTGGCTGCTTACCTATCTGGAACAAGATACGGCCAACCGCACCCCGGTGATAATTTCCGTGGGTAGCCACATGCAATAACATCTCGCCACGTGACATGCAGCCGGGTGTGCCATCCACAAAAGTAAAGCGTATGTCATCTGCAAACCTGGTTTCTTGCTGGGCGGCGACATAGTCTATGTACCACTGATCAACTTCTTGCACGCCTCGCTGCAAATCAGCCAGTGTGGGTGTTTCTTTGGTGTTCAACGCTGTAAAACCATGTTGCTGGCTTTGCAGGTTGGCGACGAAAATCTTGTCAACTACATAGACATGATTGAGGATGCGTATCGCATCATGCAATTCACGCGCATGCTCGTCCGGCGAGACACTGGCAGCCAGCTGATACAAGTCAGCATTGGCCCAGGCTTTGTATTCAAACAAAGTCAATAAAAGTTTTTTGGTATGCATACGATTCCGCTAAAACAGACAATAAATTCCTGCATCAGCAATTGCCTGCAAAGTACTCAGCAGAAAATTGCATCTACACACGTATTTTAGCGATTAATGCGCTTGCCTGTCGGGATACCGGAATCGGTTTTAGTTAGCTGGCAAAAAAATGCCTGTCATCAGGACAGGCATTTGTATCATAGCTCAGACAACTTATTTTGTAGCTTCTGTCGAGGCAGTCAGCAAATGCAAGGGGCGCACCTCTTGTGATTTTGACTTTACCTCATTGATGGAAATTGTTCGTCCATCCAAAAACACTTGATACGACGAAGCTGAACCACCTGAATTTTGTCTTAGCGACATACGTGTCTTGCCGTTAAGTTGGTAATCCACACCAGAGCCTCCATGTACTGCGCGGTATTTGATCGTCTTGCCATCAATACCGGCATTAAATGCGGCGGCACCCTTCATCTTCAACAAGATATCATACAAGCCATCTGCATTTCTGCCAGCAAATTGCGCCATTTCCACGTCCACATCTTCACCTTCCAGGTACTTACCGTAAGGATTCACGACGACGGTCTCAGCCATGACAAACCCCGTCATGGCGGACAAGAAAAACGCAAAAATCAATGACTTTGGTAGTTTCAATTTTATTTACCTTTGGATGTAAGTGGCTTATAGACAGGCAATCAGCAATTCATACACTGAATTTTGGGTCTGGCAATCTTACATAAATAAAATCAAAACTTGGATATAGGTAGAAACATTTACAAAATTTACATTTTTTACAAACTCATCCGACGTAGGCTTTGTCCAGATCAGCAATGATAATTTTCTTCATCTGGAACATGGCCATCATGACTCTTTGCGACTTTTCCTGGTCGGCATCACTGAGATAACGGATCAATGCTTGGGGTACAACTTGCCAGGACAGGCCATATTTGTCAGTGAGCCAGGCACACTGGCTTTCCTGACCACCGCCCGCCAACAATTTGTCCCAGTAATAATCCACCTCTTCCTGCGTTTCACAATCGATGACGAAGGAAATGGCAGGAGTAAAACTATACACAGGCCCACCATTCAGGGCGACGAATTCTTGTCCGGCCATGGTGAACTTGATCGTCAACACCGTGTCCTTAGGCAGAGGGGCACCTTCGCCATAGCGGACTACATCCAGGATTTTTGCATCCTTGAAGATATCGAGGTAAAAATGTACTGCTTCTTCGGCCTGATGATCGAACCAGAGGGTAGGGGTGATTTTTTGCATGATGCCGTCTCCATTTTAAATATAGATTCAAGAGGATTTACAATCTACAGCCAAAACTCAATTCTGCATTGCTGCTTTACTGATCAATGATAACCAGAGTACCCCTGCTACCCGCCGCAACCGCGTGCGGCGTATGCGCGGGCACCAGGTACAACTCACCCGCTTTGACAGCCACTATCTCACCATGGATGTCCAGATTCATTTGCCCGTCCAGCACCAGTAAGGCTTCAGTGAAATCATGCGTTTCATCTGGATAATCACTTTCATCCATACGCAAGACTTTGACTTGCGCACCACCTGCCTTGCCCAAAATAGTGGAACGCCAGGCGACTGGCAAAGATGCCGCCTCTGAAATCAAATTCTTATGCAACATCTGTATCTGTTCCTCTCAATTGCTTTCTTTCAAAGCCGGGTCCCAGTGTTCTGCAATCTTGCCATTCTCTATGCGGAACATGTCAAACCAGGTCGTTGTATATTTCTTGCCTGCATCTTTGGCATCCGGCACGGTACTGACAAAGCTCAAAATGACTTTATCACCTTCAGCCGTTATCGCCACCAAGGGTGCCTTGACCCTGGCCTGTATGTCTTTGGGTTTGACGAATTTGCTGAAGACTTCTACAAAAGCCGCCCGCCCGGTCGCCACATTGGGGTTGTGCTGGATATAGGATACAGCCAGATATTTATCTGCCAGCTCCATATGCCCCCCCTCAAACACTTCCCGCCAAAAGTCATACACCAGCCGTTTATTGGCTGCCAGCCGCGCATCCGCACTGGACAACATTGCTTCATGATCAGGATTGGCTTGCACAGGCAATTGCGCGTGGGCAAGTGCAGGCAGGCTAAGGCAGGAAACCAAGGCTAGACGACGAAAAGAAATCAACATGAAGACTCCATTGGAAAAACATATTCGGCTTACCAACCTACTGCAAAGTGGCCCTCAAAGTAATGCTACTTGCCAGCATCACTCTTCGCAGGTTTGGCAGCAGCCCCGCCGGTTTGGACCTCGACAATCGCCCTTTGTTCATCCGACTTTTGCTGCATCAACTGCGCCGCCGCTTTAGCCTTATCCAATTGAGCTTTCTGTTCGGAAAGAAAATTGGCTGAAGCACTGGGTTCAACCTTGGGTTCTGGGGGTTTGTTGCAGGCAGCGAGAATAGAGACGCAAGCTAAAACGAGAATGGTACGCATGGAATACTCCTGAAAGCTGCAGCATCGCAGCAATGACCAAATTAAATGTAGATAGGTATTCTAGCAATAAATAGCGTTTAGCAAAAAAACAAAAAAAGCCCGAAGAGTTTTCGGGCTTTTTGTAATTCGAAAGTTTTATCTCCACCGTACATACAGAGTCATTCAACTTTTAGTGCTTTATATAAGCGTGCGCAGCGCCGCCCATAAACAAACCGTACCCGTGGCACGCTGAGAAATTCAATTCGCGGGATGCAGAGCAAGGCGCAAAGCACAGCAATACGTCGGTATTGCGCGCATTTGCAACGCAGCTATGCGCCCGCTAATTGGATTTATCAGCGTGACACAACTACATGTTGCGACGATATTGCCCTCCTACTTCGAAAAGTGCGGTTGTAATCTGCCCCAGCGAACAAACCCGTGCCGCATCCATCAACCTGGCAAACACATTCTCATTATTGATCGCCGCCAGCTGCAAGGCCGCCAGCGCCTTCGGTGCCACATCCGCATGGCGGCCATGGAAATCTGCCAGGCGTTGCAACTGCGATTGCTTTTCTTCTTCGGTAGAACGCGCCAGTTCTATCTTTTGCGGCGTGTCATTGGCTTTTGGATTACGGAAAGTATTCACACCGATGATGGGTAAAGTGCCGTCATGTTTCAGGTGTTCATAGTGCATGGATTCTTCCTGTATCTTGCCGCGTTGATAGCCGGTTTCCATCGCACCGAGTACACCACCACGCTCAGCGATGCGTTCAAACTCTTGCATGACGGCTTCTTCTACCATGTCAGTCAGTTCTTCGATGATGAAGCTGCCCTGGATAGGATTTTCATTCTTGGCCAGACCCCATTCACGATTGATGATGAGCTGAATAGCCAAAGCACGGCGCACTGATTCATCAGTAGGCGTGGTGATGGCCTCATCATAGGCATTGGTGTGCAGGCTGTTGCAGTTGTCGTAGATCGCAATCAGGGCTTGCAGTGTGGTGCGGATATCGTTGAAATCTATCTCTTGCGCATGCAGGGAACGACCGCTGGTCTGGATATGGTATTTCAGTTTCTGGCTACGGTCATTCGCACCATATTTATCACGCATGGCTACGGCCCAGATACGGCGGGCGACGCGGCCCAGCACGGTGTATTCAGGGTCCATGCCATTGCTGAAGAAGAAGGACAGGTTGGCCGCAAAATCATCAATGTGCATGCCACGCGCCAGATAGGCTTCGACAAAGGTAAAGCCATTCGACAGCGTGAACGCGAGTTGAGAAATCGGGTTCGCACCGGCTTCGGCAATATGGTAACCGGAGATGGAAACAGAATAGAAATTGCGTACCTGGTGATGGACAAAATATTCCTGTATATCACCCATGACCTTCAGCGAGAATTCTGTCGAGAAGATACAGGTGTTCTGGCCCTGGTCTTCCTTGAGGATATCTGCTTGCACCGTGCCACGTACATTTTGCAATACCCAGGCACGAATCTTGGCGGATTCATCAGCAGTGGGTTCGCGCTTGTTATCGACGCGGAATTTTTCCATCTGCTGGTCGATGGCAGTATTCATGAAGAAGGCCAGTATGGTCGGTGCCGGGCCATTGATGGTCATGGACACCGATGTGGCCGGATCGCACAGATCAAAGCCGTCATACAAGACCTTCATGTCTTCCAGTGTCGCGACTGACACGCCAGAGTTACCGACCTTGCCGTAGATATCAGGACGAATGGCCGGGTCTGCACCGTACAGTGTCACCGAGTCAAAAGCAGTAGACAGGCGCTTGGCATCCATGCCTTGCGACACCAGCTTGAAACGACGGTTGGTACGGAAAGGGTCACCCTCACCTGCAAACATGCGGGTAGGGTCTTCGCCTTCACGTTTGAAGGCGAACACACCGGCGGTGAAGGGGAAAGAACCAGGTACATTTTCCAGCAACAGCCAGCGCAGGATTTCACCGTGATCGACAAAGCGTGGCAAAGCCACCTTGCGAATTTTTGTACCGGACAGGGATTGCTGTACCAGGCGGGTGCGTATCTCTTTGTCGCGAATCTTGACAACATATTCATCACCGGCATAGGCAGCCTGCATATCTGGCCACATGCTGATGAGTTTTTTGGATTCACCATCGAGGCGGTTTTCACGCTCGATAATCAAGTCATCAAAATCAGCAGGCTTGCCTGCCACTGAGAGCATGCGCTTGCTTTCTTGTAGTTGCTGGCGCTCACGGGCAATCAAGACCTGCTTGCCAGTATTCTTGTGATAGGCACGTACCGTATCGGCAATCTCAGCCAGATAACGGCTGCGGGCCGGTGGCACAATAACATTCTTGGCACTGGAATATTTGACACTGATGGCGGCCAGTTTGCTTGGCTTGGCCAGCAAACCACGTTGCACCAGTGCTGGCAAGATGCCTTGATACAGCGCAGTCACGCCATCATCATTGAAGCGTGAAGCTTGCGTGCCATAGACTGGCATTTCATCGGGCTTCTGCGTCCACAATTCGCGGTTGCGCTGGTATTGTTTGGCGACATCGCGCAGGGCATCTTGTGCGCCTTTGCGGTCAAATTTATTGATGGCGACAAAATCGGCAAAGTCCAGCATGTCGATTTTTTCCAGCTGCGATGCGGCACCAAATTCTGGCGTCATCACATACATGGACACATCGACGTGCGGCACAATCGCTGCGTCACCCTGGCCTATGCCTGAAGTCTCGACGATGACCAGGTCAAAACCGGCAACTTTGCAAGCAGCGATGACGTCTGGCAAGGCTTGTGAAATTTCTGAACCGGCTTCACGGGTTGCCAGCGAACGCATGAAAACCTTGAGCTTGCCCTTCCATGGGTTGATCGCATTCATGCGTATGCGGTCACCCAGCAAGGCACCACCAGATTTGCGGCGCGATGGGTCTATGGAAATCAGGGCAATGTTCAGGTGATCATCCTGGTCCAGTCGTATGCGGCGTATCAACTCATCCGTCAGCGAGGATTTACCGGCACCACCGGTACCCGTAATACCCAGGGTAGGTGTCTTGCTGGCTTTTGCCGCATCCATCAATTGCGTGCGCAATTCCGGCGCGACCTTGTCGTTTTCCAGCGCGGTAATCAATTGCGCCAGTGGACGGTGTTTGTCGGCGATATCGCCTTGCTGCAATACTGCCAGCGTCGTTGGTGCATAGCCAGAGAGGTCACTGTCGCAAGCCTGTATCATCGACAAAATCATGCCCACCAGGCCCATGCGCTGGCCATCCTCAGGGCTGAAAATACGGGTCACGCCATAGGCATGCAGGTCAGCAATTTCTTCCTGCACGATGACACCACCGCCACCGCCAAACACCTTGATATGCGCACCGCCGCGTTGCTTGAGCAGGTCTATCATGTATTTGAAGTATTCAACATGGCCACCCTGGTAACTGGAAATGGCGATGCCCTGAGCATCTTCCTGCAGAGCGGCAGTGACGATTTCTTCTACCGAGCGGTTATGACCCAGATGGATAACTTCTGCACCATTCGCCATCAAAATGCGGCGCATGATATTGATCGAGGCATCATGGCCATCGAACAGGGAAGCGGCGGTAACAAAGCGCACTTTGTTGGCTGGTTTGTATTCAGTCAGGTTCTGGGCAACGGACAGGTCAGTCATGTCTTCCTCATCGGTCTTGTTTTATCACAATGATTATTGTTATTTGACAACAATCACTGTGTTTGGGTTAGGCTAAGTTATATGACGTTAACGTAAACGTCAATTAAAAATTGTGATCATGCTTTTCATGCAATTCATTGCTCGCAAGAGTGCTCTTTGGCTATGTGTTGGTAATACATGCATTTATTACCCCGCTTATTTGCGTAGATGCAACTCACGTCCGGAAAAATGGTATTCCTTGCGACGCTCACCTATCTCTGTCGTAATGACCGCACTCAAGTCCATACATCTGGCATGCGTACCTGATATTTGTACTACCCCATTCCATTTTTGCAAATCAAATAAGCTGGAAGCGCCATGACCAGCACTGGCATGCAAACTTGCAGTGCCAGAACTGGGGCTGACGATTTCAACACCCCAGTCTTTGGGTATGCCTGCCATGCCCAGAATTCTCCACAAGCTTGTGTCAGTTTGATCTCAGTGACACGTTCCCCATCTCCCTTAGCCAGCATAAGCCGGGGGAAGAAGATACGGAAAGTTGACGCAGGCGCTGCCTCTGCAACTGTTATGCACAGGCCAGCCGTTGCCATCAATACAAACATGAGCTTTTTTAGCATATAAAAATTGGGCCAAGGTTTGGCCGTCTTGTTTGAGCAAATTATTCAGCAGCAACTCATCAACAGACATTGCAAGACTCACTTCTATAAAAAGTGAGTCTTGCATAATCATAGATCAGGCTACGCGCGCCACTTCCTTGATCACTGTTGTATTTTGAGGATTCAGCAAAACTGCCTTTTCTGCATGATACGCCTGCATGGCCTTTTCTTTGACATGGCCGTAACCGCGTATTTTTTCAGGCAGGCTCGCGAGAGCAATGGCCTGTTCCAGATTGTCTACATTCAGGCCCGCTGCCAGTTTTTCCATCAGGGCTGTGTATTCAACGATGAGGGCACGTTCGGCCTTGCGTTCTTCTGTGCGGCCAAAGATATCCAGTGCCGTACCACGCAAGCCCTTGAGTTTGGCCAGCAGCCTGAATGCCTGCCAGACCCAGGAACCATATTGAGCCTTGACCAGATGACCCTGTCCATCTTTCTTCGAGAAGATAGGAGGTGCCAGATTGAATTTCAGGCTGAAGTCGCCTTCAAACTGTTGCTTGAGCTTTGCCGTGAAATCGCCATTGGTATACAAGCGTGCGACTTCATACTCATCCTTGTAGGCCATGAGTTTGAAAGCATACTTGGCGACTGTCATGCTGAACTTGTTACCGGCATTCAATGCAGACTCAGCCTTGCGCACCTTTTCAACCAGGTTCGCATATTGCTGGGCATAGGCGGCGTTCTGGTAATCCGTCAATACTGCAATGCGGCGTTTGACCAGGGTATCCAGGCTTTGCGGCATCTGGATGACAACAGGCTGCCCAGGGATGGCGATTTTTTCCACACGGGTGAAGTCCACGGCAGCACGGCGGCCCCAAAGGAAGGCTTTCTTGTTAGCTTCTATGGCAACGCCATTCAGTTCTATCGCCCGCAGCAAGGCTGTTTCAGATACCGGTATCGCACCATTCTGATAGGCAAAACCGAGCATGAACAGGTTGGTGGCGATAGAGTCACCCATCAAGGCCGTTGCCAGTTTGGTGGCATTGATGAAATCGACGTTGCCACCGACTGATTCAGAAATCAGATGCTCTACCGATTCCAGCGGGAATTGCCAGTCAGGATTCCTGGCAAACGGGCCAGTCGGCTGTTCATGGGTATTGATGACAGCACGGGTACGGCCTGCGCGCATTTTGGAAATAGCATCATGTGCGCCAGCAGTCAGGATATCGCAGCCAAGTATCAGGTCAGCTTCACCGGTCGCAATACGCTGTGCACGCAATTTGCCAGCCTGGTTGACGATGCGTATATGCGAAGTCACCGAGCCATTTTTTTGCGACATGCCTGTCATGTCGAGTACCGATGCGCCCTTGCCTTCCAGATGCGCGGCCATGCCGAGCAAGGCACCGACCGTAATTACACCGGTGCCGCCTATGCCGTTCAGAAGGATGTTGTATGAACTTTCACAGACTGGCAATACGGGATCAGGCAAAGCGCCGAAGTCATCGGTCTTTGCAGTGCCGGTTTTGGATTTGACCAGCTTGCCACCTTCTACCGTGACAAAGCTGGGGCAGAAACCTTTGACGCAGGAGTAATCCTTGTTGCAAGACGATTGATCTATGCTGCGCTTGCGACCAAATTCTGTTTCCACTGGCATGATGGAAGTACAGTTGGATTGCACGCCACAGTCGCCACAGCCTTCGCAGACTGCTTCATTGATGAACATGCGCTGGTTGGGGTCAGGGAATTCGCCTTTTTTGCGGCGGCGACGCTTCTCGGCGGCACAGGTCTGGTCGTAAATGAGTACGGTTGCACCGGGTATCTCGCGCAATTCACGTTGCACCGCATCCATGTCCTTGCGGTCATGCAGGGTCGCAAAGCTGGGCAAGTTTGATCTGTCGGTATAACGTGACAAATCCTCAGTCACCAGGGCAATGCGCTTGACGCCCTCTGCCGCCATCTGTTGCGCCATCATCGGCACACTGATGATGCCGTCTACGGGCTGACCACCTGTCATGGCAACCGCATCGTTGTATAAAATCTTGTAGGTGATATTGACCTTGGCCGCCACCGCAGCGCGTATCGCCAGGTAACCGGAATGGAAGTATGTACCATCACCCAGGTTCTGGAACACATGTGGCAATGTAGAGAATGCGGCCTGGCCTATCCATGGCGCACCTTCACCGCCCATGTGGGTCGTCAGTTTATTGAATTCAGGGTAAATCGCCGTCGCCATGACGTGGCAACCTATGCCTGCCAGAGCCAGGCTACCTTCAGGCACCTTGGTTGAAGTATTGTGCGGGCAACCTGAGCAATAATAAGCAGGGCGCGCAGGCGTATTGACTTGTTTGCTGAGGACAACATCCTTGGCTTCCAAAAATGCCAGGCGGGCCTTGATGAGGTCGCTGGTATGGAAGCGGGCAATGCGCGAAGCAATCACACGGGCAATCTGTGCTACTGAAAAATCGGCCTTTGAAGTCAGCAGCCATTCGCCACGCGGATGTACCCATTCGCCTTTTTCATCGAACTTGCCGATGACGCGTGGACGCACATCGTCGCGCCAGTTATACAGTTGTTCTTTGAGCTGGTACTCAACCATCTGGCGTTTTTCTTCGACCACCAGTATTTCATCAAGCCCCTGGGCGAATTCACGCACGCCATCTGGCTCCAGCGGCCACGGCATGGACACTTTGAACAGGCGTATGCCTATCTCGGCAGCGAATTTTTCATCTATGCCCAGTTCTTCCAGCGCTTCCAGCACATCCAGATAGGATTTTCCAGATGCGACGATGCCCAGACGCGCAGTCGGGCTGTCTATAGTGACATGATTGAGTTTGTTGATGCGGGCATATGCCAGGGCTGCATAGATTTTGTAATCCTGCATCAGGGCTTCTTGCTTACGTGCCTGTATGCCAAGGGTATCGAGTGACAGACGGGTATTCAGGCCACCTTCAGGCATGACAAAGTCTTGCGGAATCTTGATTTGCAGGCGGAAAGGGTCGGCATCGACCGAAGAAGTGGATTCCACTGTATCCGCCAGCGCCTTGAAGCCAACTGCGCAGCCAGAAAAGCGCGACATGGCCCAGGCATGCAGACCCAGGTCCAGGTATTCCTGCACATTGCTGGGATACAGCATGGGGATCATGCAGGCCGAGAAAATATGGTCGGACTGATGCGGCAGCGTCGATGAGTACGCACCATGGTCATCACCGGCCACCAGCAAGACACCGCCATGTTTGGATGTGCCCGCATGGTTCATGTGCTTGAAAACGTCAGCACTACGGTCCACGCCTGGGCCTTTGCCATACCACATGCCAAATACACCATCGTATTTGGCCGGGCCTATCAGGTCTACCGTTTGCGAGCCCCATACTGCAGTCGCTGCCAGGTCTTCATTGACGCCGGGCACGAACTGCACATGGTTTTGCTCCAGCAGTTTTTTGGTTTTCCACAATGTTTCATCCAGGCCACCCAGAGGCGAACCACGATAGCCGGAAATAAATCCCGCCGTATTCAGCCCCGCAGCCTGGTCGCGCTGGCGCTGCATCATGGGCAGGCGTACCAGGGCTTGTATACCGGACAGGAAGATCGTGCCGCTGTTCGACGTATATTTATCGTCGAGTTGCACATCATTCAATTGCGGGGGGCTGGTGATCTGGCTGGCTTCGAGTGCATCGCTGGATGCTTCTTGATTGCTATTGCCAGTTCTGGCGAGGGACGAGAGTCCAGCAGACTCCATTGTGGTGTCGGATGACATAAGGTGGCTCCAAAATTTGTGATTTAGATCGCAAAGAGCATGCGTTGTGCCCGGTAAGACACAATTTTGCTCGTAGCCTATAGCGAGGTATCAGAGATAGGCTCTCGTTGCGTTGGTAGTGATAACTACCATTTTATTCGAATTCGACACAAAATTCGATATCAAGACGCTATCTGCAACACATCTGCCAACGTCAGATATGCGACGTGATACTTGAAACCGGTCTGGTCGAATCAAAGAGACATCAAAAGAAGCTTTCGAAATTCCGCTGCAGCGCTTCTTCGACTTCCTTTGAAATCTGCTGTGTTCACAGTGTAGGTGGAATACGTCTTTGTGGAAAATATGGAATTAAAATAGGGGTATCATGAAAAATGATAGCCTTCCTCATCACCGTTTCAGGTAGGTGATTGCATCAATTGCCAGAGGCCAAGGGCAATGCCCAAGCCAGTGAACAGGCAAATTGCCGAGGTAATCAGCAGCAAGGCATTCACGCCATGGATGTTGGTGACCGAGGCCAGGGCTTCTGGCATCCAGATGATAAGGGGAACAAAACTCACGCCCCTGACTATGAAGCCACAAGCCATCAGGGCCAGCACTGCACGCGTAAATGGCAAACGCCGTATCAATCCCACACCAGAAAAAACAAACGCGGCACAAACAAACAGGAAGCTGGCAATGATGATGCAGACCACGATTGGATATCGCTTGCCCGCCCTTGCCATTGCTACGATGGCATCCGGTGCGCCAATATAGGCGTACCAGTCCGGGCCACCAAAAATGGTGGCAAGGTGGATCAATGCACCCAGCACCAGTACTATGCCTGACCAGAACAGATAGGGATTGTTGATTTTTTTCATACGAACCAGCTTAGCATAGGCGAAAAAAAGCGGGAGCATGAAGCTCCCGCAATCTCCTGTAACGAGGAAAACCAAAAGTAAAAATTAATCCAATTTATCGGAATACATCTCTGCATAACGTATGCCGAAATACAGGATAAAGGTGTAGCAGGCTGCAGGCACATAAAAAGAAACATGCAGGCCTATAGTGTCAGCCAGATAGCCTTGCAGGAAAGGCACCAGTGCACCGCCGACGATGGCCATGCACAAAATGCCTGAGCCCTGTCCCGTCAAAGGCCCCAGCTTGTTCAAAGCCATGCTGAAGATGGTCGGGAACATGATGGAATTGCACAGTCCCACAGCCAGTATCGCCCACATCGCAAACGAGCCATGACTATAGATGGCGGTCAGGATCAGTATGATGGCAGCGGCAGAATTAAATGCCAGGGTCTTGCCAGGGCTGACCTTGCGCATGACGGCAAAACCAATGAAACGTCCTACCATAGCACCGCCCCAATAAAAACTGACATAGTGCGCTGCGACTGCGGGTGGCAAGCTGCCTACATCAGCCTCTCCGAGGAAATTGATGAGGAAACTGCCTATGCTGACTTCACCACCGACATATAAAAATATACCAATCGCCCCCATGAGCAGATGAGCATGTGACAGCACCGAAGTTTTTGCGTTGCTGACTTTGGCATCACTTCCTTCAGCGTGAGTAATTTTAGGCAGGCGGGCAAAGGCGAACAAGACTGCCAGTAACAGCAAGGCACCCGCCAACATCAGGTAGGGCATTTGCACCGCAGCACCGGCGCTGGCCCGATACGTGACTTGTTCAGCTGCTGGCAATTGATTGATCTCTACTGCTGTCAGCGCAGCGCCAGACAAGATCAATATGCCACCCAGAATAGGCGCCACCGTCGTACCCAGGGAATTGAAGGCCTGTGTCAAGGTCAGGCGGCTGGAGGCTGTCTTTGCTTCACCAAGTACCGTGACATAGGGATTAGCCGCCACCTGCAAAATCGTGATGCCAGATGCCAGCACAAAAAACGCCAGCAGGAACAAGGCATAGCTGCCCATGGATGCCGGATAGAACATGGCGCAACCAGTGGCCGCAATGACGAGGCCAGTCACTGCGCCATGCTGGTAGCCGATTTTTTTGATCAGCATACCGGCGGGTAGGGACACAATAAAGTACGCGCCAAAAAAACAAAACTGCACCAACGTCGCCTGCACATAGCTGAGGGTATAAATGGATTTCAAGTGCGGGATCAGCACATCATTGAGTGAAGTCAGAAAACCCCACATGAAAAACAAGATCGTCACGATGACGAGAGAGCTGGTCTGGCTTCTGGCATTGCCATCAGACCTTATGGTAGCGCTTGTCGGTAGTGAAGTTTCCAAGATATAGCTCCTTATAATTAATTTTTTTCCTGCTTGCCAAGATGATCAGCCAGCATGGCTGATACACCGAGGAATGCCGGATATTCTTCAGTAATCAGATAGGTCGGTATCTGCGCCAGAAAACTGCTGAGCCGCCCCTTGGCTTCAAAGCGCTGACGAAATGCAGATGCAGCAAACAAAGGTCCCAGTCTGGGGACGATGCCGCCACCTATATACATGCCGCCGGTCGCTCCAAGAGTCAGCGCAACATTGCCAGCCATGCTGCCAAGGATGGCGCAAAAATGCTCAACCGTGCGCAGGCAATCTGCGCAACTGCCATCAACTGCACGATGTGTGATCTCTGCTGCATCGAGGGTCTTGCCAGAGATGGCAGCACAGATCAATTCCAGCCCCCTGCCCGACAACAGGCGCTCTGCCGAGACGTGCTCATATTGCTGCCACATTAATTCGAGTATGCGCATTTCTTCCCGACTTACTGGCGCAAAACTGGCATGCCCACCTTCGCTGGACAGCGGTACCCAGGAGCTACCAGCGGGGATAATGCCGGACACACCCAGCCCCGTACCAGCACCTATCAAACCTATGGCCGAACCAGGCACATCAATGCCGCCACCAACTTTCTGCAACTGGCTGGTATCCAGATAGGGCAAGGCCATTGCCAGCGCAGTAAAGTCATTGATGACCAGCAGACTGCTGAAGTCGAGTTGCTCGCGCACGGCAGAGATGGAAAAACTCCAGTGATGATTAGTCATGCGCACGCTGTCGCCATCGATGGGATTGGCAATCGCAATGGCAGCGTGCGCTAATCTTGCATCATGCCTGACCTGTACTTGCCTGACCGCAATGCTGGCGAGATAGCTTTTAATCGCATCCGGCAAACTGGAATAATCAATGCAGGCCAGCACGCTGACAGCCTCAAACTGACGCTCTGCAGTTTCCAGCGCAAAACGGGCATTGGTGCCGCCTATATCGGCCAGCAGGCGCGGGTAAGTCTGGTTGACCTTCTGAGTGAGCATCATTTCAACTCTGCACAATTCAAGGCGTCCGGGTCTTTTGCTGTACCACCGACGATTTGTATATTCGTGAAGGCGGCACTGAAAGCTGCTGTGCTGCTGATGCTGAATGGAACATCCACACTATCAAGCTTGACACCTTTGGCGGTGAAACAGGACAAGGGGATTTTGATGGTCTGTTTTTCTTTCTTGCCAGCCAGTCGTTTGAAGACTTCAGTAACATCCACGCTGGCACTGCAATGGCTGCGGCTATTGCTACCGCAATGCATCGACAGGCTGACCGTTCCTGCAGGTGCAGTGGCCACGATAGTGTCGAAGTTTAATGCACCATCCTTGCTGGCAAAGCCGGGAATCGCTGTGCCATGCGCGGCACGGGCTTCTATGCGCGCGGCACCATTCCAGCTAACCTGCTTGGCATCTTGCTGACTGTTGACCTGGGCAGTCTGGACGCTGATGCCGGGCATATTCAACACGCGGTTCAAGTCTGCCCCCACCGCCTGCTGTTCATTGCCACTGACAACATACAGAGGATAAGTCGCACGGTCAGCCTGGTTGAATACCGGATAAGTCTTTGTCACGCCACAGCCACCGGATGGATATTTGCTATCGAGCTTTCCTAATTTTGTCTTGCTGGAATAGTTGAGGCCATAACCGAGTTTGAACAAAGGTGAGTAGTTCGGCTCATCAAAATTCAGACTGGTCTGGCAGACAGATTTAGGCCACGAAAATGACAGCGTGCCCTTGAAGTCATGCGTCACTTTACCATCTGCGGCACGGAACAAGACATCTGCCACCCCCTTGCCTTCAGAGCCTGGTAACCAGGCAGCGACAAAACTGTCTGACAGATTCAGCAGGTCATTCACATACAGCGGGCGGCCGGAGACAAAAAGGGTCACTACCGGTTTACCTTTGCCAGACACAGCCTGCAGTACCGCCAGATCTTCAGGGTAGCGACCACTATGGCGCAAAGTACCAGCGGGGCCTATGTCACCATACATTTCTGCATACGGTGTTTCACCGATAACAGCAATCACCGCATCAAAACGGCTGACATCCACTCCCTTGGCATCAACACTGAATTCGACATTGGCGTCGCCCACTGCTGCTTTAATACCTGTCAGTATGGAATCTGCATTCGGGAAATCAACATTCTTATTATCAGTGCCCTGCCAGGTCAGGGACCAGCCACCGGTCTGGTTGGAGATATCATCCGCAGTCTTGCCAACGACCAGGATTTTCTTGTTACGTGCCAGTGGCAAAGTCGCGCCATCGTTCTTTAACAAGACCAGGGATTCACGCACGGCCTGCCTGGCCAGCTCACGGTCTTGCAAGGCGTCCTGTTTGCCTGCATAAGTATTTTCAGATGGCTTTTTACCGAACAAACCTGCACGCAATTTCACGCGAATGATGCGTGTCACCGCATCATCTATCCTGCTCATGGGAATCTCACCAGACTTGACCTGGACTATGGTGTTGCTGATGAAAGCCTTCCAGGCATCCGGCACCATGACCATGTCTATGCCAGCATTGATCGCTTGCGGGCAGCTGTCATTGCGGCAACCAGGTACTTCTGCTATACCATCCCAGTCGGTGACGATGAATCCATCAAAGCCCATTTTTGTTTTGAGTACGTCCGTCAACAAGGCCCTGCTGCCATGCATCTTGCCGTAGTTTGCACCTGAGGCTTTATCGTTCCAGCTATTATAGGATGCCATCACGGTTTGTGCGCCTGCTGCCAAGGCAGTCATATAGCCTTGCGCATGTACATTGAGCATCTGTGCATTGGTGGATAGATTTACACCCCTGTCCTTGCCCTGGTCAGTACCACCATCGCCCATGAAGTGCTTGGCGGTGGCAATCACATTACCATCATCCAAGAAGGAGCCCTGCAAGCCTTTTACATATTCACCTGCATACTGCCGTACCAGTGCGCCATCTTCAGAAAAGCTTTCATAAGTGCGGCCCCATCTGTCATCACGCACCACGGCAAGCGTAGGGCCAAACACCCAGGCTATACCAGTAGCCCGCACAGACTTGCCCATGACACGGCCTATTTGTGCGGCCAGTTGCGGGTTGTGGGCGGCACCCAGGCCGATATTGTGCGGGAACAGGGTTGCGCCATATACATTGCTATTACCATGTATCGCATCTATACCCCAGACTACGGGCACTTTGACGGTCATGTCGGTTGCCATTGATGCTTCATAATATTTGTCCGCCAGAGCCACCCAGTCAGCCGCCGTGCCACGTTTGTTATTGCGGTCTGGCCAACTGCCACCGCCATTCAATACTGAGCCCAGGTAATAGCGACGTACATCATCCGGCGTGATAGATTTTATTTCAGGTTGTGTCATCTGGCCTATTTTTTGCTCCAGCGTCATGCCTGCAACAATCGCAGCGACCTTGGCTTCGATGGCCGGGTCCTTGCTGATAACGCTCTGGACTTGCGGCCAGGCCGCGAGATTATTGGCAGGCATATTGCCCGGTCCGAATTGCTGCGAACTGCCAGTCGCAGCCAAGCTGATATTTCCTGCACTGTATGCCAGTATCAGGGCGGAGCTTAGTGCAAGTATGCCTGTCTTTAATTTCATATTTTTACTCTTTATCGTTAGCAAATCACCTGACTCGCTTTGTCTCTGGATAAACGGATACCGCCTGCTTTTACTGCTGAACCACATACCAATTTTTGCACTTATTTTGCACTTACGATTTGCGCTTGAATACACGCACATAATCCACCAGCATCTGTTGCGGGAATACCGTGCTGGCATCGGGTGTACCTGGCCAGTCACCACCAATGGCCAGGTTTAGAATAAGAAAATGAGGATGATCAAACACCCATTTTCCCGCCAACTGATCGGGGCGGACTGAGTGATATTGAATACCGTCTACATACCAGCGTATTTCTGTGGCTTCCCATTCCACAGCATAGATATGATATTCATCGGCGAACTTGCCACTGGCCAGGCTGTAGGGCCTGCCATTACCCTGCGCACCCGAATAGCCTGGGCCGTGCACAGTGCCATGTATGGTTGCAGGCTCTTTGCCTATATTTTCCATGATGTCTATCTCGCCGCAATTGGGCCAGCCTGCAGTACTGATGTTATTACCCAGCATCCAGAAGGCAGGCCAGGTTCCCTGGCCTGCCGGGATTTTTATGCGTGCTTCAAAGCGGCCATAAGTTGTTTCCTGCAAGCCCGCAGTCTTGATACGGGCCGAGGTATATTCGCGACCTGAATAATTTTCTTTGCGTGCTTCGATAATCAGTTTTCCTTCGGCGAGACGCAGGTTCTCTGTCCGACTGGTATAGAACTGCAATTCATGATTGCCCCAGCCATCACCACCGGTTTCTTCTTGCCATTTGCTGTGATCAAGCGTGCTGCCATCAAATTCGTCTTGCCAGACCAGTTCCCAGATAGGGTTGCTGACTTGCGTGGTAACGCTTGGTTCAAGCACGGGAGTAGCGACTTGGGTAGCGCTACCACCACAGGCGCACAAAAAAAACAGACAGGCAAGAGTAAGGTATTTTTTCATATGAAACCGATACAGGTCAGTAACAGTCTGGCCCGCATATGCAGGCCAGACTGTCAGGCTTTACATCAATAACTTACACCTACACGTACACCAAAAGAACGCTGGTCTATGTAGCTGGCACCCATTTTTCCACCGCCTGCATTCCAGCCATTGGTCTTGGCTTTGGCGTCGGTGAAATTGCGGACATAAGCTTCAGCAAACCATTTGTCATTCGGTGCCACCAATTTCAATGACACATCGCCTTTGGCATAGGCTTTTTGCGTCAGGCCGATATGGGCATTGTCAAAATTGCGCAAGTCGAAATACACCTTGTCTTGCCAACGCATGCCTATCCATGGTGTCAGAGTATAACCATTGTCGAACGCAAACTCTTGCGAGAAATTCATGCCAAAAGTGAATTTAGGCGCATTCGGCATTTGATTGCCTTCCAAGTTATAAGCACGGCGACCACGCAATCTGTCGTCGCTACCCAAGTAAACCGCAGGGCAAGCGACAGCACCAAACTCTGCACGCTGGTCACAAGCATAACCATCATCATAAGAATCATAATCATGGATCACACTTTTCAGATAACTGAAAAAGCCACCCAGCTTGGCACCCGGCCATGGACGATAATCCCACTCGGTTTCTATACCTGACAAATTGACTTTAGCAACGTTGACGGTTTGCCAAGCAGTCGCCACATCGCAAGTCGGTGCCCATGATGGGCAAGGCAAATTGTCTGGCGTAGTAACCTTGGCCAGGAAGTTGCTACCGGTTTGCTGCATGTCCTTATACTGCATGGCGAACAAGACGACTGACAAGGCCAGACGGTTATCCAGTAATTTGCCTTTGTATCCCAATTCGAAATTGGTAACGGTTTCTGGCTTATAAGTCAGATAGGTGATCTGCTCTTTTTTATTGTCACCATACACGCAAGTTGTCTGGCCGCACTTATTGGTACGGTCACCAAAGCCACCCGACTTATAGCCAGTGGCCAAGGCTGCATAGACCATGTCACTTGGGGTCAACTGTGCTTGCAGGCCCAGACGGTATGTACCTTTACTCCAGCTGTCGCTATGGTCGTTATTGGTGCCTGGACCATAACCTGCGTAAGCTGCAGCCCCACCGAGGGAACCCATTTGCGGCGTGATCTGGTTGCCATTAGGGGTACGGTAACTGTCTGTACCTGGGGTGCCGTAATCAAACATGCCGTTGTAATAGCCATAGCTTTGGCCACCCCAGCTATTGCCGCCGTAGTTCATGCCGCCTACGTCGGTCTTGGTATCACGTGTGTAGCGTGCACCCACAGTGGCAGTCCAGACTGGAGTGAATTTCCAGTCTGCTTGTGCGAACAAAGCCTTGGAATCGATTTGACGGTCAGGCTGTGCGTAGAACTGGCTGATAGGGATATTGTTGGGGCCATAGTGCATCTGTTCCTGGCCAAAATTGATGGCATTCTTTTCATGCATCCAGAATGCGCCAGCAACATACTGCCAGGTATCAAAGCTCTGCTTCAGTTGCAGTTCGTGTACAGTGGACAGATATTTCGAATCCAGAGTTCTCGTCAGGTTATCCGAGATAGGCCAGACTGACCAGTTGCCATCTACAGGATTGCGACCTGTGACTTCAAAAGCATAGGGTGAGACACCGCCATCGTCATCATGAACCTGGCTGCGTTTTTGGTTCGCATAGACAAAACCATATTCTAGCGTTGTGTTTTTATTCATGTTCCAGATGGCCTTGGAACGCACGGTATCGATGGTCATATCGACCTTGCCCGGTACATTGATCAACACGTCGTACTGACCACGCACACAAGCCCAACGCGTGCCAGCAGACTGGTCACAATCACGCATGCCTATGTAACCAGCACCAGAGTCCTGGAAGTGCTCATAAGCGAGTTGCCATTCCAGATCATTGTTGACCTTCAGCCTGGCAGCCAACCGTCCTGCCCATTGGTTCTGGTTGTTATAGCCATCTGCCTTTGATACCTTGCTGTTGAAGCGTTGAGTGACATCAGGTATACCATCCGGCTTCCAGCCCAGTGCCGGGATATTCGCTTCAGAGAAATCCTGCATCTGGTTGAACGGGCTGTCCCGGGTGACTTTCATCAAGGTGGCACGCAAGGCCAGTTTGTCATTCACTGCGATATTCTGTATGACATTAATATTGCGCAAATTCAGGCTGCCAGTTTCTAGTGAAACGCTGCCATAGGTAGATCCGAATTCTGGCTTGGCCGGAATGATGTTGATGCTGCCTGCGGTTGAATTACGGCCAAACAGCGTACCTTGGGGGCCGCGTAAGACTTCTACCTGGTCCAGATCAAACATCAGCGCTTGCGCGCCTTGTGGACGCGGTGAATACAGACCATCTATATGCAAGCCGGCAGATGGATCACCGATTTCGGTGAAGTTGGTGGCGGTAATGCCGCGTATCGTAATCTTGACGGCGGAGTCATTGGCCTGGCCGTCCATCTGCACATTTGGCAATTCACCGGATATGCCTGCCAGATTATTAATGCCTTGCTTGGTCAGTTTTTCCTGACTGAAGGCAGTCACTGCCAATGGTGTTTTTAATAAAGATGTGGCGCGGCGGGTGGCGGTAACGGTAATTTCTTGTACTTCGTTTTTATCTGCGTCTGCTTTTTTTGTTTTGGATTTGCTGTCTACTTCTGCGACTTTACTGCTTTCTTGATCTTGTGCCCATGTATAAGCTGTCAACTGTGCGCAGGCGCTGGCTACGGCCAGGCTTATCAGGGTACGCTTGGTTATTTGATGAAACATCATGTCTCCCATATTTTTTCAGTTATCGGCACGCGCTAGCGGTCGCCGTGGTCCGCACATGGCCTTGCATGTGCGTCTTACTGGTATTTTTTGTTTTGGCTGGCATCTTTTGCGCCATGCACATGTGCTGCTGAAAACGCTATCCTGCATTACCCATAATGTATTATCCATAATGGGAAGGTTTCCAAATTTATCGAAAAAGCATAGTGCTACCCCCGTTTCTGTTTGTCAATGAAAATGTGTTCCCGAAGCAGCTCGACATATATATCCTGCACTGCGACAGACATGCCGATTACGTCTGTCTGTCATGCGGCTGAGGATTCTTGCTGTTGTTGCGCTGCAGTAGAACATTTTTCTTTTGCTTTTTCTGTTCCCAGCAAAAAATCCCGATACCAATGCGCGCTCAGTTTTGGTGTGCGTTTTTGCGTGACGAAGTCGACATACACAATGCCAAACCTGCGCGAGCAACCTTCAGCCCATTCGAAGTTATCCAGCAAGCTCCAGAGGAAGTAACCCTTGACCTGACAGCCCAGGCGTATCGCTTCTTTGACAGCCAGCAGGTGGCGTATCAGGTAATCGCGACGCAATTCATCTCTGACCTCACCGTCCTCGTCGAGATAGTCATCATAGGTCGCGCCATTCTCGGTGATATACATGGCATGCGGCTGATAATCATCCTGTATGCGCTTGAGCAGGCTGGTCATGCCTTCAGGTGCAATTTCCCAGCCAAAGGCAGTGCGCTCAACACCTACCGCATCCACCAGGCGAGTGTTCAACGGTGATGCGCCGGGTGCGTGCTCTATGATTTCAGGGAAATAGAAATTTACACCCAGAAAATCAGTAGAGACTGCCATTACCTGCATATCACCCTCATGTACCACAGGGGCGTAACCCCCCAGCGCCTGCCAGACGTCCTGAGGATAGCCACGACCATATAAAGGATCGAGATACCAGCGGTTACGTAAGCCATCATGCAGCCGTGCGGCAGCAAAATCTTCAGGCTTGTCACTGGCTGCCGAGATGGGATGGAGATTCAGTGCCAGGCCTATCCTTGCATCAGCGACATTGGAACGTATCACCGGCGTTGCCAGGCCGTGTGACAGTAGGACATGGTGACATACCTGGATTGCTGTCTTGAAGTCTTTGATGCCCGGCGCATGGATGCCATCAGCATGCCCCAGCATGGCCGTGCACCATGGTTCGTTGTGGGTTATCCAGTGCTTGACCCTGTCGCCCAAGTGCTCTGTGATGACATCGGCAAATTCAACGAACGCATGCACGGTATCGCGCGACAGCCAACCGCCCCGGTCTTGCAGGTATTGCGGCAGATCCCAGTGATACAGGGTAGCCCAGGGTTGTAGGCCACGTTCCAGCATGCCATCGACCAGACGCGAATAGAATGCCAGCCCTTCAGGATTTGGTTTGCTGTCAGGCCCGGAAAATATACGCGGCCAGGAGATGGAGAAGCGATACGCATTGTTGCCCAGGCTTTGTGCAATATCCAGATCTTCAGGCCAGTGATGATAATGGTCAGAAGCTACCGCGCCATTGCTGCCATCACGGATGGTTCCAGGCTGCTCACAAAAACTATCCCAGATGGATGGAACCCGTCCATCTGTCGCTGCTGCGCCCTCTATCTGATAGGCAGACGTTGCCGTACCCCATAAAAAGTCGCTGTTAAAATCTGTGCGCTGTAACTGGCCAACTAGTCCCGGAACTGCATGAAGAAGATTTTTTCTCATATTTTTTGCTTGTTTAATCTAAAGTTGATTCGGATAAAAATTATATGGAAACGTTTCCAACTTGAATCAAAAAATTTTGAGTATTTACTACTCAGAATTTTTATATGTGCCTATTTCCAGGCTTGCACGTGCTTGCCTGCACTTACCCGACTCTGCAGAAAATTCCAATGAAAGCAACTCACTGTCAGATTAGCCAATGGTAATACAGACAGAATTAATATGAGACGACCGTCTGCATCTGGCGATGCTGCTACAAAACCAAGGAAGCTCTGAGTTAGTACATGCCACCGCGCTGCAGCCCGCATGAATACTTAGGCCGACTTTGAGAAGCCGGACTTAATCAGACCTTCCCCAAGCTATTACATCACAATAATTCTTTATCTAAAAGCGCCAGTATGAAGTAGATCAGCATCAATGCAACTGCCTGTGGAATGCCTGGCCATATGAACTTTGCCTTCCCCGCTAACCACATCAGATGCAGTGAAATCTTTATTACTCTTCATTTAATGGAAAGGTTTCCATCTTTTCATAAAAAAAATGAATAGTCAAGAAAATCTATTCATTCTTTTTTCACTATTTTGCGGTATTTATACAACAGATTCTTCTGACAAAATCACAGATTTTCAACTGTTTTTCAATGGTTTTTCGCATCATCCAACAAGCCATTCTCACAGGAAATTCAATTGGCTTTATGTCTCTGCTGCGATGGCTTCGACAAGGATGCACGCATCGTGACTTTAATTGGATAATCGCGCACCACCGGCCTTCTGGCACCATAACAGCGGTTCAATAATTCATTCAATGCGCTCAGCGTGACATCACGCCAGGGGATGTGCACAGAGGTCAGTGGCGGTGCGGCATAGGCTGCACTCATGGTGTCATCGTAACCTATGACGGAAACATCATGCGGCACTGAAATGCCTGCCTGCTGAAAATACGATAAAGCACCCAGAGCCATTTCATCATTCGCACAAAACAGGGCAGTAAATGGACGTCCGGAACTCAATAATTCTTTGGCGCAATTCCAGCCTCCCTCAGGCGAGAAATCGCTTTCGGCTATCCACATATTGGCCGTATCAATCCCTGCGCGACCAAGCTCACCGAGAAAGCCATTAATACGGTCCACATTATCCGGCGCAGTTGAGGGGCCAGCAATCACGGCAATTTTCTTGTGTTTGTATTCAAGCAAAGCACGTGCAGCCATGACGCCACCATGCACATGATCAGCAGTAAAGCATTGGTCGGCGATGGTTTCTGAATCGTGGTTCAGGACGACCAGGCGATCCCGCTTTTGGCCCAGGATAGAAAAATCTTCGTCGGTCAACACATTACTCATGACGATGAGGCCGTCGCAACCACGCTCCATCAGGAATTCTATGCCTTCCACACCCTGACGCCGTTCATCACCTATTCCCACACCGAAGGCAACCACCATATGCAAACCAGCCAGACGCAACTCGGTGTCGATAGACTGCAGGATGGGCATATAAAAAGTGCCCTTGAGCACAGGAATATACACCCCTATCATTTGCGAATTGCCTGACAAGAGGCTGCGCGCGGCATGAGAGGGACGAAAATCCAGTTCAGCAATCGCTTTGCGCACGCGCTCCTGCGTCTTCACAGACACTGATCCCTTGCCGCTTACCACACGGGAAGCCGTACCCAGTCCCACACCCGCCAGGCGGGCCACATCCTTGATCGTCGCCACTTGATTCTTTTCCATGTTTATCATCCGGCCAGTATATAAAAAATTCGTCTCGCCTACCGCGAATAATATTCTTCAATCACAAACGTGACTCTGATCTGGCATCAAACAGGGATACTTTATCCGTGTTGATATCAAAACGCACCGTTTCTTCCAGCTTGAACTGTCGGTTCTCATGGTCCAGCAGGCACAGTTGCTGGCTGCCCATGTTCAACCATAGCAATTGGTGATTACCCATGGGTTCAACCAGGCTGAGCTTGCCACTGTAAGCGCCATCCGTCTGCAATTGCATATGCTCAGGCCGGATACCCACAATAACTTCTTGTTCATGCTTTTCTGCCTGAAAGGCATAAGCCGACAAATCCAGGCTCATCACTTCATTACCAAACTGCTTGTCTCCATCCAGCTTGCCAGCAATAAAGTTCATGGCTGGAGCACCTAAAAAGCCTGCAACAAACAAGTTAGCCGGGCGTTCGTACACTTCTGACGGCGTACCCAGTTGCTGTATCTTGCCAGCCCGCATGACGACGATGCGGCTGGCCAGGGTCATGGCTTCCACCTGGTCGTGCGTCACATACAGCATGGTGGAGCCAAGATTCTGGTGCAGGAGCTTGAGTTCACGGCGCAATTCTGTACGCAACTTGGCATCCAGGTTCGATAATGGTTCATCAAACAAAAACACTCTGGCTTCCCGGACCAGAGCGCGGCCTATCGCCACCCTCTGCCTTTGCCCACCAGATAATTGTGCAGGCTTGCGTTGCAATAAACTTTGTAATTGCAGCATCTCAGCTACTTGCACTATACGCTTTTGTATCTCCACTTTTGGCAAGCCATTGATACGCAGGCCAAAGGACATGTTCTTTTCCACCGTCATGCTCGGGTAGAGTGCATAAGACTGGAAAACCATGCCTATCTGCCGGTCACTGGGTTCGGCGTAACTGACATCCTTGCCTGCGATTTCTATACTACCTGCCGCGATATCGATGAGACCAGCTATGCTGTGCAGCAAGGTCGATTTGCCACAGCCGGACGGCCCAAGCAAAACCAGGAACTCGCCCTCTTCCACATCGAGGTCCAGTTGATCTATGATCTTTTGTCCGCCCAGTTGTATATCCAGATTCTTGAGACTTACATATGCCATGCGCTCGTCCTTAACCTTTGACCGCACCGGCGGCAATGCCACGCACAAACCAGCGGCCCGAAATGAAATAGATAGCCAGTGGCAACAAGGCCGTCAAGATGGTCGCTGCCATATTGACGTTATACATTCTGGTGCCAGTGGTGGTGTTAATCACATTATTGAGTTGCGCTGTCATGGGTAAATGTTCACGACCAGCAAATACCAGGCCGAGGATGTAATCGTTCCATACTCCGGTCACCTGCATGATGGCGGCGACGACTATCATGGGCAAGGACATGGGCAGCATCAGTTGCACGAAGATACGAAAAAAGCCTCCACCGTCTATGCGTGCTGCATGAAACAATTCTTGCGGTATTCCGAGATAATAATTGCGGAATAGCAGAGTCATGATGGGCATACTGAAAATTACATGCACCATGACGATGCCGGGCAAGGTACTGAACATATTCAATGCCGCCAGCACACGCACCAGAGGAAACATCATGACTTGCACGGGGATGAAAGCACCCGCCAGCAAGATAGCAAACAAGAGTTGTGAGCCACGTGGCCGCCAGAATGACAAGGCATAACCATTCAATGCCCCAAGAAAAATCGCCAGCACCGTACTGGGCAGCGTGATCGCTACCGAGTTCCAGAAGCCACTACTGATACCTTCGCAGGCCACGCCTGTACAAGCCACACTCCAGGCTTGCCGCCAGGGTTCGACAGTAATCTGCATGGGCAGCGCAAAGATATTACCAAGACGGATTTCATCCATGGACTTGAAAGAAGTCACCAGCATGATATACAGCGGTAGCAAGAAGAATGCAGCAGCAGTCAGCAGGAAGGCATAAATACCTATGCGCGCTGGTGTCAAGGTGCGCTTTGTCTGCAGACTCATACTTTTCCCTTACGCGCTCGCGCATAAGCATAAGGTATCAACAAGGCCAGCACTGGCAACAACATCATGACAGCACCAGCAGATGCCAGTGCCAGGTTGGCCCGACCAAACAAGTGGTCCATGATGAATTTTGCGGGTACTTCACTGGCAGTGCCCGGGCCGCCCTGGGTCATGGCTTCAACGGCATCAAACAGCTTGACGACGGCAGTTGCCAGCAATAAAAAAACGGTGGCGAAATTGGGTAGCAGCATGGGGATGATGATGGACAGGTAAACCCGCCAGGCAGGTATGCCATCCATGCGGGCGGCTTTCCAGATGTCCTGGTCTATGCCACGCAAACCCGCCAGCAACATCGCCATGACCAGGCCGGAAGCCTGCCAGACGGTAGCGATGACGACGGTATAGATGACCATGTCTTGGTCGACTATCCAGTCAAACTGAAAATCCTTGAAACCCAGTTGGCGTATGCCTTCTTGTATACCTACCCCCGGCGTCAGCATCCACTGCCACACCAGGCCGGTGGCGACGAATGACATGGCATAGGGATACAGGAAGATGGTACGCAAGACGCCTTCCCCCGTGACATTCTGGTCTATGAATACGGCGAGCAAGAACCCTATTATGACGCAGGCCAGGATGAACAGCCCCCCATAGATTGCCAGGTTATTCAGTGACAATAACCAGCGCTCATTATCAAACAGACGCTCATACTGGCTCAGGCCGACAAAGTTATTGACTGGCAAAGTACGTGAACTGCTCAGCGAAATTTTCAGTGTCCACAGCAAGGTCGCCAGATAGCCAAATACCACAGTCAGGCTCATGGGTAACAGGGCCGCATGAGGGATGAGCTTGGTATGCAGCTTGCCTTTGAATCTGACGCTGGGTAGACTGGTTTGCATGAGCAAGAGGCGCTTGGTAGAGTATTAGTATGGCACTTAGTTCTTCAATGCTGCGATGATATTTTTTTGCGCTTTTTCTACCGCCATATTGGTGTTCCAGTAGGCAGTCAGCACGTCGGTCAGGGCACCATTCTGGTCTGGTGTCAGGTAAATCTCACCTATACCTGCATGACGACTTTTGTCTTTCATGATTTCCAGCCCCATCTGGGCACACAGATTCAATTGCGTCACATCGAGATCATTGCGTACTGGGATGGAACCCTTGAGCTTATTGAATTCCAGTTGTGGCCCTGGTGCCACCACGATGCTGGCTAGCAATTTTTGCGCCTTGAGGGTTTCCGGGTTGCTGGTTTTTGGAAAAACAAAGGCATCGCCCTGTATCAGGTAAGGTGCTTTTGGCCCCAGGCCAGGCATGCAGCCATATTCACGGCCAGCAACTTGCTTGGCGGCGACGAATTCACCCAAAGCCCAGTCCCCCATGATTTGCATGCCTGCCGTGCCCTTGATGAGCAAGGCGGTGGTGTCATTCCAGTTGCGGCCTGGTGATGCGGTATCAACATAGGCACGCAAACGCTTGAAGCTCATCAAGACTTTGCGAAAAGCTTCTGAATTCATGGCGGCGACATTATGGTCACGTATCACGCTCAGGTAGAGATCCTTGCCACCCACATTTGCCAGCATGGCCATAAAGACTATGGTCTCCTGCCAGGCCTGGCCACCATGTGCCAGCGGTATCAGGCCTGCTGCCTTGAGTTTGTCTAGGGCAGCAAACATCTCATCAGGCGTGGCAGGTTCCTTGTCTATGCCTGCCTTTTTGAATGCGGCTTTGGAATACCATATCCAGGTCGGCATGTGGATATTCACAGGCACGGCATAGTAATGTCCCTTGATCTTGAGTACATTGCGTATGGGTTCTGGCAAGGTTTTATCCCAGTTTTCTTTGGCTGCAACATCATCGACATTGTTGAGCATATCTTGCTCGACGACGTCCTGAAATTGTCTGGAAATATTGAATTGCGCTGCGGTAGGCGGATTACCGCCAACCATGCGGTTGATGGCGACTGAACGCGCCTGGTCACCACCGGCGATAGCAGTATCGGTCCAGACACCTCCCACAGCACGATAGGCTTCGGCAAATTTGGCAACAGCAGCGGATTCACCACCAGATGTCCACCAATGCATGACTTCGGCCTTTGGCCCTGCGGCATGCGCAGACATGCTGGCTGCTAACAGGCTGCCCAGCAACAGGGCAAGCACCGGCTTATTGGTTTTATACATTTTGTCTCCGCCTACGTTTCCACAGCGCATAGCGCACACTGCTTGCATTGCGTACAGATATAACAGCTCATAGGTTGCAATTTTCTACGTTTTTATGTTTTTGCATCCCGGATAAGAAGGAATTTCCAGTTCTTTATATTTTTGATTGCATCGATCTGATGCAATTGGAAACGTTCCCATAAATCCAGGCAAAATATAACACCCGGGGTTTTCCAGTGTCAACATATTGTCATTATGAATAACAACAGTCTTGTTCATTCTTCTCTTCACGACAAATTACCCTGGGCATATTCATCCGCGCTGCACCATGGTGTCGCGCAATTGCGTGACGATGAGATCAACAAAACTTCTCACCTTGGCATTGGCATAGCGGCTCTCCCTGTGTACCACATGCACTGGCAAAGGCGCAGTTTCATATACCTGCATGACGCGGCATAATTGTCCGCCATCGAAATACCCGCCAACCTGATAAGACAACATGCGGCTGATACCCAGGCCAGCCAGACTGGCTTCTATGGCAGCATCATTGCTGCTGACGGTCAGACGCGGTTTGACCTTGACTGCCATATTCTGTCCTGCATGAGCGAAGCGCCATTCCACCATGGGGGTGACGCCAGTAGCCGCAATGATGCTGTGCCTGCTCAATTCATCCGGGCTGGCTGGTACCCCATGCTGCTCCAGATAAGCGGGTGAGGCGCAAAGTACACGGCGTATCTGCCCTACCCGTATCGCTTTCATGCTGGAGTCAGGCAGCTCGCCTATGCGCACACCGACATCCACGCCTTCTTCCAGCAGATTGACGACACGGTCGAGAAACAACGCAGATACATCCATGGCTGGGTAGCGCTGTAAATATTCGACGATGCCCGGCATGACAAACATTTTGCCAAACATCACGGGAGCGGTAACGGTCAGGTGGCCACGCGGCTCGGCATTGATACCGGCGGTGGCTTCGTCAGCAGCTTCTACATCAGCAATGATACGGCGCGCATCTTCCAGATAACGCTGACCCGCTTCAGTCACCCTGACAAAGCGGGTACTGCGATTGAGCAGCTTGACACTGAGCCTGGCTTCCAGTGCCGCGATGGCGCGTGTCACTGCGGGCGGCGACATGGCAAGCCGACGTGCTGCAGCGGCAAAGCCCTCTTCTTCGGCAACGGCCACAAAAACAGTCATGAGATGCAGCTTATCCATAGCTCTCCATCGATTATTCCACTATTTACAATAATTAATTGTAAATCATGGCTATTCTTCAGACAAACGATATTGCGTAAATTTGAGCATCGATAACTCAGTACACGACATTTACTAAAGGACGAATGAATATGGATAAATCACAGGAAATCGCACGCCCACCCCTGCCGCCCTTCACGCTGCAAACGGCAATACAAAAAGTGCGCATGGCAGAAGATGGCTGGAATAGCCGCGACCCGGACAAGGTAGCGCTGGCTTATACCGTGGATACCGTCTGGCGCAACCGCCATGAATTCCCGCAAGGACGCGAGCAAGTCAGGGAATTTTTACAGCGCAAATGGGCGGCAGAACGTGAATACCGCCTAATCAAAGAATTATGGGCGTTCCGCGAAAATCGCATTGCCGTGCGCTTCGCCTATGAGAGTTGCGACCATGCAGGCAACTGGACACGCTCTTACGGCAACGAAAACTGGGAATTTGCTGACAATGGCCTCATGCACAGACGCCTGGCCAGCATCAATGATCTGCGCATCAGCGCAGATCAGCGTCAGTTTCACTGGCCCCAGGGTCGCAGGCCAGATGATCATCCCGGACTGAGTGATCTTGGCTTATAAGTAAAGCCAGGATCAAGTCCGAACAGAGGACGAAGGAAAAACACACGGCGTATGATTTCATAACTGAGGAAGCAAGTCGCTGCCGTCAGGGCAACCAGCAAGATACCTTCCGTGAGTGCAGGCAGTGCCAGCGGCTTCATGCTATGCGCCATGATGACGATATAAGTCTGATGCAGGATATACACAGGAAACACAGCCTGCGTCAGATAGCGTCTTGCCGGGCTGTCCAAGTTCAAATACTGCCTGGCATAACCACAGGCTGCAATAATTGCCGACCAAGTCATGCAAACCCATACGCCACGCTGGAACATGAGCAGCCATTTTGGAGTCTCGGCATAGTCGATATTAAAATAAATAATGAGGAAGAGCCAACCACATGCAGCTATCCTCAGAGCAAGCCAGCGCATGGCGGTAAGCTCTTGCCAGAACGTCGATGAGTTCGCGATCAATGCACCAAACACAAAGATAAACAAGTAACAGGCATGGTTGTACCAGTCGCCCGTCAGGCCATTATTGGGCGGGAAAGAACTCAACAAGCCCAAGCGTACCAGCGCGAGATACACAACAGGCAAAACCAGAATGCGCCAGCCCCTCATCTGCTTTTGCAGCCAGCTACGGACGGCCTGGAACCATGAGGGTTTGAACGCCAGCCAGAACCACAGCAACACACTATATACCCACAGGTAGGAAACAAACCACAGGTGATTCCAGGTAGGCAAATCCAATACCTTGCCTTCGATCTTGAAACCCCGGAAGCGATGCAGATACAACTGCATGAATTCACTATAGTTGCCTGCATAGGCCAGTTTTTCTACCACTTCCAGATAAGCTTGCGGCGGTACCACGACATACATGCCAAAGATCAGCGGCAGCAAAAGACGCAGGCTGCGGTTGCGCAGGAATTTCCCCGTGGCGATTTTTTCCAGCATAAAGGACGATGCCACGCCAGAGATGAAAAACAGCAGGCTCAAACGCCAGGGGCTGGTCAGCATCATCAGCGGCTGTATCGCGCTGCTGGCATGCGGGCTTTTGACATGCCAGCCCCATTCCACATAGTACATGCCTACGTGATACAAGATCAGCAGGAAGAAGGCGATGATCCTGACCCAGTCGAGGAAATACAAACGCTGCGATGGCAAACCTGACACTGCTATGCTTGAATTTGACATGATTCCAATTATTGCCTGTTGATGAACACAGGCGCAATACTAAAAGCATGATCAAATTCGTACCAGAAAAAAGTGGCGGACTGGATGTGGGCAGGGGTGAAATGGAAAACCAGGCTTGTCCAGGCTTATCTGGATAAGCCCTGCACGACTTCATCCCTGTGTTGACGGCTGCATGGCAGTCGCAAGTCGTTCAGCAACACCAGTTCTGCATCCCCCTTTTGTGCTGGCAAGACCTGGACGATCTGATCCAGTCTGACGATATGGCTGCGGTGACAACGCACAAAACCTTCGCCCAATCTTTCCTGCAAACCCGACAAGGTTTGCCGCATCATATGCTGTTGTTGGGCTGTATGCACCATCACATAATTGTCCGCCGCTTCCAGCCGGATGATATCGGCTAGCTTGATGACGACGACGCGGCCTTTTTCATTCAGGAGTAAATGCTGTTCTGTCTGGATTTTTTTTACACTTGCACGACGTTCACTCACCCTTTGCAGGGCGCGCAAGAACCTCGCTTCATCATAGGGTTTGAGCAAATAATCTATCGCATTCGCATCAAAAGCCTGCAAGGCAAACTGGTCATAGGCGGTGACAAAAACGATCAGTGGCACAGGTGCGGTCAATTGACTGGCGACCGTAATGCCATCCATCTCCGGCATTTGTATGTCGAGGAAAACCAGATCAGGCTGCTGTTTTTGAATACAATCCAACGCTTCTTTGCCATCCCTGGCTTCTGATACGATTGCATCTGTCACATGCTCGGCCACCAGGCGTCTGAGCTTGTCCCTGGCATAGGCTTCATCATCGACGATGAGGATTTTCATGGCGCTGCGACCTCGATATCAATTGGCAAGCGCAGCTCGGTCATGACACCGGAAGGTGCCAGTTCGCTCAACTGCAGGCTGGCTTTATCCTGATACAGGACTTGCAGGCGCTGGTGCAAATTGCTGATACCTACACCTGAACCCTGTTTCCCCTCATGCAAATGTCCAGCGTCATCCTGTATGCGTACGACCGCCTGTCCCGCTTCGCTATACGCACTGATTTGTATGCGGGTAAGCTGGCTGCGTTTTTCCACCGTATGTTTGAAGCTGTTTTCCAGTATGGTTTGCAGGCTCATGACAGGCACTTTATTGCTGAGCACATCGTCAGCAATATCCCAGCTTATTTCTACCCTGTCGACAAAGCGCAGGCTCATCAGTTTTGCGTAGGCTTGCAGCAGTTTCAGTTCATCTGCCAGAGTAGTTTCGCTATGCTGCCCCAACTCCATGCTGGCGCGCAAGAGTGCGGCGATCTGGCTCAGCGCTGTGTCAGCCAGTTTGACATCGGTGTACATCAGCGATGAAATGGTATTTAGTACATTGAACAGGAAATGCGGCTGCATCTGCTGCGTCAGCCTGTGCAATTGTGCATCACGTAACAGCGCCTGGGATTTCTCTGCTTTTTCTTTTTCTTCCAGCAAAGAGGCGTAAGCTTGCAGGCCAAAGATGACGACATAGAACATGCCAAAGAACATGAATATCTTGCTGCACTCGTAGAAGTAGACCTTGATCCAGCCGTCATGATGATAGCTCAAGCCCAGCATCGCATACACCGCATGGCGCAAGCTGTACACTGTGATGACAAATACCGTGCTCAGCAAAGGCAGGGGTAGTATCTGTTTCCAGAACCACTTGGCTGGCGTCTGCAACAAACGCCTGTCAGTCAGCTTGCGCCTTTGCAGCAAGAGCAGGAGTGTGCCGACGAGAGCAGATGAGCTTTCCCAGAACATGGGTTCCCAGATATGCTTGCCGCCACCTTTCAAATGGTCTTGTACGGCCACGGCCACCATCAACATCCAGAACAGAAACCAGCCCACGAAGACTGGTTTTCTGATCTTGTTCCAATACGCCAGTCCGTCCATCATTGCGCCACCAGATTGCTGGTGCCCAGCCATTTGCCGCTCAGGCTTAAATCGCGGGTCAGTTCCAGTACCAGTTTTTCTACTGCCATGGCAGCATTCGTCAAGGGAATATTCTTGGATGCACACAGGGTTACGGTACGTGACAATTGTACATCGCTGATGGGGCAGGCGCGCATTTCACCGCGTTCGATTTCTGCCAGCATGGGTGATACGGGCAAAATGGTCGCCCCCATATCAGCCATTAACGCAGATTTTAAAATCGCTATCGAGGTAATGTCGATGACATTCTCTATGTGCTTGCCCTGCTCCCGGACTACCTGCTCTATGCGTGGCCGCACACCGTGTTGTATGCTGGGCAGGATCAGGGTGGCTTGCAAGACCTGCGCCAAAGTAATCGACTTGCGCTTGCAGGCAAACTGCGAATCCGTGCGCGTGATATACATCATTTCTTCTTCAACCAGCGGTTTGCTGGTGAAACCGCCCAATTGACCGTCATCAAACAGGATGGCCAGGTTCAAACGGCCTGAGCGTAACTGCTCGGTCAGGTTGCCCGTCAATTCCTCTGTCAGTTGAAAGGCGATATCGGGGTAGGCTGTACGCACGGCTTTCAATAAGGGGAAGGCCAGCGCACCAGACGCACTTTGCGGTATACCGAGTGCCACCGTGCCACTGGGTTTGTCTGTCGATTGGGCGACGGCCGATTTGGCATCGCTGACTTGCTTCAAAATCGCTAACGCATGCTCATAGAATATTTTACCGGCATCGGTAGCCTGCATGCCCTGGGCAGAACGATGCAGCAAGATTGCACCCAGTTCCTCTTCGAGTTGCTGCAATTGCTGGGTCAAGGCTGGCTGTACGATATGCAGCACGCGCGCCGCACGCGACAGCGAGCCGTGATCGACGATGGCGACAAAATAACGTAGCTGGCGCAATTCCATTTTTTATTCCACAGGCTTGATGGCCCGCCTTTCTATCGATGAAGACAGGATCAGGGAAGTCGATGTCACGCCGCAGCGCGCCAGACTGGTGATCACACGCTCCAGCTCGCGCACCGAAGGTGCGACGACTTTGACGATCACACAATCTTCGCCGGTAATGGCGTGGCATTCAACTACTTCTGGTACTTGTTCGGCAATTTTCAAGACTGGCGTGTCCGTTCCACGACTGGCAATGCGGACAAAAGCAGTGATGCCATAGCCCAGTGCCTCAGGATTGACCCTGGCATGATAGCCAGTGATGACGTTGGCCGCTTCCATGCGCTTAACCCTCTCGGTCACGGCAGGCTGGCTGAGATGTATGCGCCGCCCTATCTCGGCCAGGGTGACCCTGGCGTCGGCTTGCAAAATCTCCAGGATTTTTCCATCCATCATGTCTAATTCTATCTTCATGGGAAAAGCCTATTTTTTCGGTGATATTAAAAGGAATGTACCCGATTTACCTTTGATTATCCATTCAAAATTCAATCTCACTGACATACACTCGTTACTTGAATTTAATTTATGCTTCCTCAACCATGCGCCATCTGCCACGTAAAGTATTATTCGCCCTGCTTACAGTCTATATAGTCTGGGGCTCCACTTACTTTGCCATACAAGTGGCCTTGAAGGCTTTCCCGCCGTTCATGATGATAGGTACGCGCTTTCTGGTAGCGGGGGCAATCTTGTATGCCTGGCAAAAATGGCGCGGTGCAGCCAACCCGACTTTGCGTGAATGGCGTGATGGTGGCATTGTCGGCATATTGATGCTGGGTGGCGGCACTGGTTTGACTGCTGTGGCCCAGCAATATGTTTCTTCCGGTCTGACTGCGGTCTTTATTGCCTGCTCACCCATGATCTTGTCTGGCTTGTCCGGGCTGTTTGGCGACTGGCCCAAGCGTCGTGAATGGACTGGCATACTCTGCGGATTTGTCGGCGCCATGCTGCTGGCATCTGACGGGCAATTCTCGGCCCAGCCTTTGGGCATACTGTTTTTGCTGGGGGCAATATTATGCTGGGACGTGGGTTCGATTTTGTCGCAAAAGAAACTCAAGATGGCTGCTGGCGGCATGGGCTTTGCCAGTGAAATGCTGGTGGGTGGACTGTTCCTGTTCATCATCAGCCTGTTCAAGGGCGAGCAACTGACAGGTGAAGTTACTATTAATGCGGTGGCGGCCTGGGCTTACCTGGTGGTAGCTGGTTCCCTGCTGGCATTTACTGCGTATATGTATTTATTATCCAAAGTACCGGCTGGCCTGGCAGCCAGCTATGCCTATGTCAATCCCGTTATTGCGGTCGCACTGGGCGTGGTGTTTGGTGGTGAGCATCTGTCCATGCGCGAAATGCTGGCGATGAGCATTATCCTTGGCAGTGTCATCATGATGACGAATGCGCATAAAAAGAATAAGGAACAGGCTACGACCTGACGCAGAAGCTGAAACTAAAGCTGAGCATGAAATGCTGCTACGATATGGCAGCACCAAAACGTTTGCAACAAACTTAAAAGAATTCGGCCGTATCGTTGGACACTTCTATCTTCAAATCGCCGCTGGATACCAGCTCATCATAAAAACAAGTCCGGTTACGTCCATTGGTTTTGGCGAAATACAGGGCCTGGTCAGCCCGCCCGACGATGGCGACGGCGGGTTCAAATGGATCTATACGAGCATAGCCTATGCTGATGGTCACCGTACCTACCTGAGGGAAATGGTGCAGTTCCACATTCTGACGGAAACGTTCAAAGATGGTATTGGCATCTTCCTGCGAAGTAGAGCGCAGTAAAATGACGAATTCTTCACCACCAAAGCGGAACAGGCGGTCTGAAGGACGGAAAGAACTGCGCAAGAGGTTGGCGATCAGGATCAGGACTTCGTCACCATATAAATGTCCAAACTGGTCATTCACACGTTTGAAATGATCTATGTCCAGCACGGCCAGCCAGTGCTGGCGCTCAGGCTCATGGCTGCGACGTTCTTCTTCGGCCCGTTCAGCTTCGGTGCTGGCACGCTGTTGCAAGGCACTGCTGCGCAATACCTTGGAAAAATTATCATCAAAAGTCTTGCGGTTAAGCAAACCTGTCAGTGAGTCGCGCTCACTATAATCAAGCAGGTTCTGGAAGTTGCGATAGACAATCAGCATGCCGTTGACGACTTCCATGGCGGTCGTCGTGTAATTGGCAGGCTTGTAAATTTCCAGGCAAGTATGCAGTTTGTCATTGATCCAGATAGGCAGCCAGATGATTTTGCCACCTTCGATGGATTGCTCTATGACTTGCTGCTTGAGCGCTATGCCTTCTTTCAACTGAGGATAAAGCTCTATTGAATCATGAGATCCAGGGGATATCTGGGTTTCGTCAGCAATAGCGACTGTGTCGTCTTCAATGCTGATATGCGGTTTGATAAAGACTTGCTGACCAACAGAAACCACATCCAATACTCGCGCCGATTCCGCGTTGGTCAATTGACGCAGCGCAGTAATTACTGAAATATTCAGTAAGTCATGATCGCGATGCCCGGTAATTTCTACCAGGTGTTTAATGATTGATTCCATGCGCTGTATTCCTGCATCTTCCTGCCGACCATTGCATAAATTACCAGTACAAACTCGCCAGCAACAATTTGCCACACTAAACCGCTGCGCGCAAATTGCCCTTATACAATAGTATAACAAGTCAGGGCTGGCTTTACCTGATATTCTGCAAACAATTCATACAGAGACATATTTTTACAAAATTGCACTTATTTTCAGTTGAAACTCATTTTCAATTAGGTGTGGGATTCATTGAGATACCGAACTAAAGTAATATAAGCAAAATAAGCAAAATCATCTCAACCGCACTTTTGCCGGAGTGTAGCCATGCATCGTCTACGAATCAATTCCTGCATTTTCACTCTGCTCAGTCTGGTCTACGTAGCAGCCAGCCAACTCGTGGCCGGTGCTGCGCATGCCAATTCGGTAATCCAGGTCACGGATAGCAGCGGCCAGCCGGTTCAGGATGCCGTTGTCTATGCAGAACTTGCCGGTAGTCCACAAATTGCCAAAACAGCTACAGCAGAAATCCAGCAAAAAGACAAAAAATTCATGCCTTTTGTAACGGTGGTGCAAACCGGGACCTCGATTTCCTTTCCCAACAATGACACTGTCAGGCATCATGCTTATTCGTTTTCGCCGGCTAAACCCTTTGAATTGAAGCTGTACTCTGGCAAACCCGCGGCACCCGTCATATTTGATAAATCAGGTACCGTCATCGTAGGTTGCAATATCCACGATCAGATGGTCGCCTACATACATATTGTAGATACCCCGTATTTTGCCAAGACTGATGCGAGTGGCGCTGCCCGGCTGCCTGCCATTCCTGCAGGGAAATATATCTTGAAAACCTGGCACCCAAAGCAACCGGCGTCTGCACCGGTACAAGAGCAAAATATACAAATTGACAGCAATGGCCTCAACCTGACTGTAAAATTAAATTACAAGGCTGGATAATTACAAAGCTGGGTAAGCAGGAAATACTTTTCCACGCACACCAAGAGGAAGTTCATGCGTTTGCATAGTTTGGAAAGCCGGGTTGTCACTCTTTTTATAGGCTTGCTGTTGACACTACAACTGGCAGCCTATTTTGCCATTGGCAATGCCATAGACAGAAATGCGCGCACTGCGGTTGAAGAGAATTTGAAAATCAATGAGAAATTCCTGCAACGCCTGCTCGACCAAAATGCACAAAAACTCATACAGGGTGCCATCGTCCTGGCCAAGGAATATGCTTTTCGCGAAGCCATAGGAACGCACGATACTGAAACCATCGTTTCCACCCTCTCCAATCATGGCAGTCGCATAGGTTCAGACCTAACCATGCTGGTTGGCCTGGACAGAAAAATCACAGCCTACTCAAATACCAGCAAGACCAATAAAACCAGCAACGATGGCAACAATAGTGCAAACCCTGAATTGAGCAAGAGCCTGCAACAATCGGTCGCCACGCTAATACAGCAAGCTGAAAAATCCGGCAGTGCTGCCAGCACTGCCATTGTTGATGGCAAGCCTTATCAGATGGTAGTCGTGCCTATTGAAGCCCCGGTCACCATTAGCTGGGTGGTCATGGCCATCCCCATAGGCAAGGCTCTGGTTAGCGATATGCATGAGCTGTCGCGCATGCAAATCAGTTTATTGACATCGGAAAAACAAGGCAACTGGGTAGCCAATGTGTCCAGCCTTAGCGATGGAGATGCTAGTAAACTGGCGCAGCAGTTGCCCACGGCAGACAAGCAGATCAACTATCTGCCAGCCCTGCAAATCGATGATGACCAGTACAGTGCCCGCATACTCAAACTGGCACAAAATGATGAGTTCAATACGATCGCCGTATTGCAATTATCTATCAGCCAGGCAGTTGCTCCGTATAAAGAATTACAGCGAAATATTTTGATACTGACAGTACTTGGTGTCGTCGTTGCCAGTATCATCAGTGCCATCACGGCGCGTCGTATTACCGGGCCAGTGCGGCAACTCGCCGAGACAGCTCGCGCCCTTGGCGCAGGTGATTACACGGCCACCATCAACGTCAAACAAAAAGATGAGATCGGTGATCTGGCGCGCACCTTCATGACCATGCGCGATGGCATAGCCCAGCGTGAAAAAGAAATCAGCCGGCTGGCTTACTGGGACACCTTAACAAATTTACCCAACCGCGCACTGTTCACCGACATGCTGGAAGAAGCCATCGCCAGCGCACGTTCCCATGAAAAGTCTTGTTATGTGCTGATGATGGATCTGGACCGTTTCAAACATGTGAATGACGTCATGGGACACCGCTTTGGCGATATCCTGCTGAACCAGGTTGCGATACGCCTTTCAGCAGAACTTGGCGCTGGCGGTACCAAACCAGCCCGCCTCGGCGGTGATGAATTTGCCATACTGTTACCGGCTAGCTCAAAAGAAAATGCACTGGATCTGGCGAACCGTATCTTGCGCTCTTTGGAAAAACCGATATCCATAGAAGACCAGACTGTCGATCTGGGAGCAGGCATAGGCATCGCAGGCTTCCCCGAACATGCGGGCGATGCCCAGAGTTTGCTAAGCCGTGTCGAAGTCGCCATGTATGCAGCGAAACAGGGCAACAGCGGTGCGGTCATCTATTCACCGGATATTGATAAGTCCAGCCAGCAAAGCTTATCCCTGCTCAGTGAATTGCGGGCGGCACTCGAACAACAGGCCTTCCGTTTATATGTGCAACCCAAGGTTGGTCTTGACGATGACCAGGTGATCGCCGTCGAGGCACTGGTGCGCTGGATACATCCCGAACGCGGCTTTATTTTCCCCGATCAATTCATTCCCTTTGCTGAACAAACCGGCTTTATACGCCAGTTAACCCACTGGGTCATGAATGAGGCGGCGCGGGTCTGCCATGCATGGAATCAGCAAGGCATACATCTGAAAATCTCGGTGAACATTTCCACCCGCGACTTGCTGGACCAGGACTTGCCCGGCAAATTTGCCCAGATACTGCAAAACCATGATGTAAAAGCAGCTTCGTTTTGCCTGGAAATCACTGAGAGCGCCATCATGGATGACCCGGTCAGGGCTTTCCAAACTCTGGACAAGTTGCATGCCATGGGCCTGGAATTATCGATCGATGATTTTGGTACCGGCTATTCTTCGCTGGCCTATTTGAAGCGCTTGCCTGTCCATGAATTGAAAATCGACAAGTCTTTCGTACTCAAGATGGAAAAAGATATTGATGACACCAAAATCGTCAAATCCACCATTGATCTCGGCCACAATATGGGCCTGCGCGTAGTTGCCGAAGGTGTGGAAAACATAGAAGTCATGAACTTGCTGAAAGAGCTGGGCTGCGATCAGGCCCAGGGCTATTACATCAGCAGACCCATGCCTTCAGCCGATATGCCAGCCTGGCTCAGCAAATGGCAGGAGCAACACCAGCAACATCAGCAACATCGGCAAGATGAACAGAATCAACTAAGCTCACCTTAAGCCAGAGATAGTCAGGCTAAATACTCAGGCCAGATGTACGAACTGGCCTGATTTACGGTCACGCTTACGGTTGTACATGCGACTGTCGGCGATTTTAATGAGCCGCACATAGTCACTGCCATCCTCAGGGAAGCTGGCCCAGCCTACCGACACTCCAACACTGACGACCACATCTTCCAACGCAATCGGCTGCTCGACAATATTGCAGATTTTCTCCACGGTATTGTTGATGTCGATGGAATTTTTTGTGTCTTTCAACAGCAACACAAATTCATCCCCGCCATAGCGTGCCACTTCATCGGTTTCACGTATGGCTGAACGCAAGCGGGCAGCAATGACGACCAGGGCCTTGTCACCGGCATCATGACCATGATTGTCATTGATGTATTTGAAACGGTCCAGGTCGATGAACAATAAGGTGAATCCTTCGCTGGCACCAGGATTTTCCAGTGCCTGTTTTTGCAAGTAATTAATCTGGGTGAACAGGGATTCACGGTTTGCAACCTGCGTCAGTTTGTCATAGCGCAGCTTGTTTTCCATCTCGATAAAAGTCTGGGCCAGGGTGCCTATCTCATCAGTGCGGCGGATTTGCAGGCTGGGCATGGGTTCGCCATTACCAAATTTTTCAGCCGCTGAAGTGAGCTTGCGGATATCGCGTATCACACGCTCAACGATAGTCAAGCCTATGGTCAATGCAAAGATGATGCATGCCAGTGCGATCACCATGCTTTGCATGAAACCCTGGTTAATACTGCTCATGAAATCGGCACGCGGCACCGCAACCACAGTCAGCCAGTTCAAACCCTGCTTATTACCCAACGGCGAGATCGCCACATCGATGGTGCCGTTGCTGAGCTCCATGGAATGCGTCTGGGTGGACTGTAGTTTCATGCTGCCTACGCGCTGAAAGGTCTCACTGATCAGCGGCGTCTTCATATCGATGGCTCGCATGCGCTCGGGTGTGCCGTTAACTGTGCGTTCGGGCAATTCCAGGCCTGAAGTGGCGACGATATAGCCATCCGCATCGACAATGTAGGCAACACTGTTCTTACTGATTTCCAGCTTGCGCAGGAAATTGGATAATTCCTTGAGCGTCAGATCAGTTGCCATGACACCGGCAAATTCATGGTTCTTCTGATAAACGGCTTTTGCCAGCGTGATGGTCGGATAATGGAAAGAAAAATTATTATAGATTTTTGACCAGACAGGTCTTTCCGAAGTTTGTGCAGTCTTGTACCAGGGTCGTAGTCGAGGATCAAAATCATCACTGCGCAAGACATTCGAACGGTCACCCACATGACTCACGCGATAAACCGTGCGCTTGTCGCCATCAGGCTCACGCCAGAACAATTGCACCATTTCCTTTGAAATTCTATAGACACCAACAAAACGCCCGTCACTGCCGCCAAAGTAGACATAATTGTTGACGTCCATGAACAAGCCGCTGGCAGCCCAGAACTTCTCTTCCAGGGCTTTCATGTCAGCAGAAAAATTCTGTTCTTTGGGTAAATTGGTAGGGCTGGGCGCTACTGACTCCAGTGCTATCAGGGCGCCATCCAGATGTTTTTCGGTCGCCAGATTAATGCGATTGACCATGTCGCCAAGTATGCGCTGCGTCAGCGTATAGACAGCGTCTGTCCCGGCCTTCATGGAGACCCAACCTATAGCGGCAGACACGCCTATCACCAGCACAATGATGGGTATCACCAGTTCTCGACGCAAAGAAGAACGACTCATACTTGGACTCAATGGGGCTCAAAAAAGGCTATCGGAAATTTCTGTTCGGTGTTCTGTCCTGCATTGCCCTGAATTGCCTTTGCATCTGCAGACATTTCAAACTACCCGGCCTGCTGCCAAAATGCCAACTAATTATTTAATGAAGAAAAATCAGGGGGCTTTAGTATATACCGTTAAAAATTGTTAAAACCATCTTCTGTGACAACACAAAGATTAAATCTTGCGTATTGTGGTAAATGAACTGGTCTGACCAGGTCGAATACTAATGCCAGCTTAGCTTTTCATCCATTTCTTTTATTAATTGAATCGGTTACTCTCATGAAAAATTTCTTTTGAGCAACCAATATACTATGGACTTATACGCCACCGATAGTGAAGTTACGCGGTTAGAGCAGCGCTTGACCGGAACGGTGGTGCAAGAACAACTTGACGAGTTGCTCACACTGGCCTGGCACCTGCGTCAGCGCGACAGTAGTCGCGCTCTGAACTTGTGCGAACAAGTCAGCAAATTACTGACTACCTCGGCCAGGACGGACACTGACAAGGCGCTGGTCTACTTGCGTCTGCAATTGATCAGGGCTGAAGAAAAATGGCTGCATGCCGATCTTGACAGTGCAGCAGCCATCATCCACGCGATACTCCGCCATCCCGATGTACATCTGGATCCAGCTGCCCTCAGCGATGCCCACCGCATCCTGGGCTTCATCTTCTCGGATCAGGGCAAGCACGTTGAATGCGACATAGAAATGGCCATTTCTATTGATGAAGCCAGCAAGGGAGATGATATCTTGCGCAAGCAATGTACCGCTGCTGCCCTGGCCAGGGTCGCCGTCTTGCGCGATGACAAATTAGCCAAGTCTTACTTTGACCGCTATTTCGGTTCCAGAAATCCCCCCAAGGAAATCCATCCTGGCCTGACGGCCTTGATGGATGATTTTCTCGGTTTGCATGCAGGCTTGAATGGTCACCAGGACGATTCGGTGGCGCATTTAAGCAAGGCATTTCAAGCCTGCCTGGATTCTGGCCAGATACGCCGCGCCATCCTGACAGCGGCGAATATAGGTTACAGCTACAGCAAGGCAAATGATTTTGAAGCTGCGCTTGAATGGTTGCAAAAGGCATTGAAGCTGGCCAAACCTACGGGCTGGGCACCGAGCATAGGCAATTGCCTGATGCAAATAGGCGACACTTTGCGCAAAATGGGCTCACTCGATGCGGCCGACCAAATATTGCATGAAGCACTGGAACAATTATCCAGGCTTACCGGCTCGCGCAATTATGCATTGACCATCAGCGTCCTTGCTGATGTCGCACTCGACAGGCATGACTACCATCTCGCATTGAATCTTTTCTCCCAACTGGCTATGCTGCAAGGTGCGCAAGAACAGGCCGATTTGCAAGAAGCTGCCAGGCTTGGCCAGGCAAAGGCACAAGCCAGACTCAAGCCTGCGGTCAGGGAAACTGTGGTTCACAGACACGACACACTTGTGGCAAAGCGTTAATTACTCTTGTGCAACATCTGACTAACTTGTATAAATAGGACTTACGCAAAACCACCCCAAAGCGTTCCAGCTCCTAGCCATACTACAGTACTGTCTTCGTCGCTACGGTGCAGTCGAAGTTTCAGACAACATGTTGTCTGCCGACGTAACGAACCACCCTTGCAAGGGTGGTTTCCTAGAGCGATAGGTGTAGTTGGGATTTCGAACAACATGTTGTCCGCCAACGTAACGAACCTCTCTTGCGAGAGAGGTTTCCTAAAGCGATAGGTGTAGTTGGGATTTCGGACAACATGTTGTCCGCCAACGTAACGAACCTCTCTTGCGAGAGAGGTTTCCTAAAGCGATAGCCTTGTCGGGACAATTTTGAAACCCTACCTCATTGTTGGTCTGCAAGTAAGCTGCATGGTATGCGCCAGTGCAGCAACTGCACAAAGCCTGCCCCTGCCCGACAAAGGCAGGTTGCTGGCGACCGGTGGTGTCATACAGCTGGAAGGTGCAGGCGGTGGCGGCCTGACGCCCTGGGCAACCATCACCGGTTATGGCAGCGAAGACAGCTATGGCGTAAATGCACACATCACCCAGGTCAGCACCCAGGACTATCGCTTGCAAACTGCAGGGGTTGCAGTGGGTATCGCCGACAGACTGGAAATGTCTTTGTCCAGCCAAAAATTCACTGGAAGCCTGGCCCCTTTGGACAAGCTGGAATTACAACAGGACATCGTCGGCATCAAGCTCAAAGTCGCAGGTGATCTGGTCACCGATCAGGACAACTGGCAACCGCAAGTTGCCATCGGTGCCATGTATAAGCGCAATCACGCGGTCAAGGGTCTGGAGGCACTGGGTATCACCAGTGTCAAACAACTGGGTGCAGTAAGTGACAGCGGCTTGGATTACTATCTGTCTGCCACCAAGCTGATACTGGATCAAAGTCTGCTCATCAATGGCACTTTACGTCTGAGTAAAGCCAATCAAATGGGCTTGCTGGGTTTTGGTGGTGACACGCGTAATCGCTACCAGCTATTACCTGAAGTCTCGATCGGCTATCTGATTAACCGCAAGCTGGTGGCTGGTCTTGAATACCGGAGCAAACCACAGAATCTGGCAGTTGATAATGAAGAAGCCTGTTACGATGCGTTTCTGGCCTGGTTCCCCAGTAAAGCAGTCTCACTGACACTGGCTTATGCACATCTGGGTAATATCACCGTCTTCAATCCCAAAAACCAGCGCGGCTGGTATTTGTCACTACAAATCGGTAATTGAGGATATGCGCATGAAATTCATATCACCCGTTCCATCCGCTCCTATAATGGCATCCTTGCTGTTTGCTCTGCTGGCAAATACAACTGCAGCCCAGGCACAGACTGCGCCGCAAACCCTGTACCAGGCACTGGGTAGCGAAAGTGGCATCAGCCAGATCGTGGATGAAGCTGTCGGCATCATTCTGCAGGATGAACGCATCAAGGCCAGTTTCAAGGAAACCAATATCCCCAGGCTGGCGCAACTACTGAAAGAACAATTTTGCGTCATCAGTGCTGGCCCTTGCAAATACAGCGGTGATGACATGAAAACCGTGCATCAGGGTCTGGGCATCAATGCCGCACAATTTTATGCGCTGGCTGAGGATGTACAAATCGCCATGGATAAACTGACCATTCCTTCTGCCACACAAAACCGCTTGATGGCCTTGCTTGCACCGATGAAACGCGATATCGTTTCTCCCAGACTAAAGCAGTAATACTTTCTCACTTTTTTGCATTAATTCTGAATCTGATTTTCAATAGCCTTCGTATAAAGAGCAGATACACGATTTTTCGTGCGGGATTGCCGCTTGATCAAGAGGAGATATGATGCAAATGAATAAAAAACTCGTCGTCCTGACACTAATGGCTTGCAGTGCTGGTTACATGCAAAGCAGCCAGGCCCAGGATATGCTGAAACCCGACATGGGTAAATTGACAGCCACTGGCGGTGTCAACCAACTCGAAGGTGCAGGTGGTGGTGGCCTGACCCCTTGGGCCCTGATCACAGGCTATGGTACGCGTGACAGTTACGGTGCCAATGCTCACTACACGCAAGTCAACACTCAGGATTACAGCCTGAAAACCTATGGAGTTGCTGTCGGCATCGCCGACCAGGTAGAGCTGTCCCTCGCCAGCCAGGAATTTACCGGCTCACTGGCACCCCTGAATGCCTTGAATATCAAACAGGATATCTTTGGCGTCAAAGTCAAAGTCGCGGGTGATGCTGTGTATGACCAGGGTAGCTGGATGCCACAAATTGCCGTTGGTGCCATGTATAAGCGCAATAAGGGTGTAGGTGGCCTGGGCGCGCTGGGTGTAACGAACGTCAAACAACTCGGTGCCAAAGATGATAGCGGTGTTGACTATTATGTCTCCGCCACCAAGATCTTGCTGGAGCAAAGCCTGCTGCTGAACGGCACCTTGCGAATGACCAAGGCCAACCAGATGGGTATACTGGGATTTGGTGGAGACAAGAACAACAGCTATAAACCCATGCTGGAAACTTCAGTCGCTTATCTGCTCAACCGCAAACTGGCAGTAGGTGCCGAATACCGCATGAAGCCGCGCAATCTGGGCGTGGATAATGAAAAAGATTATTACGATGTCTTCGTCGCCTGGTTCCCGACCAAGAACATGTCTGTTACAGCCGCCTATGCGACGCTGGGTGACATCACCATTTTCAATCCAAAAAATCAGCGTGGCTGGTACTTGTCCCTGCAAGCCGGATTCTGAGTGCCCACTGACGTTCCATATTAGAAAGTAGAAAGATCACATCATGAATACAATTCTCTCCCGTGTCAGCAAAATCGCCATCAGCCTCTTCCTGCTCAACAGCTTGTCTGCCCATGCGCAAAGCGGAAATGACACTCTGTATCAAAGCCTGGGCGGCAAGCCTGGTATCAGCACTTTCGTCAATTCCTTCGTCGCCATCGTGCTGGAAGACGCGCGCATCAACAAAGCATTCAAGGATACCGATACTGAAAGATTGGCCAGCCTGCTGACTGAACAATTCTGTGAACTCAGCGGCGGCCCTTGCAAATACAGTGGTCTCAGCATGGATGAAGTGCACAAGGATATGCAGGTCACCAATGCCCATTTCAATGCCCTGGCAGAAGATTTGCAGATCGCCATGGAAAAACATGAGGTACCATCATCAGTGCAAAACAAGCTGATCGCCAAACTGGCACCTATGCAGCGGCCTATCGTCACCAAGTAAGCAAAAAAACCAGACTGGAAACAAGATGAAGCTATTATTTCTGCAAAAATATCGCCTGTTACTCACCCTGGCGATGGCGTTGGCTGGAAGCTCTCCCATGCTGGCGCATGCAGCCAAACTGAATTTCCAGGCTGTCGATAAAAATGGCAGCCCCATGGCTGATGTGGTGGTGTATGCGACGCCGGTAGGCATGCCCTTGCCAGCATCAGAAAAAATAGACGCCACCATATCGCAAAACGATATGCAGTTTTCGCCTTATGTGACGGCGATACGCACGGGTTCGCAAGTCAAGTTTCCCAACTATGACAAGATGGAACATCACGTGAAGTCCTTCTCGGCAGTCAAGGAATTTGAGATCAAGACTTATGAGCGTGGCGTAGTCCCGCCGCCAGTCATCTTCGACAAGCCCGGCATTGTCATCGTCTACTGCCTCTTGCATAACTGGATGCGTGCCTATGTACTGGTGCTGGACACACCTTACTTCGTCAAGACCGACCAGAGCGGTACCGCCATGCTTGATAAACTGCCAGATGGCAATTACGAAATCAAAGCCTGGCATCCTAATTTAGGTAGCATTAAACCGCCTCTGAGCCAGACAGTCAAAGTCAATGATCAGTCAGTTCCCATCAAATGGCAATTTGATTTTGTGCCTGTGCCTAGAAAATCAAAATCTGCTGGCTACTGAGATTCAGTTGGTAAAAATGAAGCCGGGCGCGAGTGCTTGGCTTCATTTTTTTAACTACACTTTGCTCAAATCTTTGTGACTACATTTTGCCAAGATTATCGAGCCATGCCGCAAACTCTTTATCCATGCTGGTACCCCAGGACCTGACCAGTGATTGGTAGCGCGGATAATCGCCACTGCGGGTAAACACCAGCATCTTGTCTATCTCTGGCCTGTGTTTTTCCATCATGAAGCGCACCGCCAGGTAACCCCAGCTATATACCCTTTCCGTCCCATTATTGCTTTCGTAGCCAGTATCGAATAACTGACTCAGTGCATATTTCTTTTCAGCAGCAACCTTGATGGCTGGCGGATTGTCTTTACCCTTGGATATATATTCTGCAACGCCTTCTGTCCACCACACCAGATAAGGTGTCAGCGGCGCAGGCGTGGCGCAGTTTTCTGGTGGCGCATGTGAGTCATGCAGATTGGCACAAAAGTCACCATACAAATTGAAACGGCCATCGAGATAATGTACGTACTCGTGACCCAGGTTGAGGATACTGCCATCTTTTTTCTGATTAGCGACAAACTCGGCCTGGTTGCCAGGACGTTCTGGGTAGCCTTCCAGATACATGCCACCGTTATTGGTGGGCATATCAAAATGCTGGGTCGCATATTTGATGAAATCTTCTTTGGACTGATAGATGTTGGCCCTCAGGCTGCTGTTGTGGTCATCCTTTACCGGCTTGCCTACCGTCCCGAAGATGCCATGGAACTGCTGCTCCAATGCCCCCAGCATCTGGCAAGACTTGCGTTCATCATCTGGCGTCAGGGCCTGTGAACGCAGGCTCAAAGTCGAGCTGCATTGATATACATGTGTCAGCACTTTTTGTATTTGCTGATCGCGCTCCAGGTCACGTTGAGCAGATATTTGCTGAGGATTTGTACTGCAGGCGGCCAGTCCCAAGGCCAGCAAAGGCAAGACCAGCACGCCACTATTTCTGATTTTCAACTCCGTCTCCTTTTTCATTTCTCTTCTGCAAACAAGATTTATATCTTGATATCAGTTCGTTGTAAATATGTCTCAAATATTTTATTAATATACCTTAAATATATTTATATTGGTACATTTGAGTCCCATCGAAATTTGGATTTCTTATTTTTTATTCCGATTTTGGTGGCGAATCAGCAATGACATGTTGGCGGAGAAAACCATTACTGCAGTCAGAAGCAGAGTGAAAAGCCGAGCATGAATTTGCACTACATAAAGAGAAGGCTGGCCTTGCCTGGTAACAGAAAAATCAAGAGCCAGACCCGGAAGATATCCATACACACATGCTGACGCAAAGTGAAATGGAGGTGGCTGTTCATTTGAGGGATTGAATGGTGAGAAAGAGGGCAACCTCAAAACTATGGAGCATACTTTGAAAACTTTACCCAATATGAAAAAATCCGCATTGGCCATTTCCCTGGCGCTGATGGGACTACAAAGCAGCTATGCACAAGATGCTGCACCAGTACAAAAAGTGGTCGTGACCGGTTCAAATATCAAACGCCTGGACAGTGAAACTGCCTCGCCAGTACAAATCCTGAGCCGCCAGGAAATCATTGACAGCGGTGCCAATACCGTCAAGGACATCCTCGACAATCTCAGCAACAATGACCGTAGCGCCATTAGCGATCTGGGTGGTGCCAACTCCTGGGCCAGTGGTGCATCTGGTGTATCGCTGCGCAATCTGGGCTTGTCTGCAACCCTGACATTGCTGAATGGCCGCCGCCTGCCCAGTTATGGTTTCGCTGACGGTTTGCAAGCGACCTTCGTTAATATCGATGCGATTCCGGCGAATGCGATTGAACGCATAGAAATCCTCAAAGATGGCGCCTCGGCGATTTATGGTTCTGACGCTGTTGCTGGTGTCATTAATATCATTACCCGTAAAGACTTCAAGGGCGTAACCCTGAATGCCAGCGCCCAGCAATCGCTGCGCAACAGCATGCTGAATAAATCCCAGACTGCCTCCATCACGGTAGGAGCTGGCGACATGGAGAAAGATGGCTACAATGTCTTTGGTCACCTGGAAGCCTATCACCGCGGCGCTTACAAAGACCGTGATATCTTCCCCATGCTGCCAGACTGGTATCTGAAAATGAACCCGGACCGCGCCAGCTTGTCTACCGGTTCTTACCCCGGCAACTATACCGGACGCTATCCAGCCAATTATGCAGACGCAAGTCTGGCTGGCAAATCTTTCACCACTGCCGCACCCGGTTGCGCACCATCTCTGTTGATAGGTGGACTGTGCCGTTATGACTACTGGAAAGACAGCGATGCCAATCCAGCTGCTGACCGCATCGCCTTCTTCAGCATGGGCAGGAAAAAACTGGCCGATAACCTGACTGGCTTTGCTGAAGTCAATTTCTCAAATACCAAGAGCACCTACTACACCTCTGTACCACGCTCGAATATCACAGGTGTACCACTGACCTGGTATGACTCTATCAAGGGTCAGATGCAGTATTTCACCGATCCGCAATTGCCGGTTGGCCATGCATTCAATCCTTACTCTTTCCCGGTGGGTTTGAATTATCGTTTCGCCGATAACCCGGAAATGTTCAAGAACGTGGGTGAAGCAAAGCAATACCGTGTTCTGGTTGGCCTGGAAGGCACTCACCTGGGCTGGGAATGGGACGGTGCCATAGGCCGCATGAGTTCTACCGCAACCCAGAAGCAGCATCTGTACCGCGACCGCTATGGCTACTACGATGCCATCGTCAAGGGTGAGTACAAATTTGGCGCAGTCAATCCACAATCCGTGCTCGACAAAATGTTCCCGGAAATGGGCTCGCACGGCACCTCTACCCAAACCTTTTTGGACTTCAAGGCTTCACGTGAATTGATGGCACTGGGTGGTGGCCCCTTGCAACTGGCAACTGGTTTCGATCTGCGTCATGAAACTTTTGAACAGGCCAGCAGCGACAATGTATTGAATGCACAAATCGTCCAGTTCAGTGGCGTTTCCATACAAGGCTCACGCAATGTCGGTGCTGCATTTGCCGAATTGAGCGCGCCTTTCACGAAACAACTGGAAGGTAGTTTTGCCCTGCGTGCCGATAAATCCGGCACCACTGAAGCTGCAGTGGTGCCAAAACTTGGCTTGTCGTACAAAGCGACCGATTTCCTGATGATACGTGGTACCGCAGCCGAAGGTTTCCGCGCACCCAGCTTGCCAGAGACAGGTAATGGCGGTGCATCCTGGTTCAACAATGGCTACCTCGATCCAAAACGCTGTGCCATGGCGACACAAATGTCAGATGCTCTGAAAAAAGGAAACTCCATCGATCAGGCCAACGCCAGCACTGCCTACAATCTTGGTTGCTCGGTCAGTTTCCCGGCACGCGTCTTGCCCAACAAGGATTTGAAACCAGAAAAATCCAACAGCTTTACCATGGGCCTGGTTTTGCAAGCCAGCAAAGACACCAGCATCACCATCGACTATTACAACATCAAACGCCGTGATGAAATCTCTGTACTCGGTGTGGATGAGACCCTGGCCAATGAAGACAAAAAAGCCGGTCTGGTTGAACGTGGCGTGATGACTACCCAGGACATAGACCTGGCCCAGCGCGCATCCGAGCTGGCTGGCAAACCCCTGGGCTTCACCATAGGCCCTATCGCCACCATCGGTGCGCAATATGCCAACCTGACCAAAACCAAGGTCGCCGGTGTCGATGTGGATGTCAACAGCAAATGGAATTTGGGTGGTGCAGGCAAACTTAGTACCGGCCTGGAAATGAATTACCAGACCGACTACCGTAGCTGGAGTTCATTCACCAATGACTATAGCGAAAACTATGTAGGCCGTCGTGGTGTCCCAAAAATCCGCGCCATTGCCAAACTGGGCTGGGCTAACGGCGACTGGAATGCAGGCACCCGCATCTACTATACCAGCGGTACCACATTAAGCTGGGGCGACCTTGACAGCGCCAATACAGAGCAGGGCTGTCAAGACCGTGGCGTGACAGTAGATCAGTGCAAGATCGCTGCTGACACCACAGTTGATTTCTCGCTCAATTACAAAGGCTGGAAAAACACCCTGCTGACCATGAACCTGTTCAACGCCTTCAACCGCGACACCGTCATGCAAATGCGCCCAGGCAGCCCCTTGCCTTTGCGTGGCCGTGTGTTGAAACTGTCGCTGGAGCATAAGTTTTAAGAGGATGGTGTAAGGAAAGATCAAAGGTAATCACATTCAAATCAAAGCTGGAAAATGAGCCGGTTTTGTCGTTGGGGTTGTGGTTGCCTTTGACGTTGACGTTGACGTTGACGTTGACGTTGACGTTGACGTTGCTGTTGAATTTGATGTTGATTTTGATTTTGACTTTTCGCAGTTCCCATGTGTCGATGCCTTTGCTGCAAGGCAGAAAATGGAAACAGAAGGATCGATGTTTGAGCGTAGCGAGTTTTCGAGTCTTCCCATTTTTTGACTTGCAGCAAAGGGAACCCCCTTTAGGGGGCAGCGAAACCTGGGGCGCCTTCTTTGGCATACCTTTCTTGGCGACGCAAGAAAGGTATGTAGCTGTCGGGCTACCCCCGACCGGCAATCATAAATTACGTATGAGAGTATTTATCGACCTAGTTCGCAAAGGAGCGCGGGTCTAAAGTTAATACGCAGTCCGATATACTACGAACGCCTCTGGATTCCTGCCAAAAACACGCAGGAATGACGCCATTAGAGATACGGCCTATCAGGAATCGCGGCAATTTATTAGATTGGGTCAGCGATCAGCGATTGCCTCGCAGGCTCAATAACTATGCCGATTTCGTCAAAACCAATCCCGCAAACCATCAAGACCAAAACCCTCGCCTTATACTATCCTCCCCCGCATCCACAAAAACCCAACACGGAGTTCCAGCATGACATCAGGCATAGGCGGTTCCACAGCAGCCCTAGAATTAGCCAGCATCCAGACAGACTTGAGCGATGTCAGCCCCATCAGTGCGGCAGAGCGCCAGGCCAGGATAGAAAAAGCCGCCAGACTGATGCAACAAAATGGCGTCGATGCCATGATCCTGCCCGCTGGCAGCAGCCTGTATTATTTCACCGGCCTGCGCTGGTATCCCAGTGAACGCCTGACGGCAGCAATACTAACGCCAGATGCGAGGCTGACTTATGTCTGCCCATACTTTGAAGATTCCAAACTGCGAGAAACCCTGGGTGCGGATGCCGACATCCGGCTATGGCAAGAAGAAGATGACCCCTGCTTGCTGATCAAAACATTCCTGCAAGATTCCGCCTATAAGAGCGCTACCATCGCACTTGATGAAAATGCCCAATTTTTTGTTTTCGACGGGCTGCGCCGCGCATTGCCGTTGACACAGATCATCAATGCCAGCAGCATCACGGCTGAATGCCGCGTGCATAAATCAGCAGCCGAACTGGCCATCATGCAAAAGGTCAAGAACCTGACGCTGGAAGTGCAAAAGAAAGCAGCAAAAATCCTGCATGAAGGGATTTCTTCTTTTGAAGTAGCGCGATTCATCGACCAGGCACACCGTACCTATGGCGGCAGCCCATCAACATTTTGTATTGTCAGCTTTGGTGAAGCGACTGCCATGCCACATGGACCGGATGCCGAGCAATTCCTGCGTGAAGGGGACATGGTACTCATAGACACCGGCTGCAAGCTGCATGGCTATAACTCGGACATTACCCGCAGCTATGTGTTTGGCAAACCCAGCCAGCGTCAGCGTGATGTCTGGGAGCTGGAAAAAGCCGCCCAGGCGGCAGCCTTTGATGCGGCACAGATAGGCGTTCCTTGTGAAGAAGTCGATGCAGCAGCAAGGAAAGTATTGGCAGCTGCCGGTTTTGGCCCTGAATATCAATTACCCGGCCTGCCCCACCGTACCGGCCACGGCATAGGCTTGGACATCCATGAATGGACTTACCTGGTCAAAGGCAATCAGCAGCCGCTGGCAGCTGGCATGTGTTTTAGTAATGAACCCATGATCTGTATAGAAGGCGAATTCGGTATACGCCTGGAAGATCATTTTTATATGACGGAACAGGGCCCACACTGGTTCACAGGCCAAAGCCATGCAGTTGACGCACCGTTTGGTGGTGACTAAGGACAACTACCGGCATGCAAAATACCGGTAGTATTTACTCACTTATCGACGACCGGGTTTCACTTTTTCTTGACGGGCACCGGTGCCTTGACCGCATTTTTTGATTTCAAAAATACCGGTCCCCAGACTGGATGACCAATTTCAGCCGCAGACAAATTGAAAGCTGGATCCAGCTTCAAGGCTTTGTCAAATTGCTGACGGCATAACTGCGTGCGGGAAGTGACGCAATAACTGAAGGCCATGAGCTTCAGGGCATTCAATTGCACGTCCTTGTTATGCCCATTCCAGATTTCATTGCCACTCAGTTTTTTGATGGCACCATTGTAGTCGCCACCATCATACAGGGCCGTACCGTCTTTCAGCGCCTGCACATCAGAACTCAGCAAGGGGACTGCGGGCTCTGCGGGTGGCGGAGGTGGCGGTGGTGGAAGTTCTTTTGGCTTCACCACAGGCTTGGGAGCAGGCGCCTGTTTGGGCGGCGTTTCACAGCCCTGCAAGATAGTACACGCCACCACCAGGCCCGTCGCATACAGCATTTGGGCTAATTTATTCATTTTTATTGCGCTTTACTTATTCGTGAACTCATGTTCGATGGTTGCAGTATTACTTTTCCCTGCTTCGATTTCAGTAATGAAATCAGGGAAACCAGGGTTGGTTACCCTGATTTTATGCTTGCCTGCAGCCAGACTTAAATGCTTGAGAGGTGGACTTGCCCCTTGCTGTACGCCATCAACAAAAACCGTGCCCCATGGCTTGATTGCCAGTTTGAGGTTAAGCTTACTGGCTGCCAAAGCCTTTGCTGCCTTCACTTCCTTCAGGCGCGCTTGCGCAACATCGGTAAATTTGCCCTGAGGGTATTGCTGCAAAAATGCGTTCAATGCTTCCAGCGTAACAGTATTATCGTCCTTGAGCTTGTCCCATGCCAGTTTTTCTGGATCTGGCTTATCTGCCACTGCTGCCGCTGTGGCCACGCTGGCAGGTACGGCATTGCTGGCAGCAGCCACTGCAGGTTTTTCAACTGGGGCAGCCACAGCAGCAGATGCCGGAGTGGGCACTGACTGCGGCACGGATGCAACAGTAGAAGCGGGAGCTGGGGCAGCAAGCAGCGTTTGTCCAGGCTTGTTCGCCCCCTGGCGACTGGCTAAATAGGCTATCACCAGTACCAGTCCTGCGGCTACCACCAGCATGGGGAGCAAAAGCTTGCCAGACTTGGCTTGTACGCTTGCGCCAGCTTCTGCAGTTCTGGTTTCCGGCCTGTGGGTTTTTACTGCGCTACTATCTTTGACTGGAAGGACATGGATTTGATCCAGTCCCTCTGCCTGTATGCCTGCCGTATGCTCTTCCCTGCCCTTGCGGGATTTGCGCACTGAAGCAAAGGAACTGATACCCAATAGCTGGCGGAATTCTTCCATGCTTTGCGGCCGGTCCCCCGGCTGTATCGCCAGTGCCAGGTCTATGCCTTTCAGGAACTTGGAACTGAAGCCTGCATGCTCACCGTCCTGCAAGGGCATCATGGTGTCTTTCACGACCCGACCTACCGATATCGGCGGTGGCGATTTCATGATGGCGAAATACATGACGGCTGCCAGGGCATAGATATCCGTCCATGAACCCTGGGGCATTTCCACATCATCAGCATATTGCTCAATAGGTGCATAACCAGGCTTGAGGATGACCGTCATGCCTTGCGTCATGTCACCAATGATCTGGCGGGCTGAGCCAAAGTCCAGCAAGACTGCCACGCCATTCTTTTGTACGATGATATTGTCAGGTGAAATATCCCTGTGCAAAATCTTTGAGCGATACAAGGTATCGAGCGCTTCAAGTATCTGTTTGAAGATGAACCTCAACCAGGCCTCAGTCACCAGCTTGGGACGTTTATTGACGATTTGCTTGAGGGTATGGCCGTCGTAATGACGCATGACCATGTAGGCGGTCTTGTTTTCTTCCCAGAAGCGGTACACCTTGACCAGCGAAGGGTGATCAAATTGCGCCAGCAGGCGCGCTTCATTGATAAAGCTCTTCAAACCAGCTTCAAAGGTGGCTTTATGCCGTTCTGACCTGACTGTCACACTGGTATCAGCAGAACGACCGGCCAGCGCACCTGGCATGTATTCCTTGATGGCAACCGTACGCTGCAGGGAATGGTCAAATGCCAGATACACAATACCAAAGCCACCCTCACCCAAAACACCGGTGATTTCAAAGTCATTTAGCCGCGTGCCGACAGCGAGACAATTCTCGGTACCTGCATGGAATGCAGTTGGTGCTGCAGTGGCGAGTACTTTTTCTGTGTTCAAGGCTGACTCGGATCTTAGTTTCTTTATAGAAGCAGAAGCGGCGTGTTATTCACATTCCCGGCTTCCAGTTCGCGTTAATTCAGCGTTTTACTTGTTCGTCATGCAAACAAATTGCAAAAGCCGAGAAATTATCCCTGTTAATTGCCTTTGACGTACTAATATTTTTTTCTGCAATGGCATTCATTTTACTTAACCAAGCCTCACTACTGTTGGTCGTTGCCAGGCAAAATTCCATTTCATGCTCAAGTACCCACTCCCAAAAACCATCGGTACACATGAGAAAGGCATCGCCGTTAAGTAATTCTAGGGCATCTGCCGTCACTTCGGGGGCGTTGTCGCCTTCTGCACCTATGGCAGCAAACAGTCTGTTGCGATGAGGGTGCTGGCGTATACGTGATTGGTCGGCCATACCGGCATCCACCAGACGCTGGGCCTGACTGTGGTCTTTTGACACCGCCTTGATCCTGCCCTGACGAAACTGATAGATCCTGGTATCCCCCATGTGCGCCCATAAAGCACAGCGATTACTCTGATCTATCAGTATCGCGGCGATGGTGGTACTCATTTCCCGCTGACCCACATTGTCGCGCTTGCTTTGTGCCACTTTCAAGATGGCCCAATCCAGGTAGGAGCGCAAGGCTCTGGCACTGAATGAGGCTTCCTGCACGAATTTTTCTATCACAGAATCAATTGCCAGCCTGGCTGCAATTTCACCACCGGAATGGCCACCCGTACCGTCGGCCAGCACAAAGCAGGCAAGCTCATCCTCGTTTGCCCACGCCAGTGCATCTTCATTGGTTTTGCGGGTACCAATGGCGGTAAATTGCGCAGTGTCCAGATGCATGGCTAGGCGAAGGTTAGGTTTATGCACAAAAAACTAGCGGTTTGACTCTGCTTTTTCTACTTCTTTTTCATAGGCAAGCAAAAATTCCTTGCCAAACATTGCCTGAAATTCATCTTTCTTGCCTGACGAAATACCGTCATACAAGGCATTAAACTGATCCCACATGGCCGCCTTGCGACGTGCCGGGTTGATCTGGTCCATCAGGCCAGGCGTGCCCAATTGCGCTTCCACATGGCTGGGCTGCAAGGTCTTCAGGATGGCATCTGTAATGGCACGGGTACCTGCGGCCACTCCCATTTGATGGGTACGTATGTCAAAAAAAGCATCTTCCATTGCCTCAGCCGGTGCCATAAAGCCTGGCATCTTTTTACGCAGCATCTGGGTCAGCACAGTTTTACTGTCAGGGAAAAATTTTAAAGGATTGTTTTCCCTTAAGACAACCATGGTTACTTCTGCTTTCACTTCACGCTTCAATAAGGCACGCTGCGAAAGCTCTTCCATCGCCCCTTGAACCGAAGTTGCCATGAACTTGCCCAGGGTTTCCATCAATTCCACCGTCAGGCCGGACGACAGATTCAATTGCTGCAGACCTGCTCCCTGCAAAAAGGCTTGCATGAGTTCATTGGCGTTAGCTGCTGTATGACTGACTGCGCTGGCTGTCTTGGCAGTGTCAGGCTTGGCTGCACTTACCTGGGATGATGGTGATGACTGCGCATCCGTGACCGCTACTTCAGTCTGGGCAACCGGCTTGGTGTCGGCGTCAGCGACAGTATCAGCCTGTGGAGTGAGCACTTCAGGACGTAACAAGAATTGCGGCGGTTGTGCTGGCAGGCTGTCTTTCCCTGCTTGCAGACGTACTGCTGGCTGACTGAATGGCGGAACTTCTGCCGGAATATTTGCTTTTATTTCATCGCTTTTTATTTCATCTATTTTTACTTCAGGTGCGGCTTCTGCCTGCACTGTAGCTTCAGTAGCAATAGAATTGCCAGCAGATTCAGCTGTTTCAACAGCTTCGGCACGTAATACATACAAACCTACCTGTATTTCATCACCTGCATGAAATTCAACGACAGTCTCTGCCACTATTTCCTTGCCGTTAATGGAGACAGGATTAGCCAGGCTGAGGTTAGTAATGAAGTGCTGGGTGCCGGTACTCCAGATATTGGCCTGGGTACGCGAAACAAAGTGTTTTGGATCGGGCAGGGCAAGGAAATTCTCTACATTTCGTCCTATCGTAGCTGGTTCCGGCCCGAATACCGCAGAAACCGGATCGGCTGGTGCTTCGTTATTGTAAGAAACAACGGTAATTTTAATCATTAGTGGCACTCCAAAACCATTTTGTATCGCCTATAAAATAAGTATCCTGAACAGGCAGTTTGAGATAATCTTACGACAGTGCTTTTTATGCTGAACCTGGCAACAATTATGGTATCAACTGCGCAAATTCATGATTATTTGCTGCGGCTATCACCAAGTTAATATCTTGCCATGTCAACATGAACTCGCAGCTTACCCGATTATCATGAAATCGGCGACTCAGCGAGGCCAAGTTTTGCTGTTTGCAGTACACATTGCGACAAAGTGCGACACTTGATATCAATTAAATATCGATTTTCGCCTTCGCAAATAAATAGAGCTCCACTGGTATTAGCTTGAGCATGATCTGCTCAGTTCACTGCTATAGTTTGCTGCCATTTATACAATGGCTAGCATTTTCGCAATTGTTTTGGATAATTGTTATATATGAGGCAAGGGTAATGAAAGATTCTGAACATAGTCAGCCTGCTCTGTCAGAAGTCACTGGTACGTTTCATTATCAGGAATTGATTGAATCCCGTCTGGGTCAACCAATCGCCGCCGATTTGATTGAAGCTGAAGCACAAAGGCTCGCCGCCTCACCCGGCGCCAAACTGGCAGCGGGGCGCACTGCACTGGGCTGGTCAGTTGAGCAAGTTGCAGCTCAGTTAAAAATGGCACCACGCCAGATCATCGCGCTTGAAAAAGATGACTATCCCGCCCTGCCTGAGGCGGCGATAGTCAAAGGCTTCACACGCGCATATGCGAAGCTGGTCAAGCTTGATCCTGGGCCCATCCTGGCCTTGATGGCCATCGATACGGACAAAAAACGACAAGCGGCAAGCAAATCTAATAAACCCCGCCGCCCTGGCAGCCCCGCGCAAAATCAGGGTTCTGCATTGGGTATTTATATCTGCCTGTTTATTGCGGCAGCCCTGGCTTACGCCTATTTCAATTTACAGCACTAACCGTACCCTGCTTATCTTCAAACTATTCTTCAGGGTACGGATTAGCCAAGCCTGATCAGAAGTTATACGAACCGGTCATGTAGAAAGTCCTGCCCAGTGCATCGGTGTAACGGCCATCGTAACCGACCTGGTCACCATTGCCTTCTTTGAGTGACAAAGGAGGGTTGACGTTGAACAGATTGCGCACACCAACGGTGAAAGCCAGGTTTTTGCGCAATTGCGCCCGTGTCTGCCAGTCAAAGGTGGTGTAAGACGAGACATCGCGCTTGACAGTGACAAAATCACCGAAGCTGCCATTCGCATTCACTTCACGTACAGAAGCTGAGGCATCGTGATAGCCGGAGCGATAATTCATCGTCAGTGCATGGGTGAAAATATCCGAGGTTTTCAGCGTCGCCACCAATTTGCTGATGACACGGAAAGCTACCGCGTTATTTTCATCATAGCGACCAACACTGTGCACCGTCGGGCTACCTGGAATATCAAAGTCAGACATGAGCATATAAGTACCTGTCCAGTTCAAAGCCAGCTTGCCCAAAGGCGTAGCGGTCTTGAAGCTGTGGTCCCAGTCTATGCCGCGATAATGGGCATTCGCAATATTGTAGGAAGGCAGTGTACCGACCAGGATATTGCCACCCTGACCTGGTTCATAGAAAGTCGAGAACAGGTTTTGATAACGCTCAGGATGACCAAAGACTATTGCTTCAGGCAATTGTGCGATCTGGTTCTCCATCTTGACATCCCACAGGTCCAGGCCCAAAGACAGACTGGATGTTGGTTCTATGCGTATACCCATGCTGGCTTGTTTGGATTCTTCCGGCTTCAGACCGTTTTCACCCGTCAGGCGATTACCGCCAGTCAGCACATCATACTGGGTAGATCCCATGCAATTCACAGCACGCGGATCAGGTGACTTCACCGGACAAGGATAAGTACCGCCTGTATTGCCGCTATGTGTCAGTGGGGAAGTGATATCGCTCATGCTGGCCATCTTGAAACCCGTGCCATACGAAGCACGCAACAAGAGATTATCAAATGCGCGGTAAGCGGCAGACAATTTGTAAGTCAGCTTGTCAGCCTTGTTACCCTGCGTGGCAGATGCGATGGGCTTACCCTGTTCATCAAAATTGGCAGTATTGGTGACGGCGCTGTAGTCATCGTAACGCAGTGCAGCCGTGACGTCGAATTGCTTGCTGAAAGGCAGCAAGAGCTCAGCAAAACTACCCCAGTTTTTACGACTGGCAGCAATCGGCAAATCGCCGGGTGAATCACCCAAAGGTGCATCGGTATAATTTGGTTGCAGCGCATTGGTGCCCATGCCTATAGGCGTAGCAAAGTAATCGTAACGCTGCTTGCTGAAATCTACGCCCAGGCCCAGTTGCGATTTACCGCTACCGATGGCAAACAATTCGCGTGAACCTCGCAGGCTCAATACATCCAGCGTACTCTTGGAGCTAGACCAGTTTTCATGCAAGACTGCCGGTGCCAGAATCGCAGCAGAAGAACCTGCAGATGCAAATGGATCGTATTTACCACTATCGACTATCGCATAAAACTTATCCTTGCTCAAAAAGCCACCAGCGAAATCGCGGATGCGTTTGGAGATGGAATGTGTGTACGACAGATTGTAATCAAAACCAAAGGCATTGCCTTCTGCACCCAGCACCAGATGTTGTGCCTCGGTTGTGTAAGCAGTATTGCGGCCACCGGCATCAGAGATACGCAGGCGCATTCTGGCGGAATCAAGATCTGCAGGATTAACACCCAGACCAGCCAGGTAAGGCGTTACATATTTGGCGAACAACGGGCTGTCCAGTCCCAGACTCAAGGGTTGCGCTGCTGGCGCATAACGGCCGGTTTGCTTGAAGTTGGAAACGACTGCTTCAGCAAAAATAGTGGCATCGCTATTGAGTTTGTAATTCAATGATGAAAACAGACTGTCACGTTTTGATTCAGGGATCAATTGCACTGTCGATGCATAATCGTAGCGGCAGCGGCTTTCTACCTGGAAGGTATTAGGACCGCAAGATTTGTCTTTCAAGTAATTGGGTGAGAACAGGATAGGGTCTGCACCATTCTTGAAATTCAGCTGCGCTATCGATGGACTTGAATTGTCTGACAAAAACCAGGTCGCATAGTTTTTTCCATTGGCAGAAAATCTTCTGACACCGGTATCAGCAAACGAGCGCTGATTAGCATTGAGCATGCTTTGCTCGTCATGGCTATACGACAGCAATACGTTATATCCATCTTTATCCAGATCGCCAAAGCCTTTGGAAATACCCAGGCGATACGATTTGCCGCCCGATTCCTGTGGATGGGTATAACTGAAATCAACAGCCGCATCAGTCTGATTCTTACGCAAGATAAAATTGACGACACCGGCAATCGCGTCTGAACCATACAGTGTCGATGCACCATCCGTCAGTATCTCTACGCGCTCAACCGCAGACAAGGGAATGCTGGCCAGGTTGACGGTACTGCCTGCGCCATATGAAGCCAGTCTGTGACCATTCAACAAGACCAGGGTATATGCCGCACCGATATTATGGATAGAGGCAGTCTGCAAGCCACCGCCGCCGCCATTGATGGTCTGATTAGCCGTGCTGAACCCTTGCATGCTGGGTAAAGCAGCGATCAAACTTTCCACATTGGTCGCGCCGCTTTTTTCGATGTCAGAACGCGACAGCGTTTGCACCGGCAAGGCAGTTTCCTGATTAATACGCTTGATGGACGAACCAGTCACTTCCACACGCTGCATCGGTGCAGTCGTGTCTTGCGCCTGGCTAGCACCTGCCACGATACTCAAACCTAGTCCACTGGCGAACATCAGTCTCAGCGAATGGGATAATACTTTTTCTTTCATTTTGTCTGCTCCGGATCTGGATAATATTTCTTGATTTTCGTGCTTGCTGATTTGGGTATTTCCTGGAATGTGAAGCTTGCCCGCGGTTTGTTTCTGCGCACCATCCACAAAGTCTGTTTTGCTTTTTCCTAATCCATTTTGTGGATTAGCTGGGGCAAAGCAAGAACTGCCTGGATTACAAACTGTGTACATATTCAGAGGCGACATCTTTTCCTGCCTGTTGACGAAGCCAGCGTTGCTGCCCTGCCAGAACCCACTGACATTTCTTCACTACTTTCCAATGAATAACTCATGTCATTTTTTAATATATCATAAATATATTTTAAATATACATAAACATTTTCGGAAATATTTGCGGAAATATTAAGCAGATAAAAATAGTTTTTTGCTGTGCCAATTTCCATGCAAGAGCACAGGCAAAACGTCAAGACAGGCGTACTGATGCACTCTAAGCTGACGCCTCCAAAGTAGAATTTTGAGCAGGAGCATGACCATGTCGAGTGCAAACCAAGCCATGGCCTTTTCGAGTTGGCGACCATCGTCTGATATCTTGCAGATCAGCAGTCTGGATTGCCACACCGGCGGCGAGCCTTTGCGCATCATCACGGCTGGTTTTCCGGTTTTGCCGGGCAAACGCATTCTCGACAAGCGTGAATATTGCCAGGCACATTACGATCATTTGCGTACAGCATTGATGTTTGAACCGCGTGGTCATGCCGATATGTATGGCTGCCTCATCGTCGCGGCAGAACGAGCAGACAGTGATTTCGGCGCGCTGTTCTTGCACAATGAAGGCTATAGCACCATGTGCGGTCATGCCATCATTGCCCTCGCCCGTGTGGCACTGGAAGCCGGTGTGGTTGCCTGCACCGGTCCCATGACTACCATCAAAATAGATGTGCCAGCCGGACAGATCACTGCCTATGCCGAAATGACTCGCGGCAAAGTTACCCGCACCTATTTTGACAATGTACCTTCCTTTGTCGCAGCGCTGGATGTAGCAGTTGATGTACCTGAGCTGGGCAAGGTGAATGTCACACTGGCTTATGGTGGTGCTTATTACGCCTACGTTGATGCGCCCAGCCTGGGGCTGTCACTGGCTGCTGACAATCACCGACAAATCATCGCCATGGGGCGCAGCATCAAGGCTGCGGTGCAGGCACAAATACCGATACATCATCCCTTTGATGATGAGCTCAGCTTTTTGTATGGCTGCATCTTTTCTGCGCCATCCACCGCGCCGGGTGTGCATAGCCGCAATGTCTGCATCTTTGCCGATGGCGAGCTGGACCGCAGCCCGACTGGCAGCGGCGTATCCGGTCAGGCTGCCATCCTGCATGCGCGTGGAGCGTTGCGGGTGGGAGAGAACATCATCATAGAAAGCATACTCGGCAGTCAGTTCAAGGTAGCCGCCTATCATCCGCAAAGCTATGGTTTTCATAGCGCCATCATCCCGCGTGTGGAGGGTAGTGCTCACGTGACAGGACGCAGCACTTTTTATCTGGACCCGCAAGATCCCCTGATACAAGGATTCATATTCCGATGAAACCTGACTTTGAACAAAGGCTGAGTAAACTACGTCAGCGCATGAGCGCGGAAGGGAAGCAAGCCTTACTGGTTTTCTCGCTCGACAATCTGCGCTATCTCGCTAATTATTCTGGTGAAGCGGCATACGGCATAGTCACGATGGATCAGCTCTTTTTGATTACTGATTATCGTTTTATCGAACAGGCAGAAGAAGAATGCTTTGATTGTCAGATCATATGTCGCAACCGAGATCAGCAAAGCCTGGGACAGGCTATACGGCAGGTGCTGGATGAAAAGCATATTACCAGTCTGTTGTTTGAAGCAGGACATATCACTCTACAGACATGGTCAGGCATAGCGCCAGAGTTGGCAGGCATTGCATGTACGGCCAGTTCGGGCGTAGTCGAGGAATTGCGCAAAATCAAGGACGCATGGGAGATAGCGCAAATCCGCAAAGCGGCGGCGATTGCAGACCAGGCCTTGCATGACTGCATGCCCCTGCTCTGCATAGGCGTCAGCGAACGCGACTTTGCACTTGAGCTTGAATACCGCATGCAAAAACTGGGTTCTGAAGGTTTGTCCTTCCCCAGCATAGTCGGTTTTGGTCCACGTTCAGCCCTGCCACATTGCATACCATCTGCCGAAACCTTGAGCGAGGGCGACCTTATTGTCGTTGATTTTGGTGCTGTGGTGAATGGCTATCGCTCGGACATGACGCGCAGCTTTGTCGCTGGCAAGGCCAATACGCAACAAAGAAATATCTACCACGTCGTGCAGCAGGCACAGCAGGCGGCACTGGATAGCCTGCATGCCGGTCAGTTAGCCACCATCACCAGCTCTGCAGCCAGCAAAGTAATTCAAACCTCGGAATTTGCCGCCTATACCAGCACTGGGCTGGGCCATGGAGTAGGCATTCAATTACATGAACAACCTTTCATCAGTCCGGTCTGTCAGGACATCTTCCAAGCAAACTATGTCGTCACCATAGAACCCGGCATCTATATCCCCGGTTATGGCGGTGTACGTATAGAAGATGATGTCGTCGTACTCGCTGATGGCTATAGCTTCATCAGCCAAGCGCCCAAGATCTTTGAGCTGGAAATTTAAAAACTACTTATGTCCACTACCCCACTCTCTTCGGGCCGCAGTCCTTTCCATAAAAATTTCTATGTCGCAAATAGCATGGAAATTTTTGAACGCCTGGCCTGGTATGGTTTCTTTACCCTGTCTTCGTTATATATGACCAGCCCGGTATCGCAAGGTGGTCTGGGTTTGAATGACCAGGAGCGCGGTTTCTTGCAAGGCATGATCCCCTTCCTGCTATACCTGCTGCCGGTGATTACCGGTGCGCTGGCTGACCGCTATGGTTACCGGCGCATGTTCCTGATTGCGTTTTGCATCATGTGCCCGGCTTATTTCCTGCTAGGGCAGGTTCATGGTTTCTGGAGTTTTTGCGCAGCCTTCCTGGCTGTAGCTATCGGTGCTGCCTGCTTCAAACCAGTGGTGGTTGGCACCATAGGACGTACGACAGATGACAGCAATCGCGGGCTTGGTTTTGGCGTGTTTTATACCATGGTAAATGTCGGCGGTTTCCTGGGGCCGCTGGTGGCTGGCTATGTGCGTGCCATCAGTTGGGACATGGTGTTTCTGATGTCCTCGTTCTGGATCTTGCTGAACTTCATACCGGCGATTTTCCTGTACAAGGATGGTGACCATCAAGAAGCTGGCACCGACCAGCGCGGCTTGCGTCAGGTCTTGCTGGAAACCCAGGAAGTACTGGGCAATGGCAGGCTGGCCTTGCTGGTAGTACCAGCCATCATAGGCATCATGATCGCAGCCAAGGGCGGTATCAGCTATGCGCAATATTTCATGGCGATGGCGGGCTGGCTAGGCATAAACCTGCTCTGGAGCACTCTGAACAAATCAGGCCGTCAGCAACATTGGTACCAGCAAGGCATACGCATAGGGAATGCGCAATTTGTTATTTACCTGCTCATCATGACAGGCTTCTGGACTATCTATAACCAGCTCTTTATCACCCTGCCATTGTATATACGTGACTTTGTCGACACCACCGACCTGGTTCTGCTGATAGGTAAATTCAGTCCCTCTGCCCTGAATTTTTTGGCTGCAGTGAATATAGAACAATTGACGACGGTTTTGCCAGGCCTGGCCGCAAAAATTGGCGCTTACAGCGATACCCAGATGCTGGAACAATTACGCCTGGAACTGGTGAACTACAAAGTCATGCCGCCTCTGGAACAATTACAATCTGGCTTGCAGGCGCTGCACGCAGGCAAGATCAGTGCCGCGCAACTGGCGGCGGACTGGAGCCAGGCTTACCGCCAGGTCAATCCTGAATACATCGTCAATCTGGATTTTGGTGCTGTCGTACTCTTGCAAATCGCCATCAGCACGTATGTACAACGCTGGAAAGCTCTGCCGGTCCTGGTAATGGGAACACTGGTATTGAGCCTCAGCCTGTGGATGGCGGGACTGTCAAATGCTTTGCTGTTTGGCGGTGTCAGCATTTGTATGGCAGTGTTTGTATTTGCTCTGGGTGAGATGATCGCCTCACCCAAGAGTCAGGAGTATGTGGCAGCCATTGCACCCAAAAGAAAAACCGCCATGTTCATGGGCTATTACTTTGTCTCCATGGCTCTCGGCAATTTGTTTGCCGGACTTTTGTCTGGCTGGTCATATACCGTGCTAGCGCGGCAGATGCATCAACCTATGTTGATGTGGAGTTTGTTTGGGGGGATAGGGCTTATTACTTCTGTTGCCTTGCTGGTGTTTAATTTGCGGCTGAAGAAGGCTGTGCAGGGTTTTGCTGTGGCGGCCTAAAAAAAACGGCATGCAAATTTGAAGCGTAGGTTGGGCTACGGGGTATCAGCCCAACACTGGGTCTTTGATAAACGAATACGTTATTGTAACGCCGAGTGTTGGGCTGGTAAACCGTAGCCCAACCTACGACGTAAACTCAACCTACGAAACTAAATTAACGCAAACCCATAAAATCTTTTTTACCAATTTCCACACCATTATGACGGAACAGAGCATACGCCGTCGTTACATGGAAAAAGAACTGTGGCAGACCATAGTTCAACAAATAAGCCTGGCCCGAGAAAGTCTGTTCCTTTGGAGTACCTGGACGCAAGACGATATTGCGGGTTTCGCTGCCTTCAAATTTGGATTCATCCAGCGTCGCAATGAAAGCCTTGGTTTTGGCAATGCGTTCTTGCAGCTCTGCAAAAGTCTGTTCATTGTCTTCGTAAGCTGGCAACTCAACTTGTGCCAAACGGCCGGTTACGCCTTTGGCAAAATCAGCAGCGATCTGTACCTGGCGTGTCAGCGCCAGCATGTCAGGGAACAAACGTGCCTGCAAGAAATTTTCTGCCGGGATATTCTTGGCTGTCGCATGCGCTTCAGCTTTTTTCAGGACATCGCTGAGGCTATCAAGCATCTGGTTAAACACGGGAACAGAGGCAGCGTACATGGAAATAGACATGGAAATCTCCTAAATAATTGGCAGAATGCGCCGAATGGAGCTGCATTATAGGACTTATAGAAGATTTGCGTATGAGGCTAGAAGTTTTCTGAATTAGCCGTCGATAAGGATATCAAAACTGGTCTCACCCTGGCCATTCGTCATGAGTTTATGGCTATAGCCATGCCGGTTCAGGACTTCGCGCACAAACATCAGGCCTATGCCCTGGCCACCTTTCTTGGTCGTGAAGAAAGGCGTGAACAATTGCCCATGCGGCACATCTGACAAGAGATTGGCAGAATCCCGTATCGACAAAAGTATGGCCTGCGTGTCTGCATCCCGCCGGAGTTCGAGCTTGACATAGCCAGTCTCTTGCACGCCAAGTTTGATGGACGTATCTACAGCGTCAATGGCATTCTTGACGATATTCAATAATGCTTGCTCCATCAAATGTGCATCCAGCATTAGCAATGGTATATCTTCACGCACTACCCAGTTGAAGCGGATGCCAAGCTCATTGCATTGCTGGCGATACAAATAAATGATGCCATCCAGCATGCCTGCCAGGTCATGTGCTTTCAATTCAGGTTCTGGCATTTTGACGACGCGGGTGAATCTTTCTATGAATTCACCCAGATTGCCATTGCGCTTCCTGACAGCAGCGATGGCGGTGACAAAATCATGACTGTCTTCTGCCTGTAATTGTCCACTATAAAACAGTAGTGATTCCAGCACTGAACCTGTCGCGGCGACGGTATTATTCACTTCATGCGCGAGTACCCGTATAAGTTTTTCATAGGTAGCTTTTTCTGAACTGGCAAGTTCTGCTGTGATCTCATCGATCAATACGAAATCGCGTTTGAAGCCGCGGTCTGTGAATTGATTTCTCTGGCAACGGTAACGCCTGCCTTCAGTGTCGCCATATACTGAACTCTCACCCGGTAATAACTGTTGCAGTTGCTGCAGCAATTCCGCACTACTGGTCGTGGCATTTTTCTGGATCAATTGCTGCAAGCTCAAGCCTGCGTTTTCAGTTACGTCCAATAAATTCTGGGCACTGGCATTCATCAAGCTGATATTGTCATCGAAATCAAAGACAATGACTGCGGTTGGCGTCGCTTCCAGCAAGCGATCCAGAAAGCCGCGCTGTTCGCCTAGCTCCAGCCTTTCTTTATACAGGGCTTCCAGCATGCGGTTGAACAAAACCACCAATTCATTGATTTCCTTATTGCTGTCCAGTTTGATGCGGCTGGCATAATTTTCATCTTGCAAGAGATCATGAAATTGCTGGGCAAAGTCCAAGGGTTGCAAAACTTTATTGACCAGATAAATACCCAAGGCCAGACTGCAAGCCAGACCCAGTTCAAGACAGACGATGAGCAAAGGTTGGCTAAGATAAAAGCTGAATGCCAGTACCAGGAAAATGCCATGGATAATGAAGAGATAAGCCAGCAAGCGCTGCTTCAGGCTCATTGCTGCTCCTCATCATCGACTTCACTGGAACTGATCTGATGTTTTTCCAGTCTGCGATATAGAGAGAATCTGCTCAAGCCCAAAGCCTTGGCCACACGGGTGATATTGCCTTGATGCTGTTCCATGGCTTTTTCTATCATCAGCTTTTCGACCTGATCCAGCGTCATGCCAACTATGCTCATGTCCTGCCCCTGCGTTTCTTCATGCTGCTCGGCAAACAAGAAATCATGTTGTTCGAGCACAGGCTTGCCCACCAAGAGCAGGGTACGTTCCAGACATTGTTTGAGCTGGCGTATATTGCCTGGCCAGGTCCTGCTGCCCAACCATTGCAATGCAGATGGTGCAAGACTGACTGGCTCCATGCCATAACTTTTTACCAGTGCTGTCAACAGCCGGTTTGCCAGCAAGGGGATATCACTACGGCGTTCACGCAAAGGCGGCAGGCGTATGGTGATCAGGTTCAGACGGTAATACAGGTCTTCACGAAATTCATTGCTGGCAACCAATTCTGCCAGCTCGCGGTTGGTGGCCGAGATGATACGCACGTCAGCCTGTTCAGCCTTGCTGCCACCTACAGCCTGATAGCTTTGATTCTGCAATACACGCAACAGTTTTACCTGGTCATTGCGGTTCAGTTCACCGATTTCATCCAGGAATAAACTGCCCTGGCTGGCCATGGCGAAGTGGCCCTTGCGGTCACTCTTGGCATCGGTAAATGCTCCCCTGACATGACCGAACATTTCGCTTTCAAACAAGCTCGTCGTCACTGCGCCCATGTTCACCTTGACGATGGGCTTGCTGGCGCGCGGGCTGTTGCGATGTATCGCGTCAGCAATCAGTTCCTTGCCAGTACCACTCTCGCCCAGAATCAGTACTGAAGCATTGGTTTTGGCTACCCGGCCTATGGTCGCCAAAACTTTCAATAATTCAGGATGTTCGCCAATAATGTCGCTGAAATTGAACTGCTGATCCAGCGCCTGACGGCTTGCATTTCCAGGCATGGCAACTTGCGCCATATCCAGGGTAGCGCGTATCAATTCCTGCAAAGGCGTGTTATTCCAGGGTTTGGTAAAAAAATCTGCCGCTCCCAGTTTGACACCGCGCACAGCCAGGGAAATTGAACCCCAGGCCGTCATCAACAAAACCGGTAGTGTCGGGTAGAGGCGTTTGATGTCGGCCAATAAAGCCAAACCCTCTTCGCCAGTGGTTTGCAAAGAAAAATTCATGTCCTGTAAAACCAGGTGTATTTCCTGCGTTGCCAGTATCTGCATGGCCTGCTGCGGATCATCGCAACTGACGCTGGCATAACCGGCTTGCTTCAACAGCAAAGCCAGCGACACCAGCACTGAGCTGTCATCATCTATGATCAGGATACGTTGGTTTGTTAATGCTACTGGCATGGCCTTATCTATTGCAAATGGGTGAAGACAGAAACCTTATCTTAAACGTTTTGGTCTATGATCAAGAACAATTTTATTCGTAATGCAAAGCTTCCGTCGGGCTCAGGCGGCTAGCACGCCATGCAGGGTAAAGCGAGCAAAGCGTAGAGATAGCGTATATCACCGCCATAGAGATCACGGTAGCGGTAATGAATACCGTCCAGTTGATGGCATCCCCCAGCACCCCGGTCAGTGGCAGTTGTATCAGGAATACCATCCCTGCCAGCATGGCAATGGAACTCAGTAATAGTTGCTCGCTGACGATTTGCTGATAGATATGCCCGCTGCTGGCACCAACGGCACTGCGCAAACCTATCTCAGGAATACGTTGCGTGGTATTTTGCCAAAGCACGCCAAACAGCCCAAAACCCACCATGATGAGCAAGAAGACAGCAATGACAGCCAGTATCATCAAGGGTATGGTGTCTTCAGTCATCTTGGACTTGCGCATGTCGACCAGGGGTGAAATTCTGTAGCCCCAATCGCTGCGTATAAGTTTCAATTGCTGGTTCAGTTTTTCTTCAAAGGCGCGTGATGTACCTGGCTTGACTTTGACCAAGACAACCTCCATGCGTTTAGCCCCAGTTGCCTTGGAAAAACGCATGATGGAAAAATTTGTCGGCGCCATGAATTCACCTTTGTTACGGAAATCCTCAACAACGCCTGTGATGCGCAACAATGTGACTTTTTTCGAGTCTGGTGCAGTATCAGTAACCAATTGCCCGACTGCACTCGTACCAGGAAACATGCTGTCTGCCAGTTTTTTATTAATCATGATGGCTCTTTCTGGCCTGCCTTCGTCTTCAGCAGAGAACCAGCGCCCATCCAGCAACTTCATTTTCAAGAGAGCAGGGGTTTCATCTGCCATTTCTGTCATGTTGACGGAATATCTGAATTGACTGTCAGGCAAATACAAATCTGAGCTCCATGTTGAATTGCTATAAGGAGAATAATTGATAAAACCAACTTGTTCCACCTCAGGCAAAGCTGCCAGACTGCGCTGGAAATTTTCTGTCACAGTGGAATCGTTCTTGGCATCTAAAGGACCTGTACCCAACATCCTGACTGACCACACATCCTGATATGCAAATCCCGTGGGTAAATGGTACAACTGAAAATAACGGGCACTCATCAGTGCCAGCCCGAAGACGACACAAAACGCCAAAAGAATTTCCAGGCTCAGCAGCAAATTCTTGAACTTGCGCTTCCAGATAGGTTTGAGTATATGGAAAAACATTATGCAGCTCCCTTCAGGGCAAGCACGGGATCAAGACGCGACATTTTCCATGCAGGGATGACGCCAGATAAAACACCAAAGACGATGGCAATCACAAAGCTGTAGGTAAACACCGCGAAGCTCAGATCCACTTTCATGTACGGCACCAGATTTACATTGCTCAGCCAGATCAGTGTCAACTTGGTGAATATCAATCCCAGTACGCCACCAAACAGGCAGAGCAAGATATTTTCCATGACGAATTGCCTGACCAGTTCACTATTACTGGCACCAAAGGCTTTGCGTACACCAATCTCGGCGGCCCTCTCCATGATGCGGCCAGAATTCAGATTGATCAGATTCAGGGCAGGTAACAGCATAAAGAGCAACATCGCGAAAATGATTCCTGCCAGTAGCTGGGCAGCACCTGAACTGGCGACCTCGTTTTTATTCAGTATGCCTCTCGCAAAGAAATCCAGTTTGCTGTCTGCCCACATATAGGTATGATCCCAATGGTTGGGTTCATCGGCATTTATCTGTTTGACGACCTGGAGGAGTTCATCCTTGATCAGAGGCAGGTCTGCTGCGCTCTTTCCCATTAACATGGCTGTAAAGTCCCCTGTGTATTGTTCACGATATTGTGAAGAAGGGAAAGTGCTTACAGGCACCCACATATCAGCATAGGCGTTGAGATGCATGACGTCTTCGACTACGCCAATGATTTCAAACTGCTGGCCACCAGTGTTGATTTTTTTACCTATAACTGTTGCATTTTCAAATAATTTTTTCGCCGTGCTTTCATTGACAACTGCGACGAAACGACCTTGCCTTACATCATCCTCAGTTGGTACGCGTCCGGACAAGAGTTTGAAATCCAGTATCTGCCAATACTCTGCATCAGCACGACGCATCATGATTTCATTAACACTGTCTTTTTGATAGACAGAAACAGATTCCGGGCCAGTCACTGCGGCGACCTTTTCCACAGTCTTCATTTTGCGCAGATATTGATCAATCGTCTTATAGCCTAATGGACTTCTACTCGTGTTGTTGTTACTGGCCTGAGTGATGAGTGTAATTTGCAAAAACCGTTCACTCTTGCCCTCAACACCTGTGGGATAGAAAGTCGTTTGCAAGATAGCCGTCACCGTCAGCAAGACCACCATGGTCAATACGATGCACAGCAGGTTGATGGCAGTAAAGAGCTTGCGCCGCATGTATACCTTGCAGGCAATCTGGAAATAATTTTTTAACATGGCATGGTTCCTAAGCTACCAGTTGGCCGTCAAATACCCGGACTATGCGGCCACCCTGTTTGGCCTGGCGTTCATCATGCGTGACCATGACCACAGTCGTGCCCTCAAGACTGAGTTTGAGCAGGATATCCATGACCTCTGCCCCCATCTGGCTATCGAGATTGCCAGTCGGTTCATCGGCCAGCAAGACACTGGGGCGCCCGACCATGGCACGGGCGATGGCCACCCTTTGTTGCTGACCGCCAGATAACTGATTGGGATAGTGATCCATACGTGCAGAGAGGCCGACCCTGGCCAGCGCTTCTTCTGCCAGTCGCCGGCGTTCTTTTGCACTACAGGAGCGGTACAGCAGGGGCAGCTCTACATTATCGATAACACGTAAATCATTAATCAGGTGGAAGCTTTGAAAAATAAAACCAAAGGTACGGTTACGCATGCTGGCCAGCTCCTTGTCGCGCCAGACTTTCATCTCTGCACCATCAACGGCAATCTTGCCCTTGCCTGGCCTGTCGAGGAGACCGATCAAATTCAACAACGTACTTTTGCCACAGCCACTAGGGCCCATGATGGAAACAAATTCTCCCTTTTTGACATGCAGATTAATGTCGCGCAAAGCCAGGGTTTCCACTTTATCGGTCTGGTAAGTTTTGCTGACGTTTTCCAGCTTGATCATGATCGTTTCCTTTTTATTCAATTTTTATCTTTAAGGTTTACTGCGACACCCTGAAACTGCTTAAATGCTTGAGACTGCTGATATCTGAAATCACCAGCCTGTCTCCTTCTTTTGCACCCTGCAAGACTTCTACCATCTTGCTGTCACCCAAACCTATTTCCACGCTGCGCTTTACTGCCCGGCCATCTTCCAACATATACACATCCTGCCTACCCTTGCCACTGATGGCCGGTCCGTTTTCAACGATCAGGCTGCGTGCTTTTTGTTCTGTGATGATATTCACTTCCACCCTGAGTTTGTGCCGCAGTGAAGGATGGTTCGCCTTGTCCAGCACGACGATGAGTTTCACCGTGCCGTTTTGTATTTCGGGCAAAATGGTTTGCACTTCACCCGGCATGATTTGCCCGCTATATTCGACGCGCACTTTTTGACCGGGACTGAGGTAACGCGCATAAAAATCAGAGACTGTGGCTTCTACCTTGAAGTTATTTAACTCAGATACCTTGGCTATCAGTTGTCCAGTATTCAGACTGGCACCTTCATCGGCCAGCATCCAGGTAAGCAAGCCGTCAAAGGGAGCTTTGACCTGGGTTTGTTCCAGCAGTCTTTGCTGCAATTCCATCTGTTTCTGGAAGATGGATTTTTGCAGACGTGCAGCCTCGATATTGCTTTGCGTAGTGCGGCGGGTATCTGTCAGGGTTTCTTTGTGCTGGCGCAGTTGTACTTCATTGCGTTTGACTGCCAGCTCTGCTGCTTGCAAATCAACTGCTGAAGTAATACCTATAGGCCCCAGTTTTTGATAGCGTGCCAGCTTGACTTTATTGCTTTGCAAATCCAGTTCCAGCAATTCAATTTCACTAGCAATTTTTTTGAGATTTGATTCCATCTCCATCGCCAGCAATTGTCCCTTGACGTCTTGTTGGGAAATCTGCTCGCGCAAATTGTCGATTGCCAGACGTATGGTGTGGTCATCCAGCACCATCAGCAATTCACCGGCATGCACGGACTGGCCCGCCTTGGCAATGACCTTGCTGATGCGTGACTGGTTGGGGCTGGACAGTTGCTCTTCATGAACAGGGATAACGACACCTGCTGCATTGATGGTGTTGTCGATAGCACCCACACGCACTTGCCCTACGCGTATCTCACCCATACTGACGCCGGGACTTATGATGCGATTCACAGCCCATGCCACGCCCGTGACGGAAACGGTGATGACAGCGAGCAGCAAGATCGTCTTTAGTCTACGTTTTTTAAGTGTGTCCTGACTGATGGCCTGATCCATATTGAAACCTGAAATGAGTAAATTGCCTGATCAGGTTTGCAAGTGCCATGCCTGGGATAGCGCTTTAAATTAAGTCCTTTAAAATCAATGACTTAAATTACGTCTACGATGAAAAATGATTTGGAAATGAATGAAAATCCGTTCGGCAGCGAACGCAGGTGTGCGAATTAGCACAGTGCTGGAAAGATAGAAAACTGTCGCCCCAATAAAAAATCCCCTTCCTGAACAGAAGGGGAAAATCTGAATACCAGTTTTTATTAAATTTTAGAAACGGTAACCCACACCTACACCGACCAACCAGGGATCAATCTTGACGGCGCTGACTTTAGCGCCAGCGATCGTTACATCACTGCGTATCTGCACTTTTTTGATATCCAGATTCAGTGACCAGTTTTTGTCGAGTTTGAAATCTACACCAGCCTGTATCGCCATGCCGAAGCTACTGTTTTCCAGACCACCAGCGCCTTTGAGCAGGTTCACATCAGATATACGGGTGTAATTGATACCGGCACCAACATAAGGACTGATTTGTGCGCCGGGTGCAAAGTGATATTGCGCTGTCAAAGTCGGTGGCAAATGCTTGAAGCTACCGATGATGGCACCATCGAGCATGACGTCATGTTTTTGCGGGTAAGTCAGTATCAATTCAGCCGACCAGTTTGGCGTAAAAAAATAAGTGATATCGACTTCAGGGATTTCTTTACTGGTAACCGTAATACGATCCGCAGCACCGACGCCACCCACAGGATCAGAGCTATTTGCAGGGCTGATATTGACGACACGGGCACGCACTTGCCATGGGCTCTGTTCTTGAGCCATTGCCTGGTTTGCAGTAAGACCGATAGCGACCAGGGAGAGTGCGATTATAAGCTTTTTCATTTCATTTCCTCTTTTCTCAACAGTGATGAATAAAGTGTAAATCCACACCGCTGGCAGGGGCTTGAGCTACATCAACTTTGGTGCAGAGCACCAAAAGCAGTGTTCTTCGACGACAAAACGTCGCAAACTGCAACTGAATTGGTCGAGCCCGCCCCATCTGTGCTTTGCAGCAAGCCACACATAAATTTGGCAAAATATTCCGTCCCGTGCCTGCTTGAGGTATCCTTGCAAGCATTCTTATTCCCTATGAAAAATCAAGAAAAATGGCCAATTACGTCTACACCATGAACCGCGTCGGCAAGATCGTCCCGCCGAAGCGTCAAATTTTGAAAGATATTTCCCTGTCCTTCTTCCCCGGTGCCAAGATAGGCGTGCTGGGTGTGAATGGTTCAGGCAAGTCTTCCCTGCTGAAAATCATGGCAGGTTTAGATAAAGATATACAGGGCGAAGCCGTGCCCATGCCTAACCTGAACATTGGTTACCTGCCGCAAGAACCACAACTCGATCCAGAACAAACAGTGCGCCAGGCCGTTGAATCTGCGCTGGGCGAAGTGTTTGAAGCCAAGGCCAAGCTGGAAGAGGTGTATGCCGCTTATGCTGAAGAAAATGCTGACTTTGATGCACTCGCCAATGAGCAGGCACGTCTGGAAGCGATTATCTCCACATCATCTGGCGACAATGTAGAACTGCAACTGGAAATGGCTGCCGATGCGCTGCGCCTGCCGCCATGGGATGCCAAGATAGCTGTCTTGTCTGGCGGTGAAAAACGCCGTGTCGCCCTGTGTCAATTGTTGCTGTCCAAGCCAGACATGCTCTTGCTTGACGAACCAACCAACCATCTGGATGCTGAATCTGTCGACTGGCTGGAACAATTCCTGTTGCGCTTCCCTGGCACCGTCGTCGCTATCACGCATGATCGCTACTTCCTTGACAACGCTGCTGAATGGATTTTGGAACTTGACCGTGGCCATGGCATACCATGGAAAGGCAATTACTCTTCCTGGCTGGATCAGAAGCAGGCCCGCCTGAAGCAGGAAGAAGCGACAGAATCAGCCCGCCAGAAAGCCTTGCAAAAAGAACTGGAATGGTCACGCCAAAACCCGAAAGCGCGTCAGGCCAAGAGCAAGGCGCGTCTGGCCCGCTTCAATGAAATGAGCGAACATGAATACCAGAAGCGCAATGAAACCCAGGAGATTTTCATCCCTGTAGCAGAGCGCCTGGGTAATGAAGTCATCGAATTCAAGAATGTCAGCAAAGCCTTTGGTGACCGCCTGCTCATCGATAACCTGAGCTTCAAGATTCCTCCTGGTGCGATTGTCGGCATCATCGGACCTAACGGTGCCGGTAAATCGACTTTGTTCAAGATGATCAAGGGTCTGGAGACTCCAGACAGCGGTGAAGTCGTGCTGGGCCAGACTGCCAAGATCTCTCTGGTTGATCAGTCACGTGAAGACCTGGGCAATACCAAGACCGTGTTTGAAGACGTGGCCAATGGTGCCGACATTTTGACAGTAGGCCGTTTTGAAATGCCTTCGCGCGCTTACCTTGGCCGCTTCAACTTCAAGGGTGGTGACCAGCAAAAGATCGTCGGCAACCTGTCTGGTGGTGAGCGTGGTCGCCTGCATCTGGCCAAGACCCTGCTGCAAGGTGGCAATGTCTTGCTGCTGGATGAACCATCAAATGATCTGGACGTGGAAACCCTGCGTGCGCTGGAAGATGCCTTGCTGGAATTTGCTGGTAGCGTCATGGTCATTTCCCATGACCGCTGGTTTCTCGACCGTATCGCCACCCACATCCTGGCGTTTGAAGGCAATTCGCAAGTCAGCTTCTTTGACGGTAACTACCAGGAATATGAAGCAGACAAGAAAAAACGTCTGGGTGAAGAAGGTGCCAAACCAAAACGCATCCGTTACAAGCCTTTGACTGTGTAAGTCTGAGGCAGACTTGAAAAGGTCTGTGCCGGGTATGTGATTTGCATAAGCCTGCTTGATAAGAAACCAAGTTTCATATCAAGCAGGCTTATCGCATAACACATCCCCATTGGCTAAATACGCTAATACGCTTTAAGGTGTTTAACAGTATTTTTTGCTGCAATGCGGTAAGCTTCTGAAAAATAGAGATTTTTCTTGAGCAAACCATGAGCAAAAGATAAAACATGATACTGAAAAAACACTTATCCCCTTTCCTGCTTTGCCTCGCTCTCATTTTGCCATCTGGTGCAGTACTGGCTAATTCTGGTGGCAAGGACGCTGGCGCGGCAGGTGCTGCCTCTACTGCAAAACTGGAAGCTTTCACTGTCAATTTAGCCAGCACTGAACGCTATTTGCAACTCAGTATGGCGCTGCAAATAGCCAGTGCTGAAGTCAGCGAGAGGATCAAGATGTTCATGCCCAAGATCAGGCATGCTCTGATCCTGCTACTCAGCAGCAAAGAGGGCGAACAATTGCAAAGCCTGGACGGCAAACATCAGTTGATGGAAGAAATCAAGAATGGCGTTAACAAGACGCTGGATTTGAAAGAGCATGATGGTGTGACCGATGTGTTTTTTGAAAACTTCGTCATCCAGTAAGGCTTGCAAGCTCATCAATCCCGGACATAACAGCTTTCCAGCGCAATTTCAACCATATCGCTAAAGCTGTTTTCCCTTTGTTCTGCAGTCATGCTCGCGCCGCTACGCAGATGATCTGCCACAGTCAGCAAACCCAGCGCCTGCACGCCATGTTCGGCTGCCACTGAATACAAACCAGCCAGCTCCATTTCCACTGCCAGTATCTGCATTTTTTCCATGATGTCAAATAGCTGTGGTTGCGCGCTATAGAACAGGTCAGCAGAAAACACATTGCCCACCCTGACAGGCTTGTGCAAACACCTGGCAGTTTCCACAGCCTTTGCCAGCAAGGCATAGTCGGCAATTGCTGCGAAATCATGATCCATGAAACGCATGCGGTTGACCTTGCTGTCGGTGCTGGCCCCCATGGCAATGATTACATCGCCCAATTGCATATCGCCTCGCAGGGCACCACAAGAGCCCAGCCTAATGAGTTTTTTCACACCATATTCGCGTATCAGCTCGGTCGCATAAATGCTGATGGAGGGTATGCCCATACCATGTGCCAGCACAGATATTTTCTGATCGCGATACCAGCCTGTATAACCCAGCATATTGCGTACAGTATTGACCAGCAAGACATCGCCGAGCCAGTGATCGGCAATCATCTTGGCGCGCAAGGGGTCACCCGGCATCAGGACTATATCGGCAAAGTCACCGGGGACGGCATTGATATGAGGAGTAGTCATATTGTTTCTGGAGTCAGGACAGACGCAGCCAGGCACAAACTGCCACGCATGCTTTGTCGTAATTGCTGTGGTCGTGGCGAGGCTGACTCTCCAAATGTGCAAGCGGCCAACAGGCTCTTGCAGGCCAGCGCCAGGCTATCTGCATCAGTGGCGTGGACGATAGCCAGCGGAATATCGCTGTCCATGAGTTGGCCCAGTTCAGCCATTTGACACAAGCCCGCGCTGGCATCCTTTTTCCCCTTGTCTGCTGTACTCAGTTGCAAGGCCAGCAAACCTATGGCACGGGTGTCCATGGCGTTCAAGTACATACCTGCAGGCGCGAAAACGGGCTGCTGCAGTTTAGCCTGAGGCAAGTGGCTGGCATAGTTGTCGAGCAAATCAGCCGGGCCACCCAGTGCCGTGCAAGACCTCTCAAAAACTTGCGCCGCCTTGCCGCTATGCAGGGCATCGAGCAAACGCACCTGAGCTTCCAGGGCATTTTCTGTCAGGCCAGCCAACATCAGCATCTCTGTGCCCAATGCCAATACCGTTTGATGCAGGCGTTGCGGGCAGGTATCAGTGCGCAGATAAGCTAATGCCTCGCGTATTTCCAGCGCATTGCCAACGCTGGGTGCCAGCGGCTGGCTCATGTCGGTAATCATTGCAAAGCAAGCCATGCCCGCCGCATTAGCGGTAGTGATGATATTTTTTGCTAATGCCTGTGCCTGCGCCAGCTCGGGCGTCTGCGCACCATTGCCGCACTTGATATCCATGACCAGAGCATCCAGCCCCGCTGCAAATTTTTTCGACAGGATGGACGCCGTAATCAAAGGCAGGCTATCCACCGTTGCTGTCACATCGCGTATCGCATACAGACGCTTGTCAGCTGGTGCCAGGTCGGCAGTCTGGCCTATGATGGCCATGCCGCAATCTCGTACCACACGGCGAAAGCGTGCCAGATCAGGCATCGTGCAATAACCGGGTATGGCTTCCAGCTTGTCTTGCGTACCACCGGTATGGCCCAGGCCGCGTCCGCTAATCATGGGGACGATGCCACCACAAGCCGCCACCATGGGCGCCAGCACCAGCGACACCAGGTCACCCACGCCACCAGTAGAATGCTTGTCCACTACCGGGCCGGACAAATCAAGATCGTCCCAGCACAAGACCTGCCCCGAATCACGCATGGCCAGCGTCAATGCTGCCCCTTCCGCTGCCGTCATGCCCTGGAAGCAGGTCGCCATGCAAAACGCCCCCAGTTGCGCATCTGATATACTGCCATCGACCATACCGGTGACCAGCGCCTGTATCTCTTGCTGATCCAGCGTCTGGCCTGCTCGCTTCTTGCGTATCAGTTCTTGTGCCAGAAACATCTCAGTATCCTGACGCTATCTGTGCCTGTCCGCCGCGCAGGCGGGTCTGCAAATTACTCAAGAGACTGGATGCGCCAAAGCGAAAATGCGCAGGACTCACCCAATCCTTGCCCAAGAGTTCATCCGCCAGTTTCAGGTAGGCAGTGGCTTCTTCCGCAGTCCTTATCCCGCCTGCTGCCTTGAAGCCGCAATGGCCACCAGTTTCCCGTATCACGCCCAGCATGGTTTCTGCCGCTGCCAGCGTCGCATTCACTGCCACTTTGCCGGTTGAAGTCTTGATAAAATCTGCCCCCGCAGTTATCGCAATCAGACAGGCAGCCCGAATCAGCGCTTCAGTCTTAAGTTCACCACTTTCTATGATGACCTTCAAGAGCCTGTCACCGCAAACCGCCTTGCAAGCCCTGACCATCTCTGCCCCTGTGCTGGTGTCTCCCGCCATCAGCGCCGCATAGGGGAAGACCAGGTCGACCTCGTCCGCACCATAAGCGATGGCAGCCCTGGACTCGGCCACGGCAATCCCCACATCTGCCTCACCATGCGGAAAGTTAACCACCGTGGCCACCTTGATGCTGGGTGTACCAAAGTCACGCAACATCTTTTTGGCATGTGGGATAAAGCGCGGATAAATACACAGCGCTGCCACCTGTCCCTCGGCACTGCTGGCAGCACTGCACAAGGCCGTGATTTTTCCCCTGGTGTCGTCCTCATTCAGACTGGTCAGATCCATCAGGCGCAAGGCGCGACTGGCTGCCTGCATCAGCGCCGTATCTGGTGTGGAAGACATGTTCTTGCTCCTGTGGCTATCCAAACGTCAAAGATAAGCTGCCTGAGTACGAAGTCGCTTGATATATATCAGATGTCTGGATTTTGCCCCAGGCAAGAGCGTTGCAGTTTATTAGGACTTACGCAAAACCGCCCCAGCTGCGTTGCAGCTCCTCTCCTAGGAGCCGCGTACTAAAGTACTGTCTTCGTCGCTACGCCTTGCTGGGACAATTTTGCGTAAGTCCTATTTATGTATACCCGAGCCCAATTAGCCGCCAAAATAGCGAATTTACCCACACAAGCACCCCATGTACCAACTCGCTGCTCCCGCTTTTGCCGAAATTGAAATCAAGAAAAGCCGTTTTCTGGGCCAGCTCTACCCACTCAGTAGCCGCGCAGAAGCGCGCCAGCAACTGACCAGCATACGTGCACAACACCCGGATGCCGTACATGTCTGCTGGGCGCTGATCTGTACTGGCGATTCTGGCCTTGACGACGATGGCGAACCGTCTGGCACAGCCGCCAAACCCATGTACAACGTGCTGGTGCACAAAGACGTGACCAATGTGCTGGCCGTAGTCGTGCGCTACTGGGGTGGTACCAAGCTGGGTGCAGGTGGCCTGACGCGCGCCTATGGGCAAGCTATCTCAGACGCCTTCAAGGTTGCCGAACTGACAGAAGTTGAATATATGCTGGCATGGGACATCGTCTGCACCTATGCCGATGAATCTCATGTACGCCGTCTGTGCGACAAGTTTGCCGCCAGCGTCACCCAGTTGGCCTACACAGAATCCACCACCATCAGCATCTGTCTGAAACAAAAACTTGCTGCCAGCTTTGAAGCAGAATTGATAGAGATGCTCAAAGGACAAGTCAGCATCATCAAGCCGGAACAAACTATTTAGCTTACCCCCATCGTACTCTCCCGTACCTACTGGGCAAGCAGGGTTTTTACATGTAAATTACTATCAATTCACATGTCATTTACATATAAAATAGATTGGTTTGTCACTGTGATTACACAGTTTTGTAATAAAGTTCGCTATATTATTGCCGTTACATCTAGTTACGAATAGCAACTATCTTGCGTGGACAGATAGCTGCATGTAGCCAAATGCGGCATTAAAAATAATAACCATGCAAGAAACCAATGCAAAATACCAATCTGGCTAGCAAAGACAATACAGAAACAGAAGAAGAAAGCGTCAGCCTCAGACATTACGAATTCAAAAAGCGTCTGGGTGAAGGTGGCTTTGGGCAAGTCCATGAAGCCTGGGACAGCAAACTCTGCCGCCCTGTCGCCATCAAACAACTCAAGGCAACCGAAAACGCCGTGCCAGGCACCAGTCTGCTCAAAGAAGCCCGCCTGGCCGCATCACTGAAGCACCCTGCATTCGTCAAGATCTTTGCCATTGAAGATGAAGACAATAGCCAGTCCATCGTCATGGAACTGGTACCCGGCCTGACCCTGAAGCAATTACTGCAGCAACACCCGCAACAGCCGCTGCCAGAACAACAAGTCATCAACATCATCAACCAGGTCGCCGAGGCCATGCAGGAAGCCCACGCCAGTAGCCTTATCCATGGCGACCTGAAGCCATCCAATCTCATGGTCGAACCAGACGGCAAAGTTCGCATACTCGACTTTGGCCTCGCATCACAAACCGATGCACAAGCCACCACGTCCATGAGCCAGCTAGACCCGCAAGGCACGATAGCCTACATGGCACCAGAGCGCATGATGGGCAACCCGGCCAACGCCCAGAGCGACATCTACGCCCTCGGCGTCATTCTCTACGAAACCCTGACAGGCCAACGCCCCTTCGCCAACGCCAGCGGCCTGGCTCTGGCCGCCTCCCTGATGCAATCCAATTCCGACACCTGGGAATTCCCAGCGGGATGCAAACCAGAGTTGATCAAGCTGGTGCTGGGCATGACGTCACGGCAGACTGAGAAACGTTTGTGCAGTATGCAGCAGGTGGTTGACGAATTGCGTGGGCTGATTACTACACCAATGCTTTTGGCCGCAAGTGATGCTGGCAATGTAAGTGGCAAGTCGGGCAAAGGCTGGAATGTATTGAGTACTCCTAAACGATTTGCCATCGTCAGCGCCATCATCGTCGCGCTAGGATATGGTGCCTGGCAGGCTACGCCTTATCTTGAAATGGACAAGATGTCATTGAAGCCATATTCCGAATCATTAACCATGAAGCAAGGCCTGGAGGCACTAAAGCAGTTTGATAGACCTGGAAATCTAGACAAGGCGACACAAAGTTTTGAAACCGTCTTGAAGCATGATGTTAATAGTGCCGCTGCTGTAGCAGGGCTGTCCCTTGTATATAGCTTTCGGTATACGACTGACGGACAAGACGAAATTTGGTTGCAAAAAGCAGATGCAAGTGCACAGCAAGCTGTAAAGATGAATGCGCAATTGGCCTTAAGCTATGTTGCTCTAGGTGCGGCGACGTCAAGAAAAGACAATTATGAACAAGCACTTATTGATCTTGACAAGGCATTAGTTTTAGACCCGGAAAACTACTTTGCCTGGTACGTAAAGGCAAGTGTGCTAAGAAAAGCACGTCGATTAGAAGAAATAATAAAATTTACTGAACTTGCGATGCAACGCTTCCCTTATAACTCTGTATTTGCGAGTGAAATGGGAGGAGCAAAATATCAAAACGGTGACTATGAAGGCGCTGAAAAAGCGTTCAGATTAGGCATAAAAATGGAGCCAGATGCGGCTTTTAATTACTCTAATTTAAATGCAGCATTAATAAGGTTAAACAAAAGTGATGAAGCGCTCGCCGTTTTACAACAAGGGCTGCAAATACGACCGAGTGCCAACCTCTATGCAAATCTCGGGCAATCATTATTTGTACGCGGCAATTATCTGGCAGCGATTGATGCATTTCAGTTGGCGGTTTCAAGCGAAAAAGGAAACCCCAATAATTACAACGGCTGGGCAAATTTAGCTGACACCCTTTTATGGCTACCTGCCCGAAAGAACGAGGCACTAGCCGCCTATCAAAAAGCCATCCAACTCTTGCAACCAAGGCTGGACAGATCGCCCAATGACATCACTTTGGTTTCCCGCATGGGGTTGTATGCAGCAAGAGTTGCCGATAAAGAAAAATCCACCGCACTAACGAAACACGCCTTAAATTTAGCCCCCGAAAATGCTGAAATACATTTCCGCGCAGGACTGGCATATGAATTGCTTAACGAAAGGGAGCTGGCATTGAACTCCCTGAATACAGCCGTAAAATTGGGCTATCCAATCAAACTAATTGAAGCAGAACCTGATTTGGTTTCCTTGAGAAGAGATACTCGATACTCCTCAAAGTAATATTGCATTTCAATGTGAAAAAAAATGCGCGCAGTCGGCTTTCAGAACTAAGAGTGAAATTTACTCAAAAATATCAGATCAAGACATTGATTTTTCTTCGATGGATGTGACGAGGAATCAAAAGAAGCAATTTTTTTTGGTGAAATCGATTAAGGGCAACTCTGAAATTAGATAGTTTGAGCACAAGTTTGAAAGTTGGGAAACCGTTTGAACAAATGTTTACCAGATATCAGGAGATCAAGCAAATATCCAATCAACTGATTGAAGTGTAAACAAACATTTACTTTACCAACGCAAGGAGAAGAAATTGGCAAATTATTTTTTTACCATTAGTTATGATCGCCGTGGCAATGCTATTGGGCAGTATGTGCAAGATGTTACCTCCCCCCCCTTGACAGGCGCAGGTGTTCCCATTCTGTATGCGGGTGACACTATCACCTATCAATATGTTTTTGTTGGTCACGGTATCGCTCAAAGTTTAAATTCAGCGGTAATCAGCGAAAGCGTTGTGAACGCTATTCCGATGACACCTGGCTCAAATGACCCCGATCCATTCGTGAATGGAACACCCATCCCTGGGATAACCGGCGCGTATCAGGTTGCATTAAATTCTCCAACTAACCCGAGTTTCACCGTAACGATCAGTCAGGTCTATGCGCGAGCTCCAACAGAGCTATTTAGATTTAGTGGCGCATTTAAATCCACTTTAACAAACCAAAACGTAGTTGTCAGTTGGGATCCTGAAAGTGAAATTGGTACAGGTGGCTGAATCTCAGCACCACGATCGTGCAATCAAATAACACCAAAACCTCGAGCTTTCTAAACCCCCACCACCTTCAAATACCGCCTCAAAGCCTCACTAGGCGTTTTTAACAAAGCGGCACAAGCCTCTACATCGCCAGCACTGGTCTCCAGTGACTGGCGAATTTCTTCTGTGGGTATCTGTTCCGCGCGGCGTATCTGGCTGTGGTTGTCGAGCAGCTTGTACATGGAGGGGCGTGAGACACCCAGCTCTTGCGCGGCCCCCTGTATATACCAGTCGTTGTTTTCCATCGCACGCAGGACGTCATCGTCACTGAGTTCGGCCAGCTTTTTGCGTTGCGTGGCTGGCTGCGGGATTTTACTGTCTGTAATTATGCTGGCCTGTGTCACGCTGGATGGGGCCTGGTGCGTAGTTTTTACCAGACTGGCGAGTTGTGGTACTTCACCCAGTTGCAATGCCAGCAGGGCGCGGCGCAAGACGTGGGACAACTGGCGGATATTGCCGGGCCAGTCGTAATTGGCAAATTCACTGACCAGTGCTACTGGCAGGCTGGTGCCCAGTTCATTGGGTAGTTTGCTGTTGCTGAGCAGATGCAACAGCAGTACGCCGATATCTTCGCGGCGGGCGCGTAGCGGTGGCAGGTGGATGATAAAGCTTTCGAGGCGGCGCAGCAAAGCCTGATTGAAGCCTTCGCTGTACAGGTCCTGGTCAGTCGCGGCGATCAGGCGGGCGCTGGATTTTTGGTCTTGCTGGGCACCCAGCGGGCGGTAGTCCCCGCTTTCAAGTACGCGCAAGAGCATGGGTTGTATGCTGGCTGGGGTGTTACCGATTTCATCTAGAAAGAGTGTTGCCCCTTCTGCCTCGGCAAACAAGCCTTTGCGGGCGTTTTGTGCGCCTGTGTAAGCGCCTCTGACGGCACCAAACAAATCGGCAGCTGCCAGGGCTTCATTCAAGGCAGCCATGTTGACACTGACCAGTTCTGCACTGGCACGCTTGCTATAGGCGTGGATGGCGCGGGCGGCGATTTCTTTGCCCGTGCCGGTTTCACCCAGCAACAGGACGGGTAACTCAGTCCCGGCGACCTGGCGTATCTGGTCGCGGGCGACGATAGCGGCGCTGCCTACGCCTATGAAGCCAAGTGCAGGATTGTGCTTGGGCAGGCAGCGCATCCAGTGCAGGCAAATCAGGACGGCGCGACCCAGACCAAGGACGGCACCTGCCTCAACCTGTTCACGGCTAAGCGTCACTGGCGTGCTTATCTCTATGCCATTGATTTCTACAACCATGCGGCTGGCAGGTGGCGTGATGAGGATGCCGTCATTGGCATCGCGGCTGATGCGCACAGAGTCACGCGAGATACCGCCATAGCCCAGCGGCAAGCCTTCTTTGGCGGGATGGCGGAATAGTGGCAGGAAGCGGTTGATCTCGACCAGGCCGTCAGGATTGCTGGCCATGAACTGTTCACCTATGCGCTGGCTGTCGGGATGCCAGATGATGGTCAGGCCGAGCAAGGCAGACGCATTGTCAGCCAGCTTGGCCAGGGGTGAGGTCAGGGTGTAATCGGTATCGGTCATTGTGTTTGCAGCGAAGCTAGTACTTGAATGTAAGCGACAGTGTAAAGCGCCAATGTAAATTTGTATGCTTTACATGTCAATCAGGCTTAAAAATAGCCCTCTCCCCAGTGAAGTGGTGCTGGCACGGCGTTTGCAAACAGACACGCAACGCGCAAGTGTACGTACTTGCCACCTGAAGGAGAGAACGATGCCCACCACTGAAATTTTGCTTATTGCACTCAATCTGCTGTTATTCATGTTGCTCAGCAAAATGGCCCTGAAAGCCAGACTGGCCCGCAATATCGCCATGCGTTTGCTGACTGACGACGTTTACTACAATGAAACCCGCAGCGTACTCATACAAAAAAATGTAGAGCGCGCCAAACTCAGCTGGGGCCGCGTCAGGATCAGTACCATCGCCCAGATTCCTGTCACCCGCCCACAAGACCCGCAGGCCGCCTGGTCTGCGGCTGTCCACACTTCTACCCACTTGCGCCTGCGCCCTTTGCCAGAACCGGCACCGTCGGTACTAGAAGTGCCGTATGCCCTGTGGGCCACTACTTGGGCATCGAAAGATACGCCATGGTCCACCACTTTGAGTCTGAGGCAAGAGAAAAAAACGGAAGTGACACCTGAGGCGGTTCCGCAAACTCCGCCACGCAAAGTTGCTGTAAAACCCGGCAAGACTGCACAAGACATGCTGGATCTGGGAATGATGCAGCACGCCATGTTTTGCAAATAATCCGGGAGCACCAACACATGCCAACACTATTCCAGGAGTCATGTATGAAGCCCGCACAGCAATTCGCGAATGCAGAGATGTTATTGAAACTTGATCCTGTCGGTGACTTTGCGCTTTTCCAGGATTGTTTGCCACCCATGCTGAGACTGCAAGCCAATCTGTTTGGTGAACATGTGCCAAGCGAGGCTGAAGAGGCGGCGGCGATAGAGAGTTTCCGCAGCCTGTTTTCTGGTGCCAAGGCAGGGTTTGACAGACGCAAGGTAGACAACAAACAACTTCCCGCCATAGCGAGTATGAAAACAAATTATCACCGCCGTAAAAGTGATGACAGTACGGCTTGATGACCGTGCCTGTCCGTATCAAACCCGAATGAACTAATGCCGGCGTCTGACAAAATCAGGATAAAACATGATTACAGAAAAAAAGCTCGTCTCATCTGAACTTGATCCCCTGGTTATTTTTGCGCCAGAAGAACCCGGCCTACAATGGCAGAAAATTGGCGGCATGGCCGTACTTGATGAAGTCAGCAGAAGCCTGGAAGTGTGCCGCATGCAATGCATGACACTGACAGAAGCCAAGGCATTTGCTGCGGCGGATGACCGTATTACTTTTTTCTTTTACGTCAAACATTACGCCATCATGTACCACCATCACGTCTTGCATGCGGGCGATGTGATCTTCTTTTCTGGCGCACCTACATTGCATGCCGAACCTGGTGCAGACTGTTTTGAAAAACCGGCCGCACCGGATAGCGAGCTGAGTATTACAGCTGCGCCGGGGAATAACTGGATTTCAATACAGGCACAGGTGCAGGTGCCATTCCTGAACAGTGACAAAGCGCACGCCTATCTGTGGCCTTGCCTGTGCCCCGGCCAGGACAATAGCGCTGAATGGATGGATGGTGGCTTGCAGGCAGTGCTTAGTTACAGTCCCGCGCAAAACGCCAGCAACAATACTGACTCGCATGGAGGGTGGTGGGTATGCGGCCAGTATGTGCATGCAGGCAACAGGCAAAAACCTGCACAAGCCTGTTTTGGCGGCCCCAACATGCCGGTCAACCCCGGTGATATCCTGAGTTGTCGCATCGTGTATGACATCGCCAGTCGTAGCTGGTTGCAAACCATCACGAATACCACGAACAAAAATAGCGTCTCTTTCCCGGTATCGGTAAAACACAAGCATGGACAGACACATGAAAAAAATACGGTCAGCTTTTGTCTGGAAAAACTGGCCCGGGCATATCATGGACAGGCAGAACACAGCCACTTATACCAATGTTTGAGCCTGTTCAATGTCATTGCCAAAGCCAGATACCCACAAAACAACCTGGGACATGGCTTGAATAATTTGCCTTATGTAGACCACGCAAGTCTGAGTGATGACCAGACCAGCTTGCACATCGCGCGCATTATTTTGTATAGCCCCATGCTGGATGTCAGATAAGCATAAGTAGGACTTACCCAAAAACCGCCCCAGCTGCGTTGCAGCTCCTAGCCGTACTAAAGTACTGTCTTCGTCGCTGCGCCTTGCCGGGACAATTTTGCGTAAGTCCTAATAAGGTAATTCTTGAGCTGAATCACCTTATGCATGGAGGTACTATTCCCAGCTATTAAAGAAATTCTGAAATACCGCGACCACTTTATCGATATCGGCAGCAGACACATCCAGATGGGTGACCATGCGCATATGCGGCGTCACCCTGGCCATGATGCCTTGTTCTTGCAACAGTTTTGCCAGCCCAGCGCAAGCTGTCGCAGGCAGGTCGGCGTAGACGATATTGGTCTGTGGTGCCTGTACCTGCAAGACACTGATCTGGCGCAAGCCATTTGCCAGGCGTTCTGCGTTGGCATGGTCATCTGCCAAACGGGGGATATGATATTCCAGCGCATACAAACCAGCAGCGGCCAGCATGCCCGCCTGGCGCATGCCGCCACCCAGCATCTTGCGCCAGCGTTTGGCTTGCTTGATCAAATCATGGCTGCCACAGAGTACCGAACCTATGGGTGCACCCAGACCTTTGGATAAACAGACCGAGACGCTGTCAAAACCCTGCACGGCCTGCTTTGGGCTGATGCCCAATTTGACGATGGCATTGCAGATGCGTGCGCCATCCAGGTGGGTGGTCAGGCCACGCTCATGTGCCAGACTTGTGGCAGCTTGCATATAGTCAGGTGCCAGCACCTTGCCACCGATGGTGTTTTCCAGAGCCAGCAAACGGCTGCGGGCGAAATGAAAATCGTCGGGTTTGATGGCATTGACAATGTCATTCAGGGCAATACTGCCGTCAGCCTGGTTAGTCAAAGGCTGTGGCTGTATGCTGCCCAGCACGGCGGCACCGCCGCCTTCATACTTATAGGTATGCGCTTCTTGTCCGACGATATATTCATCACCACGGGCGCAATGAGCGAGCAAGGCCAGCAAATTGCTTTGTGTACCGGATGGCGCAAACAAGGCTGCCTCATAACCAAACAGATCAGCGGAATAAGTCTGCAGGAGATTGACGGTGGGGTCATCACCATAGACATCATCACCCAATTCAGCAGTGTGCATGAGTTCACGCATCGCAGGGGTAGGACGGGTGACGGTATCACTGCGTAAATCGATCCAGCTTTGCTGCTTTTCTGACATGGTTTTTCCTTGAGGGCGAAAGATGCATGTATTTTAGAACTCATTTCATAAATAGGGTGAGATGCGTTTGCCTCATAACGTGGGCTGGCAAGGCGGACGAGGCAGTCAATAGCTTGCCTATTGACAACGAGTCCAACGCAGTCCAGCGCGCGTTATGAGGCAAACCCTTCGGGAACTGGCGATTTGGGCGCATTGCAGCGTTGTGCCCCTCGCTAAGGCACCAGCCTTAGCTTCGTGTCACGCCTTGCACTGCATCCCAAATCGTCTTGTTCGCACTCATCCTATTTATGAAATGAGTTCTATAATTTCCATCTAACAATTTTTTAAACCACAAATGCAAGTATTGCTGCAGTAGAAACAGCTACACTGTTGCTCTTGTCCATGCTTACCAGATCAACCACCCATGCGCAGTAAGGATGCGAAAATCGCTGCCAGTTTGTTTTTGCTGCTAGGCCTCATGAGCCCGGTTGTAGTATCTGGTTTGGTGGATTTTTCGCATGGCTTGATCGAGCATGTGAATAAGCGCTTTGGCATCGAAGGACCACGTCGCCTGACGCAAATGCAAATTGCGATCAACAAGATCAGGACAGCTGCAGGCAAGGATTTTGCCAAAAATGCAGTACGCTCTACCGATGGACTATATGAAATGCCGGTTTTACGGCAGGTGAATGATTTTTATAATCGCGTCCCTTACCTGACGGACCAGGAACACTGGGGTGTGAATGACTACTGGGCTACACCGGTAGAATTCATTGCCTCATGGGGTGGTGATTGCGAAGATTATGCGGTGGCCAAATACATGGCGCTAAAAGACCTGGGCATACCCGCCGAGCGTTTGCGTATCACCTATGTCAGGGCAACCCGCATAGGCGAGACCCACATGGTGCTGGCCTACTATCCAACCCCAGCAGCAGACCCCTGGATATTGGACAATCTGGTGGAAGAAATTCAGCCGGGCTCAGCACGCAATGACCTGGTGCCAGTGTATAGCTTTAATGATGAGGATTTGTGGCTGGCCAGCGGCACCACTCGCAAGGGTGGCGCATCGACTGTGCGCCTCTGGAAAGACTTGATAGAGAAGATGGAAAAAGAAAAACGCATGTAAAGGGCTTACGAAAAAATGCCCCGGCAGTCTTGCATGCATTGTTTTTCGCTTACTTCGCCTCCGCCACAACTATCTTTTCCGGTGCGCCAAAATAAAACCCCTGCCCACACTCTACCTGATCAGCAATCAATAATTGCAACGACGCTTCGCTTTCCACATTTTGTGCAATCAGGGAAATGCCCAGGGATTGCGCAAATTTGACGATGGCGCGCAAGTGAGCGTGACTGCTTTCATTCGCTGCGACTTCCTGCACCAGACCGCCATCTAGCTTGATGTAATCTGGCGGCACTTCGCGGATAAAATTCAGGGCATGTGGGTCCAGGCCAAAATGATCGACGCCAAAGCGCACGCGCGCTTCACGCAAGGCGCTGACAAATTTCCTGGTCACGGCGTGGTCCTTGGCGCAGGCGAATTCACTGATCTCGATTGACAGGCAGGCTGCCAGTTCTGGTGAAAATTTCAGGCGCGCTTGCAACCAGTCACAAAATTCCTTGCTCTCCATCGATTGCAGTGAGACATTGATGGCAATGTTTTTATATGTGCCGCGATTTTTTTGCAGCATGTCCATGACCAGGGTAATCACCGCCTGATCAATCTCAGGCATGAGTTGATGACGCAAGGCCATGGGCAAAAACTGATTGGCTGGAACCAGATTGCCCTGAGTGTCAAGCAAGCGGGAAAACACTTCATGATGAACGAGTTGACGCAATTGCAGGCGCATGACGGGCTGGGCAAACAAGACCCAGCGATTTTCTGCCAGTGCATTGTGGATCAGGGTACGCCAGCCATGTGAACCGGCAATCATGGCTTCGCTGTCTTCCATATGAGTCAGGCTTATTTGCCCATTGCCAGACTGACGCATGGTTTCTATCGCCAGATCAGCGCGTGAAAAAATATCGCCACGTGTCTGTGCCGGACCAAATACCAAAGCCCCCGCAGCCAAAGTAACCTGACGCGAAGCGCGCAGCAATACCTGGTTCAGACGGTATTGCAAGGCATCGACCAGGAGCTTCATGGCTTTCTGATCGACGTCAATACAGACTGCCGCGATAGAAGCGCCACCTATGCGTCCAAGAATATTTGAATACTTACTAAAGACTTCGGAGACCACCGTCGCCACATCCGCCAGCAAGATATCACCTTGTTGATAGCCGTGCTGATGGTTATATTCTTTCAGCCCATCGAATTCCAATACAAAGATGACGGCAGTTTCAAAGCGCCCTTCTTCTGACAACAAATGATTAAAACGCAGGTCAAAACCATGGCGATTTTCCAGGCTACTGACTTTGTCGATAAAGGCTTCGCGCCTGAAGTTTTCAGCCTTGGCGACTTCTTCATCAATCAGAGTGGAGATGCGTTCTGTCATGTGGTTCATGGCAACGACCACACGTTTTAGCTCACGTGTTTTTGGTACGACTTCGATACGGCGAAAATTTTTACCCTGTATGGCGATGGCAACTTCTTCTATTTTTTCCAGTGGACCCAGGATAATTCTGAGCAAGACCACGGTCAGCCCCCAGACCACGAGGTACATGGCAAACATCCATAAAGCCATTTCCCTCATCGAGCGCCACAGGTATTCATAGGCATAAGCCGGATGACTGACGACAATGACCTTACCCAGTTGACGCCAGCCAGAAGAAATAAAAGCTTCGCCCGGTGGTGTCTGCAAGTCAAACAGGGCAGGTATCCAGCCTGGCACATTGTCTTTGTTTGCGCCAAGCTCCTTGTTGAGTATCACTTTGCCTGCGGGATCAAGCACTGCTATTTTTTTATAATAGCCACGGTCGAACAGGGTGGAAATCTGGATATTTGCCAGGGTCTGGTCATTCTTGACCAGGGCTTCTTCCAAAGGCCGTGACAAGGCCGTAGCGGCATCTTGTGCGTGCGAAGCCAGTTGCTGTTGCAAATAATCCCGCATCGTCAATACTGACAAAATTTGCAATCCAAGAAACACGGCAAAAAAGATGATGGATATAGCAAGAAGGAGTTGGCGTCTCAGCGTCATAAGGTCTCTTTGAGTGTTTTCATTCCCTGGAACTCATTTCTGTCTGCGATTTTCAATGTTTTCTGCCTATGGCGACTTTAACAAGAAAATAGCCATTTCCACTTATTTCTTCCGCTTTATTTCAGTATTTGCATAAAATTGTGGATGTGAGCTAGTTTTACCCAGCGCTTATCAATATATTTTAATTAAATTTCATATGTCTACTACTGATATTTTGCGTACCAAGATCAATCTCGAAACTGCAGCTTACCCCTGGAGTGAATTATTGCGTCATTTTGCCAGTGGTACGGTGCTGGCAGTCCAGCCTGGGCTTGACCTGGTTGAAGTTGCGATGCACATGGCTGAAGACCATGCCGATGTCATTGCCGCCCTGATCGAACATGGGCAACTGGACAAGGTCAGCGATGAACAGGCGCAGCTATGGCTGGAGCAGGATGCCCAGCACTGGACCGTAGTCGTCAAGCCCTGGATACTGGTGCAAGAACGCCAAAAATAAAGTCCTGGCAGCAGAATTGCGGGCTGACATGAACTTTTAACAAGCTGAAGTAGTCTGATAAACTAAATATCAGCATAGTTCTGGAAGGGCGTGATGCAATTTTCGCAGGCACAAGTAGACAATCCGGCACATCCGGGGATCAGCAAACCTGGGTATCCGGCTTTGGCGATCTTGCTGGTGATTATCACTCATGTGCTTTTTTGGCAATTGTTGCGCCATCAAAACCTCTTTATGCGCCATGACGATATCAATCCTCTGGTGCACTATCTGCAAGTGTTGACGATAATCCCCAAGCCTGTCGCTCCCGAAATCAGTCAGCCTGTAGAAATAGCAAGGAAAGCAGAAAAGACTGATAAAAGAGAAATACGCAAAGAAAGCAGCACCAGTAAAGTCACCAAACCATCCCTCCAGCCCGGCAAACAGCCAGTAGAATTAGTACCCGACGCCATCAGCCAGCCTGCGCCGCTTGCCATCAACCCGGATAGCCAGACCAGTCCGGGGCTGGACCTCGATGCAGTGCGCAGTTCTGCGCTGGCACTGGAACGCCAGCGGAAACCCTCAGAAATAGAACAAATACAGGCCAGCCACAGACGTGGCGACAGCCTGGAAAAGCGTCTCGGTGAGGGTACTAAACGTGCCGAAAAGAAAGAATGCCTGAAAGCTTATTCAGGTCTGGGCTTATTGGCTGTCATCCCGCTGGCGGTCAGCTCCGTTGTGGATACTGGATGCAAATGGTAATGCTGTTGCCAGCTCGGCTATAATGCCGGATTCCGCAATGTGAACAAGGCTGACACGGAAAGACCAGGACTATCTTGCTCAGGCAAGGGCCGGAGATAAAATACTGCCCTGCCCATTAATTATCCTGGACATTTGTGTCGTTGATTTGTTGTTGACTTGTTGTCGTTTGTTGCATGCTTAATGCCAACACGGCAATTTTCATTTTTTACCTGGATCATTCATGAAAAAAACTTCTTACCTGTTCGCCGCCATGATGCTGGCAGCACTTGGATCTGGCTTCTCCCCCGTGACTGTGAATACCGTTCAGGCACAAGAAGCGGCTGATCCTGCGAAGCAGCAAACAGTACGTCCAGAAATGGGCAAACCACTTAATGAAATCATGGAGTTGGTAACTGCGAAGCAATTTCCACAGGCACTGGAGAAACTGACTGTGCTGGAAGCAATGGAGAAAAAAACTCCTTTTGAAAATTTTGCACTGAATCGCATACGCGCTGTCATCGGTTCCAGCACCAATGACTCTGCCATGATGGTCAAGGCGATGGAAGCCATGATCGCCAGCGAATTCTTGAAAGAATCAGAGAAACAGCATTTCACTGAAGCAGTTGCAGGCACATTGTTCAATGAAAAGAAATATGCCGAATCCCGCGATTGGGCAAAACGCAGGCTGGCAAAAGATCCTGGCAACGCAAGCATGAGCAATCTGATCGCCCGTTCCTATTATCTGGAAAATGACTATGCCAACACCATCAAGGTATTGAATGTGCAATTGGCAGAAGACGACAAGGCGCAGCGCAAAACAACAGAAGAAAATCTGCGCCTGCTGACCAGCAGCTATCAGCAACTTAAGGATTGGGATGGTTATGCAGTAGCACTGGAACGCATGGTTGCGCTGTATCCAAAACCGGAATTTTGGGCTGACCTGCTGTATCGCGTCACCAAGAGACCTGGCTTTTCTGACCGCTTGCTGCTGGACTACTATCGCCTCTTGATCCTCAACGACAAATTTGAGGATGGCGCCCAATTTGTCGATATGGCAGAGCTGGCCCTGCTGGCCGGTTTGCCTGTTGAAGCCAAGACTGCAATTGACGCTGGCTATGCTGCAAACTTGCTGGGTACAGGCAAAGAAGCGACCAAACACAAGCAATTGCGCGACCGCGTCAACAAACAGGCGGCTGATGACGTGAAGAGCCTGGACGCTGGTGAAGCAGCAGCCAAGAATGCCAAGACCGGTATAGGTATGGTCAACATTGGCTACAACTATGTGATCAACGGCCAGTACGACAAAGGCCTGGCGTTGATGGAGCAAGGTATCGCGAAAGGTGGCTTGAAATCTCCTGATGAAGCGAAACTGCATCTGGGTATGGCTTACCTGAAGGCAGGCAAGCGTGACAAGGCCGTTGAAACCCTGAAGTCTGTACAAGGCCGTGATGGCTCTGGTGACCTGGCACGTTTGTGGTTGCTGGTACCTGCAGATAAATTTGCACCTGTGGCAAAATAAACTGGCAGATATCTATATCTGATCGCTTTGAAATTCTACGCCACCTGAGGTGGCGTATTTTTTTGTTCCTCTACTTTATCAAGTACGAATCCAATATAAAAAAAGACTGTTTTGCGCAATGCAAAACAGCCTGTCAAATTCAGGACCGCAAGCTCTGATTACGGTACTGACGGTACACCTTTGGATACTTTTTACTTACCCGGCCTTATCGGCGAACCAGATACAGGCCGGGTAAAACTTTCTTTGATCAAATCAAGAGTCGAATTAAGAATCGCGAGTTAAGAGTGGTATGCAGACTCACCATGGCTGGTGATGTCCAAACCTTCACGCTCCTCATCTTCTGGTACCCGCAGACCAACCACCAGATCAACCAGTTTGTAAGCCACGAAAGACACGACGCCTGACCATATGATAGTCGTGCCAACTGCTGTGCCTTGTACCAGTACCTGGCTGAAAATATCATATGGATCAGCCGACATCTTGTTGGTGACATAGTCAAATATGCCCTGGCCACCAAGGGATGGTGCAGCAAACACACCTGTCAGCAAGGCACCCAGGATACCGCCCACGCCATGCACACCAAATACGTCGAGGGAGTCATCTGCACCCAGCAGGCGCTTCAGACCATTCACACCCCACAGACAGATGATACCTGCCAGCAGACCGATAATCAGGGCACCCATAGGGCCGACGAAACCGCAAGCTGGCGTAATCGCCACCAGACCAGCTACCGCACCGGATGCGCCACCCAGCATGGAAGGCTTGCCTTTGGACATCCACTCACCAAATACCCATGACACAGTTGCTGCAGCTGTAGCCAGCAAAGTATTGATGAATGCCAGTGCTGCAACATCGCCTGCTTCCAGAGCGGAACCAGCATTGAAACCAAACCAGCCCACCCACAACAGGGATGCACCTATCATCGTCATTGTCAGGGAGTGAGGTGCCATGGATTCTTTACCATAGCCCACACGTTTGCCTATCAGGTAAGCACCCACCAGACCAGCGACCGCGGCATTGATATGCACAACCGTACCGCCAGCGAAGTCCAGCGCGCCTTTTTGGAACAGGAAACCCGCTTTGGCAGTTTCAGTCGCCAGGGTTGCTGCATCCTTGATCGCATCAGGGCCAGTCCAGAACCAGACCATATGAGCGATAGGCAGGTAACTGAAGGTGAACCACAAGACCACGAACAACAGAACTGCAGTGAATTTTGCACGTTCTGCAAAAGCACCGATGATCAGGCCGCAAGTGATAGCTGCAAATGTCGCCTGGAAGGCTACATAAGCAAATTCAGGTATCACTACGCCTTTGCTGAATGTCGCTGCAGTACCAAAGGTCGCCTTGGCAGGATCCCAGATACCTTTCAGGAACAGACGGTCAAACGAACCGATGAACTTGCCACCTTCGGTGAATGCCAGTGAATAGCCATAGATGCACCACAGAACAATAATCACTGCGAAAATCATGAAGACCTGCATCAGGATGGACAGCATGTTCTTGGAACGGACCAGACCACCGTAAAACAGGGCCAGGCCAGGAATGGTCATCAGGATGACCAATAAGGTGGCAACCATCATCCAGGCAGTGTCGCCTTTATTTGGCGTTGGTGCCGGTGCTGCAGGTGCGGCAGCACTGGCAGCAGCCGGATCAGCCGCAGCCGCCGGGGCAGAGGCTGGTGCAACTACCACAGCAGAAGCAGCGGGTGCCGATGCACTGGCCGATGCAGTCGCAGCGGCAGCAGAAGCTGCCGCTGGTTCAGCTTTGGCTGACGCATCTTGCGCTGATGCTACAGATGTAAAACCGACTGTGGCCAGCAAAGCGGCCCCTGCCAGCATGTTCTTCAACAGTTTTTTCATGTGAACTCCCTGGTAGGCTATCAGAGTGCGTCGTTGCCGGTTTCACCGGTACGAATACGCACAACTTGTTGCAAGTCATAGACAAAAATCTTGCCGTCACCAATTTTGCCAGTGCGGGCTGCGGTTTCTATCGCTTCGATAGCGCGATCAACAATCGCATCATCCACGGCAGCTTCAATTTTTGTCTTTGGCAGGAAGTCAACCACATACTCTGCACCACGGTACAGTTCAGTATGACCTTTTTGACGACCAAAGCCCTTCACTTCGGTCACAGTGATCCCTTGTACGCCTATGGTGGATAGCGCCTCGCGGACTTCATCCAGCTTAAAAGGCTTGATAATTGCGGTAATCAGTTTCATGCTCGCCTCGAATTTTTAAAATGTTTTAACTGCAGACAATACCAGGGTAGTTTTGCCTGTGAACTTGCCAGCTGGTGTGACATACAGTTTCTTCTCTGCATTCGTGCCCAGCGCTGCTATACCAAAATTCACACCAAAAAACTCTTTATTCACACCGATTTTCCAATCGGAATAAGAGTACGCACCATTGTTCTTGATGGTTTGATGGCCAGCGTGCAAAGCCAGCGTATAAGCTTCAGGCAATTCAATGTTTGCGCCAATATCCAGATAACCACTGTTCTTGCTATCGATAAAACCGAACAGATTGGTGACCGAATGTGAATACTTGATATATGCAGGTCCCATGCCTAACTGACCGTAAATTTCTGTGGTGTTGGCATCAGCAAAACCGGCAACCTTATTCAGTCCATTGGATGGGTATACATAAGACAGGACACCGACGTCATATGAAACATCTTTGGTGATTTCGCCTTTTTTACCCGCATACAAATCCCATTCAAGATCGCCACCACCGCCCGCATCCTTGGTCCATTTGATCGTGGACAACCATGTACCAGCATAAAAGCCGCTAGGGTTGTTCACATAGTCAGCGCCACCTTGCAAAGCCGGGTCAAGACGTGATTGGGCAATCGCGCGGTAGCGGTATTCACTGACGATGCCAACGTTGAAGCTGACTTCATTATCTGGCTTGGCTTCTGGCTTGGCATCTTCTGCATGGGCAAAACCACCAAAGAATGATGTGGCTACAGCAGCGGCGATTACTAATTTTTTCATTGCGCTTCCCCCTAATGATTAAAGATTTAATTTGATTGAACCCTGGACAGAATCTGTTTTCAGCACTTAATGACAACACTCGTTACTACTTGCATGGCCAGACTCTTAAATTCTTATTTCCCTACCCTGTTAGCAGGAGTCGTGCCAACCATGGCTATCTCATCAATAAAGTGAATGCACAGTACGGCTGCCAGAGTGTATTAATATGCATACAGCCAGATAAACTCTGCGTCCCATCTGTTTTCTATATTGCGCTGCAATACAAGTCGTGGTCAGGGCAAGATGCGCTATCATTGCCTCGTAGGTAAAATTACAAGCGAAAAACCCATATTTCGCACCAATTTTGGGCAAGACCAATTTCGCACAAAAAAGTGGCAAAGCATGATTTGCACCATAAGTGTGCAATTACAAGATAGAGGATAAATATGAATAAGCAAAATTTCTTTAATGACATGCAGGCCAAGATCAGCCAGGCACTGGAAAACTCACCTGCCAAGGACATAGAAAAGAATGTCAAAGCCATGATGAGCCAGGGTTTTTCCAAGCTGGACCTGGTTACGCGTGAAGAATTTGATATCCAAGCACAAGTCCTGGCCAAGACCCGCGCCAAACTGGAAGCCCTGGAAGCCCGAGTGGCTGCACTGGAAACACCACCAAAAGACCAATAACCCTCATACACGCCTCAGACCGCATGTCACTAGCCGTCCTCAAAAGCCGCGCCCTGAATGGTATGGATGCGCCACAGGTGACTGTGGAAGTGCATCTGGCGAATGGCCTGCCTGCCTTCACTATCGTCGGGCTGCCCGAAACCGAAGTCAAGGAATCCAAGGACAGGGTCAGGGCCGCTTTGCAAAACGCCCGCTTTGAATTTCCCAACAAGCGCATTACGGTGAATCTTGCTCCAGCTGATTTGCCCAAGGAATCTGGCCGCTTTGATTTGCCGATTGCCCTTGGTATTTTGGCAGCATCTGGTCAAATCCCAGGAGATGCGCTGGAACAATATGAATTTGCCGGTGAACTTTCGCTGTCAGGTGAACTGCGGCCCATACGTGGCGCGCTGGCCATGACATTTGCGATTTGCAAAAGCCAGCAACATACGGAACAGGAACCCGCCTTCATTTTGCCGCGCGCAAATGCGGATGAAGCCGCACTAGTCAGTGATGCCGCAATTTATCCTGCAGATTCACTACTGCAGGTATGTGCTCACTTCGCAGGCGTGGATGGTGAACAAAGACTGGTGCGTCACCGCCCTGCCTCCAAACCCAGCCGCCCGAAATATGCCGACTTTGCTGAAGTCAAAGGCCAGTTACAGGCTAAACGGGCACTGGAAGTGGCAGCAGCGGGATCGCATTCTGTTTTGCTGATGGGCCCACCTGGCACCGGAAAATCGATGCTGGCAGCACGCTTCCCTGGTATTTTGCCTACCATGACAGATCAGGAAGCACTGGAATCAGCAGCCGTGCAATCCCTGACTTCAGGCTTTTCAATTGAGAAATGGAAGACACGCCCCTACAGATCGCCGCATCATACTGCGTCTGCGGTGGCTTTAGTCGGTGGAGGCGGAACCCCGCGTCCAGGTGAAATTTCATTGGCCCACAGGGGTGTGCTATTTTTGGACGAGCTTCCCGAGTTTGATAGAAAAGTGCTGGAAGTTTTACGTGAACCGCTGGAGTCTGGTCACATCACCATTTCTCGCGCAGCAAGACAGGCTGACTTCCCGGCACGCTTTCAATTAATTGCGGCCATGAACCCATGTCCTTGTGGTTACTTCGGCCATAGTAATGGCAAGTGCCGCTGCACACCGGACATCATCGCCCGCTATCAGGACAGGATATCCGGGCCCCTGCTTGACCGCATCGACATGCAAATCCAGGTCGGCGCCTTGCCCCATGCTGATTTGCTCAAACAAGCCGATGGTGAAGCCAGTGCCAGCATACATGCGCGGGTAGAAGTTGCATTTGAACGGCAACAACAACGCCAGGGCAAGGCGAATAATCTATTATCGACCACAGAAATTGATCTGCACTGCCAACCGGATGAGCAAGCGGGACAACTCTTGCGCAATGCCATGACCAAACTCAACTGGTCAGCCCGCGCCTACCACCGCGTATTAAAAGTCGCCCGCACCGTTGCCGACCTGGCTGGCTCTGTACATATAGCGACACCACATGTGGCGGAAGCTATACAGTATAGAAGAGCACTCAGGGATCAGTAAAGCTGTCTGCGGCATTGAAATTATCATCGCCATGACCAGATAGAGGACAGCATTATTGTTTTGCTCAACAGGAGTGGACCATGTCCCCGCAAGAAACCCAGGTTTTACAAAACTTTCTCGATCAATTGGTGAAAGTGCAAGACAGCAATAAGGATGCGCAGGCCCTCAGCCTGATTAATGAAGCGGTCAGCAAGCAGCCAGATGCGCACTATCTGCTGGTGCAAAGAGCCTTGCTGCTGGATCAGGCTTTGGTCAGTGCCAACCAGCAGATTGCCAGCTTGCAAGCTGAAGTGCGTGAATTGCAAACTCAGAGAAGCGCTACACCTGCCAACAACTTTCTTGACCCTGCCACTACGGGTTGGGGAAATAGTGCCAGCAGCCGGGCTCAAGCTGCAGCTAGCTATAGCGTTACAGGTAGTGCATTACCGCCGCCCCTGCCAGTTGGCTATATGAATGCGGCAGCACCTGTGCCTGTGAATGCCCTGGCATCCGGTTTTTTTGGTGGCGGTGCTGGTAATGTACTTGGTACGGTGGCTGCCACTGCTGCCGGGGTTGCAGCTGGTGCATTTCTGTTTCAGGGTATAGGGCATTTGATGGGCAACCAAAATCACGCCGCGAGTGCTGACAGTTCCGCTGCACAACTCAATCAGGGTGGAAGTGATTTGATACCCGGTTATTTTGATCACCCGGCGGATACTAGCCCGGCCATGGATACCGCCAGCCTGGACGATGGCGCTGACGATATGCTGGATCTGGCTTGAACCACCTTTGAATTAAGCCTATGACGTGCCCAGGAATACTCTGGGGCAAATTTGTAAGTAACAATCTCATCATAAAACATAGCGTTGTGTAACAGACTGCTTGGCCTGGACGGTATCAGGCTCCCATCTTCCTGCCTGGAGGGCAGGCCTGCCCTGCTCTTTATGCTCTTTCATGCTTTTATGGCATGTCGACTGCTCTTGCTTGCTGTTACAGCACGTTACGAAAATTTCATGAAATAAGTCCATACTACGTATCACAATTCAGCACCGAAAGCGTTGTATGCTGATACTTGAGCATAAGGGGAAGACATGAACATTCAACTGAACTTGCAGCATGCTATCAGCGCCAGCCTGCTGGTTTTGCTGGCAGCTTGCAGTACCCAGTCACAGCAGGCCGGGGACAACAGCACCGTCGGCAAGACATTGACGCAGGCGGCAGTTGCGCCGGAACAATTACTGAACCGTTTAACCTGGGGTAACAATCCTTCCAGCTTGCAAGCCTTGCAGACTGTCGGGCCTGACCGCTACCTGGACCAGCAGTTACGTGCACGCAATGCTGTCTTGCCACCAGCGATACAGACGCAGATTGATGCGATGACGATTTCGCGTCAGCCGCTGACCGATATCATGCGCGACCTGGAAGCCCGCCGCGTCGCCTCAGAACAGCAAAAAGGGACGGACGACACCCTGCGCAAGGAATACCAGCAAGAATTAACGCGCCTGGCCAGAGAAGCCTCTAACCGTGCACTCTTGCGTGATATTTATTCGCCCAACCAGTTGCAAGAGCAAATGAGCTGGTTCTGGATGAATCATTTCAATATCCATAATGGCAAGGCGAATGTACGCGCCATGCTGGGTGATTTTGAAGAACAGGCAATACGCCCGAATGCGCTGGGCAATTTCCGCGATTTGCTGCGTGCCACGGTGATGCACCCTGCCATGCTCAGGTATCTGGATAATGAGCACAATGCTGCCAACCGCATCAATGAAAACTATGCGCGTGAATTAATGGAATTGCACACCATGGGTGTAAACGGCGGTTACACTCAAAAAGATGTGCAGGAACTGGCACGGGTACTGACAGGCGTAGGAATTAACCTGAGCAAGGATGCGCCGCGCATGAAACCTGAGCTGGAGAAAATCTACTTCAAGCAAGGCTTGTTTGAATTCAATCCGCAGCGTCATGATTTTGGTGAAAAGCAGGTGCTGGGCAAAACCATCAAAGGCCGTGGTATGGCAGAGCTGGATGAAGTGCTGGTGCTGCTCTCCAGACAACCAGCAACAGCCAATTTTGTGAGCCAAAAACTGGCCAGTTTCTTTGTCTCGGATATGCCTTCAAAAGAACTGACAGATAAGATGGCGCAACGCTTCCTGCAAACTGATGGTGATATCGCTGCCACTTTGCGTGTTATGTTTAATTCTCAGGAATTTATTGCATCGCTGGGCAAGAAGTTCAAAGACCCAATGCACTATATGCTGGCCTCAGTCCGCCTGGCTTATGACGGCAATACCATCGTCAATACCGGCCCTATGCTGAACTGGCTGAACATGATGGGTCAGCAATTGAATGGCAGGCAAACTCCAGATGGTTATGCACTCAATGAAAGTTCATGGGCAAGTTCTGGCCAGATGACGGTACGCTTTGATATCGCCAAGTCAATTGCGGGTGGCAATCCGGGCTTGTTCCGTATAGATACTCCGGCTGCGCAGCCAGTGCAATCTATGCAAACTACCCCAGCTATGCAGGTGCAAGGCATGCAAGCGGCACCACTTGCTCCGCAACCTGTAAAAGCGGCAGCACAAGCTCCGCAAGAAAAACCGCCACAACCGGCACTGGCTGCATCGCCGTATGTAAAAAGCTGGAGCACGAAATTCAGCCCCGCTACACAGACAGCATTGAATCAAACGCGTACGCCACAGGAATGGAATGCCATGTTCCTGGCCTCGCCTGAAATGATGCGTCGCTAAGTTAATTTCAGCGAAGCTAATTTCAAATTAATTGTCACGGAAAGGTCATCATCATGAACCGTAGAGACTTATTAAAAGCGCTGGCCCTGCTGCCATCGTCCGCCATGCTGGGTTTAAGCAGTCAGGTCATGGCTGCACCCGCCACACAGAATCGTTTGCTGCTGGTATTTTTGCGCGGCGGCTATGATGCCAGCAATTTGCTGGTGCCTACCTCCAGCAATTTTTACTATGAAGCCAGGCCGAATATTGCCATTGCCAGACCGGGTTCCATACCGGATGCGGCACTGGCACTGAATGCCGACTGGGGCTTGCACCCGGCTTTGCGTGACACGATTTATCCCATGTTCCAGCAAGGTGAGGCTGCGTTCATCCCCTTTGCCGGTACTGACGATTTGACGCGCAGCCACTTTGAAACCCAGGACAGTATAGAAATGGGTCAGCCCCTGAATGGCAGCCGCGATTTCCATTCCGGCTTTTTGAACCGTCTAGCCAAAGTATTGGGCAATAATGGCAAGGTCAGTGCCATGTCTTTTACCGATCAGTTGCCGCTGGCCATGCAGGGCCAGGCGCGTATCGCCAACACCGCCTTGCGCAATGTCAGCAAAGCCAATGTGGATCAACGCCAGCGCGACCTGATCATGCAGATGTATGCCGATACCAGCCTGTCACAAGCTGTTAAAGACGGCTTTACCATGCGCGATGAAGTGGCCCGTGAAATGGCGGAAGAAATGAATAGCGCCAACCGCAATGCCATCTCGACCAAGGGTTTTGAGCTGGAAGCGCAACGCATTGCCAAACTCATGCGCGACAAATATGCGCTGGGCTTTATTGATGTCGGCGGCTGGGATACCCACGTTAACCAGGGGGCGGCAACAGGCACGCTGGCCGTCAAGTTTGAAGAACTGGGCCGCGGGCTGGCAGCGTACCGTACTGAAATGGGTGATACCTGGCGCAACACCACGGTGGTGGTCATCAGTGAATTTGGCCGTACCTTCCGCGAAAACGGTAAACATGGCACTGACCATGGCCACGGCACGGTGTACTGGGTTTTGGGTGGCGGCATCAAGGGTGGGCAAATTGCTGGCGAGCAAATCTCTCTTGAAGCAGGCAAGTTATTCCAGAACCGTGACTACCCTGTACTGAATGAGTATCGCGCAGTACTTGGTGGTTTGTTCAGCCGTTTGTATGGTTTAAATGCTGGCCAGATTGAACAGGTATTTGCCGGCGTCAAAGCACGTGATCTGGCTTTGGTGTAAACGTCTCCAGCACGTTCAGACCTTCTTTGTGTAAAGGCAGGTCTATATAAAAATGCGTGCCAGTATGCAAAACATCCTGGCCCTCTCCGCCTTCTTGCGCAGATTCATGTCCCGCATCCTGGGACATGTAGTAACCTATGTCGCCATGCATTTGCTGGACGATGGCCTGGGATATCGCCAGACCCAGACCCGTGCCACCCTTGGCACGGGTATCTGAAGAATCGGCCTGAGAGAATTTCTGGAACAGACGCTCGCGGAAATTTTCTGGAATGCCCGAACCCTGGTCTATCACCTCTATGCGGATGAGATTGTCGCCTCTGGCTATGCTCAATACCTGCACCACCGCGCCCTCGGGTGAATACTTGCAGGCATTTGACAAGAGATTGGCCATGACTTGCTGGAAACGCCCGGTATCCACCATGACCATGGCTTGTTCAACTTGATTGCCGAGCACGATTTCGGTATTCATGCTGTGGGCAAAACCCTGGTTATTATTGATTGCAGTCTGCAGCAGGTTTTGTAAAGGCAGACATTCAAAGACAAAATCCATCTTGCCAGCTTCAATTTTCTGGATATCCAGTAAATCATTGATAAGCCTGGTCAGGCTCTCGCTATTCTTGTGTGCCATGCCCATCAGGGCGGAGATTTTGTCCGGCACTGCGCCCATGGCGCCACCGGTGATCAGGCCCAGTGCTCCCCTGATGGCTGTCAGAGGAGTACGTAATTCATGGCTGACTGTGGAAATGAATTCACTCTTCATGCGTTCCATCTTGCGGCGCTCAGAAATATCCCTGACAATGACGATCAGTTTGCGCCTGCCGGCATGGTAATACTCGGTGATCGCCAGCTCAGCCGGGAACAGGCTGCCATCCTTGCGCATGCGCTCGGTCTCTGTACGCAGACAACCCGTTTCCAGGAATTCCCGGCGGCTCATGGCCAGGCCCAGCAAATCAGGCTGGCCGGGCGGCGAAAAAAATTTACCGTTCTTGCCGACTACTTCATTGGCCGGATGACCATAGATCGCCACTGCAGCAGGGTTCAGGGCTTCAATCTTGCCAGTGTCATCGATCATGATAATACCGTCCGCCGCATTCTGGAAAATCGCCTGCAAGCGGTCGGATGAATCTTTCAGGGCGATTTGCTGCTCGGTCAGGTTTTTCAGCAAATGGGCCTGGTTGCGGTTAATGACTTCAGCCTGTTGTTTCAACTCAGTCGTCACCGCCAGATCCTGCTCCCGTCTTTCCAGCAAATTCACCAGTACGCTGAAGGCCGCCACGATGGCCAGTATGCCGCTCATGGCGATAACAACGATGCCAGTACTGATTTTGCGCCAGTCCGCCAGGTACAAGTCTTCATCAATAGAAAAGTTGATGATCAATGGATATTTTTCCAGCGACTGTATCGCCGCCATACGGGTGATGGGTTTGCCACCTTCAGCCATGCGCGGGCTATTGGTGATCACGACACCTGATTTCTTGTTTCTCGCATGCACCAGCTCATATGTGCTGCCAGTCAGGTTGCGCATGCCCATGACTTCGCCACGCTCTGGCCAGCGTGCCAGGTAGGTAAAGTCATTACGCAGCAAGCCTATGGAGGCATGACCATCGGCACTGAGTTTTTCATAAAACTGTGAATAAAAGGATGGCGACATGCCGAGTATGACGACACCGATGAATTCTCCATCACTACCCGTCAGTCTGTGGCTGAGGAAGAACATCCATTTACCAGTGGTCTTGCTGCGTACTGAAGAACTCAGGAAAATACCTTGCACGGGATTATCGCGTTGCGCAATGAAGTAATCGCGGTCAGCCAGGCTATAAGTAGGTGCCGGGAAATTGCGTGAAGTATTAATGACATTGCCATCCACATCCAGCACGGAGATGACTTCAACAGCAGGCGACAGCGCCGCTTTTTCACGCAGGAACTGGTGAAAATCATGGGTGGATAATTTGCCTGTCAAATATTCTGCACTGACACTCCAGCGGTCCTGAATGCGTTCGGCAATGCTGTCGAGTGCCGTATAGGCAAAATCCATTTGCTGGCTGACGGTTTCTGCCAGCACGACACTAAAGGTTTCAGTCTGTTTTTCCCACTTGCCGATTTCCTGTATGCGCAGCATCCAGATTGCAATGGCAGCACCGACAATAATAGCCAGCACCAGACTGGCCGCCAGCGCAATGGCTAAACGGCTGGTAGGCAATCCTGCTGGCTTCAATTCATGTTGTCCGGTCACGCTCAAAGCTGATCCTTATGCTCAAAGTCTGGCAAGTTGATAGACCTGCATGTTGCCCGATTTAATTTGACTGTTTCAATTGTCCAATAGTAAAGCATTGCTGCATTGTATAGATATTCTATTCCAGTCCTGAATGGTGAAAGCGAAGTTCCTATATCGACAAGAAAGCAAAAGAATATAGAAACCCCGGGGACTTTAGCAGCTAGTGGCAAATTGCAGACGATTTACCACGCTTTCTGTGAAGAAACTATTTATTTCTATCAAAAACAGCAAGGAAATGTTACGGTTTTAAGAAGATACGCCAGATACAAGCCTGCTCTGGCTTGTAAGAACCTGTTTACGATCTGTAGCGAGCGTGCGTCAGCGGGTCAGGGTAACAAAAACGTAGCGCAAAAAGCGGAATGTACGCTAGTACATGAGCATTTTGCGCAGCACATGAGCCCCGCGTGAACTCCGATTGCGCTCGCACAGCAAGATCGCAAACAGGTTCTAAGGGTATTACATAAAAACTTAGAAAGGGAGCAAGCAAAATGAGAAAAAGCATTTTGGTCAAAGGTCTGGTCATCAGTTTATTGCTCGGCAGCGCGCCAGTCTGGGCCGAGGTCACCTCTTGTGAAACCATTAAAGACAAGGTAGCGGCAAAACTGGAAGGCAAGGGAGTAAATAACTACAGCCTGCAAGTCGTCGCCAAAGACACTGAAACCAAACACCGTGTCGTCGGTACCTGCGAAGGCGGCAAGAAAAAAATCATCTATAAGAAAGAAAAGGCTGGCAGTAAGGCTGACGAATGAGCTAGCCAGATAGCTTGAAGCGAAGCGGTTTGCCAAGGCAAGGCCTGTTAGCAAAGCCGCTTTTCTTGTTTTTGAAATTACAATTCTTTGACCATATAAAAGGCTGGCCCTGTATAGCTGGCCAGTTTTATAGTTTGCTCTTCATTCAAGTCAATCTGTTCAATAAATCCCAGGCCTTGCCAGTAAGACCTGGTACTTTGCACTGACACCAGGCAGGCATATTGCCACCCCTGCTGACCCGCATATGCCAGGGCAGATGTCAGCATGCCCCGCGCCATCCCTAAACCCGTCTGCTGAGGCGTTACCGCCATATCATGCAGATACAAGGCATTGGCAAACTGGGCTACCTGAAAATCCTGCCCCAGGGCAGAGATACGGCCGTTGGTTGATGGGTAAGCCACCAGATAAGCGACTACTTGATTATCCTGTTCTGCAACCCAGGCACAATCCGGCGCTGCAGCCAGACGGCTTGCCAGCAATGCTGGGGGCTCCACCATTGCGCTGACATAGACCAGGGTTTGAATGTGATAAACGGCAGCCAGATCATCTGGCTGCATAGTGCGCACCAACATTTCTACTTTGGCGCCTTGGCACTGGCCGAGGCACTGCTTTCTTCGGCTTTAGGTGGATCTGACTTTGCCATTTCTGGCTTGACGACATCTATCTTGTTTTCACGCATATAGTCATTCATTTCCTTCCATCCTGCATACACTGCCGCTCTTGCGGCGTCTGGATTGAGGGCATAACAATCTTCTATGGCGCGACCAGCATGACGGCAGGCACTGCCAGTAGCACGGGCATCTGACTCGCGTGCCGCGGCATCTCTGGCAGGATCAGGTAAACCCAAACGATCGCAAGCCGTCAACGATGTCAGCATCAGCAAAAAAATCCCGGAGAACTTGGAAAATGACATCACAGCACCAAAAAAAATTAAATGAGACCAGCATATTGAACTGCGTTGAAATGCATTGACCTGCTAATGATAACCCAGTGTATGCCCGTGCAGAATGGCTTGTTGCTCAGGACAGAGAGGGAATCACCTGCCAGTTTTCTGGGCAAAGCAACAATCTCATGTAAAAACAGGCGAAATCTTCCCAAAGGAATTATCATGTAGCGCTTGGTTTGTTGACGGCAAGAAAGCCGTAAACATGAATGCTATTTTGCAATCTTATAGAATTGAATTTCCATGAAATCTGTCGTCCACCGCGCCTTGCTGCTTAGTAGCCTGAATGTCAGCCTGATTGTAAGCCTGATTATCAGCCTGACATTGCTGAGTGCTTGCAGCCCTAAATTTGACTGGCGCGATGCCCGCGGCAGCAATGCCCCATTTTCCATCCTGATGCCGGGTAAACCGCTTAGTGACAGCAAGGACATGCAGCTCGAAGGCCTCAATGTAAAAATGGACATGCTGGCTGGTGAAGTGGCCGGCATCAGTTTTGCCGTCGGTAGTACGAAAATTGACGATGTCAGCAAGGCCGGCCTGATCATGGAAGCCATGAAAAAAGGCATGATCAAGAATATCCAGGGAACACCAGAAACTACTAAAAACTTAAATGCAGACATGCTGCAAGTGCATGGCAAATTACGCAATGGACAGCCTGTCATGCTGGTAGGCCGCTTCTTGATACGTGGCCCCTGGGTGTACCAAATTATCATGCTGGGCCAGGAAAAAGATATGAAGCAGGATGTCATTGACACCTTTATGACGTCTTTCAAATCCAACTGAAGCAATAATCTGAAACGACAATCGAACGATTTGGGATTATTATATAAGTACGCGCAGCCAGCCCAGTGCCGCTAGCGCAATGCTGGTGTTTGGCCGCTTTATGTTCACATATCATAGAAAAATAGGGGAAATGTCCATGCTGATCACGTTCAAATCCAAAGCTGCTACAGAAATCACCATGTACAAAGAGCATGCACGCCGGATTCTGGATCTGCTACAAAAAGATGTAGAGCGCGGCATCATTACGCCTCCGGAACTACCGCAAGCGATACAGAAAATTGAAGCTGCAGTTGCTGAAAGCAAGGCACATTCGATTTCTGAAGAAGTCAGCCGTGATGTCAATGCCCATCACAATGAAAACGGTGATGATAATGAGCACGAAACACCAGAGCCTGTGAGTTTTGCCACCAGGGCTTTCCCGGTACTTGAAATGCTGCACGCCGCCAACAAGATGCAGCGTGAAGTGATGTGGGGCGTATAAAGCCATGACTTCCCACGTAGAAAATACCAGGGAATTTGAACTACTGACCGCCGATGGAAAGGCTATCTTTGTACGTGACTGGCCACTGGCAGATGCGCTCATGGAGCAACCCCGGCAAGGGGTAGTCATCATGCATGGCCTGGGCGAACACTGTGGGCGCTATGCCCACGTCGCCAGGTTCTTCAATGCCCTGGGGTTTGTCGTGCGGACTTATGATCACCGTGGCCACGGCCAGTCTGACGGCGGCAGCGGTGACGTGCCAGACTCCATGTGTCTGCTGCGTGACGCGCAGATGGTGATCAGCGACTTTAGCCAGCAACTGGCTGGCCCGCCTATATTATTAGGACATAGCATGGGTGGCTTGTTTGCTGCCCGCTATGCACTTGAACAACTGACGCCGCTACGCGCCCTGATCCTTTCTTCCCCGGCATTAGCGATACGCATGTCGAGCTTGCAGCATGGTTTGTTGAAAGTGGCTTCCAGCCTGATTCCTGGCGTCGGCTTGCCGAACGGCTTGCAAACCCGCTATTTATCCCACGATGGCGAAGTGGTACTCGCCTATGAAAATGATGCCCTGGTACACTCTCGACTGAGTGCGCGCCTGCTGACCAGCATGTTGCAGGCCATGGATTATTGTCATGCTCATGCGGCTGAATTAAATCTTCCCTTGCTGATGATGGTGGCAGAGGATGACCATCTGGTTGACCCTGCCGGTAGCAGGCGTTTCCTGGAAAAACTGGGTAGTATCCAATTCAAAGAACATTTTTACACCGGTTTCTATCACGAAATATTTAATGAGCTCGATGCCACCAGGGTATTCGATGACTTGCGCACCTGGCTGGAACTCAACCAATTTACTCCTTTGGAACAGCTACAAAAAGCAGCCTGAAAGCAGTTTTATCTGACAGCAAACCTATAAAGACCTGCCAGTCGGGTACAGTTTCGCCTTGAAGAAAACAGCAGAAAGCAGATAGGGGCGACAAGGCTGTTACACTAGCGCCCTCTCGCCTCATCGGGCTGACCATGTTAAATTGCCATGAAGGCAATTTGTTGCAATAAGCAAAACTATCCAGACATATGCAAGATCAACCAAGAAAAACCCTGGGCCGACCAGCCAGACCTGCCCGCACTGCCAATACTTCTACCAGTACAGACCGCGCCAGCCATGGCGTCAGCAAGCCACAGGTAGAGTTTGAGACCATAGAAATCAAAGCAGATTCTCTGGCCTTCAGTCTGGTTGGGGCAGCGCAGGCAGTTGCTTACGTGCTGGAAGGTACAGCCTTGCCGCAAGCGCTGACCAGGGTATTCACGCAAACCAATGCCTTGCCACAGGCACGCGGGGCGATACAGGATATCGCCTATCGCACCATGCGCCAGGTAGGCAGGGTCGATGCCTTGCTGAAGATCATGACCAACAAGACGCCAGAACCAGCATTGTTATATAGCATGCTGTGCTGCGCCCTGACCTTGCTGGTTGGTAATGACGGTGATGATGAAAAAGCCTATGAAGAATTCGTGGTGGTGGACCAGGCAGTGACTGCCGCCACTTCCAGCCAGCACATGGTATTTGCCAAGGGTATGGTGAATGCCGTGCTGCGCCGCTACTTGCGTGAAAAAGATGAATTACTGAAGCTGGTCATGAAGCAGCCTGCGGCCGCCTGGAATTACCCGCAATGGTGGGTAGACCAGTGCAAGGCAGCTTACCCGCAAGACTGGCAAGCCATCTTAAGCTGTGGCAACCATGCCCCGCCCTTGACTTTACGGATCAACCAGCGTGCCAGCACGGTAGCAGCTTATCTCGAATTACTGGCCAGCCAGCAAATCGGTGCGCGCCAGATAGGTCCGTTTGCCGTGCGCCTTGATCGCCCCATGCCTGTGCTGAACATCCCCGGCTTTGAAGCTGGTGTAGTGTCAGTACAGGATGCCGCCGCCCAACTGGCTGCGCCTTTGCTGGATGTGCAGGCAGGCATGCGTGTACTGGACGCCTGTGCAGCCCCCGGTGGCAAGACTGGTCATTTGCTTGAACTGGCGGATATAGAGCTGACCGCAGTCGACACTGACCCGGCACGTATCCAGCGCATCCATGAAAACCTGGCGCGCTTGAAGTTATTTGCCACCATCAAGGAAGGCGATGCCTGCCGCAACAACTGGTGGGACAGCCAGCCCTATGACCGCATCCTGGCTGACGTACCCTGTACAGCATCTGGTGTGGTCAGGCGTCACCCTGACAGTCGCTGGTTGCGGCGCAAGACCGATGCTGCCCAATTGGCTGCCTTGTCAGCCCGCATACTCGATAATCTGTGGCGCATGCTGAAACCTGGCGGCAAGATGCTGATGGTTACCTGCTCGATCTGGCCGCAAGAATCGGAAGTTCAGGCTGCCGCTTTTGCCATACGTAACGGGGCAGAACGCCTGGATGCACCAGGCCAATTACTGCCCAGCATGGGCAATACGTCCGAAAGCAACAACGAACATGATGGTTTGTTCTATGCATTGTTTCAAAAACCACTGCAAAATTAACGAATGCCAACAAGTTCAAGCTATCATTAGCAGACTTTTGTTTCCGTATTGATTGCATGTTCAGACGTTTCGCTTTCCTGCTGCGCCAGTTATCGCTGACTTTGATGTTGGTGCTGCTGGCAATGGCGGCGACACCTGCAGTCCAGGCTGCCGATGTGGAAGTCAAAACCGCCAGGATAGAAGCCAGTGACGAGGGTTACCGCCTGGCGGCCACTTTTTCACTGGAACTCAGTGACAGTTTACGCAAGGCCATCCGCGATGGCATCCCGGTCTCGTTCACCACTGAAGTTGAACTGACCCGTTCACGCTGGTACTGGGTGGATGAGAAGGTGGTACGCAGCGAATACCTGGTCAGGATTGCCTATAATGAGTGGACGCAGCAATATACCGTCACCATTAATAATGGCTTGCAACAGAACTTCGCCTCTCTCGACACGGCCCTGAACCTGGTAACACGCCCGAATCGCTGGCTGATTGCCGACAAATCACTGCTCTCCAGTGGTGCCAGCTATAACGTTGCCTTGCAATTGCGCATGGGTCTGAGCAAGATCCCCATGCATTTGCAGATACCCAGCTTCAACGACAGTCACTGGAGTCAGAAAACCGAGTGGAAGCGTTTTTCCTTCAAGGCTGAAGACAAGTGACAAGATTTTTGCGGTATGCGCTAATTATCGGTGGTGCTCTGATGAGCATCCTGCTATTTTTCCTGACCACAGTACAGGAAAATTCTGCGCGTTTTGAACGTTACTATGAATGGCTGCTGGACGCCAATGCTGTGGTTGCCCTGGCCTTGCTGGTATTGGTGCTGACCCTGGTATTACGCTTGTTCCGCCGTTACCGTGCGAAGGAGTTCGGTTCCAAACTGATGACCAGGCTAGTGGTCTTGTTTGCCCTCGTCGGTATTTTGCCGGGCAGCGTGATTTACCTGGTGTCGGTACAGTTTGTCTCGCGCTCCATCGAATCCTGGTTTGACGTCAAGGTTGAGTCCGCACTTGATTCTGGCAAGAACATGGGGCTGACTGCGCTTGACTTCTTGCTGGCGGATTTGCAATCCAAGGCCAATGACATGGCTTCGGAATTGTCTGATCCGTCTGAAAGCTCAATGTCCATCCATCTATCGCGCCTGCGCGAACGCATGCAGATACAGGAAGCCACCATCGTCAATAGCAAGGGCCGCCTGATCGCCTCAGCCAATGATAATGTCGGCAGCCTGCTGCCAGAATTGCCGACGCCAGACATGCTCAGGCAAGTCAAGCTGTCACGTTATTACGCTGCCAGGGATGAAAAACTGATACAGCCTGTAGGTGACGATGACCCTGCCACCGTGTCTGCAAACGCAGCCGCCAGCATAGCGGCAGAAACGCGGGGTGCCACGCGCCCGGCACTGGCACCTGAACCTGCCCGTATCCTGCGCTCACGCGTAGTGGTACCACTACGTATGACAACAGGCTGGATTTCCCTGCAAAATGAAGCCCTCTACCTGCAATTGATACAGCCCGTGCCTGCCAATCTGGCCATGCATGCCGAAGCACTGAGCAATGCTTCGCGTGAATATCAGGTGCGCTCGATAGGTCGCGTGAACTTGAAAAAGATGTACATCATCACGCTGACGCTGACGCTGTTGCTGGCAATTGTCGCCGCAATTACCAGCGCCTTCCTGATTTCTGGCGAACTGGCCAGACCCTTATTGCTGCTGGCGGAAGGCACCAAGGCCGTGACCGAAGGTAATTTCTCGCCCCGCCCTATCGTCACCAGTACTGATGAGCTCGGTAGCCTGACCAAGTCTTTCAACACCATGACCCGGCAGTTGTTTGATGCCCGTGCGACGGTGGAAAAAAACCGTAATGAACTGGAAAACGCCAAGGCCTATCTGGAATCAGTACTGGCAAATATGTCTGCCGGTGTGATGGTACTGGACCAAAGTGGCAATCTGGTAACCTGTAATGAATCAGTAGAACGCATCTTGCAGCGCAGGCTGGAGAGTGAAATCAATAAGCCGCTGGCGGACATTGATGGCATGCAGGCCTTTGCCGTTGCCATTTCCAAGGCATTCTCAGAGCAGCATGCTCAGTCAGCCGCTGGGGGTGAAAACGAACGCGAGCAACACTGGCAGCAGCAGATTGAAGTGCCGCGCCCCAATAAAGGCAAAAAAGCTGCCGCACCAGGGGAAGTAGTGGTAGCAGAAGATGAACAAAGCATTACTCTGCTGGCGCGTGGATCGCATTTGCCAGTCGCATCGGGCAGCGGCTATGTGGTGGTGTTTGATGACATCAGCAATATCATTTCTGCCCAGCGCTCCATCGCCTGGGGTGAAGTGGCACGCCGTCTGGCGCACGAAATCAAAAACCCGCTGACCCCTATCCAGTTGTCGGCGGAGCGCCTGCAAATGAAATTGCAAGACAAGCTCAGCGAGACCGATGTCCTGATACTTAACAAGAGCACGACCACCATCGTCAATCAGGTGACGTCGATGAAGCGCATGGTGGATGATTTCCGCGACTATGCCCGCACGCCACCAGCGGTGCTGATGCCTTTGAACCTGGCTGGCCTGATTGATGAAGTGCTGCATTTATATATTGCTGGTGATGGCCGTGATGCCATCAAACTGACCATGGCTGCGGATTTACCCAAGGTCATGGGCGACGCCACCCAGATGCGCCAGGTAATTCACAATCTTTTACAAAACGCCCAGGATGCAGTTGCCGACAATACCAGCGCAGCTTTTGTACCGCGTATTGATGTAATCACCGATGTAGTGCGCTACACTGGAACTGACCAGATAGCCCACTCTGCGGTACGCCTGTCAATTATCGACAACGGCCCGGGATTTTCCAGCAAAATCCTGGCACGCGCGTTTGAACCCTATGCCACTTCCAAACCACGTGGCACCGGTCTGGGGCTGGCGATGGTGAAGAAAATCATCGAGGAACATGGCGGTAGAATCGATATTCAAAATCGTAGCGATACAAACGGTGCAAAAGTAGCGATTTTGCTGTTAAAGTTAGCACCGGATTCAAATACGGCATAAGTTCGCCGTACTTGCTTAAGATAGTTGGCAGTTGGTAGTTGGTTTTGTTCTGATATTCCCAAAAGAGGAATACGGATAAAGAGCTGAAGGGGCACTTTGAAATTGTCATTCAACATAAGCATGTCGTTTTCACCAGCCAGTCTGGAGCAGACTATAGGCCAGCTTGAACATCGAACGGTAAGAAGCACCCAAAAAAACATAGAGGCGGTAATAGGGTAGATTTATGGCAAATATATTGGTCGTAGATGATGAAATGGGTATCCGTGAATTGTTGTCTGAAATTCTCGGTGATGAAGGTCATGTCGTTCAACTTGCTGAAAATGCTCAGCAGGCACGTCTTGCCAGACAAGAAGCCAGGCCGGATCTGGTCTTGCTCGACATCTGGATGCCGGACACGGACGGTGTTACCCTGTTAAAAGAATGGCAGCGTGACGGCTTGCTGACCATGCCCGTGATCATGATGTCAGGTCATGCCACGATAGATACAGCGGTCGAAGCGACCCGGATAGGTGCCTTGAATTTTCTGGAAAAACCCATCGCCCTGCAAAAATTGCTGAAAGCGGTACAGCAAGGCCTGACCCGCAGCACCGAGCCAACAAAACCAGCAGCCCCTGCCTTGCGCGTGATCAGCAATGACAACCCCGCAAGTGCAAATATGTCTGGTAGCTTTGGCAGCGCTGCTCCGACGTATGAAGCCAGACATTTTTCTGCTGCCCAGCCTGTCGCTGCTGCACCAAATAATCAATTTGCCAGCCTGTCATTTGACTTGCCCCTGCGTGAAGCCAGAGATGCCTTCGAACGTATCTACTTCGAATACCACCTGAACCGCGAAGGCGGCAGCATGACCAGGGTGGCAGAGAAAACCGGCCTGGAACGTACGCATCTGTACCGCAAATTGAAGCAACTGGGCGTTGAATCCATGAAATACGCCAAGCGCGGCGAGTAAGCTGACAAAGTAAGCATTACAGTGTGAACACCGCAAAAGCGCAATTACACCTGATACATGGCGCGAGTTACACCCAAAGGGAGGCAGCAATCGCAGCCTCCCTTGCCTGTTTACCGAACACTGGCAAGAACATCGTCATACTCGAAGGCTTGCCAGACGGGCAAGATATCCTGAATCCCACCGACCTGCTGCACATCAGCCGCATAGCCCCAGGGTGCTTATGCTGCATAGGCAACCTCAGCCTGCGCGTCACCCTGAACCGCGCTCTAAGGCAAAAACCAGCTAATATATACCTAGGCATCGCCAGTGATGCCCATCTGGATAAACTCCTGCTAACACTCCAGGACCCCACCTACACCAACTTGCTTGAGATTAACAACACCAGCTTGTGAACCAATGTTAAGTCGCTAAAGTCCAGACGTTGCCATGCCGTAATACTTAGTAGCAGCACAGTAACGAGGTCGCAAGTGCCGTTGAGGAAGCGTAGCGAGCGGCGCTAGTTTGAGTCGAGAAGCACAGCCGTACAAATAGTACGGCGAGCATCACAGGCTCAAAATCGCGTCGCGTAGTAGCTTCATCAGCGGCAATTGCTTGAAATTCGCTGTCATGCATCAATGTAAGCACCATGAACGGTAACCCGAGGAATTTCCTCCAGCCAGAAAGGATGCATAAAATGAACATCATTTACAACAGCGATCAATATAGCGTCATCGAATATGGCGCAGATACTGACCATGAAGCCCTGCGCTTTGGCGGTTATGAAATTACCGACAAGGCAGTACGCCGCGAATGGTTTATTGGCGGGCCGCTGGCCATCAATTTCCGTAAAGACGTGACTGAACTCATTGCCAGTGAACCCAGCATAGAAGAAATCGATGACTTCCTTGGCCAGTTTGATGGCTATATGGGACAAAGCGTTTTACTGCACTAATCCAGGTAGCGCTACATCACATATCTGGAAATGACGACAACATGACAACAAGTATGGACGAAGGCTCTGGCCCTCGTCTGTACTTCCTTTGTTCCCTGCAAAATTGCAGAAAAACATAACAGCACACCCGCCAGACACAAATCCCAAGCACCTCAGGTGCGACAAGACGCTGCTGCAATATGCAGCTCTCTATACAGAACATCACCTGGTTTTGATATCCTGAAGAGGGTGCAGTGATATCTTCAACGTATCATTGCCATACTTTTATCTGGCATTACCCTCTATCAGGTTCAATACTATGAGTACTCAACTACACGACTTTATCCGTGGCATGCCCAAGGCAGAATTGCACTTGCATATAGAAGGCTCACTGGAACCTGAGCTGATGTTTGCGCTGGCGCAAAAAAACGGCGTGCAATTACCCTATGCCAGCGTGGAAGAAGTCCGCGCAGCCTATGATTTTGCAGACTTGCAGTCTTTCCTGGATCTGTATTATGCCGGTGCAGCCGTGCTGCAAACCGAGCAGGATTTTTTTGACCTGACACATGCCTATATAGAGCGCGCACTGGCTGACAATGTGCGCCATGTGGAACTGTTCTTTGACCCGCAAACCCATACTGCACGTGGCATAGACATCAACACTGTATTCGCCGGCATCGCCCGCGCCTTGCGCGAAGCGCGTGCCAAACACGGTTTTTCTGGAGCGATGATCTTATGCTTCCTGCGCCATCTCAGTGAAGAAGATGCGATTGCCACGCTGGAAGCTGCCCTGCCCTTGCGTGACGCCTATGCTGATCTGTGGACAGGCGTGGGTCTGGATTCTGCCGAAGTAGGCAATCCGCCAGAAAAATTTGCCCATGTATTCACGATAGCGCAAGCCATGGGTTTTCGCCTGGTGGCGCATGCTGGTGAAGAAGGCCCGCCAGCCTATATCCATAGCGCCCTGGATGTCTTGCAAGTCGAACGCATAGATCATGGCGTGCGCGCAGAAGAAGACCCGGCCCTGATGACACGGCTGCAGCAAAGCCGCATGCCGCTGACGGTATGCCCGCTGTCGAATTTAAAGCTGTGCGTGGTCAAGGATATGCGAGAACATAATCTGGCGCGCATGCTGCGTGCCGGTTTGTGCGTGACCATCAATTCAGATGATCCGGCTTATTTTGGTGGTTACATGAATGCAAATTACATCGCCACTGCCGATGCGCTGGAACTGGGCAAGGAAGAGTTAGTGCAACTGGCGCGAAATGCCTTTGAAGCCTCGTTTGTCACACCTGAACAAAAACAGGTCTGGCTGGATGAAGTGGATGCTTACGCTGCCGCCCAATGATTCAAATCACATTCTTTTCCAGCAGCGGCCTGCCATCAAGCAAGCGCTGGGCAGACAAGGGAGATAAATCCAGGCTGCTGTAAGCGCCATCCACCAATAGTTCTGCAATACCGCGCCCGGTAGCGGGTGCGTGTTGCATGCCATGACCACTGTAGCCATTCGCCAATATAAGATTGACTAATTGCGGGTGCGCGCCGATGACGGCATTCTGGTCAAATACATTGTATTCATAATAGCCAGCCCAGGCTCTCTGCATGCGCAGGGCTTCAAAAGCAGGAACGCGATTCGCCATGATTTGCCAGGCTGTATCGAACTGTTCGTAGTCTGCTTCCAGCGCTGCATCATCGGGATCATCTTCTGGCGGCAAGCCACATATCCAGTGCTGGCCTTCTGGGCGCAGCCACAAACCGGATGGATCAATGATGAGCGGGCAGGCGGGCGTCTGCGCCGGGCTCGATACCACGAACACCGTACGCTTGCGGCCAACCACAGGCATATCAAAACCCGTACCTGTCAATAAAGGGCGCGCCCAGGCACCGGCTGCATTGACTGCAACATCGCACTTAATGACCGTACCATCCCGCAAGCGTACGCCAGTTACCTGAGCATTCTCATGTTCAAAACCTTGTGCATCTGCCTGCAGATAACTGACGCCCAGGCTGCGCGCCTTGCGGCGAAATGCCATCAGCAAGGCATAGCCATCAAACCAGCCTTCACCACTGAGCCCCAATGAACCGAGCGCGAGATCATCGACATGCAACCAGGGGAATTTCTGTTTCAATGCGTCTTGATCGAACAAGACAACATCCACCTGCTCTGCCCTTTGTATCTTATGATTTTCACGCAAAGTGGCTGCGCCACCATCGGTGGCCAGATAAAGATAACCCTGCTCGCTGAGTCCCAGTTCAGGCAACTCGCCATCAACGGCCAGGTGCCGATGCAAGTCGCGCAAAAAAGCGATGCCAAATTGCGACATCTGTATATTCAACGGCGTGCTGAATTGCTGGCGTATCGAACTGGCAGATAAAGCAGATGAAGCATGGGTATAGCTGGGATCACGTTCCAGCACGGTAACCCTGCCGTGGAAGCGTGGATGCGCTGCCAGAAAATAAGCCACTGCACTGCCTATGACGCCACCACCAACGATCACTATATGTCCGCCATCCATTGCCATCCTCAGAATCTTAATCCAAACCTGCGCCGGTAATCCTTGGGCGTCACTTGTGCCCATTGTTTGAAGATTTTACTGAAACTGGAGACATCTTCATAACCACAACGTACGGTAATATCTTCCAGCGACAAACGAGTGGTTTCCAACAAGGCCTTGGCGCGCTCTACCCTCAATTGTTGCACATAGTGGATGGGGCTGAGTTTCATGGATTCCTGAAAGCGCCTGAGCAGGGTGCGCTGGCTGACATTGCAATAGCTGGCCAGGTCGGCCATGGCCCATTGTTGATCCAGACGCTTGTTCAGCCAGCGCCGGGCACGTTCAATTACCGCATGACCCTGGTCCTGCATGATCGCCTTGGCGACATAAGGAGCCTGGCTATTCCTGTTGGCATCAACCACCAGTATCTTGGCTGTCATCTGACGCAACTCTTCACCGGCAAAATGCGCTACCAGCCATAGCGACAAATCGATATACGAAGTCACACCGCCAGACGACACCAGCTTGCCATCCTGCACGATGAGCTCTTCTGCTTCCAACAACACCTGCGGGAAATTCTTGCGGAAATATGCACTGAGCCACCAACTGGTCGTAGCGCGGCGGCCATTAAGCTTGCCTGTCCGTGCCAGCAGGCTGGTGCTGGAGCAACTGGAAATCAGCAGACTGTCGTCCCGCAGATAAGTTTCCATCAGCGCTTGCTCCTGTGCCAGCGCATCCAGCAAGCCATCGAGCTGGCTGCTATCTCGATGATCTATGCCCGGCACCATGAGGGCATCCAGTTTTTTCGTCTGTATTTGCTTATAAATATCACGTGCCTGAAAATGCAGGCCATCTACTTCTTGCAGTATGTCACCACGGGCGCTGACCCAGAATGCCTCGAATTGCACAGGCTTGGCGCCAGCAGGACGTATGCCTGTCAGGGTATTGGCAATGGTAAATACATCCAACGGCATCACTGCCCCACTGCGCAGGCAACCGGGGTAAACCAGTACGCCTATACGGATGACTCCGTCATTCGTCGTCTTTATCGCCATTTGATCACCCTGTCCATTTAAGACCTTTTTCTGTCGATTCAGCCAATGGTACTGCTTTTCTGCAGGCCGCACAATGGAGTCTCTTAGAACCTGTTGACGATCTGTAGCGAGCGAGCGTCAGCGGGGTCAGGGTAACAAAAACGCAGCGCAAAAAGCGGAATGTACGCTAGTACATGAGCATTTTGAGCAGCACATGAGCCCCGCGCGAACTCCGATTGCGCACGCGCAGCAAGGTCGCAAACAGGTTCTTACAACCAAGTACAGGAGTACGACATATGCCCTACGTTCAAATCAATACGATCAAAGGAATATTAAACGCTGATCAAAAGCAGCGCCTGATGGAAAAAATTGCTGATGTCCTGGTAGAAATTGAAGGGGGCGGTAACCCGGAATTCAAGAAATCGGTCTGGATCAATATCCAGGAAAGCGAGGCAGAAGGCTGGTCCATGAGCGGCTTGCGCCCATCGACCCAGCAAATCGCACAATTTGTGGCGGTCAGGGATACCCAGATAAACCCACAAAATACTGAGGCCACACCATGATGGCCTACCCTGCCCTGCCCAGCTTTGTACTGGCCTTGCTGGCGCTCTTCCTGAAAGCCAGTGTATTGAGTGTGTTCCAGGTTATCAGCCGCATACGCAGTCGTCGTTACCTCTTGCCAGAAGACGCAGCCCTGGCTGGACTGCGTCCGGTTGAATCGGAATCTGACCTGGTACAACGCTGCGCCCGTGTCTGGCGCAATGACGTGGAAAACCTGCCGCTCTTCCTGGCGCTGGCCATCTGCTATGTTTTGCTGGGCGCACAACAGTCGGCAGCCAATTGGTTGTTTGGCAGTTATGTACTGATACGCTATTTGCATACCCTGATTTACCTGCGTGGCATGCAACCCTTGCGCACCATACTGTATTTGTCCGGCATGGCTATATGCTGGACAATAGCCTACAGAATATTCCAGCAAATCCATCTATAAAGCAGTATTCTGTAATTTTTTACCAGCCTTGGGGGAGTAAATGGCTTTCATCGGTCCAGATGTCACACTCGACAAGCCCGCGTACGTCCATGACACGGCGCAGCTGTATGGCAAGATCAGCGTGGGGCAAAATGCCTCGATCTGGATGAATGTGGTGGCAAGGTCCGAACATAAGGAAATCATCATCGGCGCTTATACCAATATCCAGGATTTTGTCATGCTGCATATCGGTGACCAGACCCCGACCATCATCGGCAGCCATTGCTCCATCACCCATCACTGCACCATCCATGGTTGCACCATAGGGGATAACTGTCTGATAGGCATTAATTCCACCATCATGGATGGCTGCGTGATCGGCAATAACTGCATTATCGCCGGGCATACTTTCCTGAAAGAAGGCACTATCATCCCTGACAATTCCATCGTCATGGGTACGCCAGGTAAAGTCATACGCACGCAAAACAATTATGTACGCAACCGCCTGAATGCCTATATGTATTACAAGAATGGCCTGGCCTATGCACGCGGTGACTACAGGGAATGGGCCAAGGACGAATTTCCGGCAGAAATCATGGCAGAAATTGCCATATTGAATGCCCAGCTTGCCGCTGGGGAATGACAATTTAAGTTAAAAGAGAGCAACAAATTCACTATAGCTGACGCTTGGGATTGACATGCCCACGGCAAATATACACACTGAAACTTTTGGCGCATGATGAACATCAAGATGCGCTATTTCAGTTTGAATCGAAAGGGCAGCCGTGGCGAATACCCTGAGCAAATTCTTTAACCGCCTGTTCGGTGCAGAACAGGCCGCGCCTGTGATCAGCCCGCCCAAACCTGCGCCTGAGCCAGTAGTTGCGCCCAAAGCGCCTGAACCAATAGCGACGATCAAACCCGAACCCGTGGCCATTGTGCCCCCCGCTGAACCGGCCCCCGTGTCAGAAGTATCCACAAGCAACACAGTCAGTGCAGAAAAACTCGTCGCTTGGAAACCTGCCTTGCCTGTCGACAGCCTGTTCTTTGACTGGGTCATGGGCTACCCCGGTGAAGGTGCAAGTATAGAAACAGAACAGGTTGTCATGCAAGCACTGTACAAATTGCTGGCATCCGACCTCAATGACGCAGTCGTTGTGCCGCGCGTTCCCAGCGTCATCCCGCAATTACTCAACAGCCTGCGCAACAAGGCCATCTCAGCCGGTGAATTGTCGAGCCAGATCGTCAAGGATGTGGTGCTGGTTGGTGAAGTCATCAATACCGTCAACAGCGCCCTGTACAACCCGGCGGACCGCATCAACAGCCTGGAAAAAGCTGTCATGGTCCTGGGTGAAGAAGGCTTGCGGCTGGTGATCGCCAAGGTCGCGTTCCGCCCCATCATCAACCTCAATGCAGGGCAATTCACGCGCCGTGCTGCACCCCATATCTGGGGTCAGTCAGAAAAATGTGCGGTCGCCTGCCATACCCTGGCACGTGATATTGATCCCTTCCATGCATTTTTGACTGGCTTGATGAAAAATGTCGGTCTCATCATCGCTTTCCGTTTGCTGGACCAGACTTGTGAGCAGGGCAAGTTCAAATATTCCCCCGCCTTCCAGCCTATCTTCTCTTCCGTCGCAGCGACCCTGTCTTACCGTATTGCCCAGCGCTGGGAATTCCCTGAGCATGTGATCCTGGCGCTACAACAACAGGCAGGTGGCCGCAAAGCCATAGAGTGGAGCCCATTGGGCCATCTGCTGCACACCGCCGACCTGATCGCCAAAATGCGTTTGCTGGTCAACCATGGACAATTGAATAGCACGGACAAAAAACTCAGGGTAGGTCTGAACCCGGCTGAAATCAGTTGCTTTGATCACTTGAATGAAATCCAGTTATATGACACAACCGGGGTGCAACAGCATCCTGAAGCACAAACTTAATTGAGTCCGGGTTGAGTGTGGGACAATAGTGGTTACGGCGCATATTGCCCAACCCACTAAAGAAAACTCACCATGAATATCCCCGGACTTGGGCCAGTAGAAAAAGATGAAGAAAGTGGCTGGTACATCAGCGAGCCTATACTCATCCCCGCCTTGCAAGAACAAGAATATGAATTTCTGCTGGAAGGCTATGATGAGGCCGACGATGCTACCAAAGCTGATTTTCACAATGCCATCGCCAACTTCATTAAACTCGACCCGGCAGTTCTGCGCAAAGTCGAAGCAGATATCTTTGCCTATTATCAGGACGTAGCAAACTACCGCAAATCTGAGAAGCTTGATGTGATGCATATCGTTCAGCCAGCCGACGTCTGGCAGCACATACAGTATGGCTATGAAGCCCTGGTGTCACAGCGCCCTAACGGCGACAAGACCGTCTATGTTTCAGTTGAATGTGATTGCGACTGGGATGAGGAAAATGGCTTGCAACTGGTTTTTCGCAATGGCACAGAAATCAGCAAGCTAGGCCCTTTTGATGATTACCTCAGCAATGCCGATGCCTTTGGCGAAGCCAGCCTCGATAAAGTGGTTTATCAAAGCCGGGGCTGATGACTGCAAGTATAGAAATCAAGCCAAGGACAAGTTGGGCTGATTTTGCCGAAGCCGATGAATTATCCCAATTGATCTGGGATGGTTTGTCGGAAGCGGATGGCGCATGGCATTACATGAATTTCACATCTGACATGTCCATCTGGGAGTCAAGGCATGATGGCAGTGCCATCACCATGTATTACCAGGGCGAACGCCTGACAGAATTGCTGCTTACTCCCGGCCTGGCATACGACTATCTCCTGCCTCTTGTCTTGCGTTTCAAGTTGATTGCCACTATTACTTAGCGCTCTATCATTTTTTTACTACGTATTTTTCTCTGCAATTGTATGATTCCGTAAATCAATGCCTCTGCTGTTGGTGGGCAACCGGGGATATACACATCAACGGGCACGATGCGGTCACAGCCACGCACCACTGAATACGAGTAGTGATAATAGCCCCCACCATTCGCGCATGAACCCATGGAAATGACGTAGCGCGGTTCAGCCATCTGGTCATAAATGCGACGCAATGCGGGTGCCATTTTATTGGTGAGCGTACCGGCAACGATCATCAGGTCAGCCTGTCTGGGGCTGGCACGCGGGATCATGCCAAATCTCTCCATGTCATAACGCGATGCAGCTGCCTGTATCATTTCTACAGCACAGCAAGCCAGGCCAAAGGTCAGGTACCAGAGACTATTAGTCTGTATCAGCCGGCTCACGTCATCCAGACGCATCAGCAAAACATTGTCTTCTTTAAGGACTTCCAGCTCTTCCATCTTGACTCCCTGTATGAGCAACAGGGCTAGTCTAGTCAAAATAGTTAAAGCTTACTTGTACCAGTACGACGAATTTGTATCGACACGTCACTGCAACTGAAAAAAATCAAGCCAACCGTGGATAGGTGAACAGGAGGAAGTGGCATAGATTAAAAGCAGCATGCGTGAGTATTACCCATTCCAGCCTGCGGGTCTGGTGATAGACGATGGCATAACCCAGCCCGGCAACTGTCGCCAGGGCCACATACTGCATACCACCACCAAGATGTGCGAGACCAAATAGCACTGCCGACACGACAATCGCCAGATAGCCAAAGACTGGTTTGTTTCCCAGACGATAGATTGCTTCTTGTATCAGTCCACGGAAAAAAGCTTCTTCCGCCACGCAAGTCAAAAACAGGTTCACAGCCAGGAAGAGCAAAGTCGCTTCTGGTAATTTTGGAGAGAAACTGAAGAAATGCGCGACCAGACCCAGGGCGATCAAGACTGCAATCGTCAGCAAGGCAGGCAAGGCAATACGCTTGCCATCGGCCAGGAATTGCCTGACACTACTGGCGCGTGCGCAAAACAGGCTCAGCAACAAGTAACCTGCCATCCCCTTATCGAAATTGGCATACAAGGTAAAAGGAATCGCGTCGTCGCTGAACCTGACTTTGTCCAGAAGCAGGATATTGTGAAAACCTGGCAGCTTGTGCATGGCCAGCATCAGTGCCACTACCAGCGCCAAGACACTCGCCAGTATGCGTAATGAGAGAGACAGAGTATTCCTGGCGCTAGCCCACAGTAAAAGTGCCAGCACCAGCAGCGCCGCCGCTGCCACTGGCGTAATGAGGCCACTGACCAGGGCTGAGATCCCGGCAAGCACGGCAAGTAAGTGACCTGGCACCAGGCTGTTGAGGGGGCCGGGTACAGCCACTTTGGGCAGCCATGCAGCCGCGATGGCTGTATACAAGAAAATATAAGGCAGTATCTGGAGGAATTGCAGCTCAGGCATAGTCGTCATGGGGGGGAATTATCCTGTCGGGCGGTTGTTTGCTATTTGCAAGTCCGCCAAGGATAAATAATTTTATAAAAATGTCAATGTTTATCCCTGCCCCTGCAGCACGCATTTGTCCAGCCTGATTGACGAATCAATTACGCATGCTAAAACTTGCCCCACAAGCAATCGCCACCCTGTTCCAGGCATTCATGAGTCCGATAACAAAGGCCAGATCAACCAATTCCTTTTCTGTGAAATGTTGGGGCAATTCATGTTGCAACTCTTCATCCACATGTTTGCCTGCAATGCCAGTCAAGGCTTCACTCCAGGCCAGTGCGACTCTTTCTTTCTCACTGAAGCAAGGTGCTTCGCGCCAGCATATCAGGCTGTTGAGACGCTGGAAATTATCACCATGTGCCAGCAAGTCATGCGCATGTTTGTCTACGCAAAATGCACAACCATTGATTTGTGAGACCCGCAAGAAAACCAGGTCGACGAGGGATTTGCCAAGGCTGCTGGCATCCAGCACCGTGTTCACGCCAGCAAGGGCTTGATAAGCTGCAGGTGCCAGGCCAGGGAAATTGAGTTTGAGTGTCATGATAATTCTCGAGTTTTAAAATGAATCAGCGAGATTGCTTTCTTCATCTATAAGACGCTGGAGAAAATCGGTTTGTGACAGCTTGCCTGAATAATTTCTTAAATATTTTGCGATGGTATCGTCATACTCTGATAAGCCTGCAATTTATCCGGGTTACGTATGGTGTACAGATCAAGGATTTTTTCACCATCGCTAACGATGGAGATAGTCGCATCCAGTTTGCCATCGATAAAGCGCAGCAAGCCGGGTTCACCATTGATGCTGACTTCGACAAACTGCATGCGCTGCGGATAAGTTCTGGAAATTACATGGAACAAGCGCGCTATGCGTGACGCACCATGCAGAATGCGGTTGACGGAAGCCACTTTGCCGCCACCATCCCCTACCATTTGCGCATCATCGGCAAACAAGGCATTAAGGGCTTTCAGGTCGCCGCTTTGTGCGGCAAGGGTAAAGCGTTGCAGTAATTGTTTGTGACGATCACGGCTTACCTGGAAGCGCGGCTTGTCTTGCAGCACCCTTTCTTTTGCGCGATGTACCAATTGGCGGCAGGCTGCTGCCGTCTTGTTGAGCATGCCTGCAACTTCAGGATAATCAACATCGAAAACCTGGTGCAAGAGAAAGGCGGCGCGTTCTTCTGCGGACAAACGTTCCAGCATGGTCAAAAAAGCCAGCGAGACATCGCTGCTGAATTCCGCCATCAGTTCCGGCGTCTGGCTGTCGACTTCTATCATGGGTTCTGGCAACCAGGGGCCGATGTAGTTTTCACGTTCACGCTTGAGTACACGCAATCTATCGACACAAAGACGGCTGATGACAGTTACCAGCCAGGCCTGGGGTTCGCGGATTTGCAATAACTCTTCATCCGTGAGCGCATGCCAGCGCAGATAGGTGTTTTGCACCAGGTCTTCTGCTTCGGCGCGCGAGGCCAGCATGCGATAGGCAATGCCAAACAGGCGGGGTCTATGGTCAGTAAAGCTTTGCAGGCGGTTCATCGTAGTCGCATCCGTTAGGTAGATGATGATAAGACGAAACAGAGCAATGGTTTGTGACAGCGCATAGAAAAAAGCCGCAAATTTTTCAACTTGCGGCTATTTAAAACCTTATGTCATCAGAATCTGTGACGTATGCCAGCAATGACGCTGGTGGCACGGTCTGCCGTACTGATTTTGTCGCTCATCAGCACTGCGTACACATCGGTACGCTTGGACAGGTTGTAGTCATAGCCAGCTGACAGGGTATCGCGCTTGTATTCTGTGTTGGCGGTCAGCGTGCCATTGCGTTTTGTATTCGCATAAGCCAGCAAGATGTCGCCGCCGCCTGCCGGGATCTTGGCACCCAGGCTATAAATCTTGTCATCCATCTGCTTGCCAACTGCTGTGTCATTTTTGCTGGAGGTATAAGTTGCATACAGTTTGGCTGCAGTCAGGTCATAGCTGGCACCGACAAAGTAAGCAGTCTGACTGTTGATGGAGGCAAAATTAACGGGCGCGGATGTGGCATCTACAATCGCCGAACCACCAAGTGGATTCGATACCTGGACTTTTTGATAGAAGGCACTCAGGGCCAGCGGGCCATTGAAGTACAGGGCATTCAGGCCGATGTTGCGTGTACCTGTGTCTCCAGCTTTTTCACCAAACTGGTAATGCATATTGGCGCTGAAGCCTGAGAAATTGGGTGTGCTGTATATGATTTCATTGCTCCAGCCAGAATCACCGGCAGCAGAATTGGCCCAGGTGCGTGAAGCAAAACCGCCAGAAGGTACATACCAGTGCAGCACCAAAGGCGATACGTCGAAAGAATCACCAAAGGGATTGAAAATCACCACAGGCAAGAAGCTGGGCGCCAGATCACGGCCCAGCGAGACCCGGCCAAAGCTGCCCGACAAGGCGATATTGGCATCACGTGAAAACAGGGTATCGCCACCAAAGCGGCCAGACTCACCGGTATCAGGGCGCAGGAAAGCGGTCAACGCAAATTCTGCCTTAAGGCCACCGCCAAGATCTTCTACCCCTTTGAAACCAAACCAGGACGTAGTCATGCCGCCGGGTGTAACGGCAGCCGTACTGGCCTTGTCGCCACTCATTTTGACCGAGCCCACGGACAAATCCATCAGGCCTTGCACGGTGACACTGGATTGCGCAAGCGCACTGCCTGCACACAAACAAGAAGCGACTGCAAAAACCAGGGATTTCATTTGCATTTTCATCTTTTTTCTTTCTCTCAGGTTTAACAACGATTTTTTCAGCGTGGTGGCTAATCAAACTTTGTCAGCTCAATCCAAGGGCAGGCAGGACTTCGGTAAATCCGGCCAGGTCAACATGCGCCGTTTTTATTTAGCTAGATGCATTTACTTGACTATATAGGGATGTACTTGTTTCCAATGTTCTGCAATATCAATACGGCGGCAGATCCAGACCTTGTCATGCGACTGTACATAATCAAGGAAGCGCTGGAAGGCACGGAAACGCCCGGGTCGCCCCAGCAGGCGGCAATGCATGCCTATGGATAGCATTTTTGGTGCATTGTCACCATCAGGGTCACCTTCGGCATACAAGAGGTCGAAACTGTCTTTCAGGTAATCATAGAAATGTTCGCCCGTATTAAAACCCTGAGGTGTGGCGAAGCGCATGTCATTGCTGTCGAGGGTATAGGGCACGACCAGATGAGGGTGCTGCTGACCATCGCTGGTTGTCACTTGTGTCCAGAAAGGCAGGTCATCGCCATAATAATCAGCATCATAGGCAAAGCCGCCGTGCTCCACCACCAGCTTTCGGGTATTGGGAGAATCACGCCCGGTGTACCAGCCCAGCGGGGCTTTGCCAGTCAACTCACGCATGATTTGCACGGCTTGCTGCATGTGTTCGCGTTCTATGGCTTCATCCAGGCCTTGATAATGTATCCAGCGCAGGCCATGGCAGGCAATTTCATGACCCAGTTCGCCAAAAGCCTGGGTAAGCTCAGGATGACGCTGCAAGGCCATGGCGACACCAAACACGGTCAGCGGCAATTGCCGTTTTTCAAATTCACGCAAGATGCGCCAGACACCGGCACGGGAACCATATTCATAGATGGATTCCATCGACATATGGCGCGCTTCATATGCTGCGGCACCGACGATCTCGGATAAAAACTGCTCGGATGCACGATCACCATGCAGGACACAGTTTTCGCCACCTTCTTCATAGTTCAATACAAACTGCAGGGCTATCCTGGCCTGACCAGGCCATTGCGCATGTGGGACGTGGCGGCCATAGCCTATGAGGTCGCGGGGATAATTATTTGACTGCGTCATACTTTTTGTTCTCCGGAGTACATGCTGCACAGAGTGACTAAGCTCTGGCTTTCATCGTTCTTGTTGAAGCCTGATGGTGAATGCAAGCGACGTGCCATCCTGATGTGCCATCTTGATTTTGCACTATATCGTTTTCCATATTTATTTCAGATTGTCAGCATTTTTTCAGTGATACATATACTGTTTTTAGTATATGTTCTATTACGCATCAATTAAACAACACAGGTATTTGGCAAAAGAAGAGGCCTTGCCAAGTAAATTCTGTGTAAGTGCCATGTAACAATGGCAAGCAGCATCACTACCGTGACGACAAGCAGACCAGACTTGCTACAATGCAGCCCATGCGCCTGCAATCCATAGACCAATTTCTCATCCAGCCACCCCAGCCAGAAAACCTGGCAGGTTTTCGCCGCTTTTTACTGGAATTCTGGTATTTCGGCATCAAGGAGGCACGGGCCTGCCTGTTTGTCGGCCTGTTCTTTGCATCCATACTCGTTGTGCCCAAAGCTGGTTTGTTTGGCCTGCCACGTTACGATGTACTATTTTTGATAGCCTTGTTGATACAGGGCGGCATGGTCTGGAGCAAGCTGGAAACCGTCGATGAACTCAAAGCCGTGACCCTGTTCCACATGGTAGGTTTTGCATTGGAAGTGTTCAAGGTATCGGGCCAGATACAGAGCTGGGCCTATCCTGAATTTGGTTATACCAAGCTATGGGGCGTGCCGCTATTCAGCGGTTTCATGTATGCCAGCATAGGCAGTTACATCATCCAGGCCTGGCGCTTGTTTGATTTGCGTATACGCCATCATCCGCCTTACTGGATGGCTGGTCTGATCGGCATACTGATTTACCTGAATTTTTTTACTCACCACTATATTGGCGACTATCGCTGGTATCTGGCAGCTTGTGCGTTGGGACTGTATGCGCGTTCATGCGTAGTATTCCGGCCGCTGGACCGTGACCGCAGCATGCCTCTGCTACTGTCCTTCGTGCTGATCGGCTTCTTTATCTGGCTGGCAGAAAATATGGGGACCTTCTTTGGTATCTGGCGCTACCCCAACCAGTTGGGTGCCTGGTCCACCGTACATGTGGGCAAATGGAGTTCATGGTCTTTGCTGGTCATCATGACCTTTACCATAGTCGCCCACCTCAAGCATATCAAGCGGCATATCCATATCGCCGAATGAGTCATTAAGCAGATTCTTAAAGTTTCCAGGCAAAAAAATAGCCCGCTATTAGCGGGCTTAAATCCAAACCTTAGGAGGTGTTGGAGGAGACAGGTACTACTTTAATGCGGTGCAGCATATCTGTATGCTTTATTATCCATATATCAGGTATACATATTTTGAATATCTCTCAATACATACATACCACTTAGCCTTTTTTATGAATGATTTACTGGGAAATATGCATACCAGTAAACCTCTTACTACTTCTAGAGTAGTTCCTCAAACTTACTCCAGGAGTTTCGCCATGATGAAATCGTCTATATATTCCTGCTCATCGCTACGTTTGTAGAATTGGCGTAATCTGCCTTCAATCTCAAAACCCAGGCGCTGGTAAAAAGCCAGGCCCCTGCTATTGTCGGCCTCCACAATCAATTCCACCCGCCTTATTCCCATAGCCTCCAGCGTCTGCATCGCATCGGCAAGCATGGCCTGGGCTAAGCCTTTACCCTGAAAATGCGGTGCTACTGCCAGTGTCCCAAGCTGAGCAACATGAGCAGCACGACCGGGGTAGCGGCTGATTCTGTAAAATCCGGCAATTTCTTCCTGGCTGAGATGGACAAAGAACGCTTTGCTTCTCAGCAACTCATCAAAAATGAGCGAAAACTGCTCCAGTGGCATGGGGTCATAACCAAGAAAACGAACCACTGTTTCGTCCATATAGATGGCATACACAGCATCTAGATCATCCCGATTTGCTAGTCTTTGCATGAAAGTCCTATTTATTTTTACAGCATAATTCCAAGGAAATTATCACAATATACACTCAATAGTGATATGTCGATTTGGGTGCAGCGCAGAAAAAGCAAGTCGGGGGAATATAGAAAATGGCAAAAAAAAACCCGCAAACTTTGCGGGTTTAAATCCAAACCTTAGGAGGTGTTGGAGGAGACAGGTACAACTATATCGCAGCGCAACAAATTTACCAAGATCTATTTATGCATATCAATCATTCATAAATCACATATCAAGGCATATGAAATATTTCCATGTGGAATAGAAAAAATCATGAAATTGACGAATGCAGAGTGAAGAATTAAAAAAGCAAAAAAAAACCCGCGACCTTGCGGTTGCGGGTTAAATCCAAACCTTAGGAGGTGTTGGAGGAGACAGGTACTACTTTATCGCACCGCAGCAAATATGTCTTCTTTATTTTTGACATAATCGTTATCACTGTTTTAGATATCTCTAGCCTTATCCATGGTTTTCGCGAATTTCTGCAGGACTTGAGTCCTGATTCTGGCATCACCATAGCCGGGAAATGTATTTTGCATAATTATTGTAGCCAAGTAGCTCATTACTCCAGCCTATAATGGCAATAATGAAATCTTTCTTATCAAAAATATTTTCTACCTCCACGGTTGACTACACTTAACTCTATCCATGTCATTTCTACGCCCGCACTTACTGCTCAAACAATCCGGCAAACCTCTTTTCTATATTGGCCTGGCGCTAGCCTCTTCCTGCGTGACGACCATGGCTAGTGCGGCAGATCTGGGGGCTCGCAATCTTGGCTTTGAAGAATGGCAGACTGGTCAAAGTCTGCCGTCAGGCTGGAAGATGTTGATGGAAGCGCATACCGTCAGCGCGGACTGTGAGCTGGCAAAAGAGGGCAAATGTTCAGTCAAGATTGAAAGTAACGAAAACACTCCGAAAGGGGCGATGACCGTCATTGGACAAACGCTGGTCGCCAGCACGATAGGTGGCCATCCTTTGCGCTTGTCTGGCTGGATCAAAACCAGAGATGTCAAAAATGGCCGCGCCGAACTCTTGTTTCAGGTAGATGGCAAATTAAAGAAAGCCGTGGCAGAGGCCACGCTGGCCAAACGAGGCCCTACCGGCAGCAGCGACTGGCAACGCTTTGAGATTAAAGTGCCGGTGGCAGCCAATGCCGCTTTGGTACACTTTGGTGCTGGCTTGGCAGGTGAAGGCACGGTCTGGTTTGACGATGTAAAACTGGAGATGGATGAAAGTATTACGGTTCCTGATATCGCTGAAACCCGAAAGCCAGCACGTCCGCAAAAAAACATGCAATTGCAAGACGATCAAAGCCTTGTTTTGCCTGCCGGACTGATCCCGGCCATAGCGCCAGCCTGGCAAACAAACATACTGAAAAACGCCCACAGCCTGCGCTCACTTTTCAGCGATGACTTCAACGACCTGCAATTCCTGAAGCCCCTGTTGAAAGACAAACGCATTGTGCAACTCGGTGAAAGCGCCCATGGCGTCGCCGAGTTCAACTGGATGAAAACCCGCCTGATTAAATTCCTGCATCAGGAAATGGGATTTGAACTCATCGCCATGGAAGCATCGATGACCGCTGCCGATGCGGCCTATGCCAATCTCAATAAAACTTCTGGTCTTGAAGCCATGCGCAGCAGCCAGTTTGGTACGCTCGCCACCGATGAAGCCCTGGATTTGTTCAATTACCTGAAACAGGGTGCCGCAGGCAAACCCCGCCTGATGCTTGCAGGATTTGATAATCAGGACAGTGGTTATCTGGGACATCAAAACATCATAGCCAGATTCAAGTCCATGCTGACGATAATTGACCCCGTCTTAGCCAGACAAGTTGATGGCACGGAAGAGAAATTGAATGCCCTGCTCAACAAGCAAATACCCGTGACTGCAGCAAGTGAATTGCCTGAGCACTATAAGCTGATTGCCGATACCCTGTTCAAGAACCGCGCAAAACTGGCTAAGCAGTTTCCAGCATACATGGTCGATATGACGATACAGGAAGCCAGATCAAGAGTGACCTTCAGCCAGCAATTGGCTTTCCCTCCCATAAGCAATGAATCCACAGAGATGCGCGACCAGCGCATGGCAGAGAACCTGAATTTCCTGGCTGATACTATTTACCCGAAAAAGAAAATCATCGTCTGGGCACATAATTTTCACATCGCCAATGACTGGGCTGACAAAGCGCACGCAAAAACCATGGGCATATGGATGGCCGAGAAACGCCGTAAAGAAATGTACACCATAGGTCTGTACATGGGCCGCGGTGTTCTGGGTAGCTATGGCAAGGAAAGTTACACTGAAATTGCAGCACCACCAGCAGGCAGCATGGAAAGCATACTCGCAAATGGCCGCTTGAAAATGAGTTTTGTCGATTTTTCACTAGCCAAACCGGATGCAAGTAACAGCTGGATGTTCTCACCTGGCTATGCGCGCTATTGGGGTATGACACCAGAGGCAATTACTCCAGCCAAAGCTTATGACGCTGTGATTTATATAGACAGTGTTACTCCTTCAGAGTATCCACACTGACCGCAAAAACATGCTGCCTGAAATATACACAGATACTGTGTATTTCAGGCCGAACTATCATCAGCGCAGGCCAGATTACCAACGTCAAAATCATAGTCATTGTCATCACCCGACTGGTTTGCAGAACGCCTCGCCTGTTTTCTCTTTAACTCTGCTGCCGACTCGTCTTCTTGCCGTTCACGTTCACGGATGTCACGCAATTCTTGCCTGGACATGACGATGGTTTCAGGCAGGGCAATGCCGCATTTTTCACATTTCGCGTAGCGCCGGTTAAAAACGGGAAACCCACATGCAGGGCATTTTTGTTCAGGCATTCAGCCCTCCGGTTTTATCATTTGTCAAACGACGCATAGACCGTTCCAATGGGCCATGAATGCATCAAACGCGACAAGATAGCAATCAAGTATTCAAATGGCAAGCCGAAAAATGCGATGGAGCCACCTCCCTGAGCAAGGGCTGTTCGGTCACACACCTGGGCATGGCATGCGGGCAGCGTGGATGGAAATGACAGCCAGTCGGCGGGTTCAGCGGGGAAGGAATTTCACCCTTGATGGCGATGTATGCCATCTTGCGCACTTCCAGCCTTGGGGCAGATGCCAGCAAGGCTTGTGTATAGGGATGGTTAGGCCGTTCAAAAATTTCTGAAGTCGCGGCGGATTCAACGACGCGGCCCAGATACATGATGAGCACGCGGTCAGACACATGCCTGACCACACCAAGGTCGTGGCTGATGAACAGATAAGTCAGGTTCAGTTCATCGCGTAGCTGGATGAACAGGTTCAAGACCTGCGCCTGTATCGACACATCCAGCGCCGCCACTGCTTCATCACACACCAGCAATTCAGGCTTGACGGCCAGCGCCCTGGCGATGCCAACGCGGGCACGCTGGCCGCCAGAAAACTGATGCGGGAAACGTTTCAGCACAGTCGGATCCAGCCCTACTTTTTGCAGCAGGTGTTCTACATATTCCTGCTGTTCTGTCGCCTTGATAATGCCATGCACGACCGGTGCTTCACCGATGATGTCTTCCACGCGCAGGCGCGGGTTCAGTGAGGCATACGGGTCCTGGAATATCATTTGCACAGCCAGTTGCATTTGCCTGCGTCTGGCCTTATCCATGTCTGCCAGGTTTTCACCTCGCCACCAGCGCGAACCTTCTGACAAACTGTGCAAGCCTACTGCCATGCGGCCCAAGGTGGATTTACCGCAACCGGATTCACCCACCAGGCCAACGACTTCACCCGCTTGCAGACTCAAATCGACTTGATCAACGGCGTGGACGATTTGCTGTTTGCTGTCAACACCAAATAGCTGAGTCAGCTTGTCTGTCAGTGCTGCAGGCTTGGCGAAGCGCTTGCTGACCTGGCGCAGTTCCAGCAAGGCTGGTGCAAGAGACGCAGCATGGGACTCAGTCATGTGTCACCTCGCTCAGAGAATGCATGGGGTGGAAGCACATTACGCCGTGACCGTGCAGGTTTTCTACCACCGGATCTTGTTCACAAACCGCCGTGGCACGTTCGCAGCGCAAGCGGAAGGCACAGCCTTGCGGCAAGTTCAGCAAGGACGGTGTCGCACCCGGTATCTGGCGCAGGCTCTGCCCATGCAGGTTGCGTGACGGTGAAGAGGCGATCAGGCCATGGGTGTAGGGATGCAGAGCATGCTCCAGTACTTGTTGCACGCTACCGCTTTCGACTATCTTGCCTGCGTACATGACGGCGACAGTATCCGCCAGGCCCGCGACCACCGACAAGTCATGGGTAATCCAGATCAATGCCGTGCCAGATTCGCGGCAAAGCTTTTGCATTTCATACAGGATTTGCCCCTGTATGGTGACATCGAGTGCAGTAGTCGGTTCATCGCAGATAATCAGTTCAGGCTCATTCAAAAGTGCGATTGCTATCGCCACTCTTTGCCGCATGCCGCCAGAAAACTGATGGGGATAGGCCAGCAGCCTTTCATCTGGCGAGGGTATGCCAACCTTGACAAGAGCGGCGCGTGCCAAATCGCGTGCTTTTTCGCGGCTGACCTGCTGATGGGCAAAGATGGTTTCCATCATTTGCGTATCGATGCGCAAGACCGGGTTCAGGGTCATCATCGGGTCCTGGAATATCATGGCGATGCGGTTGCCACGGATTTGCCGCAAGGCCTCTGCCGAGAGGCTGCGCAAGTCCTGGCCCTTGAACAAGACCTTGCCTGCCGTGACTTTGCCGGGTGGATCGATCAGGCCCATGACGGAATAAGCCGTCATGGATTTGCCAGAACCGGATTCACCTACCAGGCCCATGATTTGCCCGGGTTGCACGCTGAAGCTGACATTATTCACCGCACGTACAGTACCGGCGCGGCTGGCAAATTCAGTCTGCAGCTTTTGCACTTCCAGAGTCGCAATTGTCATGATGTCTGCTCCACTTATTCCACCTATTGCGTCTGCAAGCGCGGATTGAGCACATCGCGCAAATGGTCAGCCACAAGATTGATGGATACCACCGTCAGCAACAAGGCCAGGCCGGGATAAAAGCTGATCCAGTATTTGCCGGATAACAGATATTGATAACCATTGGCGATCAGCAAACCCAGTGAAGGTTCAGTCACAGGCAAACCCAGGCCCAGAAATGAGAGCGTGGCTTCGAGGGAAATAGCGGATGCCACCTGCAAGGCTGCAATGACAATCAATGGCGGCAGACAGTTGGGCAGCAAGTGGCGCCAGATAATGCGCGCCGGTGACAAGCCCAGGCCGACTGCGGCTTCTATATATTCTTTTTGCCTTTCCACCAGTGCTGCACTGCGGGCAGTGCGCGCATAGTAAGCCCATTGCACCAGCACCAGCGCGATGATGATCTTGCCTACACCCTGCCCTGACAGCGCCAGCAAGATCATGGCGATCAGGATGGACGGGAAAGATAACTGTATGTCAGCGATACGCATGATGATGGCTTCGACGCGACCACCCACATAACCCGCCAGCAAGCCAAGGCTGAGGCCGATTGCCAGTGCAATCACGGTGCTGGAGAAACCAACGATAAGCGAAATACGCAGACCATAGAAGATGGCTGACAGCATATCGCGACCCTGTTCATCGGTGCCTAGCAGAAAAGTCTGTTTGCCATCAGACGAAAGTGTACCGGGTTCCAGACGGGAATCCATGACATCCAGCGCCATCAGGTCATAAGGATTTTGTGGCGAGATCAGCGGTGCAAATATCGCCAGCAAGACCAATAACAATAAAATCAGGCTGCCCACGCAGGCGATACGGCTGACAAAGAAGTCGCGCAAGAAACGCTGCAAGGGTGTGTCAATTTTGGGAGTGATTGTTTCAGTCATCGCGATCATAAAAATCAGCCCCGGCTTTCTGACAAACGCACGCGTGGGTCCAGCAATGAATACAGCACATCCACCACCAGGTTGATGAGGATAAACAGGCTGACGATCAACAGCAGGTAGGCAACGATGACTGGCCTGTCCAGCACGCGGATAGAGTCGATAATGAGCTTGCCCATGCCCGGCCAGGCGAAGACGGATTCAGTGACAATCGCAAAGGCGATGATGGAACCGAATTGCAAGGCAATCACAGTGACGATAGGGATCAGGATATTCTTGAGTACATGCACACCGATGATACGGCCATTGCGCAAACCCTTGGCGCGGGCAAAACGCACGTAGTCTTGCAGCAGGGCTTCTTGCGCACCTGAACGCGTCAGGCGTATCACCATGGCGATATTGAAAAGCGCCAGGTTCAACGCGGGCAAGAGCAAATGCTTGAGGCCATCGATACTCAAGAAACTAACAGACACACCGAGCAAGAGCGTCGCTTCACCACGCCCGCTGGAGGGCAACCATCCTAGTTGCACGGCAAACACCATGATCAGCATCAGCCCCACCCAAAAGGTAGGCAGGGAAAAACCCAGTATCGATACCGCCATGATACTTTTTGCAGCAATGCTGTCTGGACGTAAACCAGCCAGCAAACCCAGCGGTATGCCCAGCACTACCGCAATCAATATGGCAAACACGGCCAACTCCAGCGTGGCGGGCATGCGTTCTATGATCAGGCCCAGTGCCGGTGTGGCATAAACGAAAGAGCGCCCCATGTCACCAGCCAGGGCATTTTTCAGGAATAGCCAGTATTGTTGCGGCAAGCTCTGGTCCAGGCCAAAGGCTGCAATGATGCGTGCACGTTCTGCCTGGTCTGCCTCAGGACTGATCAGGATATCGATGGGATTGCCTATCGCATAGACGCCAGCGAATACCAGCAGTGACATGAGTAGCAAGACTGCCAGGCTTTGCAGCAGGCGGCGCAAGATGAACCCTGACATGTATTAGCCCAGCCTTGCCGTGAGGTACGAATATAAATACAAGTTCAGACACAGGGAATCCGCATGGGCTGGCCCATGGCTGGTTTTCCGGCACGAATAGTTCATGAGCATCTTCATTACGTATATGTATTGTTTTATCGTCTTTTAGAGAATTTTACAGGCTTTACACCAGACTCGTGCAGACTGTACCATCTGCAGCACCGAGCAAGCTGCGGGCCTTGCCTGCGGATCTCCCCGCATAAACCGGGCTTACATGTCCTTCATCAAACGTATTGCCCTGCATCTCTTTCTGATCCCGCTGGTCCTGATACTGCCACCTTTAGCATATGACTACATCAGTCACACTGAACTCAGCGCTGTACCTGGCATGCTGATGCTCGGCAGCCTCAGCTATCCCGTTTACTTTTCTTACCTGGCAACACGCTTGCATAGCGCCCGCATCAGCTTCATTTTGCTGCACTTGATCGCCTTGCTAACGATCTCTTTCTTCACGCTGGAGGCAAGTGGCAGCGCTACCCCGCTGATCGTGGTCTTGTTGCCCGCCATACTGGGTTTGGTCACGCTACCTGCGGCTGTCGTTGCCAAACTGCGCAAACGCAGGCCACTGGCTATTAACTGCCTGTTGAGCAGCCTGGTATCCGGCCCGCTGGGCCTGGCACTGAGCATGCTGGCCATTGATGGCGTGGGCATGAGTGCCATGTCTGGAATGCGCTGGTAAGATAAGCCCTCTGGGCAAACCAGTCAAAGCAGTTTTGGTAGTATGGATATATGATCTTGGGATAGCGTGACTAGCTACCCGTTTGCCAGGAATCTGGTATCTTTCTCTATACTGAAGAAACAAGTCCTTGGCAGGTATTTGCGACACACCATGCTGACTATCATTTTTCTTATCAACAGGATAACATCCTGAAAAGAATAGCTTGCGTATATCTGCCAGTAGCTTATTGCCAGCGCAATGATGAAACGCAATCCGGAGACAAAAAAATGAACCTGATCGATCCTATCGTCCAATTCCAGGCGGAAATCCAGCAAATCCGGCGTGATATCCATGCCCACCCGGAACTTTGCTTTGAAGAACACCGCACTTCAGAAGTCGTTGCGCAAAAGCTGGAGGCCTGGGGCATACCCATCATTCGCGGCCTGGGTGGTACTGGCATCATAGGGGTACTCAAGAATGGTAGCAGCGAGCGGGCCATAGGCATGCGTGCCGACATGGATGCTCTGCCCATGCAGGAAATCAATACTTTTTCCCATACCTCAAAACACGATGGGAAAATGCATGCCTGTGGTCATGATGGTCATACAGCCATGTTGCTGGGGGCGGCGCATTACCTGTCCAAATACAAGGAATTTGATGGCACGGTCTACCTGATCTTCCAGCCTGCCGAAGAAGGCGGCGGCGGTGCCCGTCGCATGATAGAAGACGGCATGTTTGAGAAATACCCCATGGATGCGGTATTTGGCATGCATAACTGGCCGGGGGCAGCGGTAGGCACTTTTGGCGTTACGCCGGGCCCCATGATGGCTTCATCGAATGAATTTGAAGTCATCGTCAGAGGCAAGGGTGCCCATGCAGCGCAACCGCACAAGGGCATAGACCCGATTATCGTGGCGATACAAATGGCGCAGAGCTGGCAAACCATCGTCAGCCGCAATGCCAGTCCGCTGGAGTCAGCCGTCCTGTCGGTCACACAAATTCATTCCGGCAGCGCCACCAATGTCATCCCGGATGAAGCGACGCTGATAGGTACGGTACGCGCCTTTAGTACAGAAATGATAGACCTCATAGAAAGGCGCATGCGCACCATCGCCGAGCATACGACTGCAGCTTTTGATGCCCAGGTGGATTTCCGCTTCAAGCGCAATTACCCACCCCTGATCAATCATGCCAAAGAAACCGCCTTTGCTGCTGAAGTCATGCGTAGCGTGGTGGGGACAGACAATGTTGATGCCCAGGTGGAACCGACCATGGGCGCAGAAGATTTTTCTTTCATGCTACAAGCCAAACCGGGTTGCTACGCCTTCATCGGCAATGGCGATGGAGGTCACCGGGACATGGGCCATGGCCTGGGACCTTGCAATCTGCACAATCCCAGCTATGACTTTAATGATGATTTGTTACCCATAGGTGCAACTTATTGGGTCAGGCTGGCAGAAGCCTACTTGAAAAAAACTACCTGAGCAGCCATCTAGGTAGCCAGAATGACCTAAAATCATCACCTAAATTTACCGCAATTCAACCAGCTAATTCAACCAGCTTAAATAAGAAGACTTTCATGGCCGACGAAAAAGAGAATAACGAATCCCAAGCACGCAGCCCTTTCCTCGAAGAAAAGGCCTTTAAATCCCGTACTGTGTTGGTATTTGGCACGATCAACGACAAACTGGCATCTGAAATCTCCCAGCGTCTGATCGCCCTGTCGGCAGAGTCAAAAGAACCTATCACTATCCTGGTCTCTTCCCCTGGTGGCCATGTCGAATCTGGCGATGTCATTCATGACATCATCAAGTTCATTGATGCACCGGTGAATATGGTTGGCACTGGCTGGGTAGGCAGCGCGGCCGTAAATGTTTTCCTGTCAGCACCCAAGGAACGCCGTGTCTGCCTGCCAAATACCCGCTTTTTGATACACCAGCCTAGTGGTGGTTTTGGTGGCCAGGCAACGGATATTGCTATCCAGGCTCGTGAAATCGTCAAAATACGCGAGCGTATTGCCGCTTTGATCGCCAAAGAATCTGGCCAGACACTGGAAAAAGTGACTGCCGACATTGATCGTGATTTCTGGATGAGTGCTGCCGAAGCCAAAGAATATGGCCTGGTGTCACGTATTATTGTTAATCAAAGCGAACTGTCTTGAATCTTCTTTTTAAGCTTTCGTTTAAGTATAAAAAATGCCACAGCAAACTGTGGCATTTTTGTGTCAGAGATCAGAACTCTTCCCAATCATCTGCAACTGCCGCTACCGGCTCTTTTCTGGCCGCTGCGGGCTTCCCGGTTTTAGCAGCTGGCTTGGGCAAGCTGCGCACTGCTGGCCTTTCACCAGCCGTTTTTACCGGCGCTGACCGGGCTACTTGCACTGGTCCATTACTGACAGTCTGCACCCGATCGAGTTTGAAGACACTGACGATGCGGCTCAGATTTTGAGCCTGATTTTGCAAGGCGCTGGCAGCGGCAGCGGCTTCTTCCACCAGCGCAGCATTTTGCTGCGTCATTTGATCCATTTGCGTGACTGCAACATTGATTTGCTCTATACCTGCACTTTGTTCCGTCCCCGCCGCTGTGATTTCGCTGATGATGTCACTGACGCGTTTGACACTATCGACGACTTCTTTCATGGTTTCACCAGCCTGATCAACCAGGCGTGTGCCCTGCCCGACCTTCTCGACAGAGTCGTTGATCAGCTCCTTGATTTCCTTGGCTGCACTGGCTGAGCGCTGCGCCAGGTTGCGTACTTCTGATGCCACCACGGCAAAGCCGCGCCCCTGCTCACCGGCGCGTGCAGCTTCGACCGCCGCATTCAATGCCAGGATATTGGTCTGGAAGGCGATACCGTCAATAACTCCAATGATATCGACGATTTTTTTCGAAGATGCATTGATGGATCCCATGGTGTCCACAACTTGCGATACCACATCCCCTCCTTTTTGGGCTACCGCAGAAGCAGAATGCGATAACTGATTGGCCTGGCGCGCATTATCACTATTGTGTTTGATGGTGGAAGTAATTTCTTCCATGGATGAGGCTGTTTCTTCCAGCGAGCTGGCCTGATTTTCAGTGCGGTTGGATAAATCCATATTGCCCTGCGCAATTTGCGTCGTCGCTGCAGCAATTTCATCAGTACCCTGACGCACTTCTCCGACCACCTGTAGCAAGCTCTGATTCATTTCCTTCAAGGCTTGCAGTAACAGGCCAGTTTCATCATGGGTCTCAGACTGTATGTTGCTGGTCAAATCGCCCGACGCTACCGTTTGCGCCACCTTGACCGCATCTTGCAAAGGACGCGAGACGATGCGGGCAATCACGTAAGCGAGCAACATGCCCAATGAAATACTGACGATCAGCACAGCAATAATCAGGCTACGCGAAGTCTGATAAGACTCCATGCCGGTCTTGTACGCGCTGACACCTCCTTCAACATTGGTCTTGACCATGGTATCGACCAGTCCACGCACCTTGGTATTGATTTTGGATGAATCACCGCGCATCAGGGTCATGGCTTCCTTGCCATTACCTTCACGCGCCAGCGCCATGATCTTGTCGGAAATCTGCAGATATTCACCCATGGACTTACTGTACTCGTCAAATTGCTTTTTTTCTTCAGGAACAGAAATCAGGCGCGCATACTCGGCTTCGTTTTCCTTGAGACCGACAACCGCTTCCTTGGTCCGACCTATGTATTTTTCCACTTCTTCGGGATTCTCGGCCGAGACCAGTTGTGCTTCCTGCGAACGTATACGCGAGACCCTTTCCTTGATGCCCATGGCGGCATTCACGCTGGGCATCCAGTTCGTGCCCAATTCATAGGCATTTTGATTCACTTTGGCCAGCATGGTGATAGAAAACACCCCCAGAAAAACCGTCAGCAGCAAGAGCAAACCGAATCCTACAAATAATTTGGCTGAAATTCTCAGGTTATAAAATGTTTTCATCACAACTCCCGGTTAAAGAGCAGACAACATGCAGGGGGAAACGCTGCCCGGTCAAACCGGACAAACAAACACCTTTAGAAAGCATCTAAAACTCTTCCCAATCCTGATCTGTCTTGGCCAGTTCACGCTCTTTTGGTGCAGCTTTTACTTGTGGCAACTTGCGTATGCTGCTACCCGGTCTCTGGGCTTGAGCAGATAGTTTTTCAGCGGGTTTTACTGCTATGGATTGATAGCCAGAACCAGCCTGCACATTATGGAGTTTGAACACGCCAACAACGCGGCTCAAATTGGCAGCCTGTTCCTGCAAGGCACCTGCCGCGGCAGCCGCCTCTTCCACCAGAGCAGCATTCTGTTGAGTGACCTGGTCCATTTGTATGATGGCGGTATTGATCTGGTCTATACCTGAGCTTTGCTCGGCACCGGCCGCCGTGATCTCGCTGATGATATCGCTAACTCGCCTGACGCTATCCACTACTTCCTGCATGGTGATACCAGCCTGATCGACGAGTCGTGTACCCAGGTCGACTTTTTCTACCGAGTCATTAATGAGCGTCTTGATTTCTTTAGCAGCGCTGGCTGAGCGCTGTGCCAGGTTGCGCACTTCCGATGCCACCACAGCAAAACCGCGCCCCTGCTCACCAGCACGCGCTGCCTCGACTGCCGCATTCAGGGCCAGGATATTGGTCTGAAAGGCGATACCATCAATCACCGCAATAATATCGACAATTTTTTTCGATGATTCATTGATGGAACCCATGGTATCCACCACTTGCGAAACCACGCTGCCTCCCTTTTGCGCTACCGCAGATGCCGAATGCGATAACTGATTGGCCTGGCGCGCATTGTCACTATTTTGCTTGACGGTGGAAGTCAGTTCCTCCATGGAGGATGCGGTTTCTTCCAGTGAACCAGCCTGGCTTTCTGTGCGTGCCGACAAGTCCATATTGCCACTCGCAATTTCAGTCGAGGCCGTGGCGATCAGATCAGTACCTGTCCTGACCTCACTGACTACCGATAGCAGACTGGCATTCATTTCCTTCAAAGCTTGCAAGAGTTCACCGGTTTCATCTTTGGTCTTGACCTGGATATCGCTGGTCAGGTCGCCGGAAGCCACTGTCTTGGCAACCCTGACTGCTTCTTGCAGAGGACGAGCAACCACCCTGGCAATCCAGTAAGCCAGTAGCAAACCAAGGGCAATGGTCACGACGATGAGGCTTAGTATCAAGATTTTGGAATTGGCATAAATTTGCTCACCCAGATGATATTCGGCGATACCACCATCGGTGTTGACCTGCACCATCTTGTCGGCCAGCACCAGCATATCTGCATTCAGCTTTGATGACTCGCCGCGCAAGGTCGTGCGTGCTTCTTCCATATTGCCGGCATACGCCTCGGCGGTCAGTTTTTTTGCCTCGACTACATAGCGTTCCCATAGTTTGCTGTAGTCGGTAAAGAACTTTTTTTCATCGACTGTACTAATGAGCCTGACGTAGTCCTCTTCATACTTCTTCAATTCAGCAGCATAGTCGTGCCAGCGTTTTTCGTATTTTTTTAAATTCGCTTCATCACCTGCAGACATGACTATCTGCATTTCCTGGGTGCGCAAGCGTGAAATTCTTTCCTTGATACCCATGGCGGCATTCACGCTAGGCATCCAGTTGGTGCCCAGTTCCAGTGCAGTACTGTTCACCCTTGACAATTGGTAGACTGAAAAACCGCCGAGAAAAACCGTTAGTAGTAACAATAGTATGAAGCCGACAAACAGTTTGGCAGATATCCGCAGGTCATAAAACAATTTCATGGCGAGTCCTTTTAAAAAAGAACAACAAAAATTGTAAAAAGGGAAAAACGGGTGGGATAATATGACTATATATCTAGTTGTAGGTGGAAGTGTTGCAGATTGCAAATTTCTTATCTGAAATTTGTATTGGGCCAACAAAAGCATTGAAAAAAATAGCGTGCAGTCTTCCTTCAGGTAATTCCTGGTCAGCTACTTTCCTGTAAATTCCGTGCGTAACGGCGAATTACACGGCGGGTCCACCGGAGTAAATATTGGGCAATTCCCCCCCAGGAAAGACTGGGTGCCAGTGTGACTGTATATGGCAGGGACCGCCCACGTGGAACCCGGAGGGAGCCGGCCAGAAACCTTGTCTGGCGTTGTTGTACGCAGGAAGGTTCACTGTCTTTGGCATATTGCGAGCCCGTAGTTTTCGCGATCAATGAGTCATATGAGCCATTCTCCTTATACTGTATGCCAAAGGCAGAATCAGACTCTTGTGCTTTGGCAACTTGCATACCCATGTCTTTTGCTTTCGCCCTATTCAGGGATGCATTGGCATACAGGGAAAACCCGTTATCGACATAAATGGAAATCATGCGACAGTTCTTTGGAAAACAGATTGAGGGAACCGCCAAATGTTGCCTGCCCCATCCGGCATTACCAGGACCGCGTTCTATCACCATGCCACCTATGATGCGTGCAGGAAAGTAAGAAGTGGAATGATGGGTAGGGTTATTGGTATCGCCGAAATAGAGGACCGCCAATACTATCTACTTAGGCATTTCCTTACATGCGGTTTTCTTGCCTTGCATACTGCATTCGGTAATCAACTTGCCGCGCTTGTTCCAGGCCTGGACTTTCCAGCTGTGCTGTTCACGCTCCATGGTCATAAAACCCACGTCATTGGAGTTGCTGAAGTAATCGAGTCTGGCTTGGGTATAGGGCGTGGAATTGGCCGCCAGCGGCGTCGGCAAGGGAGTATCGAGAGATGAGCCGCCGTTACCGGATACAAATTGCACAGGGTGATCGCTACTGAACGTCAGGGCTTCAAACAGATGCACATGACCGGACAATGTCGCTTGTACTTTGTCCGGGAAGAGGCGTGTCGCATTCAAAGTTTGCATGATGTCCTGCATGGCAAGATTGCCAGGAAAGATATTCAGTGGCCCATCTTTTTTACGTTCAGCAGCAAACGCCAATACAGGATGGTGATCAATGAAAATATTGAAATCTGCACTTTCTGCAAGCTTGTTGACCGTCTTGAACTGCTCCATATACAACTGGTAGGCAGCATCGGTTTTCGCCAAAGGTTTGATCGGTACTTTGGCAGAGTCAAAAATAATCAATTGCGCCTGTTCGCTGCCTATGCGCCCCAAAGGTACGGCATAGGGGTCACTGTAATCACCGCGCAAATCATCTTTATCCAGCACACAATCACGGCCTGCCTGTAAAGGGCGCGGGTCCATCAGACGCCACCAGCCCTGACCAGCGCGTACACAGGTTTCATGATTGCCGCGCACGGTGACCCATGGCGCGGCCTTAAGCAAGGCTTGTGCTGGTGCAAAGAAATCTGCCTGCCAGGTATCCCAGCCATAACCCCAGGGGCTGCCTGCGCATTCCTTATTGCCCTCGGGGCAGGCATTTTCGCGGTAATGATAATCACCGACATGTACCACCAGATCTGGTTTGAAACGCGCTGCCGTTTCCACCATTTCACGGAAAGCCCATTTCTCGCTGTCATTGCATGACTGGAAGTAATTGTCAGCCACTTTCAAACGGCAACCAGTATCTCCAATAACGATGATTTTTTGCGCCACTGGTTTGGGGATGGGCAAATCATGGCCAGCGACGCTGGCTGTTTTAATACCCACCTGCAAAGACGCTTCACAAGTCAGTACGGGAAAAGCGGAAGGCTTGCTGTCTTCTGCTTTGCTGGCTGTCTTGCGCAAAGGCAGGGTATCTGCTCCTGCCCTGATGTTCATAATTGCAGCCTTGCCGTCCTGCGCCAAGGCCGGGCAAGTAGTATCTGTTGTAATGGCTCTGGCGACAGCTTGTCCGTTTTCACCAATAACAACCCAGGCAGCTTGCAACTTACTGGCTTGTTCACTTTGTATGGTAACGCTGCTGCATGCGGCTAGCAGACTGCTGATTGCCACGGCGCTTATCGGGCGCAGCTTGGGCATCGTGTGAAAATGCATTTTTTTCCTCTCTATTTATTTTAATCCCAATGCCTCGTATGCCAGTCTCTTAAAATCAAAAGAAAACGGATGCCAGAAGCTCATCAGTCTTTGTGTCATCAATACCCCTGAGATATTGTGACGTGGTGATATCCACCAATGGGTACCAGCAATACCGCCCCATTCAAACTCACCAATAGACGCTGGTGGGTCTATTGATGATGGTTTTAGTGTTACCGCACCGCCGAAGCCAAAGCCTTTTCCCGGTACATCACCCACTCCGGGGAAGGCAATGCCTGTGCCAGAGGGCAAGTGGTTTTGCATCATAAGCTTGATAGTCTCAGGCTTGAGCAGGGTATCTCCATCCAGCATAAAGCTGCGCATCAGCGAGAGCATGTCCTGCATGCTCGAAACCAGACCACCACCACCAGACAGGCGGGCCACTGGTGTTGTAAAAGCGCCAGGGTAAGGTGATTTGTCTAGCTTGCGCAAGCCACGCTGTAGAATATTTTGCGGGTCAGTACCGGCGTAATAAGAGGCCAGCCTGTCCAGCTTATGTTCAGGCACGACAAAGCTGGTGTCATGCATGGCCAGGGGATTCAGGATGCGCATTTGCAAAAAGCGATCAAAGCTCATGCCACTGACGACTTCGACCAGGCGCGCCAGTACATCGGTAGCAATTGAATATTCCCAGGCTTCACCAGGATGAAAACTGAGTGGCAATTCTGCCAGCACATCCATCATCCCGGCCAGGCTGATAAAGGCGTTCATGACCCGTTTTTCATTGTAGGCCTTGTACATGACCGTACCATGATCCAGCAAGCCATAACTGAGACCGGCGGTGTGCGTCAGCATATGCCGGATGGTGATCTTGCTGCGCGCTGGCTCGGTATCATTGATGCTGGTCGCACCGGGTTTGAGTACCTGCAGGTGCGCCAGTTGCGGCAAGAATTCTACTGCGGGCTGATCAAGCTCCAACTTGCCATCTTCCATCAATAGCAACACCGCCACCGAGGTAATCAGCTTGGTATTGGAAAACACGCGGAACAAATGGTCATCGCGCATGGGCGTCTGGCTTTCGCGGTCTGCCCAGCCTGTGCAATGCTGGTGCACCAGTTCACGCCCGACCAGCACGGCAGTCGAGACGCCAGACAGGATTTGCCTGTCCACATATTTTTGCATTGCTGTGTTAACTGCGCTGAAGTCGTAAGTCATTTGCTGGGTGTTGAAAGCGACAAAGCATACATATTAGCTCAACCACCTATCCCAACATATACTGCCAGCTAAAGAAGACTGTCAGCCCAACGATGATAGTTGCCAGTTGATGCCTGGTCACGGCACATAGCAAAGCGGCCACAGTCGCTGCCACCAGTTGCGGATTGCGCCAGCTCAATTCCAGCTCATTGCCATGCGGTGACAAGATCATGGGAACGATGATGGCAATCAGCACCGTCACTGGTACAAACTCCAGCGCCTTTTTGAGATTACCGGAAAATGCCACGCGGTCACCGAGAATGAAGATCAGGGCTTTCACCAGAAACGTGATGACGGCCATGCCAAGGATGGTCAAAGTGATATTCATGCCTGCTCCACGCTGATTTGTTTTTGGGCATTATCTTGTCTAGTGAATCGCGATGCCAGCATGCCAGTCGCCACACCAAAGGCAATAGCCACCAGCAAACCCAGCTTATAGGGCAAATGCTGCAAGGCGTAGGCAGTGCTACCGGCAACGATGGCTGCCAGCAAATGCGGGCGCTTGAACAATTGCGGCACGACTATCGCAATAAAAGTTGCCACCATGGCAAAGTCCAAACCCAGAGTCTGCAACTGCGGGAATATCGCCCCAAACATCAGGCCTATCAGCGTCCAGACCTGCCAGTTGGCGTACATGGACAAACCAGAACCCAGGAAATACCAGTGTCCCAAAGCATTGTGCGGATGCTGGCGGTAATAGCGGTCAACCACGGCAAAGGTTTCATCGGTCAGCAAAAAACCCAACCCCCAGCGCCAGCGCCTTGGCAAATGCCTTACATGTGGCATCAGGGCTGCGGCATACAGCATGTGACGCAAATTAACGATAAAAGTCGCCAGCCAGATCACCAGCATGCCAGTGTGACTGGCGATGAGACCCGTGGCAATAAACTGGCTGGACCCGGCAAACACCGCCAGCGACATCATCTGTCCCTGCCAGGCTTGCATTTGTGCCGTGGCGACAAGAGTGCCAAAGATCATGCCGAAAGGGGCAGCACCAATAAGCATGGGGACGGTGTCACGGACGCCGGCGGTGAAGTGGTTCGTTCTTGTAGATGGGGGCATGGGATGATTCCATATTGCGGATTGCGATTGAATGGGATCTTGCCTGTTAATTTGGGAATGGGCTTGTACGTTCTTGCGGTTTGGGTGCGTTATTTGAAATACAGAATTTACTTACGCATCTCACCTGGCTGACAGTAAATTAACTGACTCTAAATGTTAGTTACGTCATTCCAGCGTGGGGTTAGCTGGAATCCAGTGGCGTTTGTAGTATGCTGCGCAATGCATTAAATTCAAAATCGTAGACTTACGAGTTAAATTTCTAAATACCTGTACACGTCATTCACGATTGCAGGCCGGGGGTAGCCCGGCAGCTACTTCCTTTTCTTGCTTTCTCGCCAAGAAAAGGAAGCAAAAGAAGGCGACCCAGGCGTCGTCGCCCCTACGGGGTTCCCGTTTGTGCAGTACAAAAAATGGGAACTGCAAAAAGTCAAAATCAACAGCAACGTCAATACAACCCATAGTCACATTATTACAAGAATGCTTGTCTAAAGATGATCCATTCAAACCCGCCATCTTCCCGGCGCAACCCCAAATGCCCGTTTAAAATGCCGCGTGAAATGACTTTGATCCGCAAACCCCGTCATCGTCGCAATCTCAGTCACCGACAGATTCTGCCGCAGCAAACTCTGGGCACGGTTCAACCTCAACTGGTTGCGCCAGGCATGTGGCGGCATACCAGTCGTGCGGGAGAACAAACGGGCGGCGTAGAAGCTGGACAGGCCTACTTCTTGTGCCAGCTCGGTCAGACTGATGGCTGTGCTGAGGTCTTCGCTTAGGCGGGATTTCATCATTTCCACCCTGGTTGCATCGGGCAGAATAGTTTGTACCGTCGGGCGGCTGCGGGCATAGCGGGACAGCATGAGGGCAAAGCCTGCGGTTAGTGCATTTTCGGCTGCAAGAGGATCACTACCTGCTTCCAGCAAGCGATGTGCAAAAGCCAGTTGTGCAGAGACTTCGGCATCCTCTATGACGCCATCCGGCAACCAGGGAACGCCAGCGGCGCTGCCTGCCATGTCGCTGGCGAGTTGCTGCATCCAGCCCACCGAGGGGTAAAAGGCGCGGTAAGCCCAGCCGTGCTCGGTTGCCCTTTCGCCGGTATGCACTTCTCCAGGATTGATGGCAGCGATGCAGCCAACCGAGGCCAGGCAACGACTGCCGCGATAGCGATAGGTTTGTGCGCCTGATTGTATGATGGGGATGGAAAAGCTTTCATGCCAGTGCGGAGTTATTAAAGGCTATTCTATACTTAGTCGAACAATCCTACATTCAGCCCCACAATACATTTGCCTGAAAACAATTCATCCGCAAAATTTTGTATGCAGGTTTTTTCTGATGCTGGAAAACAACGTAAAACAGCAACATGAAAAATTTAAACGATTTCTTCCAATTTGATACCGGGCAAACAAATTTCATCTTGTGCCAAATGGTAAATAGATTTTGAATTTGCGCTGAGCAGCCACTTATAATGATGGGCAAATGTCCAGCATGTCGCTAGCGTGATGTGCAGCCATGGACTTACTCCTACTCTAGAAATTCAAACATCGGATGGAAAGGTCAAAGTGACTTCTGCTGCTTCACCCATAGTGCCCAGGCTGGAACTGACCGACATCTGTAAACGCTATCCGGCGGTGCTTGCCAATGATGGTGTAAGGCTGCAAGTGGCTCCGGGTGAGATCCATGCAGTACTGGGTGAAAATGGGGCGGGCAAATCAACGCTGATGAAGATCATCTTTGGCGCTGTCAAGCCCGATTCAGGCACGGTGCGCTGGAATGGTCAGGAAGTCAAAGTGGCAACACCGCAAGATGCGCGCAAGCTGGGCATCGCCATGGTGTTCCAGCATTTTTCGCTCTTTGATACCCTGACCGTGGCCGAAAACATCGCACTGGGCCTGGACCAGAATGTGAATATGCTGGAACTGGCCGAGCAAATTGCACAGACGGGTGAAAACTATGGGCTGGAACTGGAGCCACACCGCCATGTGCATACTTTGTCAGTCGGAGAAAGACAGCGCGTGGAAATCGTGCGCGCCCTGCTGACCAAACCGCAATTGCTGATCCTCGATGAACCAACGTCGGTACTGACGCCGCAAGCAGTGCAAAAACTGTTCGTCACTCTGCGCAAGATTGCCGCTGAGGGTTGCAGCATCCTGTATATCAGCCACAAGCTGGATGAAATTCGGGAGTTATGTCATAGCGCCACCGTCATGCGTGCTGGCAAAGTCACCGGACATTGCGACCCGGCAGAGGAAACCGCTGCCAGCCTGTCGCGCATGATGATAGGCGAAGACTTGCCACCATCTGCCCATACCGAACCAGTTACCCTGGGTGAATCGCGTCTGCGGATCAGGCAATTGTGCCTGCCCAAGGCGCACGCCTTTGCCACCGCGCTTGACGACATACAACTAGAATTATTTGGTGGCGAAATCGTTGGCATTGCTGGTGTATCCGGCAATGGTCAGCAAGAACTGCTTGCTGCCTTGTCCGGCGAAGACAGACGCGCCGCGCCGCAAATGATAGAACTGAAGGGCAAGCCAGTTGGCAACCGTGGCCCTGAGAGCAGGCGCAAGCTGGGTCAGAGCCTTGTGCCGGAAGAGAGACTGGGCCGTGGCGCAGTACCAGAGATGAGCCTGACCAACAATATGCTGTTGTCGCACCAGCACGAACCCTTCGTCAGCAAAGGCATGATCAATTTTCGCCATACGACACAGGCGGCGGCGGATATCATCGCACGCTTCCGCGTCAAGGCGGGCGGGCCTGCGGCGCTGGCGCGCAGCCTGTCGGGTGGTAATCTGCAAAAGTTTATTGTAGGCCGTGAAATCACGCGCCAACCCGATGTCTTCATCGTCGCCCAGCCAACCTGGGGAGTGGACGTAGGTGCGGCAGCGCAAATCCATGATGAGATACGCAAGCTCAAGCAAGCTGGTTGTGCCGTGCTGGTGATCTCGGAAGAACTTGATGAATTGTTTGAATTATGTGACCGCATGCATGTCATCGCCAAAGGCCGTTTGTCGCCATCGATAGCAACAGCCAGCGCGACCAGGGAAAAGATAGGATTGTGGATGAGTGGTTTGTGGGAAGAATGGACAACGGCAGAAACTGTGTCCCTCGGTAAAACTGGTGGCAGCCGCAAGAAAAGAAATGATAAAAATGGGCGGGGCGAACATGCTTAAGCTGGAATTGCGTGCCGCCAGCTCGCGCAGCATGGCGTATTTTTCCCCTGTCCTGGCCTTGCTGCTCACGATCTTTTTTGGTGCCCTGTTATTCATGGCATTGGGTAAAAACCCATGGACTGGCTTGCAGGTATTTTTGATAGAACCAATACGCAACAAGGCCGCTATCGCCGAACTATTGCTAAAGACCACGCCACTGGTCTTGTGCGCGCTGGGGCTGTCGGTCTGTTACCGCGCCAATGTCTGGAACATCGGTGCAGAAGGGCAGTTGATTGCAGGTGGCCTGGCCGCTGGCAGCACAATACTGTTTTTTGATACTGGCACGCCGGGTTTGTCGGGCGGCATGGTCTTGCTGCTGGCAACTTGCGCAGGGGTGGTCGGCGGAGCCTTGTGGGCATCCATCACAGCCTTGTTGCGTGACCGCTTCAATGCCAATGAAATTCTGGTATCGCTGATGCTGACCTATATCGCGCAATTGCTGCTGATGTATGCCGTCAATGGTCCGCTGAAAGACCCACATGGTATGAACTTTCCGCAGTCCAAGGTGTTTTCCAGCGATTATCTGTTGCCGCACCTGTTCTCCGGCAGCCGCCTGCACATAGGCTTTATCGTCATGCTGGTTGCCAGTGGTTTGATGGCAGTGTTTGTGTATCGCAGCTTTGCTGGTTACCGCTTGACTGTCGGTGGACTGGCACCGCTGGCAGCGCGTTATGCGGGCTTCTCCAGCCGCCGCGCCTTGTGGACATCGCTACTGATTTCTGGTGGTTTCGCTGGTATGGCAGGCGCTTTTGAAGTAGCTGGCCCTATCGGCCAGGTCTTGCCTTCCATCTCGCCTGGTTATGGTTTTGCTGCCATCATTGTGGCCTTCATTGGTCGTCTGAACCCCATAGGTACCATCTTTGGCGGCCTGGTGCTGTCACTGTTTTACCTGGGTGGTGAGATGGCGCAATCGCGCCTTGGTCTGCCTTCTGCCATCACTGGCCTGTTCCAGGGCATGTTGCTGTTCTTGCTGCTGGCTTGCGACACCCTGATCAATTACCGCCTGCGTTGGCAGAAATAAGCGAACATGGAAAATCTTGCTGCACTTATCGCCGCCTCCATCAATTCCGGTACACCGCTACTGATCGCGGCTTTGGGCCTGCTGATCAATGAGCGTGCAGGCGTGCTCAATCTTGGTGCCGAGGGCATGATGCTGGTCGCTGCCATCACGGGCTTTGCCGTGGCCCACCAGACCCAGATGCCCTGGCTGGGTTTTGTCGCTGGCGCAATTGCTGGCATGCTGATGGCGACGCTGTTTGCCTGGCTGGCACTAGTGCTGGTGACCAACCAGGTGGCAACTGGCCTGGCACTGTCCATCTTTGGTGCTGGCCTGTCAGCCTTTATAGGACAATCTTTCGTCGGTCAGTCCCTGCCTGCGGGACCGCATGGCATTCCGTTTTTATCGGATATCCCCTTTCTTGGCAAAGCCTTGTTTGACCAGCATCTGGCGGTGTATTTTGGCCTCTTGCTATGCGGCGGAATTATCTGGTTCTTGTACCGCAGCCGCGCTGGCCTGGTCTTGCGGGCAGTGGGTGAATCGCCAGAGTCTGCCCATGCGCTGGGTTACCCGGTGCGCAAGATACGTTACCTGGCGCTGTTGTTCAGCGGTGCCTGCTGTGGCGTCGCTGGCGCTTACCTGTCAGTAGTGTATACACCGATGTGGGTGGAAGGTCTGGTCGCAGGACGCGGCTGGATAGCGCTGGCGCTGACGACTTTTGCGACCTGGCGTCCGGCACGGGTCTTGCTGGGTGCTTTACTGTTTGGCAGCGTAACGATACTGCAGTTTCATTTCCAGGCGATAGGTATCGCCCTTCCATCGGAAATTTTATCCATGCTGCCGTATCTGGCGACGATTATCGTGCTGGTACTGATCTCGCGTAACCCTGACTGGATACGCCTGAACATGCCTGCCTCCCTGGGCAAGCCTTTCCGTCCGGGGTCTGCCTGAGTCTGTATTTATATGCGTGTCTATTGATGTCATTTGCTGTGCGTTTTTTTGATTAAAACTGAAAATCAAACCAAGGAAGCTATCCATGAAAATCTCTCGCAGAAAAACCCTGGCAGCCGCGCTGTCCCTGGCTATCGTCGGTCTTGCTGGCTGTGGCCAGAAAGAAGAAAGCAAATCCGCCAGCGCGAGTGCCTCAGCGCCTGCACCAGCCAGCACCGCTGCCGCACCAGCCGCCGCAGAGCCTTTGAAAGTCGGCTTCATCTATGTAGGTCCGGTGGGTGATGCAGGCTGGACTTATGCCCATGATGCGGGCCGCAAGGCAGTCGAAGCCAAGTTTGGCGACAAGGTAAAAACCAGCTTCGTTGAAAACGTACCAGAAAGCGCTGCGGATGCAGAACGCGTGATCCGCGACCTGGCCAATCAAGGTAACAAGGTCATCTTTGGCACCACCTTTGGCTATATGGAAGCCATGCTGAAAGTCGCCAAGGACTTTCCTGATGTGAAGTTTGAACATGCAACTGGCTACAAAACTGCCAACAATATGGCGCAATATGATGTGCGCACTTACGAAGGTGCGTACCTCGCTGGTGTGGCCGCAGGCAAGATGAGCAAGTCTGGCAAGCTGGGTGTAGTTGCCTCAATCCCTATTCCTGAAGTACTGCGCAACATCAATTCCTTCACCCTCGGCGCACGCTCAGTCAACCCCAAAGCCACGACCAAAGTAGTCTGGGTCAACAAGTGGTTTGACCCAGGCAAGGAACGCGAAGCCGCCACCACCCTGATAGGCCAGGGCGTGGATGTGCTCATGCAAAACACTGACTCTGCCGCTGTCGTACAAACCGCCGAAGAAAAAGGCGTGTATGCCTTTGGCTGGGACAGCGACATGAGCAAGTTTGGCGCTAAAGCCCACCTGGCTGCATCCGTGATCGACTGGGGCGTGTACTACACCAGACGCGTCGATGAAGTGCTCAACAAAACATGGAAATCTGAGACCACCTGGTGGGGCCTGAAAGAAAACATGATAGACCTGAAAGCCTTCAACGCCAGCCTGTCAGACGAAGTCAAAAAACTCATCGCCGACAAACGCCAGGGCGTCATCGACGGCACAGGCCCAATCTGGAAAGGCCCGATCAAGGACAATACCGGTAAGGAAGTGCTGGGCAAGGATGCAGTGGCGGATGACAAGTTCCTGCATGACATCAAGTTTTATGTGGAAGGTGTGGAGGGGAAAGTGCCGGGTTGATGCAGGGATGCAAATACGAAGGATTGATCTGTAGGTTGGGCTACGGTTTACCAGCCCAACACTCGGTGCATAAATAGCGTATACGTTTGTTGATGCCCAATGTTGGGCTGATAAGGCGTAGCCCAACCTACGATCCCCCCAACCATTCCACCTACAACCTACACCATCACCTTGGCCGAAGCCTCCGCCACTATCCGTCTCAACCACTGCACTTCCGCCGCCGCATGCGCACGCTCATGCCAGAGCATAAAGAACTTCATCTTGGGTACGGTAACCGGCATGGGCAAGACTTCTATCGGCCAGTCTTTGGCGCATTGCACGGCAAAGCTGCGGCTGGTAGTGAAGATGAGGTCGGTGCGTGAGAGTACATAAGGGACCATGCCAAAGTAAGGGATGGTCATCTGTATCTTGCGCTTCAGCCCCTGCTCTGCGAGTGCAGTATCAATGATGCTGCGGTGGCCCATCATGTAGGGTGTAGGGGCCAGGTGGGCCATTTCCAGATAGTATTTGATCGACAAACCCTTGCTGACGACCGGGTGTTTGCGATTCACCATGCACACTACTTCATCTTCAAACAATTGCGCCAGGTGCAGATGCGGTGGCAAGTCTGGCCAATTGCCGATGACGCAATCCAGCTCGCCACTTTCCAGGCCAGCGGTATAATCAAAACCAGCATTCAGGGCATGCACGGTCAGACCAGCATTGGGGGCTTGTTCACGCAGTTTTTCTATGATCAGGGGAATTAGCAAGGCGCTCAGGTAGTCCGGTGCGCCGAGGTGGAATATGCGTTGGGTAGAGGCGGGCATGAAGGCCGGGGCCGGGCTGGCGATGCTTTCCAGCACATTCAAGCCCTGGCGTGCCAGCAGCAAGAGTTCTTCGCCACGCTCAGTCGCGGTCATGCCGTTCTTGCCGCGTACCAGGATGGCGTCACCGGTGATTTCGCGCAAGCGTTTCAGCATATTGCTGATGGCGGGCTGTGATTGCCCCAGCTTCATGGCGGTGCGGGTGACGCTACGCTCGGTCAGCAAGGTGTGCAGGACGCGCAAGAGGTTGGTGTCCAGTTGGTCCATCAAACGCTGCTGGCTCATGCTACTACCTCAGATGAGGGCGATGAGGGTAAAGGCAGGGGCAGAGGTAATACGTCACCATCGACAAACACCAGCATCTGGCCAGATGCACATTGCGTCCAACTTTCATTGGTGGTCAGGGGTTCGGTGACGATAATGGCGACCTTGTCGGCAGGCGTGGTCACTTGCGCAAAATCCACGGCGACGTCTTCATCCGTCAAGGCAGCTGTGCTGAAAGGATGCTGGCGCACGATGTAGTAAAGCTTGGTGGAACAATGAGTGAACAGGGATTCGCCATTCGAGAGCATCATATTAAAAGTGCCATAACTGGCAATCTCTGCGGTGATCTCGTGCATGAACAACGCCAGTTGTTGCACCGATGGCAATTGCTCGCCAAAGTGACGGCGCATGCGTTGCAGCAGATAGCAGAATGCCCGTTCACTGTCGGTATTACCAACCGGCTGGAAGCTGCCATCAAGCAAAGGGGCAAATTCCTTCAGATCGCCATTATGAGCAAATACCCAGTAACGGCCCCAACATTCACGCACAAAGGGGTGGCAGTTTTCCAGGCTGACCTGGCCTTGGGTAGCCTTGCGTATATGGGCGATGACGTTTTTGGATTTGATGGGGTAGCGCTTGATGAGCTCAGCCAAGGGCGACTCCACCGCTGACTGGTGATCAACAAACAGGCGTACGCCGCTACCTTCAAAGAAAGCGATGCCCCAGCCGTCCTTGTGCTCGTCCGTCAAACCGCCGCGTGTTGCAAACCCGGTGAAACTGAAGACTATATCAGTTGGGGTATTGCAGTTCATTCCTAGTAATTGACACATGATGCATATAGTGAAAACAGTTTGCACATACATTACCATAGGCAAACCCGCATATTATTCCCATCTATATAAGATTTTGAAGTTTGCTTATGTTATTTGCGAGCAGCTTTGATGGCAAAACAACGGTCATCAGCATAAGCAGGCAATACCAGCCTGAAAAAATACCGCTTTAAAGATGCCAGTGGTAAATGTTTTACATTTTGACCGTAGACTAAGCGCATATTGAGGCAGATAATCTAAACGTGGCCTGAAATCAGGCTGATAAAGGAATAATCATGCAAAATTTCAGCACCGATGCCTTATTGCTGGCAGTACCTGAATTAAAGGATGTTGCGCCCAAACACTACCCTGACCTGGTGTTACTAGCAGCGCAGACAACATTCAAGACGCGCAAGCCATTCTGGCGTGAATTCATGACAGCTCTGACAATATTCGCAGCAATTTATCTGTCCAACCGCATAGCCGCGCCAGACTCGATATGGATTAGCTGCGTGCTTACTGCAGGCCTGGCCCTTGTTTCCATGTTTGCGATTGACCTGGTGTACTTCCGCAAGTTAAAGCCAGCGATCATTGACAGGCTTGCCAAGATCAAGCCTGGTACGAAAGAATAAGCAGAATAAGCAGAATAAGCAGAATAAGCAGAATAAGCAGAATAAGCACAGCTCAGATCTAAGGTTTCCAGTCTCAGGTCTTAAGTTTCAGGCCTCAGGTTTTTATGGCAAACACTTTTTGAAATTCACGTTTGCCCTTGCTGGTCAGCGCCAATGCCCGGCTATCAAGGTCACGCTCCAGCCAGGCCTGGTTTAGCAGCAAATTCAATAAAGCCGCACCCAAAGCGCCGCCCAGATGCGGCGTGCGCTCACTCCAGTCCAGGCATGAACAGGCAAAACGCCGCCTGGCCTTGCGGGTCGCGGCTATATCCAGACCCAATTCTTCCAGGCCCTTGCTGCCTGTGCTCGTCAATTCATAGGCGGTTTCCTCACCTTCCACAGGTCTGATCCAGGCTTGCTGCATCAGGTAATCATGCACACCCACTGCCACCTCACCCGCCATATGGTCATAGCAGGTACGCGCCTTGCGCAGACGGTCTGGCGTATTGGGCACAAAGCGTGATTTGGGCAGACCGGCGATCAGCAGCAGGGATTCCAGCGCAATCGCGACTTCATTACTGGCGAGCTGGTAATAGCGGTGCTTGCCTTGCGCTACCACGTTCACCAAATGCTGTTCCAGCAATTTGCTCAAATGCACACTGGCAGTGGAGGGGCTGACCTCGGCCACAACAGCCAGCTCAGTGCTGGTGCGGGCACGCCCGTCCATCAGGCTACACAGCATGCGGGCGCGGGCAGGCTCGGCAATGGCACCGGCCAGCTTGGCTAATTGGGTATCGGCGTATTCTGTATTGTCTGCATTCATAGTTTGATGGTAGACGAATTGTTCAATGCAAACAAGTCCTATACTGCATTTCATTACCTAACCATCAGCCTTGCCATGACACAGCCTATCACCATCCTGAATGCCGCTTGCCACACAAATCCTTATCCGTATTACGCCAGTTTGCGTGAAGGGCCAGCCTTGGCTTTTAATGCTGAACTCAAATGCTGGATAGCCAGCCGTGCCGCAGTCGTAAAGGAAGTACTGGAATCCGCAGCATGCGCCGTCAGGCCGATTACAGAACCCGTGCCGCGCAATATTGCTGGTGGTTCGGCGGGGGAGATATTTTCGCATCTGGTACGCATGAATGAAGGCAAGGCACATGCAGTGCCTAAACAAGTCATACAAAGCTCACTAAGCAAGCTGGACTTGTCTGGCATTGCTGCACATACGCAGCAGCATGCCACCAGACTCACCAGCAAATATGATGTAAGGACGGGAAACGGGCTGACACAATACCTGTTTAACTTGCCTGTTCATGTCATGGGTAGTGTATTGGGGTTTCAAGAAAATGCCCTGCCAGCCCTGGCAAACTGGATGTCAGATTTCGTGCGTTGCCTTTCCCCCTTGAGTACAGCAGAACAAATCGATGCAGCACATATCGCAGCAAAGGCTTTGCAAAACAGTTTCCGTCACTTGCTGCAAGACAGCCAGGCAAAGCCAGATGGATTTCTGGCAGGTTTGCAAAGCGAAGCCACGCAACTCGGTTGGCACCATGCTGATGGCATATTGCCCAACCTCATAGGCTTGCTGTCGCAAACTTATGAAGCCACTGCTGGCCTGGCAGGCAATAGCCTCACTGCCTTGCATGCTCACCCTGACATACTAAAGATCATGCGTGATGGTGGTGCAGACCTGCCACAAAAATTAAGTCAACTGGTAACCGAAATCGCCCGCTATGATGCGCCCGTACAAAACACCCGACGCTTCGTCATCCAGGATTGCGAAATAGCTGGTCAAAAACTGCAGACGGGTGACGTTATCGTCGTCTTGCTGGCTGCTGCCAATCGTGATGCGGCAACCAATCCTGATCCTGATACTTTGCAACTGGACAGGCCAGACAGAAAAGTGTTCACCTTCGGCTATGGCCGCCACGCCTGCCCAGGTCAGCACATTGCAGAACAAATAGCAGGCATTTGCCTGCACCATCTGCTGAGCATGCCAGCATTTGATTTTGCTACGCTGCACTGGACATACCGGCCTTCGCTGAATGGCCGTATCCCGATATTTACTCAGCCCTTACACAACAAGGAGACCCCATGATAGCCGTGATTTTTGAAGTCATACCGCATGCAGAAAACAAGCAGGAATACCTGGATATCGCCGCAGGGCTTGCACCCTTGCTCAAGGAAATGGATGGTTTCATTTCAATCGAGCGTTTCCAGAGCCTGACTGATCCCGGCAAGATTTTGTCCCTGTCATTCTGGCGTGATGAAGCAGCTGTCGCCAACTGGCGTAATACCGAAGAACACCGGGCAGCGCAATCACAAGGACGCGGTCATATCTTCGCGGGTTATCGACTGCGCATTGCATCGGTAGTGCGTGACTATGGTTTGCTGGAGCGCGAACAGGCACCAGCGGACAGTCGCCAGGTACACGGTTAACGCATTAAGTGCACCCCAAACTTATGGCGTAGTATCCGGCAAAACCAGAAACAATTTTCATATCGAGAAAGAAATTCAACATGTCTGAATTACAGTGTTACCTGAATAAACATTTCCTGAACAAAGCACAATTCGCAGCAGCCTGTGCTATTTCTGAAGCAGAATTGAATGACTTGTTAACGGCACAAATATTGCCCGGCCCTTCTTATGTAGTCTCAGGAAAAGCCACCATCAACTCTGCTGTATTTGGTGAGTCAGATGTCACCGATACCGTTGCTGGCGACTATTTCCGTGACTGTCATACCGTCTGGTGCGACAGGGCAAAACAGTTGGTGGCCGGACACGGATGGGCAGCGGCACCAGAAATGATGAAGCAAGAATTTTTACGTGACTATATCGCTGCGCTGACAGAATTGAATACCAGTACATGGCATCTGCAAGACTGCTTTGCAGCAGATGGTACGGTAAACATGACGGGGCTGACGGAAAACGCAGAACTCCACTGGAAGCATTTCTTGTTAGGTACTTTTGGTATCTGTACGGCCAACCCAGTTTCTGCAACCGATATTGCGCGCAAAGGCGTCTTGCAAGAAAAGCTTAGCCACCTGACGGCTAATGGCAGCAGGACTGAATTCAGTGCAGCTGAAGCAAGGGAAATCTTGCCGGTAGTTGATGCCTTTGCTGAGGTAGCCATGTGGTTTTCACCAGCAGAATATGCACGCTCCAGCCGCAAACGCCTCGTCGATGATATGCGACCGCGCTTGCAAGCTGCGATGGCGGCATAAGCTCGGCAATGCAGTCAGGGTAGTTTTATTCAATACACAGCAAGCGTGGCCCGGTATAAATCTGTCTGCCGACTCATTTATACTTATTTATACCTGCCACGACTATGTTAAACCTCTATCTCTCCATGGCTGCCTTTGCACTGGCCGCTTCCATTTCACCCGGCCCGGTAAATATCGTTGCTTTGCGGTCTGGCACGCAATATGGTTTTCGTGCCAGCCTGGCGCATGTCAGCGGTGCGACCATAGGTTTTACCGTCTTGTTATTCCTGACTGGTCTTGGCCTGCATGAGCTCTTGATCATCATGCCTGCACTGACGAAAATCATACAATGGGCAGGCGTTGCTTTCCTGCTGTTCCTGGCTTATAAGCTGGCTGTCGATAACGGGCAGTTGGAAGTCGATGAAAATGGCAAAGGGCCATCTGCCTGGTATGGCGCGCTCATGCAATGGCTTAATCCCAAAGCATGGCTGGCCTCCATCGCAGGCATGGGTGCTTATGCAGCGAATGGTGATACCAGCATGGTGTGGCACTTCACCATCATCTATTTCTTTATCTGCTATGCATCGATAGCCGCCTGGGCTTATGCAGGAACAGCCTTGCGCCAGCTATTCAAAAAACCTGCACTGATGCGTGCCTTTAACCGCAGCCTGGCTGTGATGTTATTGATCAGTGCAGTGTATCTGGTGCTGAGTTGAGCGTGATTTTTATGCCTGATACTGTCCAGGCGTTGCCGCCAGCATGCGTTTGAAGACACGCTGGAAATGCGCCTGGTCAGCAAAGCCCGCTTCCAGCGCAGCATCGGCAATGGATGCACCTTGCCTCAATTTTTCTTGCGCATATTGCACACGGCGATTGATCAGATAAGCATGCGGCGTCATGTCATATTGTTTTTTGAAAGCGCGAAATAAATAAGAAGCTGACAAGCCTGCGTGGGCAGAAATATCATCCAGGCTCAGGTCTTGCGTGCAGTGCGCGTGGATGAAATCAGCCGCCAGTTTGAGTCTGGCATTTTCCAGATGCAGCTCTGCAGGAGCAGATTGCAGGTGCTTGTGCAATTCAGAAAAATACTGGATCACACTACCCTGCTTGCTGAGGAGTTCAGTACCGGAATCGATCAGGGTTTGATATAAATCAAGCAGGCCTTCGTACAAGAAAACCTTGTCGGACACTGCACTGGTATAAGCATGAAATTCTGGCTTTTTTACTTGCCCTAATTCCGCTTGCAAAGCTGCCAGCCAGTTGGCATCGACGTACAACATGCAAAAAGACCATGGCAAATCGTCGACGGGCTTACAAATATGCACCTGCCCTGGATTGATAATCACCAGCTGGCCTGCATGCACATGATGTTGATTGCCAGCCATGACAAAATTGCTGGCACCCGCAGTCACTGCACCTATGCTAAAAGTCTCGTGCGCATGTCTGTCGTAACTGGCTGAACGGCCTTCTGCCAGATAGCGCGCCTCAATAAACGGTAACCTGTCATCGCGCCAGAAGCGCGGCACGGTATCTGCCAGAGTCTTGAGTTGCGCCATGTCTTATGTCGTCACTTATTTACCGATACAGAAACGCGAAAAAATCACACCCAGCAAATCGTCAGATGTAAATTCGCCAGTGATGCTGTTCAGGCGGTCTTGCGTCAAACGTAGTTCCTCCGCAAACAAATCCAGCGACTGGTCATTTTGTGCGGCGTATTCTGCCGCGTTTTGCAGATGTTCATGCGCGTGCTTGAGGGCGATCAGGTGGCGTTCGCGGGCCAGGTAAAGTGATTCACCGGTTTGCTCCCATCCGGCAATGCGCAGCAATTCCTTACGCAGCAGATCTATGCCTATGTGTTCATGTGCCGACAAATAAATATGCGTGGCGTCTGACATTTCATCGACACTGGCATGATGGCCGGAGAGGTCTATCTTGTTCCAGATGCGTATCACCGGCACGCCATCCGGGAAGCGGGCGACGATGGCATCGTCAGCGCGGGTCGGGCCGCGGCTGGCGTCGAGCAGGTGCAGGATGACATCGGCTTTTTCCACTTCTGCCCAGGTGCGCTCTATGCCTATGCGTTCTACCGTGTCGATGGCATTAGCGACCTGACCTTCTTCAACTTCATCATGCTCGTGGCGTATGCCAGCGGTATCGATAATGTTGAGCGGTATGCCTTCGATATGAATGGTCTCGGTCACCTTGTCCCGGGTAGTACCGGCGATGGGAGTGACGATGGCGACATCATCACCAGCCAGTACATTCAGCAGCGATGATTTTCCGACGTTAGGCTGGCCTGCCAGCACCACATTCAAACCTGCTCGCAGCAAGGCACCTTGGGCGGCTTGCTCGAACACTTTTTGCAGGGCTGCCTGTATGGTCGCCAACTGGCCACGGGCATTGGATTTTTCGAGGAAGTCGATTTCTTCTTCGGGAAAATCCAGCGTCGCTTCTACCAGCATGCGCAAGTGCACGACTTTTTCTACCAGTGCATGGATGACTTTGGAAAAAGCGCCGGACAGTGATTGCGATGCCGATTTGGCGGCTGCTTCGGTCGATGCCTCGATCAAATCTGATACTGCTTCTGCCTGCGCCAAGTCCAGCTTGTCGTTCAGGAAAGCGCGCTGGGTGAATTCACCTGGCTCTGCCAGTCGCAAACCTGCATCCTTGCCAGCTTCCAGGCAACGTGACAACAGCATTTGCATGACGACCGGGCCACCATGGCCTTGCAGTTCCAGCACATCTTCACCGGTATAAGAATGCGGTGCCTTGAAATAAATCGCGATGCCCTGGTCGATGATGGTGCCATCAGCCTGGGTAAACGGCAGGTAACTTGCATGGCGCGGCTTGAATTGGGTAGTGCCAAACAGGGCAGTGACGACAGGAGCAAGGTCCTTGCCGGAAATGCGCACTACACCTATGCCACCACGCCCGGGGGCGGTGGCAATGGCAGCGATGGGAATGGGTTCGTAGATCATGATGAAATTCTATCTGTGCTTGCACATGATGAGTGCAAATTAGTCTGTTGGTTTGTGACGAAAATGCGACAGGAGTTGGCTCCCGCATTTTTAATTCCCTCCCCTTCAAGGGGAGGGCTAGGGTGGGGATGGGGTTCGGTTGATCAATTTGCAATCAAATTGCACAAGAATCCCATCCCCATCCCAACCTTCCCCTTGAAGGGGAAGGAGTTAAAACAGTTTTCGTAGGTTGGGACGCAAATGCTTCAGGGGTTTTGCTCAACAAATTACGCCATAAAAAAAGCCCGCAAGCAAACTTGCGGGCTTTCTCATTTGCTCAATCTTTACGCTTAAGCCTTATGCTCAGGCGGTATCAATTTATTGTTGATCACCCATTGCTGCGCAATCGACAAGATATTATTAACTACCCAATACAATACCAGGCCGGACGGGAAGAAGAAGAACATGACCGAGAATGCCAGTGGCATGAACATCATCATCTTCGCCTGCATAGGATCAGCCGGGGCTGGGTTCAGCTTGGTGGTGATGAACATGGAAATCGCATACACAACTGGCAAGATATACCAAGGGTCAGGTGAAGTCAGGTCGGTGATCCAGCCCACCCATGGTGCGCCGCGCATTTCCACGCTGGCTTGCAAAACCCAGTACAGCGCCAAAAAGACAGGCATCTGGATCAGGATAGGGAAGCAGCCGCCGAGAGGATTGATTTTCTCGGTTTTGTACAACTCCATCATGGCCTGATTCATTTTTTGCGGATCGTTTTTAAAACGCTCACGCACAGCCTGCATCTTCGGTGTTACCACCTTCATTTTTGCCATGCTGCGATAACCAGCAGCCGACAGTGGGAACAAAGCCAGTTTGATGGCAATCGTGAAGACCACGATAGTCCAGCCCCAGTTACCCAGCATTTTATGGATCTGTTCCATGACCCAGAACAAAGGCTTGGCGATGATAGTCAACACGCCATAATCCTTGACCAGCTCAAAGCCAGGGGCAATTGCTTCCAGCTTGGCAGATTCTTGCGGACCAGAGTACAGGTGCGCATTCATTGTCACTGTTGCACCTGGTGCCACGGTACCCATAGGCAAGACATTACCGACTGCATACAGATTGGTATCAACCTGTTTCGTGAAAATTTCACGCTTGGTCTTGTCTTGCGGGATGAAAGAAGACACAAAGAAATGCTGCAACATCGCTATCCAGCCATTGTCCGATGCTTTGGCATGGCCATCTGTACCTTTGGCGATTTTTTCAAAATCCAGTTTCTGGAATTTTTCTGCGTCTGTATATACAGCCGGTGCATAAAACTCGCCGCTGCCAGAGAACATGCCGCCGCTTTCAGGCTTGGTGCCGTCATGCAGCAATTGCAGGTACAGGGAAGGCGTGATCGCTGCCGCGCTGGTATTGGTCACATCATGACGCACATCGATCAGGTACTCACCTTTTTTGAAGGTGTAAGTCTTGGTCAGCTTGACGCCGCTTTGCTCAGCTTCCAGCACCAGTTGCACCTGATTGCCGCCTTCCAGGGTACGAACGCCTGGTTTGGCAACAAAGCCGGATTTATGGTTAGGGAAAGCACCACCCAGCAAACCGGTTTGCGCCAGATAAGTACGCTTGGCTGAATGATCAAACAAAACCATGTTTTTTGTATGATCTGTGCTGTCTTTATGTTTCAGCAATTCCAGCTTTTTCAGCTCGCCACCAATGGTATCAATTTCTGCCTGAATGACATCGGTAGTAATGGTAATGGTTTCGCTCTTGATGACGGGGGCAACACTTCCATCAGCGCCTGTCACAGCAGTGGCGCTTGCAGCAGCGCTAGCGCTACCTGCTGCGCTGGCGGTGGTGGCTGTAGTACCGGCAGAAGCGCTGGCAGAAGCAGATGCACTGGCCACTTTTGGCGGCGGCGGGGCAAACATAGACGGCTTGCCGCTATATACACCCCAACCATTCCAGAGCATGATCAGCGAGAAAGAGAAAATTACCCACAGGACGGTACGTTTGATATCCATTTGTGTATGTCAGGAAAGGGGAGAAGAATGTCCAGTGTGCTTGCCATCATGGCAGCACTGGGCAGATGTGGGGGTGGTTTGCGATTTTTCACTAGCGGGTGGCACATTATCCACGCCACCGGGGTGCCAAGGATGGCATTTGCACAAGCGCTTGCCTGCCAGCAAGCTTCCCTTGGCGGCACCATGTATCTTGATGGCCTCTGCCGCATATTCAGAGCAGCTTGGATAAAAACGACAGTTCTGCCCCAACATGGGACTAATTGCCAGTTTATAAAATCTGAGCAACAGGAGCAGCAGGGTTTTCATCTCAAATGCCCTAAAGTTGACTTACCGGCAGCTTGACAGCAGCCAATGCGCAGGCCGGTGCCGCAAACAGACGCAGGATTTCCGCCCTGAGCTCACGCTTGAGCTGGGCGGTCGTCGCCGGCCCCGCCTTGCTGTTAACAGGGCGAGACAGCCGCACGATGCAATCCACATTCAACAACGCAGAACGGCGAAAAATCTCGCGGGTGACGCGCTTGATGGTATTGCGCGTCACCGCACGTGGCGCAAAACGCTTGGCGGCCACCACACCCAGACGGGCATGCGGCAAATCATTGGTTCTGGTGTACAGCACAAAATGCGCCGTCTTTTGCACGGGGCGCAAACGAAAAACGGATGAAAACTCATCCGTTTTAACGATGCGCCTGACGCGGGCAAAATCTGCGCCGCCTGCACCTGCCTGAACTGGCTCAGTTATATTATTGATCATGCGAATTCAGCAAGGCTGCGCAGATCAACGAACTGATAATCAAGCTGCCAGGCGTTTACGGCCTTTGGCGCGACGTGCGTTCAGAACAGCGCGGCCACCGCGGGTTGCCATGCGTGCGCGGAAACCGTGGGTGCGCTTGCGGCGAACGACGGAAGGTTGGTAAGTACGTTTCATGTTGGTCTCGCTAATTGAGCAATAAAAAAAATCGGAATTACGGATAAAGGCTGTCTTGGGTGCGACTTCGGCTTGCACATTTTCGTCAGGCCTTTCGCCTTTACTGCCCCAAAACCGCTGCTCATGGTGTTACGCATCAATCCATCAAAAAACCGATAATTAAAGCCGCACCAATAAAAGAGGGGTAGGGAACCCTGAATTAGACACCATTTTTGCTTTGCGTGTCAATCACTTAGCGCAAAAATTAATCAGCCAAGGCACACCTATTGGTGCAATGCAAAGAATAAATTTAAACCCAAACCTGTGGATAACTCGGTCAAGCGGGGTTAAAATAGCGGATTAGCGCGGCACCGTTTTATGTCTTTAAGACAACTCACCCAGCGATGGAGGCGCAAGTCTCTCTGTAAGTCGTACCCATACTTACCAACATCGCACAGGTTAGAATTTAATTCGGCACCGCGCATTTGCATTTAATAATTAAAGTCATACATGGAAAATTTCTGGCAGGCCTGTTCGTCCCAACTTGAGCAAGAGCTTCCACCACAGCAATATAGCGCCTGGATCAAACCGCTATTCCCGCTTGACTTTGAAAACGGCAAGCTGCGCATCGCTGCGCCCAACCGTTTCAAACTGGACTGGGTCAAAGCCCAGTTCGCCAACCGCATCACCGACCTGGCTAACCAGTTCTGGGATGAAGAAGTGGAAGTACAGTTTGTGCTCGACCCGCGTGGCAACAGAAAGCCTGCTCCTGCAGCGGCGGCTGCGCCACGTTCACAAGGTTTGAACGCCGACCTGGATGCCCAGGGCAGCGTACCAGAAATGATGTCTGAACCTGCCGCCCCAGAAGTATCCCCGCGCCGCGAACAAAGCCGTATTAATTCTGACCTGACTTTTGACAGCTTCGTTACCGGTAAGGCCAACCAGCTGGCTCGCGCTGCTGCTATCCAGGTGGCGAATAATCCTGGCGTTTCCTACAACCCATTATTCTTATATGGCGGTGTTGGTCTCGGTAAGACGCATTTGATCCACGCCATCGGCAACCAGATCCTGGTTGATAACCCAAACGCCAAGATACGCTACATCCACGCCGAGCAATATGTGCGCGACGTAGTGACTGCTTACCAGCGCAAGGGTTTTGATGAATTCAAGCGCTATTACCATTCGCTGGATTTATTGCTGATCGATGATATTCAATTTTTTGGCGGCAAGAGCCGTACGCAAGAAGAATTCTTTTATGCCTTTGAAGCCCTGATCGCCGCCAAGAAACAGATCATCATCACCAGTGATACTTACCCAAAAGAAATCACCGGCATGGATGACCGCCTGATTTCACGCTTTGACTCTGGCCTGACCGTCGCGATTGAACCACCAGAGCTGGAAATGCGCGTAGCGATCTTGCTCAAGAAAGCCCATTCAGAAGGTGTGAATATTTCTGACGACGTCGCCTTCTTCGTTGCCAAGCATCTGCGCTCCAACGTGCGCGAACTTGAAGGTGCATTGCGCAAGATCCTGGCTTACTCCCGCTTCCATGGCAAAGAAATCACCATCGATGTGGTCAAGGAAGCCCTGAAGGATTTGCTGTCAGTACAAAACCGCCAGATTTCCGTAGAGAATATACAGAAAACAGTTGCCGACTTTTTCAACATCAAAGTCGCCGACATGTATTCGAAAAAACGTCCTGCCAATATCGCCAGACCGCGCCAGATTGCCATGTACCTGGCCAAGGAACTCACGCAAAAGAGCCTGCCAGAAATCGGCGAACTCTTCGGCGGCCGCGACCACACCACGGTCTTGCACGCAGTCCGCAAGATCACCGCAGACCGCACCAAGAACCCGGAATGCAATCACGAATTGCATGTATTAGAGCAAACGCTCAAGGGTTAATGGCCGGGATGTTGTAGGATGTGCAATTGGGATGGTTTTATGCCCAGTTGCAGGTAAGAAATGTTGTAGGGTGCGCCATGCGCACCATGGCAGTAAAGCCAAACAAGTGCGGTGCGCACGGCGCACCCTACGGTTGGTAAGGGTTTTGCTCTGGAATCAGCGATACGCGTATGCAACAAACGCCACTGGTGCGCCAGCCCGGTGGATTCCAGCCTGCGCTGGAATGACGGTTTTGAGCGCATTACTCGAATTGAAGCAGCAAGTTGTTTAAAGCTGCACGAATAGTATTAACGTTATCCCAGCGAAGGCTGGGATCCATTTGCGCAAGAGCCGTTTGCACAGAGCGACGAACAAGTTTGTAGGGTGCGCCGTGCGCACCAAAGTAACAAGCATTACAGCAGTGAATAGATGAAGAAGTAAAAGAAGAAGCAAGGGGGCGAGCTAGATTGCCCTATTTTCGGGATGCAGACCGCGAAACAAAACGCAGCAATACGTCGGTATTGCGAGGCTTTGTGACAAAGGTATGCGCCCGACAATAGGGTAAGCTAGCTTGCACCGGTCCTTTATCAACAAAATAGTGAGGATATTCAAATGCAATTGGTTAAAACCCACCGGGACACCCTGCTCCGGCCTTTGCAAATTGTGAGTGGTATTGTCGAGCGTCGGCATACATTGCCGATTCTGGCCAATATCCTCATTCGCAAAGACGGTGAACAGGTGTCGTTCCTGTCGACAGACATCGAAGTGCAGATCACGACCAAAGCGGCCATCGGCTCTGGCGGCGACAGCATCGCCACCACCGTAGCGGCCCGCAAATTGCTGGATATTTTGCGCGCCCTGCCAGATGACAATGATGTCGTCCTCAAGCTTGAAAACAAAAAGATGAGCGTGCAGTCAGGCAAGTCGCGCTTCTCTTTGCAAACCCTGGCGGCGGAAGAGTTCCCGACCGTGGCCCAGGCCGAGCATTTCAATGCCAGCGTCAACCTGCCACAAAAAACCCTGAAGCACCTGTTCAACATGGTGCATTTCTCGATGGCGCAACAAGACATTCGTTATTACCTGAATGGCTTGCTGCTGGTCGTCGATGGCAAAAACGTCATCGCCGTGGCAACGGATGGTCACCGTCTGGCGTTTTGCCAGGTCGAAGTCGAGCAAGAGTTCCCGCGTCATGAAGTCATCATCCCGCGCAAAACCATCATCGAGATGCAGCGCCTGCTGGAAGACAAAGAAGACCCGGTACAGATCGACATCGCCAACAACCAGGTCAAACTGACTTTTGCCGATATCGAACTGATTTCCAAACTGGTCGAAGGCAAGTTCCCTGACTTTAACCGCGTCATCCCAAAAGGCTATAAAAACAGCTTCACTCTGGGCCGTGAACAATTGCTGCGTTCATTGCAGCGTGCTGCGATCATGACGTCTGACAAGTTCAAGGGCGTACGTTGCGTAATCACCCCTGGCCTCATGCAGATCCTGTCGACCAATGCCGACCAGGAAGAAGCGATAGAAGAAATCGAAATCGACTACGGTGGCGACAGCGTGGACATCGGCTTCAACGTCAGCTATCTGCTGGATGTATTGAACAACCTCAAATGCGACCAGATATCGGTGTCTTTGGGTGACTCCAATTCATCCGCACTGATCACTATCCCCGACAATACCGACTTTAAATATGTCGTCATGCCGATGCGGATATAGTTTTTTATTTGCTGAATTGCCGTGAAAGCAGCGTATTAAATTCACGGCAATCTCATTATCGTCATTCCAGCGCAGGCTGGAATCCAGCGTCTTTCTGCCCTGGTGCATCAACACCCAAGACACTGAATCCCACCTGTACCAGAATGACAAAGCAGTTCCTGAATATGTTTCACATTGGGCGATTTACACAATTGTCCAAAACAGTTCGTTTTTTTAGAAGGTAGCCATGTCCGATAACACCCAAGACAACACTCCAGCCCAGCCCAATCAATACGGCGCGTCCTCAATCCAGATTCTGGAAGGCCTGGAAGCCGTGCGGAAACGCCCCGGCATGTACATCGGTGACACCTCGGACGGCACCGGTCTGCATCACCTGGTCTTTGAAGTGCTGGATAACTCCATTGATGAATCCCTGGCAGGTCACTGTACCGAGATCAACGTCACCATCCATAGCGACAACTCCATCTCCATCACCGACAATGGCCGCGGCATCCCTACCGGCATCAAATGGGATGACAAGCACGACCCAAAACGCAGCGCTGCAGAAATCGTCATGACCGAGCTGCACGCTGGCGGCAAGTTCGATCAAAACTCCTACAAAGTATCCGGCGGTCTGCATGGCGTGGGTGTGTCCTGCGTGAATGGCCTGTCCAAGCTGTTGAAGCTGACTATCCGCCGCGATGGCAAAATGTATGCAATGGAATTTGTCCGTGGCGTACCGCAAAACCGCGAACTCGAAACTGTAGATGGCATCGTTACCTCTCCCATCAAAGTCCTGGGTGACACCGACAAGCGCGGCACTGAAGTCCACTTCTGGGCTGATGAAGAAATCTTTACCCATGTTGAATTCCATTATGAAATCCTGGCCAAGCGCATACGCGAATTGTCCTTTTTGAATAATGGCGTACGCATCAAACTCAACGACCACCGCACCGGCAAAGAAGAATTGTTTGCCTTTGAAGGCGGCACTCGTGGCTTTGTTGAATACATCAACAAAAACAAAAGCATACTCAACCCAACGATTTTCCAGGCCACTGGCGAACGCCTGTCTGACCAAGGCACCAACATCACTGTTGATGTCTCCATGCAATGGAACGACGCCTACAATGAACAAGTATTGTGCTTCACCAATAACATCCCGCAGCGCGACGGTGGCACCCACCTGACCGGCCTGCGTGCTGCGATGACACGCGTCATCAACAAGTATATTGAAGAACACGAATACGCCAAGAAAGCCAAGGTAGAAGTCACTGGCGACGACATGCGCGAAGGCCTGACCTGCGTCTTGTCCGTCAAAGTGCCAGAACCAAAGCGCCCGTGAAGCAGCCCGCAAAGCCCGCGAACTGACACGCCGCAAAGGCGTCATGGACGGCCTGGGCCTGTCCTCCAAACTGGCAGACTGCCAGGAAAAAGACCCGGCCCTATGCGAACTGTACATCGTCGAAGGTGACTCTGCGGGTGGATCAGCCAAGCAAGGCCGCGACCGCAAGTTCCAGGCCATCTTGCCACTGCGCGGTAAAGTCCTCAACGTAGAAAAAGCCCGCTTTGAAAAAATGCTGTCCAGTGAGCAGATCACCACCCTGATCGCCACCCTGGGCACCAGCATAGGCCCCGACGAATTCAATGCCGACAAACTGCGTTACCACCGCATCATCATCATGACCGATGCCGACGTCGATGGCGCCCACATCCGCACCCTGCTGCTGACCCTGTTCTATCGCCAGATGCCACAACTGGTAGAACGCGGCCACATCTACATCGCCCAGCCACCACTCTACAAAGTCAAGGCTGGCCGCGATGAACGCTACCTCAAGGATGATGCTGAAGAAGCCACCTACATGATGACCGTGGCCCTGACTGGCGCATCCCTCACACCAGGCACAGGCGCAGCACCTATCACTGGCGAAGCCCTGGCTGAACTGGTACGCCAGTACAACCTGGCCAACGCCATCATGATGCGCCTGACCCGCGTCATCGACCGCGCCGCCCTCACCGCCATCATGACCGGCGTCACGCTGAAACTGGATAACGCAGAAAACGCAGAAGCATCCGCCATCGCCCTGACCGCCGCCATCGGTGACAATGCGGTAAAAGCAGTAGTACGCAGCGACGAACTCTCAGGTGCATTCAGCCTGCGCATAGAACGCCTGTACCACGGCAACATCAAGGTCAGCAGCATCGACGCCGACTTTGTTGACGGTGCCGATTACCAGGTACTGGAAAACGCCGCCACCACCTTCAAAGGCCTGCTCACAGAAGGCGCATTCATCCGCCGTGGCGAAGGCGAAAAAGCCAAGGAAATCGCCGTCCACGACTTCCACCAGGCCATGCTCTGGCTACGCGACGAAGCCGAACGCGGCGTCAGCAAACAACGCTATAAAGGTCTGGGCGAAATGAACCCAAGCCAACTCTGGGAAACCACCATGGACCCCACAGTCCGCCGCCTGCTCAAAGTACAGATCGAAGACGCGATTGCCGCCGACCAGATCTTCACGACACTGATGGGCGACGACGTGGAACCACGCCGGGCGTTTATTGAATCGAATGCGTTGCGGGCGGGGAATATTGACGTTTGATGTAATTAAAGTTTTGATGTGAAACAAAAAGGCCAACCATTTCTGATTGGCCTTTTTGCTTTTGCATCGCATTTCCTAAAGTTGAAAAAATCACTTGTTAGATGTAGCTTTTTTGAGTTGAAAAAGCGTACCGATTATTTTCAGTAGAATGTAAGGATAATAAGATATTTATTACACAATTGGTGATAACCAATTCTTACCTCAAAAAATCCAAATGTTGCACGGCCTATTTTGCGTTGGGCTGGTAGTAAGCGACGCTTGACACCATTACTAACTACCTACGCCCCGCAAAATTTTTCTCGCTATTTCGAGCCTTTTGTCGGTTCTGGAGCCTTTTTTTTTGCATTGCAACCTGGCATTTCTTTCTTGAGCGATGTCAACCCAGAGATCACCGCAACTTATCAGGCAATTAAAGACGATCCATATGCAGTCCACCTGCATTTATCTGGAATTCCTAGAACTAAAGAGGCGTACTTAATTTTACGCCGACTTCTTCCAGGAACCCTGTCAATAGTGCAGCGGGCAGCCCGTTTGATTTTTTTGATGAAAGGTTGCTTTAACGGAGTTTATCGAACTAATCAATCTGGGCAATTTAATGTTCCATTCGGTTCGACTGTTTATGAGTTGCCTTCACTTGCCGATTTATTAGCAGTATCTGAAGCTCTTAAGGATACAGAAATTAAGACCGGCGACTATAGTTGGCTCAAACAAACTGCGCAACAAAAAGATTTTATTTATTTAGATCCTCCATATAGCGTCAACGATCGTTATAGAGGCGAATATGGTTACGAAGCGTCATTTCAATCTACGCAACTTGACGAGCTAATATATTTCTGCAACGACCTAACTCAAATTGGCGCCCAAATAATGCTTTCTTATAAATGGAACGAACAAATTGTTGAGCACCTCAATGGCTGGAAAATCATCAACTTAAAAGTACCAAGAACCGTAAGTGGCGCAAATTCTGGACGTATAGACGCCAGTGAAATTCTTGCAATGAACTACTAATCTAATCTTAGGAAAGCACATGGAATTGAGAATTGCAGTGCTTAGCGATCTTCATGCTATTGGTCATAGTGAAAATGATTCTGGTACCTCTTATCTAAGAGCGAACCCATCACCTAGTGAACCCAATTTATTTGAGGACCTCCAAGATACAATAAAAAAAAATGGTATCAAAGCTGATCTTGTCATTTGCCCTGGAGACATTTGTGATAGAGGGGATCAAATTGGATTTACATTTGCCTGGAAAAACCTTCATGATTTAGTACCTATATTTGAAGCAAAAGAACTTATTGCGACTTGTGGGAATCATGATCTAGATTCACGATACGCATCTACCAGCGCACATGAGGACCCAGATCCAAAAGGGGCTTTGCTGCAAGCAAATCCACCATTTCCTTTTGGAGATCATGACGACACTGATCGGTTTTGGTCAAGAAACTTTGTTATTCGTCAGCCCTTACCAGGGGTAAATGTAATTATTTTAAATACCAGTGCATATCACGGCGGAGCAAACGGTGAACTTGAACACGGAAGGGTTAGTTCGCGTACAATAAAAAGTATTGTAGACAAATTGGCAAATATGGCGCCTGCCGAAATTAACATCCTTGTTTGCCACCATCATCTTCAACCTCATCTCGCATGGTCATCATCTAGCATCGATACTGAGTATGTTAAAAAAGGAGTCGACCTCCTTGTTGCATTGACTGAGCAGACCCGCAAGACTTGGCTAGTAATCCATGGGCATCGTCATATACCCCAAATCGTTGTCTCCACATCACCGTCCTATACAGCTCTTGGAGCCGCAAGTTTTTCGCGTATTGGTGACCAATTTAGTAATCAGTTTCATTTGATTAAGTTAATCTCAGAACCGGCCTCCCCTCATATGCCGCTTGGTGGGGAGATCATGACATGGAATTGGAGTCGAGCAAAAAAATGGGCGCAATACCATGATCCAACTAGAGGCCTTCCGCCTATATGCGGATTTGGGTATTCAGGAGGTATTCAATATCTAAGCGAACAAGCAAAAAAAGCTTTAGGTGCTAAACCATTTTTAGATTGGGATGAACTAATATTAGCTGTACCAGAAGTAAAATTTTTACCGCCAGAGAAAATTGAAAGTTTTCGAAATGAATTACGCATAAATGGCATGAATGTGTTGATGACAGATGATGGAATCCCAAAGCAAATAGGAAAGACAACATGACTCAACCAATTTCCCCATTCTTTGGCGCTTACAACGCAAGGCACTACAATCCAGAAGAAGTTGCTTCTCAATTCGTCCCGTCTGAACGTTTTTGGAAGTTGATTTCACTCAGGCACTCATTACTCGTTGGACCAAGAGGGAGCGGAAAAACTCACTTATTAAAAATGCTCCAGCCCAAAGCACTAGCTGCTTGGACGCATGAACAAGCCGATCGTGCTAGGAAAGATATTCAATATCACGGAGTATTCATTTCTGCCGATGTAAACTGGCGCACACAAATAAAGCAACGACAAACTCTTCTCCCTGATGAGTTATCAGCCAAATATGGTTTAGCAGTTTTCATTTCCCATCTGCGAGAGGCTATTATTTCATGCATGTTACAACTTACACGAGACCGCCCAACAAACGACCATGCATCGTTTTTAAAATACGATATGACAGTCGAACAAGAAGCAGAGATAGTTTCTATGATTTCTATGTCCTGGCGGTTGCGTCCACAAATCAATTCACTTCTTGCACTAAAACATCGTATCGTTGATCAAATTGGTGAACTTTCATTGTCTCGAAATTTATCTATCCCAGATTTAAAGCAGGTTTTGGATCAATTTCAGCCGGACGTTTTATCTACTGCACGTCAAGCAATTAATGCGTTTAACTCCGTTACGGGTAGCCATGATGCTAGATGGGCATTGTGTTTTGACGAATTGGAAATAGCGCCGCCTGAAATCCAAGAAGAACTGCTTGCTTTACTTCGATCTACCGATCAGCGAATCATATTCAAACTCGCAATCAGTCCTTTTAATTTGAAAACAGAAGTTCTCAATCATATTACCAGTGCGTCGCCTGGTAACGACTATGATCCAATTCCACTTTGGTTTGCGGACATCAGAGAAACAACTCAATTTTGTAGAGAATTATGGGATATTCAAACGAAAGGCACAAACGCGGAGCATTTGGGGCCAAATGCCATTTTAGGCCACTCTAAATTTCATTTCGTTGAGCCTACCGCGGTTGGAAAAGCAAATCGATATCGCAAAAACAGCACCTGGTCACGTGTTTTTACTTCTTTAGCTAGAAAGGACATTTCTTTTGCAAAATATTTGCAAGACAAGGGTGTGCATCCTTCATTAGCGTCGATAGACACCCACCTAATGGATAAAGTAGTTCGAAAAGTGGCACCATTAGCTGGGTTTCGAGATGCCTACCTATCATCTGAGCAAAGTTCGAAAAGTGGATTGAAATTAAGAATAATTAAAACGCCTCCTGCCGACGTCTTTTCGGGTTGGGAAGCAGCTTGTATTCTTACTGAAGGGAATCCAAGGTGGTTCAATGGGCTTGTAAGTAGGTTGATAATAAAATGGGAGTCCAATGGGCGATCGTTGAGTAAATCAGTGCAAGCCCGTGAATTTTCCAATGCGTCGGAAAAATTTCTAGCTTGGATATCTGCCGTCCCAATTAACTCTGCGGAATTGTCCGGTAGGCTTAGAGGCGGGCTTCGAGGTCTAACTTTGATGCTTGGCGATGTATTCCGGGAATCTGTTCTGGAAGGCCCATTCTCAGCAGATCCGGTACTTGCTTTTACAGTCGACAAAAATATTTCGGAACCAGTCAGAGAATTACTTGTCGCGGCCTTAAACGTTGGTGCAATAGTTTCAATGGATGAAAAAGAAGTAGACTTAACTCTTTCGAATTTGACTGGTCACCGATTTCGTCTAGTTCACCTGCTAGCTCCAACGTATAAGTTACCGCTTCGGACAGGGAACGAAAGAGCACTCAACTCAATTCTGGGACGAGAGAATGGTTCTAAAATTAAGCCTTCTGCAAGAACCCCAAAAAATACGCTACAGGGGTTAAATTCAAAGCCTAAAAATTCAAATCAAGAGGACCTGTTTCATGGAAAATACTGAATTTGAACTGGAATGTACTGACTCACAAACTATATTCGATTCAAATTATGATTTGGTGATTTTCGCGATCGGCTATGAGCGCAGGGCCTCTGAGTTACTAAATAGACGAACTGGCACGGCTAAACTTTCTATTGCCTTTGGATTTGACTATGGACTAGAAATTTCATTTATTGAAAATGAACAGGCGTTTAAAGAAAAAAATGTTCAACTCAAATTAAATTTAAATGATTCGCAATTTCAAATTGAACTTCGTACTCAACTTAAACTATTATCAGATAACTGGGAAAAGGCTACCCCGATTACCATGTTAGTTGACATATCATGTTTCAATCGAACTCGTCTTGCTTCCATAGTCGCCGAAATTTCGGATCTAGCTGAACGCCACACAGTAATTGTTGATTTTTTTTATGCAATTGCTCGTTTCAAAAAACCTTCCAATGAATTCATTTCAAACTCAATTGTTGACGCAATTCATCCGTTCTTCTCAGGGTGGTCACGTGTTCCAGCAAATGCTACTTCTGCCATAATAGGAATGGGCTATGAACAAGGGCAAGCATTAGGAGCAATTGAATATATTCAAGCAAATCCCGTTTGGGCTTTTTCACCTATTTCTGCTGAATCTCAATATGCCCCGGCGGTTCAGAAAGCTAACCTTCTTCTTTTAGAAGAGTTACCGATAGAAAAAATCATATCTTATTCAGTTGAGAAGCCTCTAGAAACCTTCCGAAATATTGAAGGATTGGCAAGAGGCTTACTACAAGACTATAACGTGGTAATAGTACCGTTTGGGCCAAAAATGTTTGTTTTGATTTCATTATTGGTTGCGTGGAGAAATCGCTCAGTAGCTGTTTGGCGGGTCAGTCCGGGAACTGAAATTCAACCAGTGCAGCGAGAATCTAGTGGCCATTTCTCGGCAATTAGAATTCAAGCTAAAACTAAAACAAATCAATTTGCTGAATAGTATTTTCTATGCCGTCCGATTGTCGAGGCCCACAGCCTGTGACTTTTTTAATACGAGCATGACAATAGAAATACTTTTCAGATCAAGTTCCCCTGAGTGATTAGGATGCCTATGTCGAATTCCATTTTTGGACACTCATGGCTGCTGCCGCGCAAAGAAATCCCAAATCATTTCCACCCCATTCGGTGCCATCGGCGATGGCCCCAGCAAGCGGGCGCGGCGGTAGTAGGGTTGCGGCAAACCATGTCCGCCGCCGTGGATGGCGACGAGTTCGACTTCGGTTCTAGCGTCGTGTTTCCAGCTTATGCGTTCTACATCGACACCTGATATTGCGGTCGTCTGCGCCGTGGGTGTGGCAGTGATCTTGTTCAGGTCTGCGAAATATTGCGCTGATGCGCGTGCATTGAGTACGTCGCCGCATTTGTAGAACAGACCTAGCAGGTTCACTTCGCCACCGTAATATGGCACTAGCGGATCTTTGGTGCCGTTCATGATCATGACTGAGGTTTCGCCTGTGCCAGCGGGTTTGCAGCGGAAGTTTTGGGGCACGTGTACGCTGGCGGATACTGCTGCCACTGCGCGGAAGCGGCTTGGGGATTCTAGTGCCAGGCGTAGTGACATGAAGCCGCCTGCGGATACGCCGGTGGCGAATACGCGGGTCTTGTCTGTGCCGAGCTCGTTGATGAGTTTGTCGGTCAGGGCGTTGAGGAAACCGACGTCGTCGATGTCGCGGCCATTGACCTGGTAGTCGCCGACTTTGCCGCAGTCGTTCCAGTCAAAACTGTAGGAGTCGGGATAGGCGATGGCAAAGCCATGCTGGTCGGCGAGGCGCTCGAAGCCGTAGCCGGTTTCTACGCGTATGTCTTCTGCGCTTTGGCCTGAGCCGTGCATGACTAGCACCAGGGGTGCACCCTTGGGCAAGTCACGCGGGACATAGCTGACATAAGTGCGCTTGATGCCGCCTGCTTCTATGCTGCCTTTTTGCAGAGCGCCAGACAAGGCGGGGCGGACGGGTGCCGGGGAATAAATGAAGTAAGCGAACAGTGCACCGCACAGCGCGATGAGGGCAAGCAGGCCCAACAGGCTCCAGGCAAACCAGCGTAGTACTCGTTTCATCTTGCTCCTTCAGTGGCTGGACGTGTGACTGCAAGTCCAGCTACGATAAACAGGTAAAGCGCTTTGAGCGCATACAGGCGAAACAGTGACACGTGGTTCATTTGCTTAACTCCTTGTGGCCGCAGGGCGGCGCAGATAAAACTACATGAAAGGCTGCGCGCTGATTTGATGCCGCTGACTATGTGATTATTCTGTTACTCGACTTCGCGCAGTATCTTTTCTACCGTCACGAGCCTGCCCTGTATCTCTGCCAGGGCTGCGGTCGTCGTGGCCAATGCTGCCGCGGTCTCTGCCTGGCTTGCGGCTGCCTGGGTTGCAAGGGCGCGGTAGGCTTCGTCCTGCCCCAGGCGCACCCGTGCCTGCAAGACCTCGGATACGTATTTCATGAAAAAGATGATGACTGCGGCAGCGGCAGGGAAGAAGAACGCGGCGAAAAAAGCATTTTGAGACATGGTGACCTCTATGATTCTGGATTGTTGTTCAGGGAAGCCACCGCGGCAGCGATATCGCGTGGCGAGAGCGTAAGAGCGAAACTGCTTACTTCAAAATAATTAAGGGCTTTGCCATCATGGGACAGTTCTAGCTGGCTGGTGACCAGGCCAGCAGACTCCAGCTTTTGAAGGTGCAGATGCAGCAAAGGGCGGCTGATGCCGACCTCGCGGGCAAGCTGGCTGATGTAGTTGCGCCCCTGCGTCTCAAGCATGGCGATGATGCGCAAGCGGTGCGGGTTGGCCAGCGCCGCCAGCACTTCCAGCAACTGATCGCCTGTTATCGCATTATTTTTAATTTCTTTCATGTGTAAACAATATCTTACATGTGCCATGTATGTATACAAATATTTTGTATTATTTTTTGACTGGAGATCATCCGCCAAGCGGGCAGCCGGGATTAGCGGGTTTCGCGCAACAGAGGAATGCGCTTATGATTGCTTACGATTGACTGGAGAAATTCTGAGTGGGATGTTGCGCTTGAACTGCTGGCATGGGCGTCGGCGTTCATGTTGACAGGCCTTTTTTTGCAGCGGTTTGAGTAGAGTTTTTGCGGACGGTGCGGAGAAGTTAGTTGCAAGCTAGCTGGGTTCGATTTTGCAGAATGCCCGTCCTGGCAATTTCGCCCTGGCTCCAGATATCTATCAATCTCGTCGGCGCTGCTTCAAGAAAACGCGCAGCCGAAGCAAAGTTTGACTGATTATTTTCAATTGGTTTTTATTTCAAAATCCCTTTTCTGAAGTAATGTTGACCAAGGAATGACTTCAGTCGCTAACCAGCTTGTCCATCGGCGCGTGCTTTGAGGTACATGGGCAGCATCATGGCGATCCAGCATGCCAGCAAGGCCAGCCAGGCTGTTGCGGAAGCGGTGATGAGGATATCCAGCGACAAGAGGCTGGCCAGGATGCGCAGCAAGGCTGCAAGATGTAATCCCAGGTAAATGCACCATAAGAAATTTGATACCTGCAAGGGCCGCCCGCTGTGGCCATAAGAGACTCTGCTGACAAAGCCAACCAGCATGGTCCCCATAAAGCCCAAAGCCAGGGCATGTACTGATGCTGATCCTACTGTCATGCCAAATGCGCCCGCAGCCTGTAGCGCGAATACGATGGCAAGCCAGGCAAACGAGAAATGCAACATTGCCAGCATGCGATTTGCCAGGCTACGTAACAAGCCCCAGCGCCAGGAGGTATACAAGAAACTCAGGCTCATGGCGGTTGCCGTGATTGCTTCCAGCATGCGCCATTGCATACTGCCGCTTATTACCAGTAGTGCACAGCCGCTTAACCATGCGGCCAGTAACCAGTAGGGGCGCCATATGACATAGGGCTTGATGACGTTACCGCTAAAAAATGGCAGCATGCGGTGACAGACCGTCAAAAACACTGGAAGTAAAAAACCGAAGAAGGCGAATTGTCGTGCGATTATCCATGCGCCATTTGTACCGCTACTCCACATCAGGGTCGCAGCCAGGGCACATGCACCACCACACATGGCAAGGAAGATAGCTGTCGCATGTTTTTTATCCGGCACTGTGCTGCGTCGTATCAAGCTGCCCCAGCGCCAGGTTACCGCCAGCCAAGCGCATAACATCAGGGCAAAACCTGAGCTGCGCAACGCGGGCAGGCCCAGGCTGGCAGCCAGCATGGCCAGTAGCAGGCCGCAAAAATAGGTGGCACCATGCAGCAGGAAATAATCATCCTCTGCGCTGACTGACAACCATTTTGGACCCGCTGTAAAAGTAAAACCCAAAATGAACAAGGGGAAGACACCAAGTGGCATCAACAAGGCGTGCAAAGGCACGGCCATGGTTTGCGGATGCTGCAGTTGCAACCACCACCATAAAAACAGGATGAGGACGGACACCGCGCCGAGAAAGAAATACAGTCTGTGAGGGGCAGTTGCAAGACGTTTCATGATCATCGATCCGGTAGGTAAGCGGGATTTAAAAGCACCCACAAAAATTAAGGACTGCCATCAGTCTTGTGGCTCTACGGCACATAATGGCTGTAATGCATATTCAACCAACTGCCAGATTTTCTGCGTCTCATCGTCCGTGGCATCTGCATGAAAACGCTTGCTTGCACCTTGTTGATTGAGCACCAGATGAACATCAGGGACGACACCAGCTTGTTGCAGGCAGGCTTTGACACAAGCCAGGGCACAGCCATCCAGTGCGAGTATGGGCCTGCCAGATTGTGCCAGCCGGACCAGACTAGCCACGCCACCACCAACGCCACTGATACAAGACATTTGCGCCTTCTGTTCGCGGTCCAGCCGTACCGCACAGTCATTGGCCAGTTGCGCAACACTGGAACATCCTGAGCAGGCATACACTAGTGGCAGTTGATCGGTTTTCATCACATGGCCTCACCTGCGTGCATGAAGCGCCGGGCAAACTGGCCTAGCCAGGCGGGACGTTCGCTGGCATCTATCCAGTATTTGACGGCAATGCCAAGTTCTGTGTCACCTTCCATCTTTAAACGGCGACGGAAGAACAAGGTGTCTGCATCTTCCTGACCAGTCGCCAGTTTTAAAAAATCCATGGCGCAGGCTGAGAGGCTGACATCTGGCTGGGGCAGGGATGAAAGCGGCTTGAATTTGCCCTGGTCGCAATAAAAACAAAGTGACAGGCCCAGGTCTTCTACCTTGATGCGAAAACTTTTGCCATACAGGCTCTCAGGCGCTATCAGCAGGGCACGCCGCCTGGCCAGTTCAAGTATCAGCATCAGAGGCGCATTGGCTAACTGCACTGGCAAATAGCTGCCCAGAGTTTGTATGCTTTTGGGGAAACGAAAATTACTCAAATCCATTTTATATCATCCTTGTTAGCTGATCTGTTCGCCAGCCAACCATTGCATGCCGGGCTTATTCGTCCAGTAGCCATTACTGCGCTGTGCATGTGATGGCAACAAGGTTTCACCGACACTGGCGCCCGCACTCATAGTCCTGGCACTGTCAAATGCGGCTATCACTTCTGCCATGCCTTGTGCCTGGGGTTGCAGGCGCAAAATATCTACCTGCATGGCGGACAGTTCTGGCAGTTGTGCACCCAGGTCCAGGCAACTGGCACTCTGGGTCTGTATGCCGTTGATGGTCAAAAAATCCTTGCCATCGCGGGTGGCCAAAGGCAAGCCGTCGGGATATTGTTCACAGCGAAATTCACAACTGTCCTTGCGCAAGCGGTGATGCCGCGCAGTGAAGCAGCGTGAAGAAAACGCTAATGCAAGACGCCCCCACACCTGCACTTCAGTCTGCATCTGCAGCGCCCGCTCTGTACGCTGAAGTTGCAAGCTCGCCAGGTCATCACGTCCCATCTCTATCGGTGGCAAAAAACGGCTGGCACCCAGGCTGGCCAGCCATGCCAGCGTGTCTGCATGGTAGATGTTCAAATGCGGGCCAGCGACAAAGGCCTTGCCCTGCATAGCGCGCACGGCGCTAAAATCATTGGCCTCAACCAAAAAATCCTCGGCACAGGCGCGCTCTATCATCCTGTGCATATTACGCCTGTCGGCCTCGCTGTCTATCAGGGTCAGGCTGGACAGCACCACTTGCTTGCCAGCCGCACGTAATTCTTTTCCCAGTGACAGCCAGTCGTCCAGTTTCATCAAATGGCGGCGTGAGCAAATGACTTCACCCAGATAGACGATATCGACTGGCCATTGCATGGCATCGACATAGAAACTTAAGGTATCTTGCTTTGACCAGTAATAAGCCAAAGGTGCGAGAGAAAGCAAAGGTCTTGTTGACGGTGAACTGGCAGACATATTCATTTCCATGGGCGTTCAAAAGCACCCTGAGTCACCTGTGCACCTTCGGCATGGCGGGCCAGGCTGGCTTGCCAGTCGGTACGGGGTGTATAACGTTCAGGGTCACGTTGTGCTGCATCGAGTGCGGCGCGCAAGGTGCCAACTACCTGGCTGACGTAATTGGGGCTGCGCTGGCGGCCTTCTATCTTGATGGCGGCTACGCCCATATTGATGAGCTTGGGCAGCAAGCCTATTGCATTCAGGCTGGTTGGTTCTTCCAGCGCATAATCTATTTCGCCTTCGACTTCGAAACGCCCTTTGCACAAAGTCGGATAACCGGCTGCTTCGCCAGGTGCATAGCGGTCTATCAGGGTGCCGCCAAGGCGGGCATACATGGTCTGGTCTTTCTCTTCCCAGCTCACGGCATGGGCTGGCGAGCAAACACCTTTGTTATTCGGTGAATCACCAGTGACATAGCTGGACAAAAGGCAGCGTCCTTCGGCCATGACGCACAGGCTGCCAAAGCCGAAGACTTCGATTTCTACACTGGTCTGGCGGATGATCTTTTCAATTTCTGACAAGGTCAGAACACGGGGTAATACGGCGCGTTTGATGGCAAATTGCTCGCGCATGAGTTCGATTGCATCCAGCGTACTTGCAGATCCCTGCACGGACAGGTGCAGCCGCAAGTCAGGGTAGCGGTCACGGGCATAGGCCATCAAACCCGGGTCAGCCAGTATCACTGCGTCTGCACCCATTTGTACTGCTGTATCAATTGCCGCCCGCCATTCGGCGACAGCGCGTGCTTGCGGATAGGTATTGATGGCAAAGAGAATTTGCCGGCCTCGTGCATGGGCATAGGCAACACCATGCCGTATATCATTGTCGCCAAAGTTAAGGCCGCCAAAATTGCGTGCATTGGTTGCGTTGCGCAAACCAAGGTATACCGCATTTGCCCCTTTATCTACCGCTGCCTTCAAGGCAAGCAGACTACCGGCAGGAGCCACCAGATCTATAGGTTTCATGACTCAGATGGTAATGAAAATTATTCGCATGGTCATTGTCCTGGGTCAACAAAGCACCATCCATCCCTGCTTTAAGCCAAAGCATGAATATTTTTCTGATAAGACTTGAGTGCTTCTTCGGATGCTATATGTATGCTGGCACCACATACCTTGATCAAATGCTCATCCATCAGTTGATGCAGGACACGGGACAAGGTTTCTGGCGACAAATTCAGCAATGAGGCGACCAGGTGTTTTTTTAGTTCAAGACGGATGTCATTGCTATGCTGGGAGGCAGATAGCTGCAAGAGATAATCGATTACTCTCTGGGTGGCATTTTGCAGGGAATAACGTTCTACATTGCGGATAAAACCCAGCAGACGATAAGACAAACCCGCCAGCATTTGCCGGGATATCGACGGTGAACGGCCAAGCAATTGCAGCAGGGCATGGCGGGGAATTTTCAGCAGCAGCGTGTTTTCCAGTGCTTCTGCATAGAAGGGGTAGGGTTCATCCAGAAACATCATGGCTTCGCCCAGACTTTGTCCACCGCGTATCAGTTCCAGGACTTTATCATTGCCTTGCGACGAGGGCAGGCACAGCTTGACCAGGCCAAAAACCACGATGTAGGTGGCTTCTGCCATATCGCCTTTGCGAAACAGCATCTCGCCCTTGTCCAGCTCCAGCTTGACCACTTCTTTTTGCAGTTCGCTGACATCTTCCTGCGAAATATGGCGGAACAAGGCATGATTTTGCAACAGGCCCAATAAATTTATTTTCGTCATCACAGATCTCCGGCAAACTGATTGAGATCAAGTGTAGAAGTGATGTGTTGATATGCCTATACGCCGGGAGGACTAGGCCGCTGCTGCAAATGGATAATGAGCGTTGGAGTTGTTAATTTTTATCCATGCCATGTTCAACTGCATACACAGCAATTTGCACACGGCTGGTCAGATTCAGTTTCTTCAAAATATTTTGCACATGGATTTTGACTGTGCTTTCTGCCACATCCAGATTGCGGGCAATTTCTTTATTGCTTTCACCACGCGCCACACAGACCATGGTTTCGCGTTCCCTGGGAGTCAGCTTTTCTTTTTTTGGAATATTGCTTTGGTTAAGTCCTGAGCGAAATTGCATGACCAGCTTGGCTGTCATGGATTCGGCAATCACAGGTTCACCTGCGGCAGCACGTTTAATGGCCTGCGTCAGATAGTCTGCTTCTATATTTTTCAACAAGTAACCGCGCGCGCCATTCTTTAATGCAGTCGTTAAATCCTCAGCTTCTTCTGAAACGGTCAGCATGAGGACTGCAGTATCTGGCAAATCCTCAACGATGAGTTGCATGGCTTCCAGACCAGACAAACCTGGCATATTCAAGTCCATCAAGACGACGTCAGGACGTAGTTGCTTGGCCCGTTTGACGCCTTCAAGTCCATCCACGGCTTCACCGACCACTTCAAACTCTGGATTACGCTGTAACAATAAGCGCATGCCACTGCGAAAAAGAGTGTGGTCATCCACCAGTAAAATCTTGATAGGCATTGATATTCCGTGTTTTCTGATACTTATAAAATGAGCTTATGCTACCAGACGTTCTTGCCGCAATAGTTCAAGCGCAATGGTGGTGCCCTCACCAACCTGGCTCTTGATATCGAATTTGGCGGCCAGCCGTTCGGCTCTTTCCTGCATGATGCGCAGGCCTACATGTGCTTCACCTTTTTCGTGGACTTTGTCCATGTTGAAGCCTTCGCCATCATCCGTCACGGTCAGGGAAAAATCCCGTTCATTCTGTACCTTGACCCTGACCTCACTGGCTTGTGCATGTTTGCGCACATTCGATAAAGCTTCCTGCAAAATGAATAGCACTTGCAATTGCTGTTCAGGGGCAAGAGGTGCGCCATTGCCGACAAACTCAATCTCACCATGCACACCAGTCTGACGCTGGAATTTGCCTACGACATTGCGCATTTCTGATTCCAGGTTACTGTCTTGCAAGCGGGTGCGGAAATTAAGCAATAGCTCCCGTACATCTTCATAGCTTTCCTGTACTCCGGCACGTAGCATGGGGGTGATATCCTTGATTTCTTCTACATCATTACGACTCAGGGAATCTTCCAGCATCTGTACTTGCAGGTTCAGGAAATTCAAACCTTGCGCAATGCTGTCATGCAGGCCTTGCGCCAGCAGATTGCGTTCATTCGATACGGCAAATTCTTTTTCTCTGGCGATCAGCCGCTGGTTTTCAATGGCGATACCCAGGTTTTTACCCAGGGTTTCCAGCAGACGTCGTTCTTCGCTGGTGATGTCACGTTCCTTGGAAAAATGCAAAGAGAAGCTGCCAATGACCTGTTCACGCGCCAGTATCTGGAAAACCGCCAATGAGAAAAAACCTTCTTCCTGGCAGCGGTAACGGCGTTGCTGGTCCATCTTGCGGAAATCCCTGACAATGATAATTCCCTGATGGGTAGCCGCGCCGCACAGACAATCGTCTGTCTTGATGCAATGTTCCTCTTCTATCATTTTTTCCGAGATACCTTCATGCACCGTGATATGCAAGTTATCGCTGAGGTTATCGAGTATGCGTACCGTGCCGCCATCGGCTTCTATTCTCTGCATTATCCTGTGCAGGAACCCACGACATAATTCTTCTATCGCATGTGGCCCGGCCAGGAATCCGGCAATTTCATACAAGGTGCTGATCTCATGATTCTGGTCTTGCAGCCTGGCGGTTTTTTCTGCCACGCGTTCTTCCAAGGTGCGGTGCACGCTTTGTACATGGTCAGCCATCTGGTTGAAGGCTTGTGCCAGAACACCAAACTCATCTTCAGTCTCAATTGGCAGACGCACGCTCAGATCGTCCTTGGACATGCGCGCGATACCTGCCTGCATGCGCGTGACCGGACCGACTATCCACAGGTAGAGCAAATACAGCAATGCGATACTGGCCGCCAGTGACATGAAAATCAGGACGGTCTGACATAAGCGCAACCAGGTCGTTTTTTCTGCCAGTTCAACTTCGACCAGAGATACCAGTTTATTGATGCTTTCCACAAAAACAGGTAACTCTTCTCTGTACGAGACGAGTGCTGCCTGCTTATTTTGTAGATTATTTTCAATCAATACTTTTCGGGCATTGACTTGTATATGTTGCTGCCATTCATTTTGAACCAGGAGCATTTGCTCACGAACAGGCTTGGAGGAAGGCAAGAACAGGGGGCGCTTGGCGTCGCCCGTTTGCAAGTCGCCCAAGGTGCGATTGAAGTCTTCAAGTTCATGCTCTATTTTCATGGCGACCTGATCATGTTCAAGTTCCATCGCCAATCTGTAAGAACGCATGCGCAGGCTACCGGCTTCATTGATCGCAGCGCCGCCGCCCTCCAATTGCCATGACAGCAACAAGGTGTAGCCAACTGCTGCCAGCGTAAGACCCAGACCGATCAGCGTCGTCAGCAATATCCTGAAAGTCAGGCGCTTGCCTACGGGCAAGGTATGGGGTGAGCCTGAGATTGGGTTCATAGAAGATATTTAGCTAGTAAGTGTCAGGGCTAGTATAGGCGCATTGCAGAGCATTTTTCATGGTTCGCAATAAGAGACTTCCTTTATGACGGCTTTGCTGGCAATGTTCAGGGGGCACACCATGGGTAAAAAAGTATCAGAGCGTTCTGAATAGGCCAGCAAGGCACCGTTGCTCATATCAAAATACCAGCCATGCAATGCAATGTCGCCTCTGGCCTCACGCTCGGATATCCAGGGAAAACTGCGCAGATTATTCAATGAGTTGATGACAGCGCCCAATTCGCAGGCACGTATTTGTTCCAATTCTGAACAATTCGCCAGTTGCTGCAACACTTGTTGCTTGACTGGTTCAACTATCTTCATCCAACGGCCTATGAAATCTATCTTGCGGCTGGGCTGGTAACCCTGCATCAGCGCCCGTATGCCACCGCATTTTTCATGGCCCATGACGATGATGCGTTTTACATTCAGGGCCTCGACAGCAAACTGTATGGCGGCACTTACGCCATGTTGTTGTGCTGATTCATTACAGGGCGGCACCAGATTGGCGACATTGCGAACCACAAAAATATCGCCAGGGTCACAATCGAGCAACAAGGCAGGATCTACCCGTGAATCGCAGCAACCTATCAATAAGGTGGTGGGATTCTGGCCGTGATTCAGCTTTTCAAACAACTTGTCTTCACCTGCGAAATATTTGCTTTGAAAACGCTGGAATCCCTCTATGAATTGCTGGATATTTCTGACTTCCATTCCTCACTCCATTCTCTACTCCATCATTCTGCTAACCGCCAGTTTGCGACATGAAGCGGATAATTTTATGCGGCTGCTCCTTGAATTCATGGCGTTCCGGCTTTAATTCTATCGCTGCCCGTATGGCGGCATCCAGTTCCTGGTCACTGATACCGGCGCGCAGCAAGGGGCGTAGTTCAAATTTCTCTTCCTGGCCCAGACACATGTATAAGGTACCATCTACTGACAGGCGCACACGGTTGCAGGTAGCGCAAAAATGCTGGCTGATGGGGGAGATGAAACCTATCGTGCCTTTGCTGTCGCCTGTAGTCCAGTAACGGGCCGGGCCACCGCCGAGTTCTGCTGCGGCGGGGACTAAATTAAACCGGCTGACCAATTGATCGCGTATAGGGCCTATATCCATATACTGGCTGTTGCGCCCAGTCTCACCCATGGGCATGGCTTCGATCAGGCGCAGGATAAAGCCTTCTTCAAAGCAGAATTGCGCCATGCGCATGATTTCATGGTCATTGATACCGCGCATGACGACCATGTTGAGCTTGATGGGGTCGAACCCTGCCAGCTTGCCAGCCTGCAGCCCGGCCATGATGCTGGCGAAACTGTCGCGCCCTGTGATTTTTTCTGTGCAGGCACGGTCCAGACTATCCAGGCTGACATTGATACGGCGCACGCCTGCGTCGTGCAAGACTTGTGCATGCTTGTGCAATTGGGTCGCATTGGTGGACAGCGAAATATCTTTCAAACCTGGCAAGCCGGATAACTGCGCCACCAGTTGTGGCAAGCCACGGCGCAACAGAGGCTCGCCCCCCGTCAGACGCACACGCCCTACACCCATGCGGGCAAATGCGGCAACGACGCGTGTGACTTCATCAAAACGCAACCAGTTCTCTGGCTCTTCAAAACCAGAAAAACCTTTGGGCATGCAATAACTGCAACGCAGATCGCAACGATCAGTGACCGACAGGCGCAAATAACTGACCTGGCGGCCAAAGCGGTCCATCAGTGCAGGTGCAATTGTGGTGGGTGCAGGAGTTTCCATATCTGCATTGTGGTCGGAGACTTGCAACAGCACAATTCGCCGCCAAGCTAAAGGGAGATAGTTCTTTCGACCTATATGAGTGACTTAGAGTAACTTATTTAGCCAGGAATACGGCTTTCAATTCATGCCGGTAACGCAGCAAGCACATGATCAGCAGACTGCCCAAATAGCCCTGGGATATGGAAAAGGCAATTCCTGCCGCTGTAGCGAGCCGAGCTGGTGCCAGCGGCAATAACATCAGCAAAGCGAATGCCAACAATACAGCACGCGCTTGCCATAACAAGCGCTGCGGCGGCAATACCGCTTGCATGGTAGGTACGCGCTGCCCCATTGGTGTTTGTCTTCTCAGATGCATGAACACCAGGAATGGAATTATCTTGCCCAGCATCGCATTGACAGGTAATACCGCGCCACCAACCAGTACCAGCACAGCTATCCACCAGGGTAGCGCCCGCGAGATAAAGTCCGGGAAAACAGGTCCGCCAACATGTTTGAGTACAGGTAGCAAGGCTGCCAGCAGAGCTGCGCACATATAGCTGGCAGTACACACCAGCCATAAGCCCCAGGCCGGATCAAAACGGCGTTTAGCGCGCCAGACCGTCACAAAGGCAATTGACGCCAACAGGAAAATCACCAGGCAAACCAATAACAAGGCAAACTGTTGCAGCGCTGGCCAGAATGCCAATAACAAAGGTAGCCACAGCACACCCGGCAATGCCTTTTGCCAATATGCTGACGGACGTTTTGTTTGCCAGAACATGGGTACGGTTGTTGATGCTATTCCCAGTACCAGCGTCGCTATCCAGCCTGTCAAGCCCCAAGCCACATGCAAGTCCAGCAAGTACATGACATCAAATTGCCACCAGCCAGCAAAATTGCCTGCCAGGCTGATACCCAGTGCCACGACCAGCAAGAACGCCAGAGGTATCCATTGCAAGGTACGGGTGGTGCTATCGACGACTGCAATCTTGCATGCCGCTGTCAGTAAAGCCAGTGTGACAGCACCATATAGTAGCGATGCAAGCATACCGGCAAAAATAAATCCTGCAGTGATACCCTGCAAAAATCCCAGGCTAAGGCCAACTGCAATCAAGGCAGAACCAAGCGCGACAAAAGGCGCTATCTTGCGCGCACCTGCCACCGCCTGTCCTGCCACCACAGGCATTAATTGAAACAGCGCCCCTATCATGATGGGAGCCAGCATACCCAGTACCAGACTGTGCGTAAGCGCCAAAGTCAAAGGCGAAAACCGGTCTGGCAAACCTTGCTGTGGGCCAAATGCCAGCAACAAGCCTGTCAATACTCCCATCCAGGGCGCTGGCAATAGACAGCCAAAGATAGTGCCTGGCGAAGGAGATAGCTCGTAGTTAAGAATTTTTACGCCAGCCATAGATGGCAATCCAGGTATTGCTCAAGTGTGCAACAGAGATGACTTTCTAAGCGCACTAAGCGCAAGAGCAGGCACCACAACAAGTACTCCCCATACCCAGAACTGCTTCCAGATTGGGAATACTGCCGCCACACATGGGATACAGAATATTCTCTTCCTTGATATTGTGTTGCTGTATCAGGACATTCAGCGTATCGAGCACAGCCAGCGCCTGGTCTGCTTGCCCGGATTCAATCGCAGCATTTGCTTCGTCGCGCAAATTGCGGATCTCTATATGCTCAGCACGCATGACCACGGTAGGGCCTTGCAGCATGCCGGTTGCTTTTTCAAGAGCCGGGAAAAGCTTGTCTTCTTCTACAGCGAAATGGCTATTCAGTTGCTCACTGAATAAACGGAAATTCCTTTTGGCAGCCGCCATATCACCCTTGTGCAAAGCAGCTTCACAGCGATTCAATTGCTCATCGCATTCTGTGTGCTGAAGTACGAGTTGTTTCATTGCTTGCGACATGATTTCACTTTCTTGATTATTGAACCAATGGCGTATCTGCGCCTTGTATATCTATGCCAGAAATCTTTGCGCGCCCCACCAGCAATTGCAGATACTGGCGCAAAGCATGATCGTGACTTGCCTGGTGCATGGCCTTTGCGATATTGCTTTCTATGTCGTCGAAAGGCAGTAAATTTCCATCCATTTTGCGACCCACCAGGATGATGTGCAGGCCGAAGCGGGTTTCCACCAGCGTGGGAATAATGCGCCCAGGCTCTGCCGCAAAAACGGCTTGTTCAAACTCGGGCACGGTCGCACCGCGAGTTATCTGCCCCAGGCTGCCGCCTACTTCACTGGATGGGCAATTTGAATTTGCTTTCGCACATTCTGCAAACAGGGAAGGAGTTTCCAGCAAATCTGCCAGCACCACGGAAGCATGCTTGCGCAAGGCATCCAGGTCTACACCCGGCGTCACCTGAAACAGGATATGGCTGGCCTCGGCCAGTTCGCCGACCTTGAAGCGGTCAGGATAAGCTTGATACTGACGCAGGCATTCCTCACGCCCTGGCGTCGGTACTTTGACTTCCTGCTGCAGCAAAGCCTCGATACTGGCATCGTCGTCTTCATGCTGCAAGCCCAGATGCTGCGCCTCATCCAGCAAGACACGGCGCAACACCAGTGCGGTCATGGCGCTTTTCATCGCATCTGCGGCATCCTGATGCGCTGGCAATTCCTGCTCCATATCGGCATCTGTCAGTTCGTAATCATTGACAATGACTGGCATATTATTCTCCCTTACTTAACTCAACTTACGTTATCAGGACTTACGCAAAATCGTCCCAACAAGGCGCGGCGACGAAGACAGTACTTTAGTACGGCAAGGAGCTGCAACGCAGTTGGGGCGGTTTTGCGTAAGTCCTATGAAAAATCAGCGTGGCCTTACCAACTGCCATGCACGGCTGATATAAGTCACTGAAGCAAAACCACTCCAGACATGCACCAGGCGGGTGAATGGGAAGATCACGAACAGACTCAGGCCCATGAATAAATGCAGCTTGAACAGCAAAGGTGCGGCAACGATAAACTCGGCAGCGTCCCCCTTGAAAGTGACGATGTGCTGGGCCCAGGTCATCAGCAGCACCATCATGTGACCATCGCTATGATTCGCTGATTCAAAGATCGTCGACAAGCCCAGACCCAATGTGACGAATATCCATAACAGCAAGACCTTGTCCCCTGTTTTTGTGACCGCAGAAATACGTGCATCAGTAAGACGGCGGTGCAACAAGATCAGCAGGCCCAGCATGCACAGGGTGCCAAAGATACCGCCAGCGACGATGGCGATCATTTGCTTGAAGCTGTGGCTGATGCCCAGCGTGTCCCACACGATGACCGGGGTCAGCAAACCCACCAGATGGCCAAAGAAAAGACCCAAAATCCCCACATGAAACAGGATATTTCCCAGCCGCAGATTACCGGTATGCAGCATCTGCGAAGAGTCACTCTTCCAGGTATATTGTTCGCGTTCAAAACGCGCAAGACTGCCAAACAAAAAAATGGCCAGCGCGATGTAAGGATAAATCCCATAAATAAATTGATGCAGATAAGTCATGATGGTCTCCCTGATTATTGGGCTGCAGCAGCACCTTGTTTAGGCTGTCTGGGATAAAAATTCACGGTATGCGTGCCCGACAAATTGGGCTTCAATAAAGGCTCGACACCATCCGCACCAGGGCCGAAAGTTTCCATTGCATCATCCATATCGCGCACTGGAGGCTCACCCTGCTCGTGTGGTACCACATCAGTCAGTGTTGTCAGCAACAAAAACAGATTGGCGTAGGGGCTGTCTTTGCGTTGCAGGCGCATACCTATCGCTGCCAGCACATGGATGGCTTCGCCGAGCAATTTCTCTGAGGTAGCTTCATCCATCAGGCTCAGGAATTCCAGGAACAGTGGAACAAAATCCGGCAACTCGCTGGCCTCTGGTTCAAAGCCATGGGCGCGATATTCTTCGATCAAATCAACCATGGCCTGCCCACGATCACGGCTTTCACCATGGATATGCTCAAACAGATGCAGAGACAAAGAATGCGTGCGGTCAAAGGTGCCTACATAATTTTCTTGCAGCGCAATCAGGCTGTTTGATTTCAGATAGTTCATTAGGGTCTGCAAAGCGTCCAGGAATACTGGCTCGCCTTGCAGCGCCTGTTCAATCTCTGGCAAGGCGGCTATCAGATCAGCTTGCGGATAGCTCATCAATGCCGATAAAATCCGATAAATTTGCATACAATTTCCTTTTTTTGCGTCAGTACAAGGCGCACTTGCTACGCCCTGACAAATTATTCGGTGGTCGACATTTTCTTGCGTGACTTGGGCATTTCCACAAAAATCACACTACCTTGTGGTTTCTTGCCAAACAAGGCGCCATCTGAGGTGCCGCCCGAACAACCATTACCAAAAGTAAATCCGCAACTGCCTTTTTCATTGAAACTGTCTTCCACCATTTCCTTGTGTGAAGACGGAATCACGAAACGGTCTTCATAATTGGCAATCGCCAGGGTCTGGTACATGTCTTCCACTTGCGCGGCATTTAGTCCGACCTGTTTCAACACACCATGGTCAAGTTGTCCGTGCACGGTTTCAGAACGTTTGTAGGCACGCATGGCCAGCATGCGTTCCAGGGCGTTGGTGATCGGCTCTTCCTTGCCTGCTGTCAGCAGATTGGCCAGGTAACGTACAGGAATGCGCAAAGACTTCACATCAGGAATAATGCCATTCATACCCATATGGCCTGCTTCTGCTGCCTTTTGTATAGGTGACAGCGGCGGTACATACCAGACCATGGGCAAGGTGCGGTATTCAGGGTGCAGGGGGAAAGCAATCTTCCATTCCATCGCCATTTTATAAACGGGCGACTTTTGTGCAGACTGTATCCAGCTTTCCGGTATGCCATGCTTGCGTGCTTCGGCGATCACTTCCGGGTCATGCGGATCGAGGAAGCAACCAAGTTGCGCTTCATACAAATCCTTTTCATCTGGTACCGAGGCTGCAGCTTCTATCTTGTCGGCGTCGTACAGCAAGACACCCAGATAGCGGATACGGCCTACGCAGGTTTCTGAACAAACTGTAGGCTGACCGGCCTCTATGCGTGGGTAACAGAAAGTACATTTTTCCGCCTTGCCCGAACTCCAGTTGTAATAAATCTTTTTGTAAGGACAGCCAGAAATACACATGCGCCAACCACGGCATTTATCCTGATCGACCAGCACGATGCCATCATCTTCACGCTTGTAGATGGAACCAGACGGGCAGGACGCCACACAGGCCGGGTTCAGGCAGTGTTCGCACAGACGTGGCAAATACATCATGAAGGTGGATTCAAAAGTGCTGTACATCTCTTTTTGCACACCTTCAAACAAGGCGTCTTTACTACGCGCGCTGAATTCACCACCGAGATCATCTTCCCAGTTCGGGCCCCAGACTATCTTGTCCATCTTCTTGCCAGTCAGCACAGAGATAGGGCGTGCTGTCGGCGGTGTCTGCATCAGGGGCGCGTTTTGCAGATGTTCATAATCAAATGTGAATGGCTCGTAATAATCATCAATCGAAGGCAAGTTCGGATTGGCGAAGATATTGGCGAGTATGCGCAGCTTGCCGCCCTGCCTTGGCTCCAGCTTGCCAGCTTCAGTGCGGTGCCAGCCACCCTTCCATTTTTTCTGGTTTTCCCATTCCTTGGGATAACCGATGCCAGGCTTGGTCTCGACGTTATTGAACCAGGCGTATTCAACACCGTCACGACTGGTCCAGACGTTCTTGCAAGTGACTGAGCATGTATGGCAACCAATACACTTGTCCAGATTCAGTACCATGCCGACTTGTGCGCGAATTCTCATGATGCTGACTCCTCTTCCAGTTTACCTTCCAGCCAATCTACTTTTTTCATCTTTCTCATGACAATGAACTCATCCCTGTTGCTGCCGACAGTGCCGTAATAATTGAAGCCATAAGCGAGTTGCGCATAGCCGCCTATCATGTGGGTAGGTTTCAAGACTGCGCGCGTGACCGAGTTATGTATGCCTCCGCGTTTGCCGCTGAGTTCTGCTCCAGGCGTGTTGACGATTTTTTCCTGGGCGTGATACATCAGGCACATGCCTTTTGGCACACGCTGGCTGACGACGACACGTGCGGTCAAAGTGCCATTGCTGTTAAAAACTTCAACCCAGTCGTTATCCACCAGACCTGCTTCTTTCGCCTCGCCTTCAGATATCCAGACATGCGGGCCACCACGGCTCAAAGTCAGCATGCGCAAATTGTCTGAATAGGTGGAATGGATACCCCATTTCTGATGCGGCGTGATGAAATTGAGGACGATCTCTTTCTCACCATTCGGTGATTTGTTCAACATCGGTGCCACGGTCTTGGTATCGATGGCCGGTTTGTAAACACACAGGCCCTCACCGAAATCCAGCATCCAGCGGTGATCCTGGTAGAACTGCTGGCGGCCAGTCAGCGTGCGCCATGGTATGTATTCATGCACATTGGTGTAACCGGCGCTGTAGCTGACTTCTTCAGATTCCAGGCCTGACCAGGTCGGTGCAGAAATGATCTTGCGTGGTTGTGCCTGCACATCGCGGAAACGGATCTTGTCATGTTCACGGCCAACTGCCAGATGGGTGTGGTCGCGGCCTGTAATCTTGCCCAGCGCTTCCCATGCCTTGACGGAGACATGGCCGTTGGTTTCCGGTGCGAAGGTGAGTATCATTTCACAGGCATCGATGGCGCTTTCCAGACGTGGGCGACCTTTGCTGATGCCTTCTTCAGTCACAACCTTGGTAATGCCACCAATTTCCTTGACTTCATGTTCTGTGTTCCAGTTGATGCCTTTACCGCCATTACCGAGCTTGTCAAGCAAAGGTCCTATCGAAGTAAACTTCTTGTAGATATCTTTATAGTTGCGTTCTACCACAAAGAAATTAGGTGCAGTCTTGCCAGGTATCAGATCACATTCACCTTTTTTCCAGTCCTTGGGCTCAAAAGCCTGGCCAAGTTCACCCGGGGTATCGTGCATCAAAGGTTGCAAGACGATGTCCTTGCGGGTGCCCAGATAGTCGCCGCCAATTTCAGTAAATTTCTTGGCGATGCCTTTATAGATTTCCCAGTCAGTCCTGCTTTCCCACAACGGTTGTACTGCTTCGCTCAATGGGTGGATGAAAGGATGCATGTCAGAGGTGTTGAGGTCATCCTTTTCATACCATGTCGCAGTCGGCAAGACGATGTCGCCGTACAGGCATGTGGTGCTCATGCGGAAGTCCAGCACTACCAGTAAATCGAGCTTGCCCTCTGCTGCCACAGGACGGTATTTGACTTCAGATGGTTTAACTGCTTCATCCGGATCATCAAACAAGGCATTTTGTGTGCCCAGCAAATATTTAAGGAAATACTCATGCCCTTTGCCTGAGCTGCCCAGGATATTCGAGCGCCATACAAACATATTGCGTGGGAAGTTTTTAGGATTATCCGGATCATCACAACTCATGTTGACCGTGCCTGATTTCAGGCTGTTTTTCAGATAATCTTGTGGTGTCAGGCCTGCTTTTTCTGCTGCATCACAAACATCCAGAGGATTGGTTTCTAGTTGTGGTGCAGATGGCAGCCAGCCCAGGCGCTCAGACTTGGCGTTCATGTCTATCATGCTCATGTGGCTGATTTTGGATTTGTCTGCAGTTGGTGCAAGTATCTCATCCAGCGCCAGTTTTTCATGACGCCATTGGCTGGTGTGCGCATAGAAGAAACTGGTGCCGTTCATCTGGCGTGCAGGACGTACCCAGTCACTGGCAAATGCCAGTGGTGCCCAGCCAAATTGGGGACGCAGTTTTTCTTGCCCTACATAATGCGCCCAGCCACCACCGGATTTACCTATGCAACCGCACATCATCAACATATTAATAATGCCGCGATAAATCATGTCATTGTGGTACCAGTGATTCAAGGCCGCACCGACGATGACCATGCTCTTGCCTTCGGTATCATGGGCATTTTGTGCAAACTCGCGCGCTACCTGTATCACCAGATCGCGCTTGACGCTGGTATGTTTTTCTTGCCAGGCGGGTGTGTAGGGAATATCGTCGTCATACGAGCTGGCAACCGCACCGCCCAGACCTTGATCAACGCCGTAATTGGCCATCGACAAGTCATACACAGTCGCCACCAAGGCAACACTGCCATCGGCCAAAGTAACGCGTTTAGCGGGCAAATGACGCAACAACATATCATTGGCATCAGTGCCACCAAAGTAATTGAAACCGACAGTGACCACGTCGTCATGCTTGTCTATCAAGCTCAGTTGCGGATCTATGGCACGACCAGAATTACCGTCCTTGGCTTCCAGGTTCCAGCGACCGACTTTGGCACCTTCATCGAATTTTCCTTCACCCCAGCGATAGCCGATAGAGCCATTGGGCGAGACGATATCACCCGTAGTTTCATCAATAGCCAGTGTCTTCCAGTCTGGGTTATTGGCTTCGTTCAGATTGCCCGGTAGTTGCGAAGCACGCAGCATCTGGTCTGGTACATAACAGCCATTGCGCTCTACCAGGCGCACCAGCATGGGCATGTCAGTATATTGTTTAACATAGCTGCGGAAATAAGCTGATTTATTACCGAGATGGAATTCCTTGAGGATAACGTGACCAATGGCCATGGCCAGCGCAGCATCAGTGCCTTGCTTCGGTGCCATCCAGATATCGCCAAACTTGACCATCTCACCAAAGTCAGATGACACGGCTACAGTCTTGGTACCTTTGTAGCGCACTTCAGTATAAAAGTGGGCATCTGGTGTACGTGTCTGCGGTACATTCGATCCCCATACCATCAGGTAAGTCGAGTTATACCAGTCAGCAGATTCAGGCACGTCAGTTTGTTCGCCCCAGACTTGCGGGCTGGCGGGTGGCAAATCGCAATACCAGTCATAGAAAGACAGCGGTACGCCACCTATCAGACTCAGGTAGCGTGAACCGGCAGCATAAGACACCATGGACATCGCCGGGATAGGCGAAAAGCCAACCACACGATCCGGGCCGAATTTCTTGATGGTGTAGGCATTTGATGCGGCGATGATTTCCTGTGCCGTGTCCCAGTCAGCACGGACAAAGCCGCCGAGGCCGCGTACGGATTTGTAGCGCTTGGCTTTTTCAGGGTTTTGGCTGATGGCTTCCCACGCATCTATCGGCCCCATGGTCTTGCGGGCTTCTTGCCACATTTCCATCAGGCGGCCACGTATCATCGGGTATTTGACGCGCTGTGCAGAATACACATACCAGCTATAAGATGCGCCGCGCGGGCAGCCGCGTGGCTCATGATTCGGCAGATCAGGACGGGTACGCGGATAATCAGTCTGCTGGGTTTCCCAGGTAATCAAGCCATTCTTGACATACACCTTCCAGGAACAGGACCCAGTGCAATTGACACCATGGGTAGAGCGCACAATCTTGTCATGCTGCCAGCGGCTACGGTAGCCATTTTCCCATTTGCGGTCTTCTTCTACCACGGCACCATGCCCATCGGAAAAGGTAGACTTCACCCGCGACATGAACTTCAATCTATCCAGAAAATGACTCATCGTAACTCTCCATATCAGGTGGGCGATGTACCCACATTTTCTTTACTTGTATATGAAGAGTGTAGGGACTCAAGATGCTCCCGCCCATTCTTCAGTGCGGTGTAATTCCTTGCGCATTCGCACTAGTCCTTCTAGTCCTTTAGAACTAGGGTTTTGCCTGTCGCATAAAAAAACCTCACCCTGTGCGACCACAGGGTGAGGTTTTTTTTACCGGCAGTTAGCGAAGATTAGCAAGGCATCTCTGCACCTTTGCGTGAGTAATACCACCAGGTGATGATCATGCAACTGACGTAGAAATCGATGAACACATACAGAGCCATATCAGGTGCGCCCGTCACCTTGATGGAGGTACCAAAGCTCTGCGGAATGAAGAAACCACCATAAGCACCGATGGCACCAGAAAAGCCGAGTACGGCGGCGGATTCTTTGGCGGCATCCAGTCTGGCCTGTTTCAAGGCTGGCTCGCCCTTGCCTTTGGCGGCGCGCTCACGGTCGGTCTGGAAAATGATCGGTATCATGCAAAAGGTTGAACCGTTTCCCAGGCCAGTCAAAATGAACATGACGATAAAGGACACCAGGAACGTCATGAACTGATGCTCATGCAAAGCGGGCAAAATACCTGCGACTATCGTGGTTGCCATGGCGACGAACACCCAGAAAGTCAATCTGGCTCCACCTATTTTGTCAGAAATCATACCACCAATTGGCCTGGCCAGTGCACCAGCCAAAGGTCCGAGAAAGGCAAATTTCGCGACATCAATTTCAGGGAACTGCGCCTTGATCAGCATCGCAAATCCAGCAGAAAACCCAATGAAAGAACCAAAGGTGCCTATGTATAGCCAGCACATCAGCCAATTGTGTTTACGCTTGAATATCACTGCCTGATCCGCAAAAGAAGCTTTGGCCGAAGCGATATCATTCATGCCAAACCAGGCCATGAGGGTTGCGACTACAATAAACGGCACCCAGATAAACCCGGCATTCGCCAGCCAGAACATATGGTCTGCACCGGTTTTGGCGTTATGAAACAGGAAACCATCACCAGATATGCTGACACCAAACATGGCAGAAGAAATCACCAGCGGTGTAACAAACTGCACCACAGAGACACCCAGATTGCCAATGCCAGCATTCATGCCGGTTGCATAACCTTTGCGTGATTTTGGAAAAAAGAAACTGATATTCGCCATGCTGGAGCTAAAATTACCACCACCAAAACCACACAGCAGCGCCAGTATCAGCAAGGTCGAATAACTGGTAGTCGGGTCCTGCAAGGCAAAGCCCATGCCAATGGCAGGGATCAACAAACTTGCTGTGGAAATTGCTGTCCATTTACGGCCACCAAATACGGGCACCAGAAAAGAATAGAAAATCCGCAAAGTCGCGCCTGACAAGGCGGGCAATGCCGTCAGGAAAAACAACTGGTCTTTACTGAAATGAAATCCAGCCTTGTCCAGATTTGCGGCAACCACACTCCATAGCATCCATACTGTAAATGCCAGCATCAGGCTGGGTATGGATATCCATAAATTTCTATTCGCAATCGAGCTGCCTTCCTTGCGCCAGAATTCAAGATTCTCTGGTTCCCACCGGTTTAATACATGACTCATCATATGCTCCTGGTTTTCAATAACTTGTAATCAAAATGCTCACAGATGTCAGGCAGGCATAGCGGCCTGCGCTGCCAGCATGCCTTCTCTGCGGAACTGGAAATGCATCCACACCAGGGATACACAGACCGTGCCGTACAACAGCATGAAACAGGAACTGCGCACACCAGTGATATCGACAATGGCACCGAACAAGACCGGCAAGATGAAGCCGCCAAGACCACCCGCCAGGCCGACCACACCAGAGACGGTGCCGATATTGCTGCTGTAATCATCCGAGATGAATTTGAAGACAGATGCCTTACCTACTGCCATCGCAATTCCCACGACAAACAGGATGGTTGTGAACAGGATTGGGGTCAAACCAATATGAAATGTCTGCATGCCGTTGATGGTCTTGATGGTGAAATCAGTCTGTGGATAAGACAGCAAAAAGAAGGCAACCCAGCAGACCCACATGACCCACCATGTCACTTTGTAGGCCCCATATTTATCAGACAACCAGCCACCAAAGGCGCGCAGGACACCGCCAGGTAAAGAGAAGCAGGCAGCCAGCAAGGCGGCGCTCTTGATGTCGAAACCATATTCAGTCACGTAGTACTTGACCATCCACAAACTCAAGCCCACATAACCACCAAAGACGACGGAGTAGTACTGGCAATAGCGCCAGACTTTGGGGTCTTTCAGCATTTTCAGCTGCGCCAGGAAGCTGATGTTTGATTTGACGTTATGGCTGGGATCAGTGGCAGAGAATACCCAGAAGATCAGGGCTGCAGCCAGCATCATGACGGCATACACCTTGGGCACCAGGGTCCAGCCTGCCGCTGCAATCAATGCCGGGGCGATGAATTTATTTACCGCCGCTCCAGAATTACCAGCCCCAAAAATGCCCATGGCAAGGCCCTGCCGCTCTTTCTTGAACCAGCGTGCGACGTAAGGGGTGCCAACCGAAAAAGAACCACCAGCCAGACCGACGAACAAACCCAGCACCAGGAAATGCCAGTAAGCCGTGGCATAACTGATCAGGTAAATCGGTATGACCGTAAACAGCATCAGCAAGAACAAGACAATACGACCACCGAAGCGGTCAGTCCAGATGCCCAGTGGTACGCGTATTAACGAACCGGTCAGCACAGGCATGGCTGTCAACAGACCAAATTCCGTTTCATTGAGATGTAATGCCGCCTTGATCGGAATGCCAATCACGCCAAACATCATCCAGATGGTGAAACAGACGGTGAAGGCCAGTGTACTGGACCCCAGCACCGAATAGGCTTTGCCCTGACTAGCCATGACAGCTCCTTTTACTTTTATAGGTGCTATCAGCTTACAAAGAGTAGGGTTATTTAGAAATTCGTCTGACGGTTGCTATCCCTGCTGCAAAAGGAGAGGGCTTATGTCCGGAAGAACTAGTTCTTCTGAAGAGTTAAGGCTGACAGGCTTTTTCCAGCTCAGTAGATTTAAGCGGGATAGTGCGTGTGAGGACAGAAGAATTAGCCGTGAACATGACAGGCTCGGTTTTTCAAAGCAAACCCCGGTCGCCTTGCCCTCGGTAATTGCCATAAAATATCTGTACGCAAACCGTAAATATTCACTCTGGTGGTAATCAACTGTCTGTTTTTTTAAACAAATCAAACCTCACCCACACTTTGCTTGCCCATGACCAACAGACTGCCAGCATAATACTTGCTGGTTGCGGTTGAGTTCATCTCCGCCATTTCATCTCAGGAGACAGCTCGTTGAAGCAAACTAGAGTACTTATTGCTGGTGCCGGTGTGGCGGGTTTGACGGCGGCGCACGAACTGGCCGAGCGGGGTTATCTGGTGACCGTGGTTGAAGCGCTGGCCGCGCCGGGTGGCAAGTCGCGCAGTATTCCGGTAGAGGGCACAGCCACGGCAGGCCAGCAGGATTTGCCGGGTGAGCATGGCTTTCGCTTCTTCCCTGGGTTTTACCGGCATATCCCCGACACCATGGCGCGCATACCCTGCGTGCTGGCTGATGGTTCTTATGGCAGTGTGGCAGACAACCTGGCGCATACTTCACGCACGCTTGCGTTGTCAAAAAAGGGGCGCTGGGAAGTACCCAACCAATTGCGCTCATCATCGCGTGATGCGTCGTCATTGCTGTCTTTTCTTTACGATCTTTTTGTTGGCAGCGGGGTCGATGTGCCGCGTGAAGACATGCTGCATTATGTGCGCTGCGTATTCACCATGCTGACCAGTTCAGATGAACGGCGCTTTGGCGAATTTGAAAACATCTCTGCCTGGGATTATTTCCAGACACCTTCACGCTCTGAGGCTTATCAGAAATATGTCATCAACGCCGTAACCCGCACCCTGGTGGCATGCCGCGCAGCAGACATGAGTGCAAGATCCAACGTAGTGGTGGGCATACAGCTGCTCAGCGATATCTACCGCAGTTGTGCCGACCGGGTCTTGAATGGCCCGACCAGTGAAGTGTGGATAGCACCGTGGGTCACGCACCTGCAACATCTGGGCGTGGAATTTATCCAGGGCACATCAGTAGAAAACGTATTGTGGGACGGCGCAGACAATACTGCGCGCGCACTGCAACTCAGTGATGGTACAGAACTCACAGCCGACCACTTCATCCTGGCGCTGCCGCTGGAAGCCTTACAGGCCATCAGCAATGAAGACATGCTGGCAAGAGCACCCAGCCTGGCCAGGCTGGACGAACTCAAGACCGAGTGGATGAATGGCATCCTCTTTTATCTGGGGCAAGACATAGAACTGAACCACGGTCACACCATATTCCTGGATGCGCCGTGGGCATTGACCTCGCTATGCCAGCAACGCTTCTGGCCACGCGGGCTTAGCCAATATGGCGATGGTACCGTGCGCGGCATACTCAGCGTTTGCATATCTGATTTTGATGCGCCCGGCGAATACATACGCAAACCCGCCAGGGATTGCACACCAGCAGAAATACAGGAAGAAGTCTGGCAACAGATACTGGCCCACCTTGCACCAGCAGACCGTGCAGAGTTGCAAGCTGCTGGCGTGGTGGCCTGTTCCATAGACCCGTCATTACGCTGGACAGAACAGGGCATGGAAAACGATGCGCCGCTCTTCGTCAACACTGCTGGTTCATGGGCGGCGCGGCCTGAGGTGGATATAGGCATCAGCAACCTGTTTGTCGCTGGTGATTTTGTGCGCACGGGTACTGATGTGGCAACGATGGAAAGCGCGAATGAATCCGCCCGCAAAGCTGTCAACCGTATACTCGCACTGACAGGTTCCAGCGCCCAGCCTTGTCAGATTTTTGCGATTGAAGAACCCACGGCACTGACGCCACTCAAGGTCATAGACAGGCTGCGCTTTGAAGCAGGTTTACCGCATCTGCTTGACCTGGTGCCGGTATTCTCCGGCGAAACCATCGCCTGGCTGGGCGGCATGACCAGTCGCGTTGCTGACTATTCAATCAAGGCTGGCGACATCGTGCGCCAACTGGGCTGGGACCAGCGCCTGCCCGAGTTTGAATCAAAAGCCATGCGCTTTATCAATAACCTCAGCAGAGGCGTGGCACCGGTCTCCAAGTGGGCCAGCAATGCACCTGACTCGAAATCAATCGTAGTAGAGGTACAGGCCAACACATCCGGCGTGAACACCCTCATCAATGATGTAGTCGGCGCCATCAATGACAAGGCACTGGCCGACGACCTCGACAAATTGCGCGCACGCTTGATCAGCGCGCTTGACCAGACCGATAAACATTTTCGTGAGTACGGAGCAAGCCACCAGCGCCACCTTATCGATGGCGTGCTGGCAGATTCGCTATTCCAGTCCGGCAAGCGCCTGCGGGCAAGCTGCGCCCTGCTCTGTTCCATGCTGATGCGGCGCTTCTTGTCAGAAGAAGCAATACAGGTCGCCATCATCACCGAATCAATACACGCCGCCACCCTGCTACACGACGACATCATCGACGAAGCCGACCAGCGGCGCGGCCACCCCACTGCATGGAAAAAATATGGCGTGGGTGCCGGTGTGCTGGCAGGCAACCTGCTGGTCTCACGCGCCGTGCGCTCACTGTACCGCATAGGCTATAACGGCCTGGCAGACGACTTGTTTGAAGTCATAGAATCCATGATCGCCGCCGAATCCGACCAGCTATCAGGCCGCCGCAACCTGGCAGCCTGCGAACAAGATTACCTGCGCATCATCGACGGCAAAACCGCCGGCCTGTTCGCCTGGTCCTGCCGCGCCGGTGCCACAGTAGGCGGCTGCAACGCCGCCACAGTCACCGCCACCGCCCAGTTTGGTCGCCACATGGGCCTCGCCTTCCAGCTCATCGACGACATACTCGACCTAGCCCCGGATACCAACGACACCGGCAAAACCCGCTACACCGACCTCAGCACCGGCCTGCTAACCTATCCCTTGCTACTGGCCCGCCAGCGCGACCCGCAAGGCTTTGATGCGCTGGCGGCGAATGGTTTTGCCGACGCTGCCGAGGTCAGTACATGGCTGGTCGCCAATGAGGCGCTGGAGGATACTCGGGCTGAGGCTGCCAGGCAGATTGCAATGGGGGTGGAGGCTTTGCTACCGGTAAGGCATTCTGCGGCGAAGGCGACTTTGATTGAGTTGGCGCGGGCTTCGATTAGACGGAAGAAGTAAGGTGCTAACTATTTCCTAAATTTTCTTCAACCAGAAGGATTCTTTGCTACCCATTTTAGTGCTTTGTATCAAATCTAGAGTAAAAAGATAAATATTGTCAAAAATTATTTATGATTTAATAATTTTGATAAGATTGATTCCACTTAGTTTTGATTTGCGAGCGCATATGAAAATACTTGGAATACGTACTGCTCCACAGCAAATCCGATTTGCAATAGTTGAGTTTGACGGCGTCGATTGCCAGCTTTTGAATAAAAACTCTGAGAACGCGCTAAAAAAGCCCGCTGCAATAACCACGAATGAAGCGCATATAAAGTGGGTTAAAGATGAATTATCCCGCATATTTAGGCAAAATCCAGATGTTTCCAAAGTAGCTCTCAAGGTGTCTGAATTTGCCGGCAGCAAAAATGCCTCATCAAGGTTAGGTGATTATCTTGACGCGATGGTTTTACTTACTGCAATTGAAGCCGAGAAACCCATCGTCACCAAACTCTATAATCAAATGGCCACGAAGCGATCGGAAGTAAAAGAACATTCAGAGAACCGCGTTGGTAGAACCAATACGAACTGGGATCATCAAATGGCAGATGCTGTCGCCGTGGCGTGGATAGCAAGAAAATGAATTTTTCCCCTGGCACAGAGCTATATAAGTATGTTTTGCAATATAAGATCGGTGGAGGTCATTTTGGTCAAGTTTGGCTAGCCCTCGATGCGACGCTAAATACAAATGTAGCAGTGAAATTACTTGACGAAAAAATGGCTCCTGCTGCGGTCATTCTAAAAGAAGCTCAAGTAGGTAACAGACTTAAGCATCAGAATGTTGTAAGAGTTCACTATGCCGATGTTATAGATTTTGGTAGCTCAAGAGTAGTTGTCATTGCCATGGATCACGTTGCGAATGGCTCGGTGTTAGGGAAGGTTAATCCTGGGAACTTCATTATCGCACCAACAGCTGTCGCATTAATAGTAGATGTGCTTAGAGGACTTGAATACCTTCATGAACAAAACTTATTCCACAACGATATCAAACCATCAAATATCTTATTAGGCTCAAGTAATGAAGCATTAATTACCGACTATGGAATTTCATGCGTGTCTCCAGGGCTAGTACCTATTGAAGCGCCAAATGCGTATATACTTCATAGAGCCCCTGAGACCAATGCCACGAACACTATTTCAGTCACAACAGATATTTATCAAGTCGGTCTTACTTTATTTCGCCTTTTAAACGGAATTGGCTTAATCAAAGATCTAAGAGCAAAAGTAGGGGATGCAGAATTCGAAACACTCAAGATTCAAGGTAAAGTCCCCCCACAAAATGGCTACATGCCGTTTGTTATACCTAGTTTGCGAAAAATCATTACAAAAGCTACGAATCCTAATCCAACCCTGCGCTATCAATCAGCGCTCGAAATGCGTCGTGCCCTAGAGAGAATATTAATGTTTGGGTACTGGGATGTTGCGTCAAACGGAGAGTTTAATGGAATACTGAAACAGTATTTATATACTATCACTATCTCCAAATCAAAAACTGGATATGAGTTCAACGCACATAAAACAAATCAGGAGAGTGGACGTACTACAAATGTTTCTAAATTCAGTGCCAAGGCGCTCTCTGAGAGCAAATTAAATGACTTAAAACGTGGATTTATGGTTTCTGTTGTGAATGGTGATGCGTGAGTTCAAAAATAATGAGAAATGAAATTCTCTTTTTTATTATTTTCGATTAGACATACAAGTTATATTGATCACTAGAACATCGATGCCAATATTAATCTCAGCCGAGATTGTCTAAATTTTTGCATTAACCTAAAATTACCGCTACACATCTAAATATCGTGACGCAGAAGCCCCCATTCAAAGCCGAATCGATAAAACTGATCTCTGATCAAGAGATATAAATAAGGAGCTGGCATGTCGATATCGACTGCACAATCCGAATTATGCCAAGTTGAAAGTGACGACAGCCTTCATGAATATGGTGGCGGCCATGGAAACAAAGGTAATGATTTCGCGAGATTTTGGCTGATTAATGAACTATTGAAGCTTACTATTCACGGTGAAAAAGAGTACCTATTTATATTGGAATATGTGCAAGATGTAGCTCGCATTGACGATCCAGTATCACCTTCAACTATTACCCTTTATCAACTCAAAAAGAAAGAAGGCGGTGTTTGGGATCTCAACACCCTTGCTGGCCTCACAGCAAAAGGTAAGCAGGTAAAAAGTGACTCTCCACTTGCAAAATTACTAAAGTCAATTTTAGGTTTCAAAGTGTTAACAGCAGATGCTGAGTTCGTCTCGAATACGCGATATAAAATTGAGTTAAATGCAGGTGGAACTGCGCTGTCCATGGATTACGTATCTTTGACCGAGTTATCTACGGAACGGCAAACACATTTTCGAGATAGTACTGCAATAAACAATTCTATTAGTCCAAATGATGTACCTCTCCATAAAATTGGCTTGAGGTACGCGCCGATTGAGGTTAATGACATGCGAGTGCATGTCATTGGTGCTGCTCATGGAATGCTCAAACAATTAAGTGTTGCGCACGCAGCCCAAGCTGATTCATTCGTAGATGCACTATTTGCAAAACTTGCGACAGCTTCACGAAACACATCAAAATGTAAATCGTGGGAAGAGTTGATAGACAAAAGAGGATATAGCAAAAAACAATTCAGTGAAGCACTTGCTACCCTACAATTATTACCTGACCAGCAAAAGCGACGTGAAGACGTTCTAAAGGAACTTGCCGCAACCTTGCACTGGCATACCCGTGATGAAATGCGAATAGAAGTCGCATTAACAGAATTAGCTCGCCTAAAATTGTCAGGTTGTCATAACAGTATTACCGACCCAGAATGGGCTCAGGTAAAGGCTATATGTGATTTAAGCGAATCTGAATCGTGGCCAATGGCTGATGAATTTAATGCAATTGCGGCATACCTGCGAAACACTCAGCCAGATGAGAGCATCTCACAAGTGCGAGCATTGGCCATTTATGTAATGGTGCAAACATGGACAAACCGAATCTACGATTAATTTTGAGAGCCGTGAGAAAGAAAACCGATGCTAAGCTTGCGATTCAGAAAAATAAGCATTTGCTCAGAGATGGAGCAAAAAGCATTCAGCCAAGCCTTTCATCCGAGGAAAACCCTGTTCCTAGGGGGCAACTCGACGGGGAAGTCCACAATCATCAAATCCCTTTTCCGGGCTTTTGACGCAGACCCTACTGGTGATCTAAGGGGATGGGACTATGACGCGATCATAACAGTAGATTTTTCGGTTGGTGATGTCGAGTATACGACATTACGTCGTGGTGATCTGAAAGCACTTTTTCGAGGGACACGACTTGTCGGGGTTACTACGAGTAGCGCCCGATGGAACGAGATATTTTCAAGTGTGGTTGGCTTTCAATTGCAGCTAATGGATAGAGAAGATAATGTCCGCGTAGCGTCACCATCAATGTTTTTTTTACCATTTTATGTTAATCAGGATGGTTCGTTTTTTGGCAATTGGGATACATTTAAAAACACCAAGCAATTTGATTCAAATTCTATTCTTCACACACTTGAGTATTTCGCGCAGGTACGTCCATTCAAGTACTTCGCACTTAAAGGAGAAGAGAAAACAGTCAAAAGCAGGATCTCAGAACTTGAAGTCGATGTAAGTACTTTGCAGCGAACGCGCCTGCGACTACGCAGATCAATAAAAGCTTCGCCAGTAAAGCTCACAACGACTGGGTTTGAAAAGGAAGTACAGGAGCTTGTCAAATTAGCCAATGAGCTTGGCACAAAGCAAGATAGTGTACGAAGCGAAATCGTTGAAGGGCAAGAATTGGCACGTCAGTTGATTGATCAGATTCGCCTATCCGAAGCAGCTCTCCGTGAACATGAAGCGGATTTTAAAAGCGTTGGACAGGCAACAGAAGACCAAGGTGTATTTCGATGCCCAACATGCCACGCAGAACATGATGCCTCATTTCATACTTTTTTAGAGTTAGCAGAAGATGCTAGAGAACTGTACCGTTTGAAGGAACGACTTCAGCAAAATTTAGAGTCAGTGGCTGGACGACTAGCTCGTTACCGAAGAGAGTCGGCTACGCTTCGTCATCAATACTTGGATGTTTCTAATGTTTTAAATGTGAAGAAAGGCCGCTTGACCTTTCAGGATGTAGTTAAAAGTCAAGGTATAGATGCCGCTGAAAATGTGTTGGATCTCGAAATCGCATCAATTCAAAAATTAATTGTAACCGCCACAGAATTAGCTCTTGATCTCAAAATCAAGATTGAAGCGCTTATGAAAAACCATGATATCACCGCGCCTCTTACTACTTTCCGAAATACCTTCAAAGAGTTACTTGTTATCGCTGACGTAGTGGAATTTCCAAATGTGGATAAATGGAAGCTGAACAAACGCCCAACCGATTCTGGCAGTCCGGGACCGCGTTCTGTGGTGGCATACTATGGCGCACTTTGGTCAGCTATGAGAGGAAGTGACTCTAGTCTTCCTAGTCCTGTGGTAATTGATTCACCAAACCAAAATGCTCAGGACAAGAAACACCTTGAGCGTGTTATGGGTATCCTTGCTAGTAAAACTCCAGAAAACGCTCAAGTTATATTATGTGCGGAGGATCCCAGTGAGGTATTCAAGCCAGATCTTACAGTCGATCTTTTAAGAGAGCGCGCTTTATTAGAAACGTCGCAGTTTGAGGGAATAGCCTATCGAGTTATCCCTTTGGCAGAACAAGCAATTGCAGAGTTAGCGAGAATCCAAGAGTAAAGTGTAGCCAAAGATCAAGAGAACTCAATTTCATCTGCTATATCAACAGTAATGCGTAAGCACAGCAGCTTATTTGGATGAGGGTATGATTCGTAAATCATACCCTCATGAATTATATAGCTTTGCCAACTTACTTCGACATCTCAAGGCCCAACAGCTTTCCAATTCCCACCCTGTATCGTCAACATCACCCTCGCCTTCTCTTCCAGGCCGAAATGATCATTCGCCGTGTAATGCAAGACACCCTGCGTGATGGGGATGTCGATTTCAGATTCCATCGTGTCTTTCAATGCTGCGCGGAATTCTGGCGTGCCGGGTTTGGCTTTTTTCAGGGCGAGGGGGATGACGCGGTTCAGTAGCAGGTAGGCGTCGTAGCCGTGGGCGGCGAACTGGTTTCTGGTGCCTTCGCCGTATTGTTTTTCATAGCGGCTGGTGAAGTCTGTGGCCAGTTGTTTTGACGGGTGGTTGTCTGGCAGCAGCTCGGGCAGGATGGCCAGGCCTGCGACGACGAAAGCGCCTTCTACGTCTTTGCCGCCCAGTCGAATCAGGTCACGTGAGGCTGCGCCGTGGGTCTGGTAGATTTTGCCTTTGTAGCCGCGTTCTATCAAAGCCTTGTGTGGCATGGCTGCGCCGCTGCCGGATGCGCCTATGAGTATCGCGTCTGGCTTGGCGGCGAGTATCTTCAGGGTTTGTGCGGTGACGCTGGTGTCGGGGCGGTTGAAGCGTTCTGTGGCGACAGATTGCAAGCCGTCTTTGCTGGCCGCAGCGGTGATGGCTTTGAACCAGGTTTCGCCATAGGCATCAGAATAGCCAAGGAAGGCGTAGGTTTTGACGCCTGATTTTTTCATGTGGTCTGCCACGGCGTGGGCCATGAGCGAAGTTGACTGGGCGACGCGGAAGGTCCAGGTGCCTTTGCCGGGTGCAACCTCAACTGGCGAGGTAGAGATTTGTGGCACCTTGAGTTCAGACGCGACTTCTGCCAGGGCAACGGATGCGGGTGTGGCGGTGGAGCCGACGATGACGTCTACCTTGTCGTCAGTGATGAGCCTGCGGGCGTTTTTGCTGGACTGGGTGGTGTCGGATGCGTCGTCGAGGATGATGAGTTTTACCTTTTCACCGCCTATGGTTTCTGGCCAGAGGGCTATGCCGTTCTTGGTGGGGATGCCCAGGCCAGATGCCGGGCCCGTCAGGGGCAGACTGACGCCTATGGTGATGTCGGCTTGGGCTGTGCCTGCGATTGTTGCTATCAGCAAGGCTAGTAGCGTGGGTTTGATGTTGAGTTGCATTGCGGTCTCCTGAATTATTGTTGGTATTGCAGATGCGGGGTGTGACGTGATGTTGCTTTTCGCTATTTTCCTTGTTTGCTGGCTAGCAATTTTTGGTTTTCTATTACGGCATATTATTGTTATGTCGTATAACAGTTATTCAATATAATAATATTTTGGACGGGATGCAAGTGGGTTTGAGATTTTTTGGTTTGATATTGGCGAATGATGATGTACTCATGGAAGTATGAAGCTGCGGGTTAGCTCCTTCCCCTTCAAGGGGAGATTTGTGGGAATTCGCAAAGCATTGCTTTGCGCCACAAATTTCTAAGCTGCCTGCAGGCAGCGCAGTGGAACGGTTGGGATGGGGATGGGGTTCTTTAGCAAAGGGTGTATCTTGTCAATCAACCGAAACCCATCCCCACCCTAACCCTCTCCCTTGAAGGGGAGGGGATTTCAACTTCGGTCTTGGTCAGGCGATTATTATTACTTCGGCTCCACACACAACTTCCCCAACAAGGCACGCAACTGCTGCCTTTCCTTCACCGTTAACTGCTGGCTAACCCTGTCATCATGTTCTTTCACTGCCTGCTTGTATTTCTCTAATTGTTTTTGACCGTCTTTGGTCAGATGCAGGTTATAGGATCTGCGGTCGCCGGAGTCCTGGCGTTCCAGCAAACCAGCCTGTTCAAAATTGTCGATGATGGCGACTACGCCTGAGCGGGCGATGCCCATGACTTCTGCGAGGCGGGTTTGTGAAATACCGGGGTTGTTGCTGATAATCACCAGGGACGAAAAGCGCTGGGGAGTGATGTCATATGCACCCAGGCTGGCGGTGAAGTCTGCATAGATGGACAACTGGGCGCGACGTACGGCGTAGCCTGTGAGTTCTTCAAGGATGTCGTAATCAATGCCTTCAATACGGGCATTGAAGGTTGGGGCTTGTGGCTTGCTGGCCTGGCGCTTGGGCGCTGCTGCCTTGGGCTTGGCTTGCACTTTGGTGGTGGCTGGTTTTTGTTTGGGCATGGTCAGGCAATATGAATGAGCTTGTTCTTTGAAGTATTGTACATGTTGCGCTATTTTTAATTAACAACACCGCGTTGTATGCTTATTGCCACGCTACAAGAATCAGGCTATGGGCCCCTGATCGCTCTAAGCCTACTGCAAGAAATTTGCAACACATCTTGTGTTATCCAGAATAATTGTTATACAGTAGAACAATTAAGCCGTTTATTAAAGACGTGCAGCATTATAATTTTGCAGGAGGAAGACATGAAAGTGGTAATCGCTGGTGCCGGTATAGGTGGCCTGACTCTTGCACTGATGTTGCATGAGCGCGGGATAGAGGTTGAGGTGTATGAAGCTGTCAATGAGATCAAGCCGCTGGGTGTGGGCATCAATCTATTGCCGCATGCGAGCCAGCAATTGTGTCAGTTGGGGCTGGAGAGTTGTCTGGCTGAGCGTGGCATTGAAACTTCATCACTATCTTATTTCAATAAGTTTGGTCAAAAAATCTGGCAAGAGCCGCGGGGACGTGCAGCTGGTTATGACTCACCGCAATATTCGATACACCGTGGTGAGTTGCAGATGACTTTGCTGCAAAATTCCATAGACCGGCTGGGTGCCGGGCGCATACACCAGGGGCATGCATTCACGTCTTTTGAGCAGGTGGCGGACAAGGTCATTTCTACGTTCACCAGACAGGTGGATAAAGCGGCGGTGCTGGTGGAGTCTGATTTGCTCATCGGTGCTGACGGCATACATTCAGCGGTGCGGCGCTTTTTGTACCCGCAGGGTGACCAGCCGCGTTTTTCTGGCCGCATGTTGTGGCGTGGGGTGACGGAAGCTGAGCCGTATATGGATGGGCGCAGCATGTTCATGGCGGGGCATCAGGACCAGAAATTTGTTTGTTACCCTATCTCAGAACCATTGCGGGCGCAGGGTCGTTCGCTGATTAACTGGATTGCAGAGTTGCGTGTGCCGGGTGGTGAACTGCCTGCCTCAGACTGGAATCGCAAGGTGGATAAATCTACGTTCAGCAAGCCTTTTGACAGCTGGAACTGGGGCTGGATAGATATCCCTGACCTGATAGCAGCGTCAGAGGTGGTGTATGAATTCCCACTGGTGGACCGTGACCCTTTGCCGCGCTGGACTTTTGAGCGGGTGACGCTACTTGGGGATGCTGCCCACCCCATGTACCCGATAGGTTCAAACGGCAGTGCGCAGGCGATACTTGATGCGCGCTACCTGACGGATTGTTTGCTTAATGAAGCGAGTATTTTGTATGCGCTGCGTGAGTATGAAGCTGAACGTTTGCCGCGTACTACGGGCATCGTATTGCGTAACCGTATGAATGGGCCTGAGCAGGTGATGCAGATGGCGGAGGAACGTGCGCCGCAGGGTTTTGCGGATGTGAATGAGGTGATTGCGCAGGCTGAGCTTGAAGCGATATCTTTGCGGTATAAGCGGCTGGCGGGGTTTGATAAGGATGCTTTGCGTGCTGCTGGGGTGGCGGGGAAGATTGCTTGATGTGTTTTATGGGCTCTTTGTGTCATCGAAGAGCATGGCCAAATTTAAAAAATAACCTGATTGGTTTTGCTCCTTCCCCGTCAAGGGGAAGGTTGGGATGGGGATGGGGTTCCGACGCAAATATCCGTCCGTCTATCATTAACCGAACCCCATCCCCACCCTAACCCTCCCCTTGAAGGGGAGGGAACCCAATCAGCACCAAATCCATGCTAAATATGATTGTTGACTCAACCTTAGGTCACACCAAATCAAACCTGTCCGCATTCATGACCTTGGTCCAGACCTTCACAAAATCCCGCACAAAGAGCTGCTGCGCATCGCTGCTGGCATAAACCTCTGCCAAGGCACGAAGCTGTGCGTTGGAACCGAAGATGAGGTCTACTACACTTGCTGTCCATTTCAGCTCACCCGTTTTTCTGTCGCGGCCTTCGAGCTGACCATCAATGCCTGATTTTTGCCACTTAGTTCTCATGTCCAGCAGATTGACGAAAAAATCGTTGTTGAGAGTCTCTGCGTGTTTCGTGAGTACAGCTTTGGCATCGAGTGCGCGCAGGCCACCGACCAGCGCTGTCATTTCTGGCGCGCTCAGGTTCAGCAGTTGCGCCTTGTCGATGAGCAGTGCTGCGGCGGCATCTTCGAGACCTTTGCTCAGGTAATTGCGGAAGCCGTCTGCCACGGGTTCTAGCACGGCAAAAGATGCTACGTCGGTCTGTTCCTGGCTGGCGTCCATGCGGCCTGGGGTAAATGGCACGGTGATATCTTGCCCGGCTTTTTTGGCTGCGGCTTCGATGGCAGCGCTGCCACCCAATACGATCAAGTCAGCCAGCGAGATTTTTTTACCGCCAGATTGCGCCGCATTGAACTCTGCTTGTATCGCTTCCAGCTTTGCCAGTACCTTGGCCAGTTCGGCTGGCTGGTTGGCTTTCCAGTCTTTTTGTGGTGTCAGACGTATGCGTGCACCGTTGGCACCACCGCGCTTGTCGCTGCCGCGATAAGTGGATGCTGATGCCCAAGCGGTGTTGACGAGTTGCGATATTGAGAGGCCAGATGCCAGCAGTTTTGCCTTGAGGCTGGCTATGTCTTTGTCATCAACCAGAGTGTGATCAACAGGCGGAATAGGATCTTGCCAGATCAGCTCTTCTTTTGGTACCAACGGGCCGAGGTAACGGGCGATGGGGCCCATGTCGCGGTGAGTCAGTTTGAACCAGGCGCGGGCAAAGGCGTCTGCCAGTTCTTGCGGGTTTTGCAGGAAACGGCGTGAGATTTTTTCATACGCTGGATCTGTGCGCAGGGCCAGGTCTGCTGTGGTCATCATGGGGGCGTGGCGCAGTGACGGGTCATGCGCATCTGGCACGATGGTCTTTGCGGCTGGGTCAGTCGGTGTCCATTGATGGGCACCGGCCGGGCTCTTTGTGAGTTGCCATTCGTAGCCGAACAAGGTTTCGAAATAGGAGTTGTCCCATTTGGTTGGTGTGGGTGTCCAGGCACCTTCTATGCCGCTGGTGGTGGTGTGTACGCCTATGCCGCTGCCAAAGCTGTTGGTCCAGCCCAGGCCTTGTTCTTCGAGACTGCCGCCTTCTGGTTCTGCACCGACATGGGCAGGGTCGCCTGCGCCGTGGGCCTTGCCGAAGGTGTGGCCGCCTGCAACCAGGGCAACGGTTTCTTCATCGTTCATGGCCATGCGGGCGAAGGTCTCCCGGATGTCGCGGGCAGATGCCAGCGGGTCTGGCTTGCCATTCGGGCCTTCAGGGTTGACATAGATCAGGCCCATTTGTACTGCGGCGAGGGATTTTTCAAGTTCTCGGTCTCCAGTATAGCGCTGGTCATCCAGCCATTTGCCTTCTGAACCCCAGTAAATATCTTCTTGCGGTTCCCACACATCGGGGCGGCCACCGGCAAATCCAAAAGTTTTGAAGCCCATGGAATCAAGCGCGACATTCCCTGCCAGTATCATCAGATCAGCCCAGGACAATTTGTTGCCATATTTTTGCTTGATAGGCCACAGCAGGCGGCGTGCCTTGTCGAGGTTGCCATTGTCAGGCCAGCTATTGAGCGGTGCAAAGCGTTGTGCACCGGCACCTGCACCGCCGCGGCCATCGCCGGTACGGTAGGTGCCTGCGCTATGCCAGGCCATGCGGATGAAGAAGGGACCGTAGTGGCCGTAGTCTGCTGGCCACCAGTCTTGTGAGTCTGTCATCAGAGTGTGCAGGTCCTGCACGACGGCATCGAGATCCAGGGTCTTGAAGGCTTTAGCGTAATTGAAGTCCTTTTCCATGGGATTGGACGAAGGAGAATGCTGGTGCAGAATTTTTAGGTTCAGTTGATTTGGCCACCAGCTTGCGTTAGTTGGGGAACCGGCCACGGCAGTTAAATGGGAACTAGCGTGGGCACTAGCACGTGCGCTACCTGAGAATGGACATTTTGCATCGTTAGACATCTTTATCTCCTTTGATTGAGTGACATGCGAACTCATTTCATCAAGAGGGTGAGATGAGTTCTACTACCTGATCGATTGTAGAGATGGAAACGTTATAGGGATACTTAATTTAATTTATTGGTTCGATACGTTTTAACTATCAAAAAATGACTAGCCTGAATTTCCCTGGCTTTTTTAAATGCCAAGTGGCAGTCTGTACGCCTGTCCATTAATCGCGGTCAAGATGACAGGCTGGTTGGTTCAGGCTTTCATTCCTGGACATCCAGACGCAATTTTGCTGAATGGCGTTATCGATATTGGCTTATTTGCACCAAAATATCTGAGTCATTGAATCGCCGCCACTTCTAAGGGATAATTGCGGTCATGAACGACACTACACAACTCCCCCCATTGCCAGATCGCCTGTCGGTTGATCCGCGCAGCCCTTATCATGTTGCCGCCGTGTTCCAGCACGATGTCGGTATTAAGCTCAATGGCAAAGAGCGCAATGATGTTGAAGAATATTGCATCAGTGAAGGCTGGGTCAGCGTTGCCGCTGGCAAGGCACGTGACCGCAAAGGCAATCCTTTGATGATCAAGGTCAAGGGTGTGGTTGAGGCGTTTTACCGCTGATTGCTACTACTTCGTTGCAGCCGGGTGCTGGCTAGAATGCAGTGCCCGACTCTTCAGGCCAGAACTGGCCGTCTGGACGTCTGGTTATATATGACGCCAAACTTTCTTCCTCAATAACATTACCTGCCTGTTTGCTGTGTGGATGGGCATACTGGTTTTGTTGCTTGCATGCCGGATCCAGATTCACCAATGAAGCCCACTCTCCTGCCACATGCTGTATCCCGTTTGCGCTCTGCACGTCTTATGCGTAGCACCAGGCCGTTCCTGGCGCGTGGTGGCCCCAAGGGCGAGCGTTGTGGCGGCTGCCGGCTGATCCTGAGTCATTGCCTGTGCGAATTGCGCCCTATCGTGCCTACCCGCGCGGGGGTGTGCCTGCTGATGGCCGAGCATGAGACGCTCAAACCCAGCAACACTGGCTGGCTGATTGCCGATGTGGTGCCTGATACCATGGCGTTTGGCTGGGCACGTACCGAGGTTGACCCAGCATTGCTGGCGGTGCTGGTTGACCCGCAATGGCAACCTTATGTGGTGTTCCCGGGTGAGTTTGTTGCGCCGGAGCGGGTGATTACGGAATTGCTGCCTGCTTGCCCGACGGATGCAGGAGTGTCAGATGCAATCGGCAAGCGCCCGCTATTCATTTTGCTGGATGCCACCTGGCCAGAGGCGCGCAAGATATTCAAGAAAAGCCCATACCTGACGCAGTTTCCCGTGTTAAGCCTGTTGCCGGAGCAGCTCTCACGCTATCGGCTGCGCCGTTCACGGCGGGACGATCACTTGTGTACTTCTGAAGTGGCAGCCTTGTGCCTGGGTTTGGCTGGGGAGACTGCTGCTGCGCAGGCGCTGGAGATGTATCTCGATTTGTTCACTGATCATTATCTGCGGGCAAAGCAGCAGTTGAAGGTCGAGTGGGAGGATGAATTGCATTTACAGATGAGGGCTTTGGTGGAGGGATTGTAGAGACATATATATTCCGTTGTAGGTTGGGCCGGGCCTCGCTAGGCTACGGTTTACCAGCCCAACACTTGGTGTATAAATAACGCATACATTGCCGAGGCCCAGTGTTGGGTTGATGAAGCGCAGCCCAACCTACCAAAGCATCAACGTCTGTAGCATTTGCTGACTATCCCAAAGTGCGATAGGCTAACGCCATGCCAAAATTTGAGTACCTATGACCACCCGCAAACCACCCCTGCTTTCAGAGCATCTTTGTTTTAGCTTGTACTCTACGTCACTGAAGATGACGCAGTTGTACAAGCCGATGCTGGCCGAGTTGAATCTGACTTATCCACAATATCTGGTCATGGTGGTGTTATGGGAAGAAGAAGGGCTGGGCATACGCGATGTTGCCACCCGCCTGGAGCAGGACTCAGGCTCGATTACACCTATCGTCAAGCGTCTGGAAGCCGAGGGTTATCTGCTGCGTAACCGCGACCCCAAGGATGAACGCAACCGCGTACTGACCCTGACTGATGCTGGCAATAAACTACGCGCTGCCGGTGTACGTATCAGTCAGCAAATTGCCATAGCCTGCAATTTGCAGATGACCGATGTCCAACAGCTCGCGGCTGGTCTGGAAAAACTGAGCCACAATCTCGATCGCTAATAGTTTGGCATAAGCTGACTTTGTCATCGCTGAAAAAAATTAAAATTAACTTGCGCGCTAATTATTAGCACGCTACTATTCGCAGTATGGCAAAGCGCAAAAGGCGGGAAATGCCATTCAAATACTTAGCGCGCTAACTAATTTCAGGCAATTTTATTTTTTAACTATTTTTTGAAGGTCATCATCATGAAAAACATCAGCAAAACCGCATTGGTCTTATCTGTCGCCCTGTCCTCTGCTGCAGCCTTGCCTGGTCATGCATTGGCCGCCACCAGCAGCGACACTACGGTTGTCCTGGTCCACGGCGCTTTCGCTGACGGTTCAAGCTGGAACCAGGTTACTCCGTTCTTGCAGGCTAAAGGCGTGAAGGTCATCGCCGTACAAAATCCATTGTCTTCGCTGGCTGATGATGTGGCTGCAGTGCAGCGCGTGGTCGATGCGCAGACTGGCAAGGTTGTGCTGGTGGGCCATTCATGGGGTGGTGCAGTCATTACACAGGCTGGTAGCAGCGACAAGGTCAAGGCGCTGGTGTATGTGGCTGCCTTTGCGCCTTCCGAAGGTGAAGCACTGGGTGGTCTGGGCAAAGATTACCCTATACCTCCAGGCATCGCTACCTTAAAACCGGACGCCAATGGCAATCTGGAATTGTCGCCAGAGTCATTTGCGACTAATTTTGCGCAAGATGTTCCAAAAGAAAAAACTGCTGTGCTGGCAACTACGCAAGGCCTGCTGCCAGCCAAGGTGTTTGGCGAACCAGTTACATTCGCTGCATGGAAAAACAAACCAAATTATTACATCGTTGCCAGCAAAGACCGCATGATAGATCCGGGCTTGCAAGCTGCGTTTGCGAAAAAGATCAATGCCGTAACGACCACGCTGCCGACCAGCCACGTGCCTATGTTGTCACAGCCTAAGGCAGTTGCAGATGCGATTCTGGCTGCGGTCAAACAATAATCCTGACGGCAAAACGCAGTTCGCTAGTGAACAGGCCGCGCTGTTTTTTGGGCGCTGTCTGTTCAATCACGGGTTTAACTACGCAGCATTACCAGGTATTTGCCCATTGTCTGATGCTGTATTACGACTGATGGCTGCCAGATAGCGCTGGGCTTCTTCCCAGCTAATGGTGACATCGCCAGGTGTATCGTTATTCGACACAGCAGCCATGACTTCTTCTTGCTGGCGTCTTTGCTCTTGCTGTTCTTTGTGCAGGCGCTGTTGTTCATCTTTCTGCCGGCGCTGTGCATCTTCTATGGCGTGCAGGCGGTTTTGTCTGGCGATGAGTGCACGCAGGGCGGCGCTAGCCTGTTCGCGCCTTTGTTTTTCCAGCTCCTTGCGTTGCCGTCTTTGTTCAGCACGCTGGCGGGCCGCTGCTTCTATCGGTGATTCTTTTATTTCTTGCTGCTTGCTATAACTTGCTGCTTTGCTTTGTGCTGCATTGGCAAGCGGCCTGGCTGCAACCTGCAAAGTCTGCAATAGCGCACGCACACTGGCTGGGCGCTGGTCTGGCTGGATGGCAAAACCACTTTGCAAGACTTGCCACTGGGCGGCATTCAGTGCTGCCGGTTGTATAGGCTGCTGCTGGGGATGGCGATATTCGCCGAAGGGCATGGCTGCTTCCAGCATCTGGTAAATCATGACAGCGACGGCATATACATCAAGACCAGGGCTATGCTGATGGCTGCCCGCTTCTGGCGCGCGGTAACCTGCCGTACCGGCATAGGGTGAACGCGATGGCGTCATGCTGGTGGAAATCAAGCCTGCCTGGGTATGGCTACGCAAGCGGGCTGAGATACCAAAATCGAGCAGCTTGATATCGCCTGTCTTGGTCAGCAAGAGATTACTGGGTTTCAGATCACGATGGACGAGCTTGTGCTTGCACCATGCATAGTCCAGGGCATCTGCCACGGGGCTGAGCATGTCCAGCACTTGCTTGAGGGTACAGCGGGTGTGTTTGATCAAATAGTTTTCAAGATCGTGCCCGTCCAGATATTCCATGATGATGAAATAGCTGTTGGTGGCGGGGTCGCGCGCCCAGTCATATACCCGGACGATATGTTCATGCGCCAGTCTGCGCACCAGCGATGCTTCTTCCACCAGCAGCCGCGCATGGAGGGCGCTTTGGGTCAGTTGAGGTGGCAAAATCTTTAGCGCAACTGTCTCGCTATGGCCAAGCTCAGCCTGGGTTGCCAGGTCACTGGCTTGCCATACCTGGCCCATGCCGCCCTGCCCTAAGAGTTTTTCCAACCTGTAGCGTTTGGAGACGCCGCCCACTTCTTGCCCGGCCAGAAAACCCAGGTCAGTACCTTGTGCAGGTTCTTGCGCGGTCTTGTTGGCCTGCCGGGAAATGGCTGGGGCAAGTTCGTTATCGAGGATGGCGTCCTTGCGTTGCTTGAACTCGTCTTCTGTGAGCAGGCCTTCATCCAGCAATGCGCGCAATTCACGGATTTTTTGTAGTGGCGTTTGCATTGTGATGACTGGTCTTCTTTAACTTGGATATAGGGCGTGACATTAGTTTGCTGCGATTTTCAGCTGAGATTTCCAGCTACAAATCGCAGCTTCGTCCTCTGCTTATTTTCTTCCTGCCTGACCGGCTTGCACTACGCGGTTGCCAGCGTTTTGCGCCATGCTCAGATCTATCTCATGACGTCTTTGCTGCTCTGCTTCTCTTTGCGCACGCTCATCGCCAATGCGCTCTTGCAGCATCTTGACGGTCTGCTCCCAGCTCATGCCTTGCTGTACGTTGGCCATGGCACTCATGGCATGAGCGGCATGTTCTGAACTACCCGCCTGCATGGCGAGAATTTGTTCTGCCGTCAGGCTGGCTTGTGCCTGCACCTTGACGATCTCGGCCAATGCAATGGCATTGGCTGGATCAGCGGTGGCGATCTTGCCGGTTTCGCTAAAATTGGCGATGGCATTCATGCGTTCTATGGCGATACGGGCCAGCAGGGCATCATGTGCCTGCTCTGCCTGACGTTGTTCACGTTCCAGACTCAGTCTGGCGAACTTGTCGGCACGCTCTGCTTCTGCCTGTTGCAATTCTTTTTTCCAGCGGCGTTCATCATCTTGCTGTTTAAGTTGCTGGCGCAGGGTTTCTACTTCTACCTCGGCCAGCTTGGCCTGATGCTGTTGCTGCTGTGTCTGCTGTTCAAACAAGGCATGGGCTTTCAGGGTAGTCAGCAGTTTTTCATGCTGGGCCATGACATCGGCCTGATTATCGTTGCGCTTGATGCCATTGATTTTTTCCTGTATCTGGCTGCGTTTGAATTCAGTGTCAACATCGCTGATGCTGCCTTCACGTTGCAGCGCACGTGTGCGTTGCTGCTGCAACTCTTCTTCCCAGGCCTGTATGCGCTGGAACTCCCTGGCCTTGGTTTCTGCTTCTATGCTGATCAGTATCAGGCGGTTTTTTTGTTCTTCATCTTCGAGTTCCTGTTCACGGCGTGCCAAGTGGTTTTGCTTGTGGCGCAATAATTCTGTCTGGGCCGTTTGCTGTTCCTGATCTGCTATCAGGCTGGCTTGTGTAAATTCATGTTCGAGCTGGAATTTTTTTAACTGATGCTGGATTTTCTGCTGCATCAGTTGTGCGGCTTCCTTGCCCTGCAATTGGGTGATTTCTGATTCTGAACGCATCTTGATGCGCGCCATGGTGCGTATATGCAGCCACTGGTCTGCTTCGTTCTGGCGGTGCTCGGATTTTTGTTTGAGGCTGTGCTCGAGTTCTTTAACGGTATCTGCAGCACCGCGCTCCAGCGCATGCTTGCGCGTGGCTGCATCGGCAATGCGGCCATACAATTCAAGCTCGCGGGCACGTATGGTTTGCAGGCGCTCGTTTTCATCCTGGCGCAACTTGGCGCGGCTCAGGCGTTTCTTGGCGCTTTCGACCTGGCCTTGCATGTATAGCCAGCCCAAGTCTTTGCCAAACTCCTGGCGCATTTCTTCATGGCGGTAACGCAGGCGGATTTGCTCTTCCTGCCTGGCGATTTTTTGCCATTCACTATTGGTGTAAAGCGCATCGATGAGTTTGCTTTGTTCCAGTTTGGCGCGTTGACCATCGATGATCAGATGCATGCGGCCTATCTTTTCACTGAGCTTTTCCCTGTCATCCGTCAGCTTGTCGTGGCGCACTTCGCGGGTGACAGCCTGGGTCGCGACGAAGCCATATTCTGCAATAGACAGGTTCAGGGTAGACAACAGACGTTCATCGAGTTGCTGGCGCAGGTGGGCATTGTCTTGCAGGTCCCGCAAGGACTGTGCACCCAGAAATTCAAGCGCAATCTGGCGCACCATGGGCTCCAGCAATTGCTGTAGTTGCTGGCAGGTGATGATACCGGGTGCATGCATGAAATGTTTGGCGAATGCAGGTACGTCTGCAATCTTGACACTGATGACAAACTTGGCAGCGATAGCCAGGAATTCTGCAGTGTGCATATCTTCAAAACTGAACAACAGGGCAAAGGGGTTCAGGCGAGTCAGCAAGATTTCTGCCGCTTTGTCTGTCTGCAACCCCATGAGCTGGCTGCTGATGTCTTGCCCTATATAGTCACCTGCCAGCAATTCGGCAAACTGGCCTTCTTGCAATATATAAGCGCGGGCGCTGACGGGGATATGCAAGTCTTGTTTAGTAATACTGCTAAGCGGCCGCACGCCAAAATACATGGCGACCTCATTCTCTTTGGGCAGCCAGCGATTGTGGCGCAATATCGTCTCGTGCCGCGGGCTGCTCAACATGAGGCCGCAATGTGTGCAATAGACAGCATCTTGTATATTGTTATGGTCGCACTGGGGGCATTTGAGCTTGGAACTGGCAAAGATGCTGAACATGGGAACTCCTTCAATCGCTGCGCGGTGCGAGGACGAGGGAATATCATGCACCTGAGCAAAAATGGTAGCACCGGGGGTGGATTTGAAAGACGCGAACAGAAGGAGGATTAGGGCTTAGATCGCGCTATGGATGGTTTTGAGAATATCTGTCAGTATAGTGGTGTAAAGTAAATTGCATGTCTCACATATAACTTTCTGCTGGGCATTTTGGATTTCTTATATTTTTACCCGCAATTGCATCAAGAATTTCCGGCTCTTGCAAACAGGACATCATTTGCAATTATTCACATTGAGCAACAATCAACTTAAAGCTATCAGTACTTGTGACATCTTTTATTTATAGGACTTACGCAAAACCGCCCCAGCTGCGTTGCAGCTCCTCGCCGTACTAAAGTACTGTCTTCGTCGCTACGCCTTGCTGGGACAATTTTGCGTAAGTCCTAATTTATTAGTATTTATAATGCTTTGCACTTCATGGCAGTATCTACATGTCCAAAGTTCTGTTACCCCGCCAGACAATAAAATTCTTGTTGATTATTAATACATGAAAAATTTCCGACCATCCTTAATGTTATTGAGTGTTTCCTTGTTTGCGCCTGTCAGCCATGCAACCGATAAGGAGGTTGGTACTTTGCTCATGTCGGGGGAATGGCGGCAGGAAGTGGGCAGTTACGGCGTGCCCCAGCAGTTTGAAAAAATATTACCTGCCAAATGGCCGGGAGATCACTGGATCTCTCTTGACCTTAAGGAAAACTCATTAGAAATAAGGCCCGCATCCAGTAAAGAGAAAATGCCAGACTGGCTGAAGAAAATTGTAGTGCAAATCCCGAACAAGGATCAGCCATCCAATGTTGAGCTTGAGACTATGGATGAGTACGACGGTCTTCATTATCTGCGCGTGCCCGGCGTCCAATTCAAGCCAGGCAAGCAGCCCATTTATGTATTCAAAAACGGGACAGGCACTTTGCAACCTCAATTGGATTATCAATACCGGCTAGAATTGAATGGCGTGCCATTTGGTATGCGCGTTCAAAATGGTTTGAAAGGAAAAAACGGCGCAGCTTATGGAGAAGGGGCAACTTACTTCATTGAATATGCTGGCAAAAAATTTGAATATGCGCTGGGTTATTTCGGCTGGGATTCACGCGTAGAAGCTATCGCCGATATAGATGGTGACGGCTTTCCTGATTTTATTATCGCTATCAATGGATCAAACAGTAGCGGCAGGTTTGTTTTATTGTCTTCTACTGCCAAACCCGGTAAAAACGCGCCGACTGCATCGCTACACAATTGGGGATGTTGAGCCTGTCTGTCGTTCTATTGATTGTTATCTGGATTTGCTGAACTTAAATAACGACAACCCGCTGGTAACTGAGTCAGTACTCTCAGATCAGCAAGCCCATCCAGTCTGGTGTCTTGCAAAGTAAGCTTGTCCCTATGCCAGAAGCCACCCCGCACATGAAATATCACTGGTAATCCTTCTGGTAAATCTTGCGTTGAAGGCACAGTTCTGGTTTCCGGTTTAAACAGGTACAGCAGGCTACTACCTGCCCCGGCAGCCGCATCACCAAGAATGACAGCATGCGGCAGTATCGCCATGATTTGCAATTTAACTATGCCCCTGACACTGGCGCAGAACTCGATTTGCATGCCTGGACACAAAGTATAGGGCTGGTCTTTTTCCATCGCCATGCCATCAAGCAAAGTGCCATAGCGCGACACATCGGTGATTTCTGCGCCCATCCCCTTTCTGCGGATGATGGCATGGCGAGCACTGATGCGGCGGGTCAGTCTGGCATTTTCTGCTGCGCTGTTGGCACGGTGACTTAGCAAGATGTCTGCTTGTGGATGAGCTTCCATACGACCAAGCACATACTCGTCCAACGCAAAGAGACGGATATTGCTGTGTGGCTGGGTCTGCTCTCCTATCAGGCTGGCCCATTTTGTTGCTGCTGCGATTGACTTACTTATTGGCTTACTTATTGACTTGCTCGTTACTGGTCTGGCTGGCGGCACTTGCTCAGACCTGGCAGGGCTGGCTATTGCTGCACGGGCTTCAGACTCTGATGCGACTTCCATGAGTTCTTCATCCCAGGCAATAGTGCCCATGGCGATTTCATATTTTCCTGTTGGTGGGTGCATGTCCAGTTTGGCTATGGAAGCATCCTTGGCATTGATTTCTATATTCATAATGCCTTGCGCATAGCCGTTCGACTGACCCAGTCCGCTGAGTGTGGCGATGGCACCATCTCCGGCTATGACCTTGATATTCTTTTGAGCCGCTAAAAACACACTGTGGATTTCTGTCAGCGTGGCATCGGCCCGTGGCACGAAGATGACGCTGGTGCATAACCACTTGCGTTTGACTCTGGGCTCTTGTTCATGTGACAAGCAGATTTCAAGCGGATATTGCCCATGTTCTTTGTTCCTGGATGAAAAACTGAGCAACAAGGGCTGCCATAGTCCAGACGCAGTGCGTAACAGGCGTTGCTTTGCAACGCCAGCGACAATCAGTTCGGAACGTAATTGCACCTCTATGATGGTGACATCTGGTGGCAACATGCCCCGCAATTCCAGCTTGATGGTTTGACGGCCACCTGCAGCACGCGGGTCATAACCGCTGAAATGCAGATGCAGGCTGGCGGGTGCTACTGCTACACGTTTTTGTGTCAGTCTGTCCGCTGATGCGTTGAGTAACTCCAGTCTTAGCGGGCTAACTGCCTGAGGGTGACCTGCGGCACAGACGGCTTCACCCTCTGCCACCCAATGCGTGCAATGGGGGTGATGTGGGGCTTGGCATTTTTTCATGATGAGGCAACGGTCATAATACGGGCGATGCTACAACTATAGAGATAAAGTGCCAGATCAAACGGGGGAATACAGCCGTGTTTTGCCGCCTGTTTTTTTCACAGGATACGGTAGCCGCGTTGACCTGCCCGGCGCACTGCATTACCCTTGTCGTTTCGATATACTGCATTTCGCGTTTTGCTTGCGGAATGAAGTGGCCAACATGCTATCCCTGCTCTGGAAATTGCAATGAAAAAAATCGTCGTTAAATTTGGTGGTTCCAACCTGTGCCAGCCTGAAGATATCAACCGCGTCGTCAATGTCGTGCAAACTTACCAACAGCCCCTGGTGCTGGTGGTGTCGGCGTTTTACGGCATTACCAATGCCCTCATCGCCTGCGTGCAAGCTGCAAGGGAAGGTGCAGGCACGGCAGCAGCCCTGGCCGAGAGCAAGGATTACACGCAAAACCTGCGTGCTCTGAAGAAGCAGATACTGGAAGCGAATATCAGCGATGCCACCACCCGCGCACGTGTAGAAAAAGCGCTGTCGGCACGCCTCGACCAGCTCGACCGTTATCTGACCGGCATACACTGCATAGGAGACGTACCGACCTTCGTCAATGATGCCATCCTCAGCTATGGCGAGCGTCTGTCCAGCCTGTTGCTGACCGAAGTCTTGCTCAGCCATGGCATACAAGCACGCGAGGCCCTGCCAGAGGATATTGGCCTGGTCACCGATGGCGTGTTTGGCAATGCCGCCTGCGATTTTGACGCCAGTGCCCCAGCTGTCGCTAAAGCATTACAAGGCGATGAAGTCATTGTCGTGCCGGGTTTTTATGGGGTAAACCGTGATGGCAAGGCTACCCTGTTTGGCCGCGGCGGTTCTGATTATTCGGCAGCATCAATCGCCTGCTGTATAGGTGCAGAATCACTGGATGTGTGGAAGGATGTTGATGGCTTTCTCAGTGCCGACCCTGGTACGGTAAGCGCGCCGCATACGATTGCACAATTGAATTATCTGGAAGCGGCAGAGCTGTCTTACTTCGGTGCCAAGATCTTGCATCCTCGCACAGTAGAGCCTTTGTTTGATCAGAATATCCCCATCCGTATTTTGAACATTACCCGCCCAGAGCGTGGTCTCTTACCCTATACCGTCATCAATGCGCAACGCAAAGTGACGCGTGATGTGGTGAAAAGTGTTACCTCAACCGAAGACGTGGCGATACTGAAATTGCACGGCCCTGGAGTTGGCTTCAAGCCTGGCATCCTGGCACAGGTGACCAATACCCTGGATGCGAATGGCATCAATATCAAGAGCGTACTGACGGCGCAGACTGCCATCAATATCCTGGTATCCCGTGATCATCTCGATGCTGGCTATGCGGCACTGGTAGAGCATCATCTGGCCGGTGTGGTGGAAGTATCACGCAACGCAGATGTGGCTATTGTCGCCGTGGTTGGCGATGGTGTGCTGGAAGCGTCTGATGTAGGTGGCGCAATTGCCAGCCGTGCCTTGTCGGCGGCGATTGCGGCAGGCGTGCATGTCTGCCTGGCGGCTGCGGGTGCCAGCGAGGTGGCAGCGTATATGCTGGTGCAGCAGGAGGACAGGAAGCTGGCATTGCAGGCGATACATGCGGAGTTTTTTGGAGGGTGATGGGCTTAGTTTGCTGCGGTTTTTGTTCTTTTTGTTATTTCAAAAATTAAGTTTTTGATGTTTTCTGTCAAAAGGTAGCATTGATGAACAACGGACGCCGCTGGAGCGCCAGCCCGGTAGCCTCCAGCCTGCGCTGGAGCGACGAAATGGGGGCTAGTCGCTTTCCATTGTCTTGAGTTTTTTCTCCCAAAACCAGGACAATTCTCGTATTTCCCAAACTCTCAAAATCGTCGCTCCAGCGAAGGCTGGAGGCTACCGGGCTGGAGCTCCAATGGCGTTTGTCGCCAACTAATCAAGTCAATTAACATGCGCGACTTATCATACTGTGCACTTAAAAAGCTTTGCCAGTGCCCTCATTAAAGTCCCTACATCTTTCAACATTCATTTCAGTCCTCAAAAA